>CAVFBC010000006.1:0-128703 GCA_963620575.1 Alistipes putredinis | reverse complement strand
GCCATTGGTGAGCAGAGCTGCAAAAATGGCCAATGCGGTTATCTTTCTCATTTTTTCTCTATGTATTGATTGTATTTGGTAGCTAAACGGTGAGACGTCTCTATGTTCGCTTGCAAGTTTAGGAAGAATAATTTTAAATAACAAAGACGCCCTTTAATTTGTAATGCATTCTTAATAGCGGAAAGACAGTGATTTGGCGGAATTTAACGAGAGGCTTTTGATGTGTTGATTATGCGTCAGGAAGTCGTGTTGTAGTAAAAAAAATGCCCCGATAAGCGTATTGCTTGTCGGGGCGTTCGTGGCGATGGCGTTTAACCAACTGCTATTGGTTGTGCGTCTTCTTATATTCCTCTAAGTCTTTTTCGTATTGCTCTTTTTCAGCCTCGTAATTCTCCACTCTGCTCGGGTCGATGTCTTGACGGTCGGCGGAAATCTCTACGTTCATGGCGGTGAAACTCGTTGTGAACTGAATCTCGTTTGTTTTTGTGTTGACATATCCTGCCATGGTGCTGCCGTCGCCCTCTGTTGTCGTGTCAACAGGTGATGAAGGTCTGGCTCCATAGCTGATGTTTCCGTGGCTGCCGCTGAACCGCACCCAGCCCTCGCCGGTCAGTTCCCCTTTTTCCCAAGAGTTGAGCGGCGCAAACTCAATGACGATGCCAAAGTAGACGGTGAATGGCATTGAGCCTATTTGGATGGCGTCCATCCAAACGTTCATCTTGTCCCCGTCACTCTTCTCAAAGTTCAGTTTTATCGGGGCTCCGCTTGACAGCAGTGTCTTGTCCTCGCCGTTTATCCATGCGTGGGCTGATACTACAATGTCGCCGTTGAGCGTGGTCTGAGCCGCCTCGATTTCAGCTGCGCTGAGTGTGGCCTCGTCATCGCTCTTGCAGCCTGTGAACATCACACTTGCAGTGGCGACGACCGTGGCTATCCAGTTAAGTGCTTTCATCTGTCGTTATTTTGTTGTCTCTGTTTATTATAATGGTTGCGTTAGTTGCTGTCTGACTTGAATATCTCTAAAGCTTTGGTTGTCATCTGTTTCATCGGCACGCTTGCGTCAATCCAGTTGATTTTAGTGCCACGCCTCTCCATCCCCCTGAACCAGGTCATCTGGCGCTTAGCGAATTGGTGAATGGCTATCTCAAGCTGGCCGACCATGTCGTCATAGCTTAGCCGCCCGGTGCAATACAAGGTGACATACTTATACTCCAGCCCGTAATAAATTAAGTCGTCTGGTGATACACCTTTGTCTATCAGTCCCTTAATCTCGTCAATCATGCCCTCTCTGAGTCTGGTGCGCAGTCGTCTGCTTATCCTCTCGCGTCTTAGCTCTCTGCTTATGTCGAGACCAATCACCGTGTACTTCATCCCCCCTGTCGGACCATCCTCCTCGGGGTGGCTTTTCAGGTAGTCCGCAATCTCTATTGCGCGTATTGTCCTGCGGCGGTTGTCTAAGTCGGTCGTGTTATGCAAGTTTTGGTAAGAAGAGAGGATTGTGGCAAGCTCCTCTTGCGTCTTGTCTTCAAGCTTTGCGCGTAGGGCGGGGCAGGGCGGAACGGATAGCAGGTTGTAGTTCTTGATGACGGCTTCTACGTAAAGTCCCGAGCCTCCGCATAATATTGGCTGACGCCCTCGGCCTGTTATGTCTGCATACGCCTCAGCAAAGTCCTGCTGATAGCGGTAGACGTTGTATTTCTCACCAGGCTCGGCTATGTCAATCAGATGGTACGGGATTTCATCGCCACCCACTGTGTAGTCGGCTATGTCTTTGCCCGTGCCTATGTCCATGCCACGGTACACCTGTCGCGAGTCTCCACTGATTATCTCGCCGCCCATCTCCTTGGCCATGTGAGCGGCGAATGTCGTTTTGCCGCTTGCCGTCGGACCCACTATCACGAGTAGCCTCGCATCTGTTCCTGTTGTTGCCATCTTCTATTTCGCTGTCTCTTCTTCTTTTGCCGCAGCCTCTGCGCTCGTATTCTTCCCGTATATCTTGTCAAGCCTTGTCCCCAGTTGGGTGCGCTCAACTAATGGAATCAGTATGGATGTTATGATGATGCTGTACAGCACCACGTGATATGTTATTGACTGTATGTATGGTCCCTCTGTCATGCCGTATTGAGCCGGCAGCCCGGCAAGGACCGCCGCAGCAAGACCCTTGGGCAGCATCACGGCTGTTATGCTCTTGTCGTGGGCCGTCATTTGGCGACCAGTGAGAAGCCCGGCGCAAAACGGCCTGAGGGCGAACAAGGCTATGACTATGCATATGGCCACGCATGCGACTTCCGTGCTCTCAAATGGTATTGATATGCCGAGGTACAAGAAGAAGAATATCTTGACTAAGAAGGCAAGCTCCTCATACAGCTTTTTCTCCGCGTCGGATATGACGCCAACAGGATAGCTGTCTCTGTATACCCTGCTCAGCCTGTGACTGACGGCTCGCGCATTGCCCATGACGATGCCGAAGGCCAATGCGGCAATCGCTCCGCTGAACCCAGACAACTCGGCCAAGCCATATATCACGAACATGAAAAAGCACGTGGCGAACTGCGTGTTCCTGAAACCTCTGACCCAATTGATGACTTTTAGCCAAAAGATGCCACCAATGGCGC
Source organism: Alistipes putredinis (assembly GCA_963620575.1). GTDB lineage: Bacteria > Bacteroidota > Bacteroidia > Bacteroidales > Marinilabiliaceae > W3P20-009. The sequence goes on along the minus strand of CAVFBC010000006.1, from coordinate 126,088 downwards.
CAATCACGGACGCCGCAATCAGAGATGCCGCCAATGTGTACACTATCATCCAAATCTTGAACTCGCCACTCTCGATGCTCTGGAGCATGCCTATAGTGAACACTATGCATAGCACGTCTGTCAATGCCGACTCTATCACAAGCATGGCCCCGGCTTTCTTGCTCGCCCTTATCATCCCCAACAGTGGTATGACGACTGCCGACGAGGTGCCTCCGCAGATGAAGCCCGTCACGGCCGACGCCACTGGTGAGTAGTCGAAGCCGAAGTGCATGATTAACCCGACGGTGCATGCGGAGACCGCAAAAAATGCGGAGGTCATCAAGACGCTCTGCCGCGCTGACCGGACCAAGTTGCCCAGCTCAATGTCTATCCCGCCTTGGAATAAGATTATTATCAGCGCGAACTGCGTAAATAGGCTTCCACCGTCGCCAATCCGCTCCACCGTCATGATGCCAGTCACGGGGCCCGCTATGATGCCGAAGATTATCAGCATCAGCACGTCTGGCACCTTGGACTTCTCGAAGAAATGGGTCAGCAGGTGGCCAAGGAAATATATCACACCTGTCGCCAGGATTAATGTTTCCATTCTCGGGCTATTTACTCGCAAATATACTAATTTGTTGTTAAATAAACACAACGACGGCCGTGGCGTGTGGCTTTTTTGAACACGGCCGATTATCTTCGCGGTGTCTTTTCAGAAAATCGGCATCGCCGAGATTTCCTCGTCTTCAAATTCAACCGCCTCAAATGGCGCCACTGCGGTTTGGCTGCCGCGGTATTTTGTTGGGTTGTCGCTCTTAGGTTTTTCGTCGCGGAGGCTGTCGTTTTACGCCTCCTCTTGGGAAATGAAGGCGCTTGGGAATACGCGCAGTGTCGGTCTTTAATCTGAGACGACCGGAGATGGGCGTTTCGTTTTTATCACTTTCCCTTCTTTTACAGGCGTGAGCTTGCCGCCCCTCCCTTCATTTTCTAATCTTTTTATCACCTAATGGCAACATTCCAAGAGACTGGCCTTGACGAGCAGATGCTCCAGGCCATCAGCGAGCTCGGCTTCGTAGAGCCCACCCCCGTTCAAGAGAAAAGCATCCCCGAAATCCTCAACTGCGGACGGGACATTGTCTCCCTCGCGCAGACCGGCACCGGCAAGACTGGCGCGTTCGGTCTTCCCATCGTCCAGATGGTCGACCCCTCAGTGACTCACGTCCAGGCAATGATTCTCAGCCCTACGCGTGAGCTCTGCCTCCAAATTGCAAAGGACTTAACCAATTTCTCTAAGTTTAAGGCGCAGGTTGATGTTTGCCCCGTCTATGGCGGCTCTGACATTCGCAAGCAGATTAAGCAACTGCGCTCCAACCCTCAGATTGTTGTTGGCACACCAGGCCGCGTCATCGACCTCATCGAGCGTGGCGTCCTCAAGATTGATGAGATCCGTTGGCTCGTGCTCGACGAGGCTGACGAGATGCTCGACATGGGCTTTAAGGATGACCTTGAGACTATTCTCAATGAGACCCCAGAGACCCGTCAGACTCTCCTCTTCTCTGCCACTATGCCTCCTTTCATCGCAAAGGTCGCAAGCAACTACATGAAGGATCCGCTCGAAATCAAGATCGGCCGCACCAATCAGGGCGCTGACACTGTCGAGCATAACTATTACCTCGTCCGTCCCTCTGACCGATACCTTGCGCTCAAGCGCATTGTGGATATGGTTCCGGACATCTACTCTATTGTCTTCTGCCGCACACGCGAGGAGACTAAGGATGTCGCTGAGAAGCTTATCGCCGATGGTTACAATGCTGACGCCCTCCATGGTGACCTCTCGCAGGTGCAGCGTGACATGGTCATGCAGCGCTTCAAGATGAAGCACCTCCAGATTCTCGTGGCAACCGATGTCGCTGCGCGCGGTATTGATGTTCACGACCTTACCCATGTCATCAACTATAATCTGCCCGACGACATCGAGGTCTACATCCACCGCTCTGGCCGCACGGGTCGCGCTGGCAAGAATGGCATCTCGGCGGCCATCGTCTGCAAAAAGGAGCTCTCTAAGATTAAGCAGATTGAGAAGATCTCCGGCAAGAAGTTTGAGCGCAAGATGGTCCCCAATGCCGACGAGATCTGCCAAATCAAGCTTCAGCACTTCGTCCAGGGCATTGCCGCTCAGCAGATTGAGGAGGACGCAGCTGTTTCTAAGTTCATCCCTGAGGCCATTGAGAAACTCGCCGAGTTCTCTAAGGAGGATATAATCGCCAAGTTCATCTCTGCTGAGTTCGACAGCGTGAACAAGTACTATCAGGCTGCCAACGACCTCAACATATCTGATGACGGCAAGAGGTCCGACCGTGCCGAGCGCGGTGACCGACAGGCTCGCCCGGGTGATGAGAACATGGACCGACTCTTTATCAATGTCGGCAAGATGGATGCCATCCGTCCCGCTGATATCATCGGCCTCATCAACCAGTTCACACGCGACCTGCCCGCAAAGGTCAACATCGGACATATCGACATCATGCGCAATTTCTCTTTTGTCGATGTGGACAATAAGTTCTCCGAGGACATTGTCAACGCCATCAATGGCCGCGTCGTGGACGGCTACCGCCTTATAGTTGAGAAGGCTGAGCCTCGCAAAGAGTCTGATGATGACGAGTCTCCGCGCCGCGATGGGCATAAGGGCGGACGCCGTGGTGGCTTCGGCTTCGGTGGCGGCTTCGGTGGCCGTCGTCGCCGCGAGGACCGCCGTGATGGCCGTGACTTCCGCGAGGGATATTCAGACTCGCCTCGCCCTAATCGCGCCGAGCGCCGTCATCGTGACCGCGGTGGCAAACAGAAGTAGGTCTTTCGTAAAAACATAAGGCACTGAGCCGCCCCCTGACTTCACGTCGGAGGGCGGCTCGCCTTTTTGTTGCAAATTTTGCACACCTCGCAACATTTTGTTTATTTTCGCGTTACGAGATTGCCTTCTTACAATCAACACTTGTTTTCATCCACCCCAAAGCGAAGATATAACCTCCCCCTCCTATGAAGAGAATTTTCGCGCTTGCCGTTTTTTTTGCCGCCTTTAGCCAACTCTCTTCCATGGCTCAGTCCGTGGAGACAGACGGCAGCGGATACACACTTTCTTTCTCTATTAACGCCGACAGCACCACCTGTAGCCTCTCGGGCTTCCATGCCAAAGAGGGTGGGGCGGTTGATGTCTATGTGCCCGAGCAAGTCCTGAACGGGAGCCGAAAGGTCTCTGTCACATCAATAGGCGACGGTGCCTCCGCTCCTTTCCAAGGGTCTGACAAGGTGCGCAGCGTCTCTCTGCCAGCCTCGCTTAAGTCCGTGACCGCGTCGGCTTTCGCCCTCTGCCCCAACTTGTCTTGCATCAGAGTGGCTGCCCCTCTGCCCCCGTCTTTGCCTAAGGGCGCTTTTCTCAAGAATAAGATGTTCGGGGCCGTAGATTCTCTCTATGTACCGGCATCTCTTACCGATGTCTATCATGCGTCGGCATGGGGCAAAGCCTTTTCTGAAGTTTATCCGTTCTATACTTTCTCTTTCGAGAAGTCAAGTCTGGGACATAAGGCTGTGTCTGTCGTGTCGCAGGTTAATTTTTCCGACATTTTCTTCGCGTTCAATGACGCAAACTCAGGTGTTCACAGCACTACGGATGTGACAATAGCGCGAGGCGTTAATTTCCGCCCCGTGTCTTATGGGAATTCAGACCTACGCTCCATCTCTAAGTCTATAGCCAAACTCCCTTTCGCCCCCTCCTATTCGGCTCACTTTAAGGGTCAGTCCATATCTAACCTATCTGCGGCAATGTGCGGACTTTTCGGGAATGTCAAGTTCGGCGGGACGGTTGATAATCTTGTCTTGGACAATGCCTTGATGCTTGTTGACCCAGACAATGAGGTTTATCAGAAGAGCGATGACGGCAAGACTCTTTTCGTCCACATCTTCGCGGGGCGCAACAATGGTGCCCTGAACACGGTAGGTTTCTACGGCTCTGTCATAATGGATAAGAATGCGAAGGTCTCTGGCGTTGAGAAGTTTGTTGTGACGCTCGTCGGTGTCCAAGGTGGTCAGGGCTCAGTAAACGGCTTCTTGTATCTCACATCAGATGCCGCACCATCCTCGCGCTCGGTCACCCCGCTCTTGGAGTGCAAGGGTGTCGGAGTTGATGAAAGCCTTGCGTCAAAGGTCGCCATTCGTAGCGGTGGGCAAACAAAGCCGTTTGACCCCGACGACAGCAGATTCCGTTATACCTCTTGCGCCTTCTCGGATGATGAGTTCGCTAATGGCACTGTGGCCTATTGGCTCAACTGCGGCGGTCGCGGTTTTGATGGCGATTACAAACCCACTTGGAGACAGGGACTTCAACACCCCGAGCCTGAGTCTAATCCGGCAAAGGCTCTCTATAAAATCGAATATCAGATTGATGGTGACTCAAAACTCACTTCCGCCCCTCTTTTCGCTAATGGAGGCGACCGCGTAACGATATCTTATTCGCAAAAGCCGCTACTTATCTCTGTCGGTGGACAAGTGATAACACCTGGCGAGACAAGCACAACGTTCGCCTACACTGCAAAATCTGTAGTTGCCATTTCCTGGTCAAATGCTAATTTCAAACCATCTGAGACTTCTGTCTCGTCTGGGCCGGAGATATTGGTCAAAGGGTCGCTTGTTACTGTCAAAGGTGCAGGAAAACAAATGAAGGGACTTTACACTGTAACAGGCATAAAAATATGTGAGACGACAGGATCGACTCTCTCCGCCCCTAAGACTGGCGTCTACATGGTGCGCATCGGTAAACGCTCTTGGCGCATCTTGGTAAAGTGACAAAGTCTCAAATCTGCTGTTATAAACACAATAGTATAATAGTCACAAAACACACTAATTTCGTTCATGCCAATCTATAATCTCATAGCATGCATTGACCGCAATAGGGCCATCGGTCTCAATGGCGATCAGCTGGTTTACATAAAGGAGGATCTCAAAAGATTTAAGGAATTGACCATGGGCCACACCATTGTCATGGGTAGGCGCACAAATGAGGTCATCCCCAATCGCCGTCTCCCAGGTCGCCGCAATGTGGTCATATCTAAGTCATTGGCTGAGAATGGAGAACTTAGAGGTGTGGAAGGGGTTGAGGTCTTGACTGGCATCCCGGAGATGGTTGAGGCGCTAAAGGACGAGTCCGAGGTGTTTATTATTGGTGGTGAGATGCTATACCGCTCCACCATGCACTTGGCGTCGCGCCTCCACCTGACGCTTATTGATGCTGCATTTCCTGAGGCTGACGCCTTTTTCCCCTCGTTTGATGACTGGCGTGAGGTTTGGAGCTCTGATTGCCGCACAGACCCTAAGTGTGGTCTCTCTTATCGCTATGTGACAATGGAGCGCAAGGTGTCAAGGTAGCAGCCTTCTACTTGTCTCTTCTTAGTCCATCGTTTAGGGACGCGGCCACGTCTTCAGCCATCTGGCCATCTATGAAAAGCATCCCCACATGGGCCCCATATTGCTCGGCGTATGTTATGCTGAGCAGGATTGTCGTGTCTCCATCCGTGAACTTTGTGGTGAAGTCAGTCCCGTCACACTTAAGGGCAGCCATCTTCCCATCGTTTGAGGCTGGCTCAGTGCCGATAAATGTCTCCGATGTCTCTTTGGGTGAGCCGTATAATGTGATCAATTGCCTCTTAAGGTTGTCGTAGTCCTTTTTTAGCCCTTCCCAATTCTGCTCCTCTGGCAAAAAGACACCTACATGGTGGATCTTTCCGCCCCCGTCTTTCGTGCATGCTGTCACCATATAACTGCCACTGTGCCCTGCCACTCTGCCTCTCATGCGGATTTTCACTGCGGAGTCATCTTCTGTCACCTGCTTGTCGCCAAATCTCGCAGAACGGGCTGTCTTGACAAAAAATTCCATGTCCTGCCCCAGACTTGTTTCGGCAGCTTTTATGACAGACGCATCGTCCGCCCTTTTTTGCGCCTCGGCCATGACTCCGCTAATAAGCGAGAGGGTTAAAGCTATAAAGTAATTGAGGATTGTATGTGTAAATTTCATTGCCGTATTTGATGCTTGTTAAGAATTGATTGAGCGCACCATTAGGCAAATGTACACATATTTATTCGCACATTCCTATCCTTTTATCTTGATATGCAAACTTCGCCCCTCTGTCCGAAAAAAGTCACTGACATCGCTGAATATTTTTCCATATATTCGCGTTTACAATTTTTTACGTCTTTAGATGATTACTTTCATAATAGCCCTTGCGGCCCTCGTGGCCGGGTATTTCCTCTATGGCCGCTTTGTCGAGCGGGTCATAGGGTATGATTATTCTAAGCCGACCCCGGCAATCTCACACCCAGATGGCGTGGACTATATTCCTCTCCCGACATGGAAGGTCTATATGATTCAGTTTCTTAACATTGCTGGCCTCGGTCCTATTTTCGGCGCCATCATGGGTGCCAAGTTCGGAACGGCGAGTTACCTCTGGATTGTCTTCGGAACTATTTTTGCGGGAGCGGTTCATGATTATGTCTCGGCCATGATGAGTTTGGCTCACGACGGCGAGAGTCTCCCTGAGATCATAGGTCGTTATCTCGGCAAGCGGACAAAGGTGGTTTTCGGCGTTTTCACCATGGTGCTTATGATTCTCGTGGGTGCTGTCTTTATCTCCGGTCCCGCCGAACTCTTGGCTGCTATGACTCCAGCATGGGCCGATGCCGTTTTCTGGATTGTGGTCATCTTCATCTATTACATTTTGGCCACCATGCTGCCAGTCGACAAGATTATCGGTCGCATCTACCCTGTTTTCGCTTTCGCTCTGATTTTCATGGCTGTGGGCATCCTCTTCGGCATTTTTTATTACCAGCCTCAGTTGCCGGAGATGTGGGAAAGTTTTGGAACTAAATATGAGACTAACCCCATCTTCCCCATGATGTTTGTCTCGATAGCTTGTGGCGCTATTTCTGGTTTCCACGCGACTCAGTCTCCCCTGATGGCGCGTTGCCTCAAAGATGCGCGTCATGGTCGCCCTGTCTTTTATGGCGCTATGGTCACTGAGGGCGTTGTGGCTCTCATTTGGGCTGCGGCTGCAACTGCTTTCTTTGGTGAGCATGGGCTGGTTGACCCCGAGACTGGCAAGAATTTCACTGGAGCTGGTGTCGCCACGACCCTCTCTCATGAGTGGCTCGGCATGTTTGGCGGTGTCTTGGCCATCCTCGGTATTGTCGCCGCCCCCATTACGTCTGGCGATACAGCCCTCCGCTCCGCCCGACTTATTGTGGCGGACTACATCGGCCTTGAGCAGAAGAGCATATCAAAGAGGCTTCTCATCTCCGTGCCTCTCTTCATCCTCACTTTCGGCGTTCTTCTCTACAGCCTCAAGGATGCCAACGGTTTCAACATCATCTGGCGCTATTTCGCCTGGTGTAATCAAGCTCTCTCTGTCTTCACTCTCTGGTCTATCACGGTATTCTTTGTGCTGTCGCGCAAACCGTTCATAATAACCCTCATCCCTGCTCTTTGGATGACGGCTGTTTGTACAACCTACGTATTCGTCGCCCCCGAATGTCTTAATCTCCTCCCCGAAAACAGCTGGTTCGGACCCGCAATAGGTTGCTGCGCTGCCTTAGTGGCTGGAGTCCTCTTCATTCTCTGGCTTCGCAAAGCACCTTCAACGACAGCCAAGGTATAGTCGCAACCTTAAATCTTTTCATTTATAACAAAGTCCCCGGCTCGATTTTAGAGACGGGGACTTTGCGTTTTGAAATCATCCTATTACTTGCTCTTCCTTGCTTCTGGCAAATGTCATAAGTGCTTTCGTCCGACAATAATTGGAAATTATAGGTTTGATTCGAAAACGACTTTTAATTGCTTACGTGTCAAAATATTTGCTTTTCACGAACTTGAAGTTTATATTTGTGTTGAGCATAATGTTAGGATGTGTTTAACAATGCTCACTCTCCGTTATCTCTAAAATCTAATTTCTACCGCAATGAACAAGTTGTTTGGGCTTCTTTTCTTTCTGTTAGTCTTCGTGTCTTGCCGGAAAAGTTTGGAGGCGCCGGTTTGTTTTTAACCTCATATTTGTTGGTAGCACTGTTCTCCCTCTGCGCCACTGCTCATGCCCAATTAGTCCGCCATGTCGCGACTATTGACGAACTTGAAATTACGGATGGCTGTGTTTTAAATGATTTTCATTATTGTGGAGACCCTGACGACACTATTTCGCTTGTTCTGCCTGAGGACTTAGATATATGTACCATCGAATGTGCGGATGATTATGATGTAGTAGTGAAGGAAGTCGTCATCCTTTCTCCTTCTGTCAAAAAAATCGCTGATGGGGCTTGGGGACAATCACAACTTGAAAATATCGTCTTTAATGAAGGTCTTGAGTCTATTGGCAGGGCTGCTTTCCTCAAATCACAGCTGAAGTCAATCAAATTACCATCCTCATTGAAAAGTATAGGGGATTTAGCTTTCTCTGATTTGAATCTCGGGGTAGTCAATTTACCTCCTGGTTGCTATAGCATCGGAACCCTATCTTTTTTTTCAGCAATGTGACCGATGTCGGGTGGCCTACAGTAGACCTTTATAATTTCAGGGGATTCCTTCACAATGACATCAAGGAATTGCACGTGCCTTCTAATGTGAAATCACTTGGGGAATACGCTTTTTCCCATAATCCAATAGAAAACCTGACATTTTCGGAGGGTATTGACTCTATCGGGAATTTCGCTTTCGCTTCTTGCATAAATAATTGCGGAGTGAAGAATGATTCTCGCTTTCACAGCCTGAAATTCCCTTCATCACTAAAATATATCGGCGAGCGTGCTTTTGACTCCTCGCCAATGTTGAAAGACATTGATTTGGGTGATGGCGTTGAATGTATAGCTTGGAGGGCTTTCGCTGCCTGTCCGCTGTTAGCTGAGGTGTCATTCCCGTCTTCACTGAAGACACTGAGGAAGGAAGCGTTTAAAGATTGTACATCCCTGCGAAAGGTATCTTTTAAGGAAGGTCTTGAATCAGTAAAGGAGTTCGCTTTTGAAAATTGTCAGCTAACTGGTGAAATCGTGCTGCCAGAGTCTTTGCAAAAAGTCGGCGATTACTCTTTTGCCTCTATTGACTTTCGGGACGAAGTTCACTTCATTTTGTCTGAGGGTATTTCTGAAATCGGGTCTCGGGCGTTCTGTCACGTGCTAAATAACTTGAATCCTGTATCTGTCTCATTGCCGTCAACGTTGAGAGTAATTGGCGAAAAAGCTTTCCTCTACACCGCTTTGCAAACAATGCAGCTGCCACAGACCAATGAACAAGGTGAAAAATTAAAATGGGATGCCTACCATGATGGGGCTCTCTACGCTGTGGACGTAAAAAGTATTGGCGGTTCGTCTGATTTCGGAAACTCCATCGATGCCCGCTGCTCGTATATCGCAACGGTAATATCGGATCCTACAAAGCCAACCTCTCAGCGTGATCTTAAGCATTCATGTGACGCCTGTTTCGCCATTTACACCCTTTCGGGGAACCTCGTCGGTACAAACATTTCACAGTCAGATCAACTCCCATCCGGAATCTACATAAAGAAAAACCTAACTACGGGTGAGTCTGAGATGTTGCTAAAGCGATAATCAGGTATATTGCTTGCCAATGCTATGATTGTGGCGGCCTTTGGGGAGTGTTTTTTCTAAATATTGCATTAACCAATAATACAAGTAATTATGAGAGGACGATTTTTCTTATTGTCAGCAGCCTTGGCGTGCTTTGTGTCATGCAAGGATTGGCAAGATGTTTCTGTTCTGCCAGACGCAGAGACGTCCAGTGAACCAATCGTAAAGATTGTGACTGGCGAAGAGCCTGTAGACACAAACTTTATATATGTAGCTTACCCATTGGATTGTGTAGCTCTCAACAAGTCAGCAAGCACAGAATATTATGCTGGCGCAAAATTCTATGATTGCGGTTCTGTCAGGTTCACAGGAAGAACGTACTATGCTACAACTATCATTGGAAACCAGAGGTGGCTGTTGGAGTATTATTCGGGCGCAATAGACGGTAACGGAGAAATATCTTACAGTGAGTATGCTAAGTCCGTAATGGAGGATGGCTAGGAGTTGTGGTATTATCCTCGTCATTTTGCCTATACATTTGAGAATACTCCAAGTGTTAAAAACCGGAATCTGCCAGAAGGGTTTGAGGCTCAATCTAATTGGCGTGTCCCTTCTCAGAAGGATTTTAGTAACCTCTACAGAATGATTGGGATGGTGACTGCATCTGCCCAAGAGATAAATGATAAGCTATTCGATGGTCTCGAATTAATTACTACAAATGCATATAGGTATGAAACTCAACGGGTTTGTGCCTGGGATGATGAATTAGGAAAGCTTGTTTGTGAGACGACAAGTGAAATGAAAAAAATCCACTCTGGGGCGTCTCTGTTTTGGGATTCATACCAAAAGGGGGATGTGTTTGGATATGCCGGTTATAATGAGGAGCATGGGGTTTTTATGACATGTCAAGCGAATGTGGACGTTATGATGCTTCCAATCAGGTTAGTGCAGACTGTAAAACCCATTTTTTATGAGGAGGATGTGCAATGAACAGATGTGTTGGGATTTCTTGTTTGCTGTTGTTGAGCTTAGCCCCCGTCTTTGGCCAAGCATCCGATGGGCTGGTCCCTTACATAGCGGCAGCTGAAGAGCTTGACATGGAGGGATGCGTTGTCGATGGCTTTGACTATAACGGTGATGTGAACGACCTGTTAGACTTGTACCTCCCGGATGAGCTTGGCATCTGCTCAATAACGTATTTGGGCAGTTATCCTAAAAGTCATAACAATGTTAGAAAGCTGCACCTTCCTAATACTGTTAGGGAGATTGGCAAATATGCGTTTACCGACATTGGCATTGTCGATATTGAGATGAATGAGGGGCTTGTGACCATTGGAGATGGCGCATTTATGACATGTAAGTTGAATAGCGTCCGTATACCTTCGTCTGTTGAAGTCTATCGGTGCTTGGACTTTTTGGCGCGTTGGGATGAATGAAGTCTCACTTCCCCGAAATTGTTCATTTATAGGTGATAATGCCTTCGCCGCCTGTGGCATTGAATCTTTCATTTGGCCGGAGTGCGACATCTCGAATTTTTTAGGTTTCGCATGCAATAAAATAAGCAAACTCCATGTCCCTTCAAATATAAAGTCTATAGGGAGAAGGGCGTTCTACTTTAACAACATATCTGAATTGTCTTTTGACGAGGGTGTGGATTCTATTGGCGAGGCTGCATTTATGAGTGACGGTCATGATACCTATGACCATTATCTTACAATCGAAAGTCTGCCTTACGAGGTTGGAGCGAGTCTTTTCTCTGATGTCGTTTTCCCGAATAGCCTTTCTTATATCGGAAATAATGCTTTTGAAAACTCTCCAAACCTGAAAACTGTTAAGTTCGGGTCTGGTGTTCGAGCCTTGGCCCATAAGTCATTCGCTTATTGTCCCCAAATTGAGCACATTGATATGCCAGATGGACTTGACAGTATCGGCAGTTGTGCTTTTATGGGTTGTTGTAGGTTGAAGTCAGTCGTTTTCAGCGAATCTGTTAAGACAATCGGGGCAAACGCCTTTTGGGGCTGCCCTCTCGAGGGAACGGTAACACTACCTGGAACCCTCAAATCGATAAGAGATAAGGCGTTTAGCGGCTTAGAGTCGCCTGATGGAACAAAGTTTGTGATTTCTGAGGGTATTGAGGAAATCGGTGACAGTGCTTTCGCACGAAGTTATATAACAGCGGATAGGTTGAATGTTAAACTTCCGACAACGCTCAGGCGTATTGGCGCATATGCCTTCTGGGGGTGCTTTCTGACAGAAACAGAACTTCCTAAAAAATGTGATGGAAACCATGACTTGACATGGGATTCGTATCTCGATGGCGAGCTCTATGAGGAGAACGTCCAAACAATAGGCGGTATGTACAGGACAGGATACTCGGAAGCCGCAAAGTGCGAATACGTTGCACATGCGACGTGTGCGTATCCGCAAGACAACAAACCTGGATTGACGAATTTCGATGATGAAAAGTATGTATACTCTCTGAGTGGAGATATGTGCCTTCGGTTTAGGGGTGGTTTTCCAACAGACTGTCGCCTGAGGAATGGGTTGTATGTAGTGGTCGACCGGAGAACGGGAGAGTCACAAAAACTTATAATAGCTAATTGATCTCCACTCGCTATGGCCAATGCTCGCTTCCCTTACACCTGCTGAAACTTTTTTCTCCCTGATTTCTTGCCTTTTACATTTCAATACCATAACTTTGCGACCGAAATTTGCGTGCAAACTATGCCCTAATGAGCTTGGCTATGTGCGCAACTCATTGATAATTTATTAGTTAAAAACTACAATGCCTACAATTCAACAACTCGTCCGCAAGGGCCGTGCAGAGCTCAAGGCAAACAGCAAGTCTCCTGCACTCGACTCTTGCCCCCAGCGCCGAGGCGTGTGCGTGCGTGTCTACACCACCACCCCTAAGAAGCCTAACTCGGCTATGCGTAAGGTAGCCCGTGTCCGCCTCACCAACGGTAAGGAGGTCAACGCCTACATCCCCGGTGAGGGTCACAACCTCCAGGAGCACTCTATCGTCCTCGTTCGCGGTGGCCGTGTAAAGGACCTCCCTGGTGTACGTTACCACCTCGTCCGCGGTACTCTCGATGCCTCTGGTGTCGACGGCCGCAACCAGCGCCGCTCAAAGTACGGCACCAAGCGTCCTAAGGCAGGTAAGGCTGCCGCAGGTGCAAAGAAAAAGTAGTCCGGTCTACCTACAATAAAGTTGACCAATTTTTAATTAACAAGCCAGTCTTCTGTTTGTCGGTTGTTGCTTAACGGTTGAGTAAATTGGCGAATGCGCCTTTTGAAGACACAATAATTGACAGCTGATATAGAAGCTGATAAACAGACTGTAATAAAATGCGTAAGTCTAAGCCAAAGAAGCGTATCCTTCTTCCTGATCCTAAGTTCGGCGACACTCTCGTTACCCAGTTCGTCAACAACCTCATGTACGACGGCAAGAAATCTACTGCCTTCGGCATCTTCTACAACGCCATGGACGCTATCGCTCCTAAGGCTGAGAAGGAGGGCAAGCAGCCCCTCGAGTTCTTCAAGAAGGCGCTTGAGAACATCACCCCTATGGTCGAGGTTAAGAGCCGCCGCGTCGGTGGCGCTACCTTCCAGGTTCCTACTGAGATCCGCCCTGACCGCAAGGTGACCCTCTCCATCAAGAATATGATTCTCTACGCTCGCAAGCGTAGCGGTCACTCTATGGCAGAGAAGCTGGCTGCAGAGATCGCCTCTGCTTACAACCTTGAGGGCGGCGCCTTCAAGCGCAAGGAGGATATGCACAAGATGGCCGAGGCCAACCGTGCATTCGCCCACTTCCGTTTTTAACTAATAAATTAAGTCAATCCCCATGTCTGACCTTAAATATACTCGCAACATCGGCATCATGGCCCACATCGATGCCGGTAAGACCACTACCACCGAGCGTATCCTCTTCTACACTGGTATCACGCACAAAATCGGTGAGGTTCATGACGGTGCTGCGACAATGGACTGGATGGTTCAGGAGCAGGAGCGTGGTATCACCATCACCTCTGCTGCCGTTACCGCTAACTGGAAGTACAATGACAAGACCTACAAGATCAACATCATTGACACCCCGGGCCACGTCGACTTCACTGTCGAGGTCGAGCGTTCACTCCGCATCCTTGATGGTGCTGTCGCACTCTTCTGTGCTGTAGGCGGCGTCCAGCCACAGTCTGAGACCGTTTGGCATCAGGCTACCCGTTACAACGTTCCCCGTATCGCGTTCGTCAACAAGATGGACCGCTCTGGCGCTAACTTCTTCGATGTCGTCCGCCAGATCCGCGAGGTTCTCAAGGCAAACCCTGTGCCTGTGGTAATCCCTATCGGCGCTGAGGATTCCTTCGAGGGCGTTGTTGACCTCATCAAGATGAAGGAGATGGTTTGGACCGACCACGACGTGCTCGGCTCAACCTATGAGTATCGTGACATCCGCGAGTCTCTCCAGGCTGAAGCTGAGGAGTGGCGCGCCAAGATGCTTGAGGAGGTCGCTGGTCAGGATGAGGCTCTCATGGAGAAGTACCTCGAGACTGGTGAACTTTCTGAGGATGAGCTTATCGAGGGTCTCCGCAAGGGTACCATCGCTCAGACTCTCAACCCTGTCCTCTGCGGCTCTTCTTTCCGCAACAAGGGTGTCCAGCGTCTTCTCGATGCTATCGTTACCTTCCTCCCCTGCCCAACCGACCTTCCCCCTGTTGAGGGCACCAACCCTCACACCGGTGAGGCTGAGACCCGTGAGCACAGTGTAGACGCTCCCATGTCTACCCTCGCATTCAAGATCGCTACCGATCCTTTCGTCGGCCGTCTCGCTTACATCCGTGTCTATTCAGGCAAGATTGACGCAGGCTCTTATGTCCTCAACACCCGCACTGACAAGAAGGAGCGTATCGCTCGCCTCTATCAGATGAAGTCTAACAAGCAGATACCTCTCGATTGCATCGAGGCCGGTGATATCGGAGCTGCTGTCGGTTTCAAGGATGTTAAGACTGGTGATACCCTTTGCGATGAGAACGCTCCTATCGCTCTCGAGTCAATGGACTTCCCTGATCCTGTCATCGGCATCTCTGTCGAGCCTAAGAGCACTCAGGATATGGATAAGCTCACCAACGCGCTTCTCAAGCTCGCTGAGGAGGATCCTACCTTCCGCTTCCGCACCGACGAGGAGACTGGCCAGACTGTGATTGAGGGTATGGGTGAGCTTCACCTCGACATTATCCTCGACCGTCTCCGCCGTGAGTTCAAGGTTGAGTGCAACCAGGGCAAGCCCCAGGTTTCTTACCGTGAGGCTATCAAGGGCTCTTGCGAGCACCGTGAGGTCTTCAAGAAGCAGACTGGTGGTCGTGGTAAGTTCGCTGACATCATTGTCCGCATCGAGCCTGTCGATGAGGGTAAGACTGGTCTCCAGTTCATCAATGAGGTCAAGGGTGGTAATGTCCCCAAGGAGTTCGTCCCCGCTGTCGAGAAGGGCTTCGCAGACGCTATGAAGAATGGCGTCCTCGCAGGCTACGCTGTAGAGAACCTCAAGGTTACTCTCCTCGATGGTTCTTTCCACCCCGTTGACTCTGATGCTCTCTCATTCGAGCTCGCTGCACGTGGCGCCTTCAAGGAGGCTTGCGCCAAGGCTCAGCCCATCCTTCTTGAGCCTATCATGAAGGTTGAGGTTCTTACTCCCGAGGAGTACATGGGTAACATCATCGGCGACCTCAACACCCGCCGTGGTCAGATTGAGGGCATGGAGGAGAAGAATGGTCAGCGTATCATCAAGGCCAAGGTGCCTCTCGCTAACCTCTTCGGCTATGTCACCGACCTCCGCACCATGTCTTCAGGTCGTGCAACTCAGTCTATGGAGTTCCTTGAGTATGCAGAGCTCTCTAAGGGCATCGCTACCGAGGTTCTCAAGGAGGTAAAGGGTCACCCCGAACTTCTTAAATAATCATAAAAATGGGGCGAGCGAGCGAATGACTCTTCGTTCGCCCCATTCTTTTTGTATCTTTGCACCGTGGTAAGGCGGTGAAGTGTGGTCGTATCCAATATTACGCCCATATTTCATCAGTGTGCCTCGGGGTTTAGGGTGTCTATATACCTGCCCCGTGCGTATTAAAAGCCTGATAGCTAACCCTTTATCCCCATGGTGGACGGATGCTTTTCAAATCAGTTCATCTAATTTAAACAATGAGTCAGAAGATTCGTATTAAGCTCAAGTCTTACGACCACAATCTGGTCGACAAGTCTGCAGAGAAGATCGTCAAGACGGTCAAAGCCACTGACGCTGTTGTCAGCGGTCCTATCCCCCTGCCTACCGACAAGAGGATTTTCACCGTCCTTCGTTCGACCTTCGTCAACAAGAAGTCGCGCGAGCAGTTCCAGCTCAGCTCTTACAAGCGCCTCATCGACATCTATAGCTCTACCTCAAAGACTATCGATGCCCTCATGAAGCTCGAACTCCCCAGCGGCGTAGAGGTTCAGATCAAGGTGTAGTGATACGCCCGCAAGTAGTGATACTCGCAGATCGGAAATCTTAAACAAGTAATTATCTATTTACATTTTTATCAATGCCAGGTTTAATTGGAAAAAAAATCGGAATGACTTCCGTTTTCAGTGCCGAGGGTAAGAGCATACCATGCACTGTTATCGAAGCTGGCCCTTGCTACGTTTCACAGATCAAGTCTGTCGAGACCGATGGCTATGAGGCCGTTCAGCTGGCCTATGACGAGAAGAGCGAGAAGCACACCACTGCTCCTATGCTCGGCCACTTCAAGAAGGCAGGCGTAGCTCCTGCTCGCAAGCTCGTTGAGTTCTCTGGTTTCGACAAGGAGCTCAACCTCGGTGACGCTGTCACCGTTGACATCTTCGCAGAGGATTCTTTCGTCGACATCGTCGGCACCTCTAAGGGTAAGGGCTTCCAGGGCGTCGTTGGCCGTTACGGCTTCGGCGGCGTAGGCCAGAGCACCCACGGTCAGGATGACCGCCTTCGTGCACCGGGTTCAGTTGGCGCTTCATCTTATCCTTCTCGAGTATTCCCAGGCATGCGCATGGCTGGTCACACCGGCTGCGACCGTGTCAAGATCGAGAACCTCAAGGTCATCAAGGTAATCCCCGAGAACAACCTCCTCGTAGTCAAGGGCTCTGTCCCTGGTTGCAAGGGTTCTTACTTAATCATTGAGCAGTAGAAGAAATGGAACTTAAGGTTTTAAACAAAGAAGGTAAGGAGACTGGCAGGACTGTCACCCTCTCTGAGGCTGTTTTCGGCATGGAGCAGCCCAACGACCACGCAATCTACCTCGACGTTAAGCAGTACCTCGCAAACCAGCGTCAGGGAACTCACAAGTCTAAGGAGCGTTCTGAGGTTCAGGGCTCTACCCGCAAGATCAAGAAGCAGAAGGGCACAGGCGGCGCACGCGCTGGCGCTCTCCGCAGCCCGGTCTTCATCGGTGGTGGCCGCGTCTTCGGTCCCAAGCCTCGCAATTACTCCTTCAAGCTTAACAAGAAGCTTAAGGATCTCGCTCGCCGCTCAGCCCTCACCTACAAGGCGCAGGAGCAGAGCATCATCGTAGTCGAGGACTTCACCTTCGAGGCTCCCAAGACCAAGGATTTCATCGCATTCAAGAACAACCTCAACATCGCCGAGGGCACGCGCTCCCTCCTTGTCCTCCCCAGCGTCGACAAGAATATCTACCTCTCTGCGCGTAACCTCCAGAAGACTGAGATCATCTCTTCTTGCGATATCAACACCTACGGAATCCTCAAGGCTAAGACCCTCGTAATCTTCGAGAGCGCCCTCAAGCAGATCGAGTCTAAAAACGCCTAACGAGTACTACCACAATGAGTGTTATTATCAAGCCTCTGGTCACTGAGAAGATGACCAAGATCACGGAGAAGTTTAGCAACCGTTACGGTTTCGTTGTCGACAAGAAGGCCGACAAGCATACCATCGCCCTCGAGGTAGAGCGCCTCTACGATGTAAAGGTCGTTAAGGTCAACACCCTTATCGCTCCCGCAAAGAAGAGGAACCGCTACACCAAGGCAGGTATCATCTCCGGCTCAACCCCTTCTTACAAGAAGGCAATTGTTACCCTGGCTGAGGGCAACACTATCGACTTTTACAGCAATATTTAGCACAAATGGCAGTCAAGAAATTAAAGCCCGTAACACCGGGGCAGAGAAACAAAGTTATTGGCACGTTTGATACGATTACGTCAAGCACGCCAGAGAAGTCTTTGCTGCGTCCTCTGAAGAAAACCGGCGGTCGTAACAACACCGGTAAGATGACCATGCGCAACATCGGCGGTGGCCACAAGAGGAAATATCGTGTAATCGATTTCAAGAGAAACAAGGACGGTGTACCCGCAGTTGTCGATTCTATCCAGTACGATCCTAACCGTTCTGCTCGCATCGCTCTGCTCGTCTATGAAGATGGTGAGAAGCGCTACATCCTCGCTCCCAACGGCCTCCAGGTAGGCCAGCCTATCGGCTCGGGCGCTGAGGTAGCACCTGAGGTCGGCAACGCCCTCCCTCTCTCTGTCATCCCTATCGGCACAATCATCCACAACATCGAGCTCCGTCCAGGTCAGGGCGGCATCATCGCTCGCAGTGCCGGTACTTTTGCTCAGCTTTCAGCTCGTGATGGCAATTACGCAGTCATCAAGATGCCTTCTGGCGAGACCCGCCGCATCCTCATCACTTGCAAGGCTACCATCGGCGCCGTCGGCAACTCCGACCACGCCCTCGAGAAGTCCGGCAAGGCAGGACGCAGCCGCTGGCTCGGCCGTCGCCCACGCGTTCGTGGCGTTGTTATGAACCCTGTCGATCACCCAATGGGTGGTGGTGAGGGACGTGCCTCAGGTGGACACCCGCGTTCACGTAAGGGCCTCCTCGCTAAGGGCTACAAGACACGCGCTCCCAAGAAGAACACGAACAAGTACATCATTGAGAGACGTAAAAAGTAACTGCTAACCTAAACTAACATGAGCAGATCTTTAAAGAAAGGACCGTACATCAACCTCAAGCTCGAGAAGAAAATCCTCGCCATGAACGAGTCCGGCAAGAAGTCGGTCGTCAAGACTTGGGCTCGCGCTTCCATGATCTCCCCTGACTTCGTCGGTCACACCGTTGCCGTCCACAATGGCAACAAGTTCATCCCTGTCTACGTCACTGAGAACATGGTAGGCCACAAGCTCGGCGAGTTCGCTCCTACACGTACGTTCCGTGGTCACAGCGGCAACCGCAAGTAGTCGCTCGTAATCAACCTTTTCAAGAACTAACAAATGAGCAAAAGAAAACATAACATGGCGGAGGCCATCAAGGAGGCAAGGAAGACTCAGTACTTTGCCAAGTTGAACAACGTCCCCACCTCCCCCCGCAAGATGAAGCTCGTTGCTGACCTCATCCGCGGCAAGGAAGTTAACCTCGCTCTCGGTATCCTCAAGTTCTCTCGTCAGGACGCGTCTTACCGACTCGAGAAGCTCCTCCTCTCGGCTATCGACAACTGGAAGCAGAAGAATGAGGGCAAGAATGTCGAGGATGCTAACCTCTACGTCAAGACTATCTACGTAGACTCAGCTCGCATCCTCAAGCGCATCCAGCCCGCGCCTCAGGGTCGCGCTCACCGCATCCTCAAGCGCTCCAACCATGTCACCATCTTCGTTGACAGCAAACCAACCGATAACCAGGAAAAATAAGTCATGGGACAAAAAATTAATCCAATAAGCAACAGGCTCGGTATCACCCGCGGTTGGGATTCCGTTTGGTACGGTGGCAACGACTTCGGTGACAAGATTGTCGAGGATAAGAAAATCCGCAGCTACCTCAGCGAGCGTCTCGACAAGAAGAACCTCTCCCGCATCCTCATCGAGCGCACCCTCAAGATGGTCACTGTCACCATCTTCACCTCTAAGCCCGGTTTCATCATCGGCAAGGACGGTGCTGAGGTCAACAAGCTCAAAGAGGAGCTCGGCAAGATCACCGGCAAGGACGTTCAGATTAACATCTATGAGGTTAAGCGCCCGGATCTCGACGCAACTATCGTAGCTAACAGCATCGCTCGTCAGCTCGAGGGTCGCATCGCTTACCGCCGCGCCATCAAGCTCGCTCTCGCTAACGCTCAGCGCAATCAGGCTGAGGGCATCAAGATTCAGGTCTCTGGCCGTCTCAACGGCGCCGAGATGACCCGTAAGGAGATGTTCAAAGAGGGCCGCACTCCTCTCCACACTTTCCGCGCAGACATCGACTACTGCCTCGCTGAGGCTCACACCAAGATGGGCGTCATCGGTATCAAGGTATGGATCTGCAAGGGTGAGGTCTATGGCAAGCGCGACTTGACTGTCCCCGTCATCGACAAGGGTCAGAAGCCCGCCTCAGAGCGCGACAACGGTTTCCGTGGCGATCGCCGCCCCCGTGGCCGCAGGAATAACAACCAGCAACGTTAATTGATTATTCGAGATGTTACAACCTAAGAGAGTCAAATATAGAAGGCCGCAAGACGGAAGGCGCAAGAACGACGGCGTCGCTCATCGTGGCACCGAACTCGCTTTCGGCTCCTTCGGCATCAAGTCCCTCGGAACCCTCTGGATCACCGCACGCCAAATCGAGGCTGCCCGTATCGCGGTAACCCGCTACATGCAGCGTGAAGGCCAGATCTGGATCCGCATCTTCCCCGACAAGCCTATAACCCGCAAGCCCGCTGATACTCGTCAGGGTAAGGGTAAGGGTGATCCCGCTGGCTTCGTAGCAGCTGTCAAGCCCGGCATGATGCTCATCGAGTGTGAGGGTGTTTCCCTCGCTGTGGCTAAGGAAGCTCTCCGCCTCGCAGCCCAGAAGCTCCCAATCCCCACCAAGTTCATTGTCCGTCGTGACTATGTTGAATCCGCAAACGCTTAAAAATGAAGGCATCTGAAATTAGGGGTCTTTCAATCTCCGAACTCGAGGAGAAAATCGCGGCTGCGAAGCTCGATCTCGAGAAGATGAAGCTCAATCACGCCATCTCCCCACTCGAGAACCCGATGAAAATCAGGCAGACCCGTAAGGATATAGCTCGTATGCTCACCATCCTTACCGAGAAGAAAAACACTGAAAAATAAACGTGATGGAAGAAAGAAATCATAGGAAGGAGCGCGTCGGTGTCGTAACAAGCGACAAGATGCAGAAGTCCATCGTCGTCGCCATCAAGGACCGCGAGCAGCATCCGCTCTACGGCAAGTTCGTGAAGAAGACGAAGAAGTTCCATGTCCATGACGAGAACAACGAGGCCCATGTTGGCGACACCGTCCGAATCATGGAGACCAGGCCCCTCAGCAAGACCAAGAGGTGGCGTTTAGTTGAAATCGTCGAAAAGGCTAAGTAACAAATGATACAGACTGAATCAAGACTGGCTGTTGCTGACAACAGCGGCGCAAAGGAGGTCCTTTGCATCCATGTCCTCGGCGGCTCTTTCAAGCGCTACGCATCCATCGGTGACAAGATTGTTGTGACTGTTAAGTCTGCAATCCCTTCAAGCGACATCAAGCCCGGCACTGTTAGCAAGGCTGTCATCGTCCGCACCAAGAAGGAGGTTCGCCGTCCCGACGGATCTTACATCCGCTTCGACGACAACGCCTGCGTCCTGCTCAACAACGCTGATGAGCTCCGCGGCACCCGTATCTTCGGCCCCGTCGCCCGCGAGCTCCGCGATGGCTACATGAAGGTCATCTCTCTCGCACCCGAGGTCATCTAATCTTTTTCTCAAGACAATGGCTAAATTGCATATCAAGAAAGGCGACATCGTCATAGTTAACACTGGCGATGATAAGGGCAAGGAGGGCAAGGTCCTCTCTGTCGACCCTAAAAAGTCCCGTGCCATCGTCGAGGGTCTCAACATGGTCAGCAAGGCTCAAAAGCCCTCTGCTGCCAACCCTCAGGGCGGCATCGTTAAGACGGAGGCTCCTATCCACATCTCCAACCTTAACGTTAAGGACCCAAAGACCGGAGCCGCTACGCGCATCGGCCGTCGTGCTAACGACGAAGGTAAATCAGTAAGGTACTCTAAAAAATCAGGGGAGGAAATCAAATAATGGCTTACGAACCATCTCTTAAGAAGTTCTATAAGGAGCAGGTTGTTCCTCAGCTCATGAAGGAGTACAACTACAGCTCTGTCATGCAGTGCCCCAAGATTGAGAAGATCGTCCTCAACCAGGGTCTCGGCGACGCTACCCAGGACAAGAAGATCATCGAGATCGCCATGAAGGAGATGTCCCTCATCTCTGGCCAGAAGCCTGTTGCTACCAAGGCTCGTAAGGATATCGCAGGCTTCAAGCTCCGTGCAGGCTCACCAATCGGTGTCAAGGTTACCCTTCGCCGCGAGCGCATGTACGAGTTCCTCGAGAGGCTTATCCGCATCTCTCTGCCTCGCATCCGCGACTTCAACGGTATCGCTGGCAAGATGGATGGCCGTGGTAACTACACCCTCGGTATCACTGAGCAAATCATTTTCCCTGAAATAAATCTCGATTCTGTTGCTAAAATTCAGGGAATGAATATTACCTTTGTGACTTCTGCGGGCTCCGATGCTGAGGCGTTCTCGCTCCTCAAGGCTTTCGGTGTGCCTTTCAAGCAGAATAACAAATAATTGGACTAAGCTGTATGGCAAAAGAATCAATGAAGGCCCGCGAGCGCAAGAGGGCCAAGCTTGTTGAGAAGTACGCTGAGAAGCGCAAGCAGCTCAAGGCTGAGGGTAATTACGAGGCACTCCAGGAGCTCCCAAAGAACTCTTGCCCCACCCGCATCCACAATCGCTGCAAACTCTCCGGTCGTCCACGTGGCTTTATGCGCCAGTTCGGCATCTCACGTATCGACTTCCGTCTCCTCGCATCTCAGGGACTCATCCCGGGTGTAAAGAAAGCAAGCTGGTAAAAACAACAATTCACTAAGTATTAAATATTGTCACGGTGTTCCGTGATTAATTTAAACTTTCATTAATTATATGGTATCAGATCCCATAGCGGACTTCCTGACACGTATCAGGAATGCCATCCTTGCGAAGCACAGGGTCGTTGAGATTCCCGCTTCTAACTTGAAGAAAGGTATAACCAAGATTCTCTTCGAGAAGGGTTACATCCTTAACTACAAGTTCACCGAAGATGACAAGCAAGGTGTCATCAAGATTGCTCTCAAGTATGATCCGCAGAGCAACGTATCAGCTATCAAGGCTCTCAAGAGGGTTTCTACCCCAGGTCTCCGCAGCTATGTCGGTTACCGCGAGATGCCCCGCGTCCTCAATGGTCTCGGCATCGCTATCGTCTCAACGTCCAAGGGCGTTATGACTGACAAAGAGGCTCGTGTCCAGAAGGTCGGCGGCGAAGTCCTTTGTTACATCTACTAAACTGGAGGGATAAGAAATGTCAAGAATTGGTAAGTTACCGGTGGCTATCCCCTCCGGCGTCAACGTAGACATCAAGGACGGTATCGTAACCGTCAAGGGCCCCAAGGGCCAGCTCAGCCAGAAGATTGCTGACTCCATCACCGCTACTGTCGAGGATGGCCATATCAACTTCACCCGCCAGTCAGACGACAAGGAGCACCGCTCGCTCCATGGCCTCTACCGCTCGCTCGTCCACAACATGGTCGTCGGAGTGTCTGAGGGCTTCAAGCAGCAGCTCGAGCTCGTCGGTGTAGGTTACCGCGCTACCGCTCAGAACAACATTCTTGAGCTCGCTCTCGGTTACTCTCACGCCATCTACATCCAGCTTCCCCCCGAAGTTAAGGTCGAGGCTGTGACCGATCGCAAGAGCAACCCGATCATCACCCTCGAGACTGCCGACAAGCAGCTCCTCGGCCAGGTTTGCGCAAAGATTCGTTCTTTCCGCATGCCGGAGCCTTACAAGGGCAAGGGTATCAAGTTTGTTGGCGAGCAGATCCGTCGCAAGGCTGGTAAGTCTGCTAAGGCTGGCGCATAGTCGGCTTGACCGACTGT
The DNA here is from genome assembly GCA_963620575.1 of Alistipes putredinis. Lineage (GTDB taxonomy): Bacteria > Bacteroidota > Bacteroidia > Bacteroidales > Marinilabiliaceae > W3P20-009. Next base: position 102,531 of record CAVFBC010000006.1, on the reverse strand, counting down.
CAAACCTAATGGTAAAAATATTTGACAATGGCATTCTCTAAAATAGCAAGACGCAATAAGATCAAGGCGCGTATCCGCGGCAAGATCAGCGGAACTGCAGAGCGCCCGCGCATGACTGTGTTCCGCAGCAACAAGCAGATTTACGTCCAGCTCGTCAATGACAATGAGGGTAAGACTCTTCTCGCTAAGAGCTCTAAGAACATTGAGAACATTGAGGGCGACAAGACGGCTCAGGCTGCTCAAGTCGGTAAGCTCATCGCCGAGGCCGCTCTCGCAGCTGGCATCAGCTCGGTCGTTTTCGACCGTAATGGCTACCTCTATCACGGACGTGTTAAATCTCTGGCCGACGCAGCTCGCGAGGCTGGTCTCAAATTCTAAACTCCGATGGCAGAAAATCTTAACAGAGTAAGGAACACAAACGACCTTGAGCTCAAGGATCGTCTCGTTCATATCAACCGCGTCACCAAGGTTACTAAGGGTGGTCGCGCCTTCAGTTTCGCTGCTATCGTTGTTGTTGGTGACGGCAAGGGTGTCATCGGCATGGGTCTCGGAAAGGCAAGTGAGGTTACCGCTGCAATCGCAAAGGGTACCGAGGCTGCTAAAAAGAACCTCATCCGTGTGCCCATTATCAACGGCACCCTCCCCCACGAGCAGCTCTTCAGCTTCGGCGGTGCTCAGGTTTTCCTCAAGCCTGCGTCTCACGGTACTGGTCTCACCTGCGGCGGCGCAATGCGTGCCGTCCTCGAGACTGTCGGTGTGACTGACGTCCTCGCCAAGTCTAAGGGTTCTTCTAACCCCCACAACCTCGTCAAGGCCACCATCATGGCTCTCGGCGAACTCCGCGACGCTTACACTGTTGCTAAGCAGCGTGGCATCTCTCTCGACAAAGTGTTTAACGGTTAATTCGCTCACGAAATGGCACAGATCAAGATTACCCAGGTCAAGAGCGTCATCAACGTTCCCGCTTACCAGAGAAGGGTTCTCATCGCTCTCGGCATCCGCAAGACCTACAATTCGGTCGTCAAGGAGGATAAGCCCAGCGTCCGCGGCATGATTGCTCGCGTTCAGCAGCTTGTCAAGGTAGAAACAGTTAACAACTAATTGATTAGTCTATAATCATGGATTTAAGCAATTTGAGTCCCGCATATGGCTCTAACCATCATGACAAGAGGTTAGGCCGTGGTGAGGGTTCCGGTCGCGGCGGCACGTCTACCCGTGGTAGCAAGGGTGCTAAGTCAAGGTCGGGTTATAAGACCAAGTTCGGCTTCGAGGGCGGTCAGATGCCTCTCCAGCGCCGTCTTCCCAAGTTCGGCTTCAAGAATTTCAACCGTATTGAGTATAAGGCCATCAACGTCTCTGAGCTTCAGGCTCTCGCAGACAAGACTGGCGTTACTGAGATCTCTCCCGAGGTTCTCAACCAGTATGGTATGGTCTCTAAGAATGACCTTGTAAAGATTCTTGCTAACGGCACGCTCAGCGCTAAGCTCAGCGTCAAGGCTCACAAGTTCTCTCAGAAGGCTAAGGAGGTTATCGCTGCTGCCGGTGGCAGCGCCGAGGAAGTCTCTAAGGCTAAAAAAGCAGAGGAGGCAAAATAATAACAGATGATGAAACTGGTCGAAACCATTCGCAACATCTGGAAAATCGATGAACTTAAAAACAGGATCCTAACCACGTTAGGATTCCTGTTGGTTTATCGTTTGGGCTCTTTCGTCGTTCTGCCAGGTGTAAATCCTAATTTACTTGACAAACTTGATGGTCAGGTTAGCAGTGGTGTCATGGGTCTTCTTGACATGTTCTCAGGTGGTGCGTTCTCTAACGCCTCCATCCTCGGACTTGGCATCATGCCCTACATCTCGGCATCGATCGTGGTCCAGCTTCTCGGTATGGTCATACCTTACTTCCAGAGGCTTCAGAGAGATGGTGAGAGTGGACGCAACAAGATCAACCAGATTACTCGTCTGCTAACTGTCGTGATCCTGCTTGTTCAGGCTCCGGCTTACATCGCCAACCTCTACTATCAGCTTCCCGGTGAGGCTTTCGCTCCCGGTGTCAGCCGTACTTTCTTCACCATCAGCAGCACTATCATCTTGACTGCTGGCACCATGTTCGTCATGTGGCTTGGTGAGAAGATTACTGACCGAGGCATCGGCAACGGCATCTCGCTCATCATTATGGTGGGTATCATCGCACGTCTCCCGCAGGCTTTGTGGGCAGAGTTCCTTGATAAGTTCTCCATCGGTAACACCAGTGGCGGTCTCGTTATGCTCCTCATCGAGTTCGTGGTTCTTTTCTTCGTCTTCGTTGGCACTATCGCATTGGTTCAGGCCACCCGCCGTATCCCAGTGCAGTATGCTAAGAGGATTGAGGGCAACAAGCAGTACGGCGGTGTCCGCCAGTACATCCCCCTCAAGATTAACGCTGCGAACGTCATGCCTATCATCTTTGCGCAGGCTCTCATGTTCCTTCCTGTGACTTTCGCAGGCTTTGTGAACCAAGATGCAACGCAAGGTTTCGTCTCAACGTTCTCTGATTTCACTGGCTTCTGGTATAATCTCGTCTTTGGCCTCCTCATCGTCCTCTTCACCTATTTCTACACTGCGCTCATCATGAACCCGCAGCAGATGGCAGAGGATATGAAGAAGAACAATGGCTATATCCCTGGCGTTAAGCCTGGCAAGAAGACTGCTGAATACATTGACACCATAATGTCGCGAATCACTCTCCCCGGTTCAATCATGCTCGCAATTGTGGCTATTTTGCCCGCTTTTGCGACGATTTCTGGAGTAGAGCCTTCATTCGCGCAGTTCTATGGCGGTACATCGCTCCTCATCCTCGTTGGTGTCGTCCTCGACACTCTTCAGCAGATTGAGAGCTACCTCCTCATGAGGCATTATGACGGTTTGATGAAATCAGGCAGAATTATGGGCAGGTCTTACGGGCCTACAGCTCACTAAATAAGTAACACTCCCCGCTGGGGCAATTCTCAGCGGGGAGTTTTTTATATGCAAACACCTTTTTGTTTGTGTATTAGAACTTATTGTGTAAATTCGCGCTTGAATTTAAAACCATCTTATGCCTAAGCAATCCTCTATAGAACAGGACGGAACAATTAAAGAGGCTCTGTCTAACGCGATGTTCAGAGTGGAGCTTGAGAATGGTCATGTCATCACGGCCCATATCTCGGGCAAGATGCGTATGAATTACATCAAGATTCTACCTGGCGACAGAGTTAAGGTTGAAATCTCTCCGTATGACCTTACCAAAGGTCGTATTTCGTATCGCTACAAATAACTTATCATGAAGGTTAGAACTTCTATCAAGAAAAGAAGCGCTGACTGCAAAATCGTCAGCCGCAAGGGTCGCTTGTACGTGATCTGCAAGAAGAACCCCAAACTTAAACAACGTCAAGGTTAATCAATTATGGCAAGAATCGCAGGAGTCGACGTCCCAAGCAACAAGATTGGCGAGGTCGCATTGACTTACATTTACGGTATCGGCCGGAGCACAGCTATCAATATTCTTTCGGAGGCCGGGATCGATCGTAGTGTAAAAGTATCAGACTGGAGTGACGCTCAGATTCAGTCAGTTCGCGAAATTATTGGTGCCAACTATAAGGTTGAGGGTGAGCTCCGCTCGGAGGTTCAGCTCAACATCAAGCGACTGATGGATATCGGTTGCTATCGTGGTATCCGCCACCGTCTCGGTCTGCCAGTTCGCGGTCAGTCGACCAAGAACAACGCCCGCACCCGTAAGGGCAAGAAGAAGACCGTCGCTAACAAGAAGAAGGCTACTAAATAATTGAATCATGGCTAAGAAAGTAGGCGCTCAGAAGAAGAGAGTCGTTAAGGTTGAGGCTCAGGGTGAGGCTCATATCCACTCTTCTTTCAATAATATCATCGTAACCCTCACCAACCTCCAGGGCCAGGCAATATCTTGGTCTTCTGCAGGTAAGATGAACTTCAAGGGTTCTAAGAAAAATACCCCGTACGCAGCACAGACAGCAGCCACCGACTGTGCTAAGGTAGCCTTCGACCTCGGTCTCCGTAAGGTCAAGGTTTATGTTAAGGGTCCGGGTAACGGACGTGAGTCAGCTATCCGTGCAATCCACGCAGCAGGCATCGAGGTCTCTGAGATCGTTGATGTAACTCCGCTGCCTCACAATGGTTGCCGCCCTCCCAAGCGTCGTAAGGTATAGTTTATCTATTATCATCCAACCACGTTTTTGATTTTGTGTTTTGAATAATGAATGGTTATGATTGTTTCACGATAATCTAGCGGCTGCCATATTCATCATTTGAAATCAAAATCATAAAGTCAAAAAACAACAATGGCAAGGTACATTGGTCCCAAAACAAGGATTGCCCGCAAGTTCCAGGAGGCAATCTTTGGTCCCGACAAGTATTTCGAGAAGCGCAAGTACGCTCCCGGTCAGCACGGTCAGAACCGTCGCGCTAAGCTCTCTGAGTATGGCGCACAGCTGAAGGAGAAGCAGAAGGCTAAGTACACCTATGGTCTTCTCGAGCGTCAGTTCCGCATCGCTTACCAGGATGCTAAGCGCGCTAAGGGTGTAACTGGTGAGGTTCTCCTCGCCATCCTTGAGAGCCGTCTCGACAACGTAGTTTATCGTCTTGGTATCGCCCCCACCCGTGCAGCTGCCCGTCAGCTCGTAGGCCACAAGCATATCGTTGTTGATGGTCAGGTTGTAAACATCCCTTCTTACCGAGTTAAGCCTGGTCAGACTGTTGGTGTCCGTGAGAAGAGCAAGTCTCTTGAGGTTATCACCAACTCTCTCGCAGCTAACTCTGCTGCTCGCTTCTCTTGGCTCCAGTGGGATGCCAACACCAGCACCGGCACTTTCCTTAACCTCCCAGAGAGGGCTGATATTCCCGAGAACATCAAGGAGCAGTTGATCGTCGACCTGTACTCTAAATAAAATTATTCTTATGGCAATTTTAGCTTTCCAAAAACCCGAAAAAGTCATAATGCTCGAGAACGACGATAAGTTCGGTCGTTTCGAATTTCGTCCTCTTGAACCAGGTTATGGCATTACCATTGGAAATGCCTTAAGAAGAATTTTAATCAACTCGCTCGAAGGTTTCGCCATAACGTCAATCAAAATTGACGGTGTCCAGCACGAGTTTGCCACCATCCCTGGTGTCATCGACGATGTAACGCAGATTATCCTCAACCTCAAGCAAGTCCGCTTCCGTAAGCTTGACAGCAACTCGGATGTGGAGTCTGAAGAGGTTACAATCCACATCACAGACCAGGATCAAATCAAGGCCGGTGATTTCGGAAAGTTTATCCACTCTTTCCAAGTCCTCAATCCTGAGCTTGTCATTTGCAACCTTAACAAGGATGTTAAGTTCAACATGACATTCAAGATTAATAAGGGTCGCGGCTATGTTCGCTCCGATGAGAATGAGGAGGAGGGACAGGATATCAGCACAATTGCCATCGATTCAATCTACACCCCTATCGTTAACGTCAAGTACACGATTGAGAACTACCGAGTAGCTCAGAAGACTGACTACGAGAAGCTCTTGCTCGAGATTACTACCGACGGCTCTATCCATCCTAAGGATGCTCTCAAAGAGGCTGCTAAGATCCTCATCCATCATTTCATGCTCTTCTCCGATGAGAAGATTACCATGGATGAGAGTGAGAAGGCTGGTGGCGATGAGTTTGACGAGGAGGTCCTCCGTATGAGGCAGCTTCTTAAGACGAGATTGGCTGACATGGATCTTTCTGTCCGTGCTCTCAACTGTCTCAAGGCAGCTGATGTAGAGACTCTCGGTGAGCTGGTTACCTATCACAGAAACGATCTTCTTAAGTTCCGTAACTTCGGTAGGAAGTCTCTCGAGGAACTTGACTCGGTTCTCGCTAACCTTGGTCTCCAGTTCGGTATGGACACGGCAAAGTTTAAACTTGATAAAGAATAAATTACGATGAGACATAATAAGAAATTCAACCACCTTGGTCGGACGGCTTCCCATCGTAAAGCTATGCTCTCCAACATGGCAATTTCGCTCATCCTCCACAAGAGGATTACAACGACTGTTGCCAAGGCTAAGGCTTTGCGTGTCTATGTCGAGCCCCTCATCAACAAGACCAAGAACCTGACAACCATCGATGAGAAGCGTAACGCTCAGCGCGTGGTTTTCAGCTACCTCCAGAATAACGCTGCTACCAAGGAGCTCTTTGGCGAGATCGCCGAGAAGGTTGCTAACCGCCCAGGTGGTTACACCCGCATCCTCAAGCTCGGTGCCCGTCAGGGTGACTCAGCTGACATGTGCTTCATCGAGCTCGTTGACTACAACGCCAACATGCTCACTGCTCCCAAGGCTAAGGAGGAGAAGAAGAAGACTCGTCGTAGCCGCTCAAAGAAGGCAGAGGCTACTGAGGCTGCTCCCGCTGAGGAGGCAAAGGCTGAGTAATAAACTCCATTAGGAGTCTTTATAAAGCAGGAGAGGGAAGGTTTTTCTTCCCTCTCTTTTTGTTTTCTATGCACTGCTGCATTATTTTTGCTAATGAATATGATGAGTCTGGGTGCATCGGCTTGGTGACTCGCCAAGTGTGTCCCCACTGCAACAATATCCAAAATAGTCTATTGAAAAAATTTGCATGTGCCGTTGCGGCATCGTTTATTTTTTTCGCAGGTGTGTCTTGCTCTCAAGAGGATGAGCAGGATGTGGTCATTGTGTCTGTAGGTGAGGCAGAACTCACCAGGAACCAACTTATGACTCTTTTGCCTGTAGTCTCTTCGCCTGCTGATAGTGCTGTCTTCGCAGATGAGTTTATCCGGTCTTGGGTTTTTCGGCAAGTCCTATTGCAGAAGGCTGAGCAGTACCTCTCTAATGAGACCGAGGATATAGAGGCGGCTGTAGAGGAGTACAGGTCATCACTCATCATTGAGACATATCAAAATAAACTCGTCGACCAGAAGTTTAATTCTTCTGTCTCTGACGATGATGTTGAGGCTTATTATAAGGACATGAAGCAGAATTTTGTCCTGAATGAGCCTATCATTAAAGGCGTCTATGCCGTTCTCCCCGCCAATGCACCCGATTTAAAAGGTTTCGTCAAGTTAATCACAAAGCTTGGCGACGATGAGTCCGCAAAGGTTGAGGAATACCTATACAGCAACGCTGCGCAATACAAGAGCTTTTTTGATACATGGACGACATATTCATCGGTTAAGAAGTTTTTCCCTGCCGATGTGGCCCCGGACGACCCAAAAACACTGGTGGGCAAGCCAGCGCTCCAAAGTGAAAAGGATGGAAGCATTTATCTTATCAAGGTGACCGAGGCGATTGCCGCAGGTGGTCAGGCCCCACTTGATTATGTACGTGGTGACATTAAGAATATTCTCGTAAGCAAACGTAAGCTCGAGTTCCTCTCTTCTGCCAACCGCGACCTCTATGATGAGGCGGTCAAGGCAGGAACAATCAAGTTCTACGAAAATAATGACTAAACACGCTATCTTAACGGCTTTGGCGCTCGCCGTCATGCCCTCGCTCTGTGCCAATGCGCAGAGTAAGACAAAACTTATTGACGAGGTGGTCGCCTCTGTCGGTGATGATGCCGTCCTAAGCTCTGATATTGAGTACCAATATGGGCAGGCTATGATTGAGGGCGTCTCTTTTGATGGGGACATGAAATGCCACATATTCGAGCAACTCCTCATTCAGAAGATGATGCAAAACCAGGCTATAATAGACTCGGTCGAGGTCAAAGATAGTGAGGTCCTCCAGCAGGTCGATGCAAGGCTGAATTATTTCACGCAGCAGGTCGGCGGACAGGATAAGCTGGAGGAGTATTTCAAGAAGCCTATACAGCAGATACGCCGTGACCAGATGGAGACTGTGAGGACTCAGATGATTACTCAGAGGATGCAGTCTAACATAACCAAGGATGTCAAGATTACTCCGGCTGATGTGCGTAAGTTTTATTCGCGTCTGAGTGAGGACAGTATTCCTTATGTCTCTACTCAATATGAGATTCAGCAGATTGTTGTCTACCCTGAAATAGAACAGGCTGAAATTGACAGAATTAAGAACCGTCTACGCGATTTCCAAAAACAAGTGGCGGAGGGGCGTGATTTCGCAACTCTTGCGGTTCTCTATTCGGAAGACCCTGGGTCGGCGTCTCGTGGCGGTGACCTTGGCTGGTATTCTAAGGCGGGTTTTGTGCCCGAGTTTTCGTCTGTCGCATTTAATATGCACGAGAAGGGTAAGGTGTCTAAAATAGTCGAGACGGAGTTCGGCTATCACATCATCCAGTTCATTGACCGTAAGGGTGACAGGATTAACTGCCGCCACATCCTCCTCAAGCCTAAGGTGTCCGCTTCAAGCCGCGAGAAAGGTGTGGCTTTCCTCGACAGTGTGACAAACTGGGTCAACACGGGAAAGATTTCTTTTGAGGATGCGGCGACCAATTTCTCAATGGACAAGGATTCACGATCCAATGGTGGCGTGATGGTCAATTCCGAGACTGGCACTTCAAAGTTCCAATTAAGTGAAATCCCTGCCGAGATTGCGAAGGCTGTGCAAAGCCTCAAGGAGGGAGAGTTCTCCAAGCCGTTTGTCATGATGGATGAGAAGAAGGGTAGGGAGACCATCCGCATTGTGCGCCTTCTTAAGCGGCACGAGCCTCACAAGGCCAATATAAATGATGACTACGATATGCTCAAGAACCTCTTTGAGGGCGAGAAGCGCAAGCAAGTCCTTGATGACTGGATTAAGAGGAAGCAGAAGGAGCTCTATGTCGTCATAACTCCCGATTGGCAAGGCTGCGATTTCGAGTACCCGGGCTGGACGGACTAATGCTCCCGCATGGCAAGATTTCTTTGTCTCATACTGCTCTTTGTCGCAGGCTTATCCTCTCTGCCGTCCGCAATGGCGCAGCAGACCATCAGGGTCAAAATTGACCGTGCTGACGTCTTGCGCCACGATGACAAGATTGGCAAGAATACGCAGTCGCTCAATGGAAATGTCAAGCTCTCGCATGGCAACACTATCCTCTATTGCGACTCTGCGTATATGTTCAACGACTCTAATGTCGTCATCTGCTACAGCAATGTGCACGTGGTCCAGAATGACTCAGTCCACCTCTATGGCAACAAACTGACCTATCTCGGCAACCAGAATTTGGCCAAGGTGCGCGAAAATGTGCGTGCCAATAAAGGCGAGACGTGGCTCTATACCGAGTTCCTCGATTATGACCGCCTGAATGACAAGGCGTTTTTCTATAACGGAGGAAAGGTGGTCAACCGTCAGAACATCCTTACGTCTATCCGTGGCGTCTATTTCCCCATGACGAATGACGTCTATTTCAAGGAAAGTGTCGTCGGCGACTCGCCCAAATATCACATGGTGTCTGACACAGCCGCGTTCAACACGCACACGGAGGTCGTTACCATCTTGAGCCCTACGACCATAACGACTACGGATTCGATGGTTATTGACTCTGACAATGGCTGGTATGACACAAAGGCCGATGTGGCCCGACTCCAAAAGAATAACCGCCTATACTCGATTAAGAACCGCTCGACACTCACGGGCAAGACTTTGCTATACGAAAGGCGCAAGGGGCTTGGCACGGCATGGAATGACATGGTCCTGACAGACTCGACCAACAACATGGCCATCAAAGGCGACTATGGTTTCTACAATGAGAAAACCCAGGAGGCCCTTGCTACCCGTCGGGCTGTGCTTACACAGATATATTCTGCTGACACGCTCTATCTCCACGCTGACACATTCAGAGTCGTACCCTTGGGCGACACGAGCCGGATTATAAAGGCTTTCCACCATGTCAAGGCCTTTCGCACAGATTTGCAGGCTCGATGCGACTCTCTGATTTTTGATTTCAGGGATTCTGTCGCCACACTTTTCCAACTCCCTGTCGTGTGGTCGCAAGGCAGTCAGATGACAGCCAACGTGATCAAACTCTACACCAAGAACCAGGCTCTCTATAAGTCGGAACTTATTGAGGCCGCTTTCGTCATATCGCAAGAGCCTGACTCTGTGGGCTATGACCAGATAAAAGGCAAGCTGATGACCGGCTATATCCGCAATAATGAGCTATACCTGATTGATGTGGACGGCAATGGGCAAACAATTTACTATCCCAAAGACGGCCCTAACCTCATAGGTGTCAACCGTGCCGAGAGCTCGAATATGAGTATTTGGCTGAAGGACAGGCGTATAAACAACATTATGATGCGTGTCGCCCCAAAGGGTAATATGAACCCGCCGCTCCTCTCTGGCGAGAAAGACAGGCTTCTGCCGGGCTTCAGATGGTTAGACGACTATCGCCCCAAAGACAAGGACGACATATTCAAACTGCTCGAAATACCGGCCGACCTCCAAGGCCAGGAGGATGTCTATGTCGGCTATGAATTTGACGACATTGAGGATTGAAAAATCAGCGCAAAATTTAAGGTCCTCAGCGCGCCAAGAAATCGAATATTTTATACATTCGCGGCTTGTTAATGATCCATAAAAACAATTTGCTATGTATTGGACTCTTGAATTAGCCTCCAAGCTCGAGGACGCTCCCTGGCCAGCAACCAAGGACGAGCTCATTGACTATGCGCAACGCTCTGGCGCCCCTCTCGAAGTAATCGAGAATCTCCAGGAGATTGAGGAGGACGGCGAGGTCTACGAGAGCATCGAAGACCTGTGGCCCGACTACCCAAGCAACGAAGATTTTTTCTTTAACGAGGACGAGTATTGATGATGCCACGGGCATCAGCGCCCGATAACAGTTCAAGCCGCACGCGACCCGATGCAATCGTCGGTCGCAGTGCGGCTTTTCTGTAACCTCCAAAATATAACCAACTCACTTTGCAACAGAATAATCTGAAACCCGCCGAACTAAGGGTGGCGGCTTTGCTCCATGTGCTGGTGGCCATGCTGATGGTCATTGGCGGCTTTGCGCTCGTGCGTGTTGTTTTCATCGCGAAATTCGCATCGCTCGATCTCTTTGCCGACAATGCCGACTGCATACCCCTTTTCTTGCTCAACGCCCTCCGCTTCGATGCCCAGATTGCGGCCTATGCGGCGCTCCCTGTGCTTGTCGCCGCGGTGGCTGTTTGCGTCTCGCCGCTCCGGCTCTCGCATGGCGCTGAGCGTTTCTGCCATGTCTACGTCTCTGTGGTGACGTCGCTCGCCGGGTTGTTGGGGCTTTGCGATGTCCATTACTACAACAATTTCAGCAGGCATTTTGACATTGTGGCGTTCGATTTCTTTGACGAGGACCCACAAGTCTTGATCAAGGGGGTCATTAACGAGGCTCCTGTCATACCCATTCTCATTGGGCTTTCCGTTGTTTTCGCTTTCGCCTGGTTCGCGGGGCGGTGGATGCTTGGTTGGGCCGACCGTCTCGCTGGGCGTGTCCGGTTGTGGGTGGCTGCTGTTGTTGTGGTCGTCATTGCCAGTGTCTCTCTCCGTGGCAGTTTGGGCACTTTCACCTTGCGTGCGGAGGATGTCTATGTGTCTCCCTCGCCAATGATGAATGACTGCGTGCCAAACTGCGTCTTTATGCTCAAAAAAGCATGGAGCGAGAAGAAGAAACAGTTCAAGATGGAGTCTGACGAGGATATTCTGCGGGCTGCGGGATTCACGAGCGAGCATGAGGCGGCGGCTGCATGGCTCGGGGTGGGGGACAGCCCGTCTCTCTCTGCCGATAGCTCCATTGTGGCGAGAACCCCTAAGAAGCCTCTCCGCGAGGGGTATGACGTCGTCTTGATTGTATGTGAGAGCTGGGGGCATAAGCTGATGGCGTATGATTCTATCTACTCGATGGACCTGCTCTGCTCCATGCGTCAGCACCTCGCCGAAGACCCTGTCTGGCTCAATTTCCTCTCAGCAACCAATGGCACTATTGACGCGGTCGAGGCTCTGACCACCTCTTGCCCCTATCCGCGCCTCTTCACGAGTCGTTACCGCAATCTCGAACTGCCCTACTCCTCAGCCCGCGTGTGGCATGACGCAGGATACTCGACTCATTTCGTCTCGGGCATTGAAATCTCGTGGAGAAACCTCATTGATGTCCTGCCTCATCAGGGCTTTGACGATGTCACTGGTAAGTTTGAGATTCTCAAGGAGGAGCCCGACGCCGAGCTTAACCACACTTGGGGTGTCTATGACCACTCCATGCTCAATTTCCTGCTCTCCAAGATAAATTCCCCGTCGGCAGATGGCAAGCCGCGCTTCTTCATGGCGCTCACGTCCACCAACCACACACCGTTCGAGTTCCCCGCGGACTATGCGCTGCCTGAGATAAATATCCCGTCAGCCCCTGACGCTTTTGCCATTGAGGACCAATCTGTCATTTATGACTATCTCCGCGGCTACCAGTATACCAGCCGCGCCCTCGGCGATTTCATGACTGCTCTCAAGGCCTCCCCTGCGGGCCGACACACCATCGTCGCCATCACGGGCGACCACAACACCCGCCTTGTGCTCCCTTATCCCGAGGGCGAGGACGAGATGTGGAAGTATTCCGTGCCATTTTACCTTTATGTGCCAGACGCACCAGAACAGTGGCGCGACTTTGCCCGCAGCCGCTATGGCTCGCACGAGGATATAGTCCCCACGTTGGCCAACCTCACTCTTTCTGATGCCGCCTATCTCGCTACGGGTCAGAATCTTTTGGCTGATTCCATACCCGGTGGCACTTTTGGCGTAAATGTGTCTCATGAGCTCTTTTCGCCCGATGCCGACCCCGCAGCTCTGAAAAGACGGATTCAGGCCCTCGACGCCCTCAAGAAGATATGGTTCAAGCGCCAGTTTGAGAGCATGGGGGCGAAGCCATGATTGTCTAAATGCGCCAACTGAAATAGTCTCAAAAGAGTAAGCCCCAGCTTGACTGACATGGTCAGCGAGCTGGGGCTTCCGCTTTGTTTGCCGATGTTGTCTTTGCTCCGCTCTAAACGAAGTTAACCTCGGGTGTGATCTCTATTCCAAATTTCTCTTTCACTTTTCCCCTCACGGCGTCGCTCATGGCCACAATGTCAGCACCCGTTGCGCCGCCTTTGTTCACAATCACGAGGGCCTGTTTGTCATGCACAGCTGCGGGGCCGAGGCTCGCCCCCTTCATCCCGCTCTGCTCAATGAGCCACCCTGCGGGGATTTTGACTAAGCCGGATGGCATGTCGAATGACGGCATCGCGGGGTAGTCTTTCTTGATTGCTTCTGCCACTTCTGGCGAGACTTCGGGGTTCTTGAAGAAGCTGCCGGCGTTGCCCATCACGGCCGGGTCTGGCAATTTGCTGTCTCTTATCTCTTTAACCACCTCGCGGATGAGTGCGGCAGTCGGCTCTGCTCCGCGCTCGGCGATTTTTTGGCTTATGGCGCCATAGCCGAGTTTGAAGTCAGGTTTGTTTTTCAGGCGGAATGTCACATGGGTTATCACGCCCTTGCCCTTTAACTCGTGCTTGAAGATGCTGTCGCGATACCCGAACTTGCACTCTTTCGCATTGAGGTCGAACATGCCCGGCTCATCAGCCCATACACCCTCCACGCTGAAAATGACGTCTTTCGCCTCTACGCCATACGCCCCGATGTTCTGGACTGGGCTCGCTCCCACAAGGCCAGGGATGCCGCTCAGGTTCTCTATGCCGTATAGCCCATTCTCTATGCTCCAGCGCACAAAGTCGTCCCACACGACGCCAGCCCCGACACGGACGAAGGTGTCATTGAAATCACTCAGTTTGATGTCCACGCCTCCAATGAGGGGGCGTATGATGGCGCCATGAAAGTCGTCAAGGAATAATATGTTGCTGCCTCCGCTCAAGACGTAGCGTGGCCTGTCTATGGTGAGCTTGGTCGCCTCGTGGACGGCCATCTCGTCATAGCAGTCGTACATCTCGTCTGCCATGGCCGATATGCCAAATGTGTTATATGGTTTGAGGTCTACTTTCTCGAATCTTTCCATTGCCAAATGTTTTCTTTGGAGTAAGAGGTTTTGCGCACAGTCTCGTGCTTCCTTCGCTAAATTACGCTTTTGCCACCTATGTTTTCGGGGGTGTGCCGCTCCTCGGCCTGATTATTAGTAAGTTTTAATACTTTGTCGATAGGTTTAAGGCATTTGCTAAGTAAATCACATGATGGGAGAAGTTTTGTGGCGAAACTACAACCTTATCTCGTTTTTTTTTGCCATATTTGCAGCTGGTTATACCTCTATGTAGGAACTGTTTCATCAGCATAGTATAAGATGTTTCGCAAAATCACCTCCATCCTGTCACTGTTGATATTGCTCATGGTCTCACAGTGCGCAATGGCTCAATTTAATAATCCGCGTGGCCGCATCCCAAAGTGGAAACTCGGTCTCTCCGTTGGCGCGAAGGCTGGCGCCACCATCTACTTTGGCGACTTGGTGGATAAGGGACGTGCACGTTGGACGGTTGGTGTCTTTGCGGAAAAGCAGACCCTCAATTGGCTCAGTGTCAGGCTCGCCCTTGACGCAGGTCAGGTTCATGGCGCACAAAAGGAGGGCATTGAGTTCAAAAGCTTTTTCGCCGACCTCGACCTCATTGCCAAGGTAAGTTTCCTCGACCTCATTCAGGGCTATGACGACGCCCGCTTCATAACTCCCTATTTCGGCATAGGTGCCGGCGGCGTTCTCTTCAACTGCAAAAAAGAGCCTAACACCGATGTCATCGACGTCGACAGCTATCTGGCTACTGCCGCGGCTGGCGGTTGGGAGGAGGATGCCAACAAATGGCTCTATTATGATGGAGGAATGAAAGGCGCAGGGCAAGCTCTCGGCCTCATCGGCGCACGCATGGCTGTCAACAGCAAACTTTGGGTCCTGCTTGAGGGTCAGGGCAACATCGTCTTCTCTGACGAGTTGGATGCTCATCAGGGCTATCCCGATGGCAATGGCGGATGGGTCGACTCGAATGGCAAATTCGATTGCCTGTGGACTGTCTCTGTCGGTGTGCAATACCGCTTCGCCAATGTATCCAAGTTCACGAGCTCTTCTAAATACTCTCGTAAGAATTACCTCAAGACTCGCAGAATCTACGAGCGTAATGCTAAGAGGAGCAGGTATCGTTAAAACTGGCGTGTTGATGCGCAATCTGTCCCGCTTCAGGGCGTAAGAATATTAATCCATCAGGCCGTGGGGCGATTAAGCCCTTCGGCCTGTTTTATGTCTTGGCCTTTTGACTTTGCCGACAAACCAATTTTGCCATAGTTATTCTCTTCGCTCCAAATGTCTGATTTTAAACTTGTATCTCCATATCAGCCAACGGGTGACCAGCCCGAGGCCATCCGTCAACTTGTTCAAGGTGTTGAGGATGGCGACAAGAGCCAGGTCCTGCTTGGCGTGACTGGCTCGGGTAAGACTTTCACCATTGCCAACGTCATAGCCCAGACCCGCCGCCCTACGCTTGTCTTGAGCCACAACAAGACGTTGGCTGCTCAGCTCTATGAGGAGTTCAAAGCCTTCTTCCCCGAGAATGCGGTCGAGTATTTCGTCTCCTACTATGACTATTATCAGCCCGAGGCCTATATTGCGGCCACTGATACTTATATTGAGAAGGACTTGGCTGTCAATCAGGAACTTGATAAGTTGCGCCTCAGCTCAACCATGGCTCTCATGAGTGGCCGGCGTGACATTGTCGTGGTATCCTCTGTCTCTTGCCTCTATGGCTTGGGCAACCCTGAGGATTTTTTCGGTGGTGTGATTCAAGTCAAGGTGGGGCAGATGATTACACCCACCTCTTTCCTTCGCAAGCTTCAGGAGTCGCAATACTCGCGTAACGAGGTCTCTTTCGACCGCTGCAACTTCCGTGTCAAGGGCGACACGGTTGATGTCTATGTGGCGTATGAGGATTTTGCCTACCGTTTCATCTTTTTCGGTGATGAGATTGAGAGCATTGAGACCATTGACCCCATTTCGGCCGACACGCTCTCTGAGGTTGACGAGGTGACCATATATCCGGCTAACCTCTTCATAACAAGTCAGGACAAAATTCACGATGCCATCCGCCATATTCAGGATGACCTGGTGCGCGAGACCCAAGATTTTATCTCCCAAGGCAAGGATGCAGAGGCCAAGCGACTTGAGCAACGCGTCACCTATGACATGGAGATGATTAAGGAACTCGGCTACTGCCCTGGCATTGAGAACTATTCACGCTATTTCGATGGACGTGTCGAGGGTGCACGTCCATATTGCCTGCTGGACTATTTCCCGAAAGATTTCCTCATTGTCATTGATGAGAGCCACGTCACCATCCCGCAGATTCATGCCATGTATGGCGGCGACCGCAAACGCAAGGAGAGCCTTGTGGATTTCGGGTTCCGCCTCCGTGCCGCCAAGGATAACCGCCCACTGACATTTGACGAGTTTCAGCAGATGACCAACCAGGTCATCTATGTCTCGGCCACCCCGGCAGACTATGAGCTGCGTCAGGCCGGCGGAGTGGTTGTCGAGCAAGTGGTGCGACCAACTGGTCTTCTCGACCCTGTCATTGAGGTCCGCCCGAGCCTTAATCAGATTGATGACCTCATGGAGGAGGTCTCCAAACGAATCAAACTCAGTGAGAGGACTCTTGTGACGACGTTGACCAAGAGAATGGCCGAGGAGCTGAGCGAGTACATGGCACGCCTCGGTGTCAAGTGCGCATATATACATTCTGATGTCGACACGCTCGAACGAGTGGAGATTATGCGCAAGCTGCGCGAAGGTGTCTTCGATGTTCTCATCGGTGTCAATATGCTTCGAGAGGGTTTGGACATGCCAGAGGTCTCTCTCGTGGCCATTCTCGATGCGGACAAGGAGGGCTTCCTCCGCACAGAGCGCTCCCTCACCCAGACCGTAGGACGCGCCGCACGAAACCTCAACGGCCTCGCCATCATGTATGCCGACAAGATTACGCCCTCCATGCAGGCCACCATCGACGCCACCAACGCCCGACGCACAAAGCAGATGAACTATAACGCTGAGCATGGCATAACTCCCAAGGGGCTCAACAAGGCCATCTCGCGCAGTTCGCTTGTCGCTGCTATCTCTGGCGACCCCAAGGACCCAATGTCTATGGTGGCTGAGGATGTGGCTGACTATGGGAAACAACGAAAAGATGCGCCACTCACAGCCGACGACCTGCGCAAGGCGATAGACAAGGCCAAGAAGGCCATGAAAAAAGCCTCTAAGGAGATGAATTTCATCGAGGCGGCGCAATATCGCGACGAGATGAAGTCCCTTCAGACCCAACTGGACGCCATGGCCTAAGCTGTGTGCGCCACCATCGTGCTCTCCTTGCGCCTTTTGTCTTTGCGCTTTGACCCTATTGGACTATATTTGCGAACAAAAACATCAGAAAATCAGACCATGAAACTATATAAAGCACTGCCGCTGGCCTTTGCCGCCCTCCTCGCGTTCCAACCCGCCGTCATGGCGAAAGATAATGGCTCGGTCTCTGTCACTCCCGTGGCTCAAGACGCCGATGCCGCCAATGGGGGCGTGATATACGCCTTGCCGCAGACGGTCATCCGTGTCAAGCTCACCGCGCGTGTCATCGTCGAGTCCGCCGGACCTTTCTATCAATACTCCACCCGTCTGCTCAACCTGACCGATGTCGTGACGCAGAACGCCATGCGCTGGAGCCTTGTCTCGGCCGAGGTTCAGACGGTCGGTTGCGCCGACTACTCTAAGCGTTTCAAGGTCTCAGCCTCCGATGCAGCCCTGCTCCCGTCCGTCAGCCTCTCTTCTGATGGCGTCTTGGCGGGCGTTAACGTCTGCGCCCCGAATGAGTGTGCGGATGTAGCTCCCACTGCCCCTGAACTCTCTTACGCCAATTTTGCCGATGTCCCCCTTGCGCAGTCTGTGGTCTCCCGCACCTCAAAGGCCGCAATGGCCGAGGATGCCGCTCAAAGCATATTCTCATTGCGTGCGGCCCGTGTTGCCCTCCTTTCGGGCGATGTGGAGGCCCGTCTGCCAGACGCCGGCTCTCTCGCTCTCGCCCTTGAACGCATTGATGCCCTTGAGCACCAGCATGTCGAGATGTTTGCTGGTCGCCGAGACACGGTGACTGTGGTCAAGTATGTAGATGTCACGCCAGATTATAACGGGGCGAGCAGCACTGTCCCCATCCGTTTCTCTGAGACCGCTGGTTTCGTGGACGCTCTCGACTTGACCGGTAAGCCCGTCTATGTCGACATCGAGTTCTCTGACAAGGCTAAGGTCAACTCTCTGCCCGACAACTCAAAGGAGCGTAAGTCGTCCCCTCTCACTGGCCTGCGCTACTACATCCCGGGCTGTGTCTCGGTGCGAGTGCTCGACCGCAACATCCTCCTCTGCCAAACAGAGGTGCGATGCACTCAAAACGGAGTCATTGCGACCCTCCCTGCTGCCTTGCTCTCCACCCACAGCCTCTTGTTTGACACCGCCACGGGTGACATCAAGTCTATGACTCCCAAATCTGACAATAAGAACTAACAGATAACAACAGCATATACTATTATGGAACTCAACGATAACCTGCTCTCTCTTGAGCCCCGGTCTCTTTGGAGTCAATTCCGCCAGCTCACTCTCATCCCGCGCCCCTCTGGCCATGAGGCGGACGCTCTCGACTATGTGGCCAAAGTGGGTGAGAGCCTCGGCCACGAGGTCATCCGCGATGGTGGCAATGTCATCATCAGGGCAAAGGCCACGCCGGGCTACGAGGATCGCAAGCCAGTCATTCTTCAGGGTCATGTGGACATGGTGCCGCAAAAAGATGACAGTGTCAAGCACGATTTCTTGACCGACCCTATCAAGACGCGTGTCATTGACGGCTCTGTCTTTGCCACTGGCACTACGCTTGGCGCAGATGATGGCATCGGTGTGGCGGCGGCTCTCGCCGTCTTGGCGGACGAGAGTGTGGAGCATGGCCCGCTTGAGGTTCTTGTGACCCGCGAGGAGGAGACTTGCATGGGGGGCGCATCGGCTCTCAACCCTGGCGTGCTCAATGGCGTTATGCTTTTCAACCTCGACACGGAGTCTTGGGGCGGCCTTTGCATAGGCGGTGCGTCGGGCGTCGATGTCAATGTCACTTTCCATGCCACGCACGTTGAGACTGCCGACACCGATGTGGCTGTGCGTCTCAAGATTGACGGTCTCCATGGCGGACACTCTGGCATGGACATCAACCTCGGCCGTGCTAATGCCAATAAGCTCATGGCGCGTTTCCTCAAGTTCGCGGCTGCCAACTATGAGAGCATGCTTGTGGACTTCAACGGCGGCAATATGCGCAACGCCATCCCACGCTCGGCTATGGCCACTGTCACTATTGATGAGGAGGATTTTGACGACTTCCTTGAGGCTGTCGATGAGTTTGAGGATATGTTCCGAAATGAGTACGCCACCACCGAGCCGCAGCTCTCTTTCACGGCCGAGAAGGTCGCCCTCCCGCCCACTGTCATTGACGAGATGACCGCAGATGACCTCATCAACGCCCTCCAGGCCGCGCCCAACGGAACCATCAAGATGAATCCCGACCTCCCCGGCATGGTGCAGACGTCTTCAAACATGGCCATCGTTAAGACCGAGGGCGACGTCATAACTGTCAATTTCCTGGTCCGCAGTTCAATGGAGAGTGAACGCGACGACGTGGCCTCTTCGCTCGACAGCGTCTTCCGCATGGCCGATGCCCATGTCGAGACCTCTGGCGAGTACCCTGGCTGGCAGCCCGATGTCCATTCCGAGGCCCTCGCTGTCGTCAAGGACACATATAAGTCTCTCTTCGGCTCCGACCCCGATGTCTACGCTGTCCACGCTGGTCTGGAGTGTGGCATCCTTGGTGACACATACCCCAATTGGGACATGGTCTCCTTCGGCCCGACAATCCTTCACCCCCATTCGCCATCAGAGAGCGTCAATATCGAGACTGTCGAGAAGTTCTGGCATCTCCTCCGTCAGGCTCTTAAGAATGTCTCCAAGGCCTGAATTATAAACGAAACAGTAAGTTCCAAGCAATGAAGACTTCAATAGGCCTTGCCGTCGTTTCGCTCTTGCTCGCCGCGTCAGCCTGTGTCCCGACCAGCAAGTTCCAGCAGTGCCAAAAGGCCACGGCGGATAATCAGCGGAAAATCGAGGCGAAGAATGTCGAAATCAAGCAACTCAAGACTAACCTCGCCGAGTTGCAGGCTGATATCGATGATTATAAACGCCTTAACGGCTCTTTAGCCCAAGACACGGCTCTCGCAGGTGTCCGCAACCGTACCCTGTCTAACCGTCTCGACGTGCTCCAGAATGACCTTGCCGCCCTCGCTGCCAAAATGGGCGATGTGCCCGAGTACCGGTCGCTCATGCGCCACCTGTCGCAGATGCAAGACGAGTTGGCTTCAAATACCGACCAGCTGATCAGCTCCAACCGAAGCCTCGAACAGCAAAAGGCTGCCCTCGCGCAGGCTCAGAAAGACCTCAATGCGAGTGCGGAGCAACTGTCGCAAAGCAATGCGGCATTGGCAACCAAGACCCAGCAGGTGGCCGAGCAGCAGCGTGAGATTGAGGGGCAACAGGAGGAGTTGCGTGCCAAGCAGGCCGAGATTGAGCGGCAGGCCAAGCAGTTGCAGGAGCTGGAGTCTCAGCTGAAGTCTAAGGATGAGGCCATGGCCGCCCTGAAGACTAATATAGCCAATGCTTTGACCGATTTCGACTCTGACGAGCTGACTGTGGTTCATAAGGATGGCAAGGTCTATGTCTCGCTTGAGGAGAAATTGCTCTTCGCCTCGGGGCAATATGAGGTGAACAACAAGGGCATCTCGGCCATTCGCAAAATAGCTGCCATTCTCAAGGATGTCTCAGCTGATGTTGACATCGCTGTGGAGGGCCACACTGACAATGTCCCGCTCCGTGGCTCTGTCATTCAAGACAACTGGGACCTCAGTGCCAAGAGGGCTACATCTGTGCTCCGTGTCCTTGTGGCTGGCGGAGTGCCTCAGTCGCGCCTCCACGCCATTGGCAGGGCCGATACGGCTCCCGTGGCCGACAATGCCACTGAGGAGGGGCGTTGCAAAAACCGACGTACGGAGATTGTGCTGACTCCTAAGATCGACCAAATTCTCAAGGCTATCAATTAAGCGTCTGAGGCTGCCTAATTCGCACACTAAAACAAGTTCCGCCCGTCATCCTCTCCATAGGTGACGGGCGGAACTCTTTTTATCTCTGTGCCGCGCTTAGCTCAAGCCCTTGCTGAGCCGTGGGCGGGTTCTCTACCATGTGTCCTCTTTCTGGACCTCCTCTACGCCCTCAATCTTATACAGGTGGGACGATATGTAGTTCAACTCGCTGAATGAGTGGATGTAGAATTTAATGGTGCAGTCCACTATGGCATCCTCTGTCACTGTGTGTAGGCTGTCTATTGACAGACCTAACTTGTTGGTTATGCAGTCAATGAGGTCAGACAACAGGTGATACCTGTCTATAGCCTTGATGTGAACTTGAGCCGGATAGAGCTGGTTGGGCTCCTCTTTGAAGTCTACTGAGACAATCGAGTCGCCAAACTGTGTGGCCAAGCGTATCACCGTTGGGCAGTTGCGTTTGTGGAGCGTCACCTCGCCCGTGGGACCCTTGAAGCCTATGACCTCATCGCCGGGGATGGGGTGGCACTCTTTGCATCGGCAATATGACGCATGTGGCCGGTCTGCCAAATAGTTGCGCAAAAACCTCTTGGCCTTATAAGTCAAGACGTAGTCCATCCAGTCTGGCTGAGGCTCAATGGTGTCGTCTGTGCCAATCTCCACACAGTCGCCTCGGCTCAGCCCTGTCTTTATGCTGCACAGTTTGCCGTTGACCCTGGCATACTTAGCGTGGCTGCCCACCTTGCTGTGGACCTCAAAGGCGAAGTCGAGGGCCGTGGCGTTCTTGGGCAGGATGATGGCGCGCCCTTTGGGCGTGAAGACCATTATGTCGTCGTTATAGAACGAAGTGGCCACGTTCTCAATGAAGCTCTCTGTCTTGCTCTGTTGCGCCAAGTCTTTCAGCACTATGCGGAACTTGTCGAGCCATAGCTTGATGTTCTCCTCGGACCTTGTGGCCATGCACCCCATCCGCGAGTCTTTCACCATCTGCTCGCTGCTTATGTGGACCTCCTCCCACTGCCCGCGGTCAGACAACAGCTTGACGTGGAAGCAGCGGTAGCCGTTGCCTTTCGGGTTGTCCACATAGTTGGCTATGCCGCCCGGCTTTTCTCTGAAACGGTCTGTCAGGAGTGAGTAGATGAGCAGGCACGTATTCTTCTCCGTCCGCTTCTGCTTGTCTGGGAATATGACGGAGACAAAGTGGCGATGCTCCGTGTGCCAAAAGTCCTTATTGTCCTTCTGCATCTTGCGCCATATGGAGTATGGCATTCGATACTCAATCTCAATCCGGGCGCATATGTCGTTGGCGTCCAACACTTCGCGGATTTCGGAGACGAAGCTCTCTAACGTCTCGCGGTTGTCCGTCTGGTCCTTGCGCAGCATGTCCTCCATGTTGGCATACTCATGTGGACAACGGTAGCGAAAGCTCAAGTTCTCAAGCTCGGTCTTGATTTTATAGAGTCCCAAGCGGTTGGCGAGTGGGGCGTAGAAGTAGTCGGTCTCGCCGGCTATCTTCATCTGCTTGTCCGGCCGCATGCTGTCCAAGGTGCGCATGTTGTGGAGGCGGTCGGCGAGCTTGACCAATATGGCGCGGATGTCATAGCGCACAGAGTCCAAAATCTGCTTGAAGTTGTCCAACTGTTTGCTCATCTCATAGTGGTCCTTCTTCTGCTTGGTGACCACGCGCACTAAGAACGCCACGTCCGGGCCAAAGAGTTTCTCCACCTGGTCCACGGTGCATGGCGTGTCCTCCACCACGTCATGCAGGAAGGCGGCTATGACGGGGTTAGCCCCAAGCTGGAGCTCAAGCCCGGCAATGCGCGCCACCGCTATGGGGTGGATTATGTATGGCTCGCCGCTTTTGCGCTTCTGGTTCTTGTGAGCCTCGCGCGCTACGCTGTAGGCCAGTTTAATCCTTTCCAAATCTTCCGCTGAGACTCGTGAGGCCATTGCCTGAAAAATCTCCTCGGCGCTTTGGTCAATGCTTGGGTCGTGGTCGTGTTCCATAAGTGAGGTCTTTTGCCACTTATAAAAATAATTTTTTTATCCCGTTATTGCAAGGTTTTGCAATTAATTAGTGCTTTTTGTGGCCAAGAGACGCTTTGAATTGGAGTTTTATGCTTCAATCTGACACTTTTTAACTTTCATTGCGTCAGTTGAGCATAGCCAATATGGCCTGCGACTTGAGTCCCGTGAAGCCTGGCAGGTGGAGCCGGTAATATTGGCTCATGGCCTCAATCATCCGCTGTCTCTCGGTGCGCGTCATCTTTACGCTATCCAAAGTCTCAACACCCGTGCTCTGCAACTCTTCCCACAGGTCAGCGTCTCTCATTGTCAATATATTCGGATGGACGGGCATTGCGCTTTCCCAAGTCCCCGCCTCCATGTCGAATATCCGTGCGCCATGCCGCCCTGTGTCTGGCCCTATGCCCAAATAGGCGGCCAACTGCATCATGAACCACAGGTGGAAGTTATACGCCCCGCCAATCTCATCGTCAAGTCTGCCTATGGCCCTGTCGGCAAAGTCAAATAAATCCTCGTCTGGCACCTCCTCCGGCACCGACCGGACCATCAATTCGGCCACAAACATGGCCACGGAGCGCCTCACTGGGTCGGTCCACATGCGGATGGGTGGCCGTCGGAACCGCGTCTGGCTCATCCGCTGCATGGATGTCTTCTTGACACCGGTGGAGACAAATTCTATGAGTGACAGAGGTGTCAGCATGGCCATGCCGCCCCCCTTGCCTTTGCCTCCTCCCACCGAGGCCATGAAGGCTCGCCTCCCATTCTCGCGGGTCAGGACGTTGACCACTACGCCCTTGTCGCCATATTTGACGGCGGACAATACTATGCCTTGGGTTGTCTCGGCGGCCATCTCTTCTAATGCGGCTCTTGGTTTATTTTATTCCGAACTGCTTGAGCCCGAATGTGTCTTCGCCCATCAGGTTGAACGAGCCTATCTCGCGGCGGAGGTGGTAGTCGCCTCGCAGTCTCTCAAACTCGTTAGTGCGCTCGCGCAGCATCTGGCAGTCGGCTTCGATGTCATAGACGTGCAGGAACATGCGGGCGGCGGCCTCCTCAGCGTCGGCTGCGCCCGATGGGTCAAATGTTGGGTTGGCTGGGGCTGGCAATACGGGTGGAGTCCATGGTGTCTGGAGTCCGAAGTGGCGGCAGAGGGCCGAGACGGCCATGACTGTGCCGCGCAATTTGCTGTCTGTGCTATATCCGGCAATGTGGGGCGTGGCTATTGTGGCGAGCGACAGCAGGTCGCGGTTGATGTCCGGCTCGTTCTCCCACACGTCTATCACGGCGTGGCCTATGCGCCCGTTGCGCAGTCCGCTGACCAATGAGCGTGTGCCGCACACAGGGCCGCGGCTGCTGTTAATCACCACCACGCCCTGTTTCATCATGGCTATGGCGTCGCTGCCCAAGAGGTGGAGCGTGGGGTGCGGCCCTTTGGCTGTCAGGGGCGTGTGGTAGGTCACGATGTCTGCCTGCGGCAACGCCTCCTCATATGGGGTGAACCCCTCCGCCCCCTCCGTCTCCGCTCTTGGCGGGTCAACGCGCAGCACTCGCATGCCCAGCTTCTCGCACTGCGTGGCAACGAGGCTGCCCACATGCCCCACGCCCACCACGGCAATGGTCTTGCCGCGCAAGGTCAGCCCATGACGCAGCTTGAGGACTGCGAGGGCCGAGCCTATATACTGCTCCACGGAGCGTGAGTTACACGCCGGGGCGTTCTCCCAATAGATGCCCGCCCGCTGGCAATAGGCTGTGTCTATGTGGTCAAACCCTATGGTGGCTGTGAAGATGCCGCGCACGGCTGTGCCTTCAAGCAATGAGGCGTCGCAACGGGTGCGAGTGCGGGTTATGATGGCGTCGCAGTTCATCACGTCGGCTCTGCTGATGCTCTTGCCCTCTTTATATATGACTTCCGCTACTGGCTCCAATGCGCCGCGGAGGAACGGGATTTTGTCGTCTGCTATTATTTTCATCTTTGTGGCTGTCGTTGTGTTGTCTGTGTTAATAGGTGTCCACGTCTATCCTCACCACCATGCTCTTGAACCTCGACTCGGAGAGCAGTGTGTTCACGTCGTTCATCATGATGGCTTTCACCTGCTGTGGCGGGGCCGACCTCGGCATCTTGATTGTTATCTCTTGCATGAACAGGTTGGACACTCTCGCCACGACGGGTTGGGTAGGTCCGCTCACCATGTTGCCGAAGTGGCTCATTAACTGCTGGGCGAGAATCCGCGCCCCGTCTTGCGCTGTGGCTGAGTCGCGATGTTTCACGGTCAGCGTCATCAGCCGCGAATAGGGTGGGAAGTGGTAGGCGTCCCTTTCGCCCAATATTCGCTTGGCGTTGCCCTCATAGTCGCCCTCGCGCACGCATGTCACCACGGGGTGGCTCGGCAGGCTCGTCTGGATATAGACGTGGCCTTGGCTGCCTTTGCGACCTGCGCGCCCGCTCACCTGGGCCATCAGTTGGTAGGCGCGCTCGTCGGCTCTGAAGTCCGGCATGTTGGTCAGTGCGTCGGCGTTCATTATGCCCACCGTTGAGACGCCCTCAAAGTCGAGACCCTTGGCCACCATCTGGGTGCCTATCAATATGTCATATTCGCGTGCGGCGAACGAGGCTATTAACTGCTCGAAAGATTTGCGGCTGCGTGCCGTGTCCATGTCCATTCGCGCCACTCTCGCCGTGGGGAAAAGCTCATGGCACGTCTCCTCTATTTTCTCAGTCCCGAAGCCCTGGGGCGCAAGGGTGGGGTTGCCACAGGCGGGGCATGTGGTGGGCATCGGCGTCGAGTATCCGCAATAGTGGCAGACCAATTGGTTGGACGACTTGTGGTATGTCAGGCTGACGTCGCAATTGATGCATTTGGGCACCATGGCGCACTGCTTGCACTCCACCACGGGCGAGAAGCCGCGCCTGTTCTGAAACAGGATGACCTGCTCGCGGCGGCTCAGCGCGCCATCTATCACCTCTTTCAGGCGCAGTGAGAACATTGACTGCGTGGCCTTTCGGTGGCGGGCCTCGGCCATGTCGATGACCTCGATGGTTGGCAGCTCAAGCCCAGCATGACGCTTGGTCAGCCTCACCATGCCATATTTGCCTGTCTGGACGTTGGCCCAGCTCTCAAGGCTTGGCGTCGCGCTGCCCAGCAATATTTTGCAGCCCGAGGTCCTGTTCTGCCCGGCCAGTACTACGGCCATGTCGCGGGCGTTATATCGCGGCGCCGGGTCATATTGCTTAAAGCTGCTCTCGTGCTCCTCGTCTACAATGATGAGGCCCAGGTCGCTCAGGGGCAGCAGGACGGATGACCGCACGCCCAAGATGATTTTTGGCGCAGCCGGGCCAAGCATCTTTTTCCACACCTCTACGCGCTCGGCGTCAGAGAATTTGCTGTGGTAGACAGCCATGTCGTCTCCGAAGTGACGTCGCAGCCTCTCGGTTATCTGTGTCGTGAGGGCAATCTCGGGCAACAGGTATAATACTTTTTTGCCCTCGGCCAATGTTTTGGCAATCAGGTGGATGTATATCTCGGTCTTGCCTGATCCGGTGACTCCGTATAGCAGAGTGGGCCGACCTGTCTCCATCTGCGCATCAAGGTCGCCAAGAGCCTGAGCCTGGATGTCGGTGAGCGGGTTGGGCGCGGCGAGCGGGGCGTCTGCCGTCTTGAGTCGCGACACCTCCACAATCTCCATATCCAATATGCCTTTCCGTGCCAGCTCGCCCAACTGGGTCGAGTACTCTTTCATCTTGGCGTCGTCGCCCTGCTTGACCCTGACGCCCTCTGTCGCGCGGCCCATGCCGCCTGCGGCTTGCATAAACGCCATCAGCGCGTCAAGCTGCCTCGGAGCGCGTTTCTCAAGCGTCTCGATGGTCAAATAGAGTGTGCCCTCGTCGCGCATCTCGCGGCTCAGGCTGTAGGCCTTCGCTTTCTTGGGCTTATATGCGTCGCGCAGCTCCTCGCTTATGTATATGGCCTCGCAGTCTAACAGGGCGCGGATGTGGCTCACAGGGTTGACCCCCTCCAAGTGATTGGCCACGTCGCTTATCGTGCACACTTTCTGGTCGCGGATGAAAGCTAAGACCTCACTCTGGCGCGGCGTCAGCTTGCCGAGAGCCTCCTCGTCTGGCTCGTTGTCTGCTGTCTTGCCCCATTGGGCGTTATACATCAGTTTGCTCTCGCTCTCAAGTTTGAGGCCCTGGGGCATGGCGGCTTTCATCACCTCGCCAAGGGTGCATACGTAATAGTCCGCTATCCATTGCCAGAGACCCAGTTGCGCCTCTGTCACAATGGGCTCGGTGTCCACCACCTCACACAGAGGCTTGGTCTCGTAGTCCGGCTTTCTCTCGTGCGTCTCCATCACTATGCCGGCGTAATATTTCTTCTTGCCGAACTGCACCAGCACGCGCCGCCCGCGCCCTATGAGGTTAGCCATGCTCGGCGGCACCTCGTAGGTGAACAGGCGTTGGAGGGGTAGTGGGAGGAGTAGGTCTGCGTACATCTTGGGGCTCCTGTGTGTCTCTTTTACGTCTGCAAAGATAGCCTACTTTGGCTTTCAACGGTTTGCCACACGCCCTTTTGCGGTGTCAAATGGGGGGGCGGCCGTCTCGCTTTGGGTTGCGCTATACATATCTGCCCCGTTTGGCTTTCGCCTTTCATGTTTTTGTTGGAACATTTCACGGTTTTTGTGCTCTTTGATGGTAATATGAAGGCTTAGCCTCTTGTTTTTTAGGCGAACAGTACCTACCTTTGGACTAATTAAACCAATAGAAACTGCGAGGTCGGTCATGCTGCCGGCATTGCCTACCCGCTTTTGATGAATGCTCCCATTAGGAAACTATGAAAAAATTATTGTCAACATTGGCTCTGTGCGCACTCACTCTGTGCGCCACCGCGCAAGACAGGCTCACCCGTGAGCAGATTCTTGCCATGAGCACTGAGGAGTTGTCTGAATTGCCGCTTGAGCAGCTTATGCAGGCTGTTGAGACTCTTGGAGTCAACTCTGTCGATGAACTCTTCGCCCTCATCATGAACAAGAATGTCTCTTCCGCCTCAAAGAAGGAGGAGCTGACTTTCACTTCGCCACTTTCCAGCACTGTCATCACACGCGAGGAGATGCGCACATATGGCGTCTCCACCATCGAGGAGGCTTTCCGCCTCATCCCTGGAATGATTGTCTCTGAGAAGACTAACGGTATCTATGACGTCCAGATGCGAGGCCTATCCAATATCCCAGACAACAACATGATTCTCTACACCGAGAATGCCAATATTCTCGTCATGGTGGATGGCCGCATAACTCACAATTATGCAACCGGCGCGCCTTTCTTTGAGACGCTCCCCGTCTCCATTGAGGATGTTGAGCGCATTGAGGTCGTCCGCGGCGCGACATCCGCCCTCTATGGCCCCAATGCCGTCAACGGTGTGGTGAACATCATCACGGAGAAACCCGATGCCGCCAACAGCGTGGCCCAAGGCAATCTCCAGATTGGCAACCAGACAACGGTGGCTGACTTCGGCATCCGCCAAAGGGTCAATGACGTCATCGCACTTGGCCTCACCGCCAACTACCAGTTGCGCTATCGTAAGCACGCAACGCTCCCCTTCATTCCCCAAAGCGGCTATTATGTGGCCGACAGCAAAGACAGTTTCACGGCTGGGCAGACGCTCTCCTCCGATGAGTTCGCCGCCGCGCTCTCCTCTGGCAAACTGACTGACATCTCAGCAGGCGCCGACCTCTCTGTCAGTGAGATTGGCAGGATGTTCAAAATCAGCGGCTACGACAGCGAGACTGGCTCCTACACAATCGTGCCGTCCATCTCGTCTGAGGTTGATGTCAACAAGCAGTGGCCCGACCCCAAACTTGCGCGTCGCACGGCTGGCGTCAACGGCTATGTCACGCTTACACCATCAGACAAGATCCGCATCGATGTCGAGGGCGGCTTCCAATACGCCAACTACATCACCACGCCGGTCGGCAATGAGGACATAGCGCTCCGTTTCCGTAAGTCGCAGACGGGCTACGCCAACCTCAACGCCTCCATCTATGGACTCCATCTCCTTGCCAACTACTCGGGCGGCCCCGTCAACATGGCTGTCGGCTCGCAAGGCTTCAATATGGACGAGACGCATATCTTCAATGCGCAGGCCGAGTATGATTTCCAGGTCGGCGGGCTCGGCATACGTCCGGGCGTAAGCTACCAGTTTGTCAAATATAAGGACGCCAAGCCCAAATATTTCGACTACGGCAACGGCCTTGAGGAGATGTCCGGCTATTGGGGCTACTACTCCAAAGGCAAGAACACGGCCCAGCTTGAGGACATCGCACCCAGCCTCCGACTCGATTACAAGGTGGGCGACTTCCGTGCCATAGCCGCCGTCCGTGCCGACAAGACCAGCATCCCCGACAAGTGGAACTTCTCTTGGCAGCTCTCCGCCTCCTACCTCATCAACGCCGACAATTTCGTCCGCATCGGCTACGGTCGCTCTTTCCGCTCCGCCATCCTTGCCAACACGAGCTCTAATTTCAACTGGAGCCGCGACAATGGCGCACTCCCGCGCTACATCCAGTTCCTTGGCAACGAGGACGCCCCTCTCATGCACATCGACAACTTCGAGGTCGGTTACCGCTGGAAGCCAACGCCTAAGCTCCTTCTCGACGCCGAGGCCTTCTACTCCCGCTCCACCGACTATGGCGAGCTCAAGAGCTACCAGAGCAATGTTGCCCTCAAAAACGACGACCTCAAGTCAGCCATGCTGACCGCACTCGGCTCCTACTCAGGCGATAACGCCATGGAGGTGATGCAGACTCTCGCCGCCAACATCCAGAACGGACTCATCACCAAGAGCTACATCCGCTATGACGAGGTCCCGTTCGTGGTCAATCAATATGGCATTGGCCTCAACATCGACTGGATAATCTCGCCCAAACTCATTGCCAAGGTCAATGCCAACATTCAGCGGACCATCATTGACAATTACTACCAATATTCCCAGGCTGAGATGATTGCCGCCCAGCTGACCGCCAGCGCCAAGGCCGTGGCCGATGACCAGGTCGGCCTCGCTCCACTCCTCAAGGATGTCATGCAGGGCGCGCTCATGACGGCCGCGGCAGGTGGCGATGCCGCGCAATATGTCCGCGACGCTGGTGACAGTTCGGATGTCGATGCCGTCCTCGGCTCTTACAACTCCATGAGCCACGAGCAGCAGCAGGCCTATCAGCAGAGCCTCCTCTCGGCCTATCAGAGCGGACAGTCGGTGGAGGGAGTGGGCAACCCGCTCGGCCTCTACTACGCTCTCAAGTATAACCTCCGCTACAATGAGGAGAACGAGGAGTATTATCTCGGCACCAGTGTGGCCGAACCCTATTCAACCGTGGATAACTACCGCCACAAGGCTGCACCATCCGTCTATGGCATGGTAGGCCTCATCTACAAGCCCACCACCAAGTGGAACCTCTCCGCTTTTGCCAACATGATCGGCAAGAGGGAGTACACGACGCTCTTCGGCACACAAAAGGTCGACCCGCGCTGCACTGTCAATCTCAAGGTCGGCTACAAGCCCACCGACGCCTGCGAGGTCTACTTCAGCGCGCACAACCTCTTCAACACCAACGAGCGCGAGTTCGTCTATACCGATAAGATTGGGGGCATCTACACCATTGGTGTCAATTTCGGTTTCTAAAGCCTTTGCGCCTGGCGCATTGATTTTTTTGACGCAGTAACAGAGCCGCCCCGCCTTTCCGATGCGAGGCGGCTCTTCTGTTATGCCATTGCCGTCTTAGCCTTTGTTTTTGTCTTTGGCGTGTCACCTTTTATGCCTACTTTCGCACAAATCATTTCTTACCAACGTCGGGCTTTTAAGGTTGAGACGAACGCATTGCCCTCTTGGACTATAGACCTTTTAATAACATGGAGACTACGCACAGGGTGACTTTTGGGGCTTCGCAGCAAATGAATTTTATGTCTGACGGCTCTGTCGACTTGGTCGTCACGTCGCCTCCTTACCCTATGATTGAGATGTGGGATGAAATTATGTCCGCCCAAAATCCCGCAATCTCTGACGCGTTGACTGCTAATCCCGCTGAGGCTTTTGAACTCATGCATGCCGAGCTTGACAAGGTTTGGCGTGAATGTTTTCGTCTGCTGAGGGATGGTGGCCTGATGTGAGTGAATATCGGAGATGCCACAAGAACTGTCAATAAGGAGTTTCGCCTCTTTAATAACCATTCGCGCATTATCAACTCGTGCCTTAACATAGGTTTCGTAAATCTCCCTAGTGTCATTTGGCGCAAGCAGACCAATGCGCCAAACAAGTTTATGGGGAGCGGAATGTTGCCATGCGGGGCCTACGTTACTCTTGAACATGAGTGGATTCTCGTCTTCCGAAAAGGTGGGAAGAGAAACTTCTCTTCTGAAAAAGAGAAATCGACTCGCCGGCGCAGTGCCTTCTTTTGGGAGGAACGCAATAAATGGTTCTCTGACCTCTGGGATGTCAAGGGCGTGAAACAGAAAATCATCGACTCTTCCTCGCGAGAGAGGAACGCCTCTTTCCCTCTTGAGATACCATTCCGTCTCATCAACATGTATTCTCAGGTCGGTGATATCGTTCTGGATCCTTTTTATGGGCTCGGGACAGCAACTGTGGCGGCCATGCTTTCCGGCAGAAACAGCGTGGGCTGTGAGATTGACAGAGGACTCGCCAAGTCGATAATTGAGAATCTGAATAGTGTCAAAGTCAGCGACTTGAATAATCTCACCTCTCTCAGATTTAATCAGCATCTCGATTTTGTGAGGCAGAGGATTGCCGACGGCAAGGAGGTCAAATATTTCAACTCCTATCTCGATTGTCAGGTCATGACGGCGCAGGAGGTCGACATGAGGCTCTGGCGAATGAAGTCAAAGACTCAAAAGCCTGCGCAAGACGACATTTGTTTCGTCTGTGAATATGATGATGGTGACAGGTTCGCGCTTGGCTCGCAATCTATACAAGAGAGTCTTTTTTAAAAATATAATCATCACTGCTTATGGAATACAAAAAACACTCACTCGATTTCGGCAAGATGGAGCATGTGCTCAATTACTCTTGTCAGCTATATCAGTTGTCGCGCCCCAATAAGGTTGGCGAGGTCATGGCTCTCATCCGCCAATGCCAGTCGGAATCAATTGATGAATGGGAGGAATGGTATTTTGACAATGCCTACACAGCGACCAAAGACCCGTCTAAATCTACTAAGGTGACGAGGCAAAGCATTGAGGAACTCGGAGAGAGACTCTATGACAAGATTATTAATTGCGTTATCCCGACATGGATTGAGGCGTTCAATGAGATAACACTTCAGGACTGCGTTGACTATGTCTACAATGTGACTATCAATCGCACTTACGATGGATATATCCGCGAAAAGTCAGTTGTGTTTGATTCTCTCGCTGATGAGTTCCCCGACTATGAGTTTGAGGAGAGCGACCCGGAGCTTGATCATGCTGGTGATGTCGATTTTGTCATTAATGTGGGAGATTATAAGATTGGTCTGCAAATAAAACCTGTTACTGCAAAGTCTAATTTTGGTGGTTACTCTTTATCCGCCAGAATGAAGTCCTCATTTGACGATTTCACCGAGATGTTCGGTGGCAAGGTGTTCATCGTCTACAGTCTGAAGGGCGAGGTGGCGAACGAGGATGTCATTCCCGCTATCGCCCGCGAGATAAAACGACTTGAGCGTCTTTCGTGATATCTCCCCCCCCCATGAAAAAACAATTGGCTGGATTTCCCACATGAGTGGAAATCCAGCCAATTTTATCTTGTGGCGGTCGCTCTACTCGCCCTTGACGCCCCTTACGAACTTGGCTATAGCCTCGTCCGTCACGCCGTTCTCCTTGATGTAGTTCACGAAGGCTGTGCCTATGATGGCTCCCGAGGCGTGGGCGCAGGCGTGGTCAAAGCCGGCCTTGTCTTTCACGCCGAAGCCTATCATGCGCTTGTTGCGCAACCCAAGCCTCTTGACGCGCTCAAAGTATGCCGTGCGATAGTCCTCGCTCGTCTTGATGTTGCCCGTGATGCCGGCCGATGCCACCATGTAGATGAAACCTTCGGCGTCCTTGTCAATGAGGCGTATGCGCTCATCGGGAGTCTGCGGAGCGATGAGTGGGATGAAGCGGATGTCGCGGTCGTCCATCATCTTCTTATAGTGCGCCACATACTCGTCCCATGGCAGGTCGGGCAGGATGAGGGCGTCAACTCCGCGCTCTTGGCAGTCGTCCAAGAATTTCTCAATCCCGTAGTGCATCACAGGGTTGATATAACCCATCAGGATGATGGGGATGGAGACCTTCTCGCGTATGCCCTTCAGCTGCTCCATGAGGGTCTTGACGCTCATTCCGTTGTGCAATGCGTCTAAGCTGGCGCGCTGGATGACTGGCCCGTCCGCCAACGGGTCTGAGAATGGCATGCCAATCTCCACAAAGTCGGCGCCCGCCTTCTCAAGGGCTTGCAGCACCTGGGTGGTGTCGCCGAGTGATGGATATCCGGCCGTGAAGTAGATTGAGAGCAGGCCGTCTCGCTTGCTGAATATGTCGTTTATGCGGTTCATCGTGTTCGATTGAAATAAAGTCCGACAAATAAGTGGGGGTTAAAAGAGACGCTTCATATATGTGGCCATGTCCTTGTCTCCACGGCCCGACACTGTCACAACCACCAAGTCGTCTTTCTTGAACTTGATTTTGGGCAGGGCGGCCAATGCGTGCGCGCTCTCCAATGCGGGGATTATGCCCTCTTTGAGAGTTATGAGCTTGGCGGCGTCCAACGCCTCCTGGTCGGTGGCTGAGAGTACTGTCGCACGTCCCTGCTCGGCAAGGTATGAGTGGAGCGGGCCAACGCCGGGATAGTCCAATCCGGCCGATATGGAGTATGGCTCAGTGATCTGTCCGTCGTCAGTCTGCATCAGCATGGTCCGGCTGCCATGGATGATGCCCTCCGTTCCGCGGGCTATTGAAGCCGCCGTCTCGCCCGAGTCGAGGCCCAGTCCGCCGGCCTCTACGGCCACAAGCTTGACGCTCTCGTCATCCAAGAAGTTATAGAATGAGCCGGCGGCGTTGCTGCCTCCGCCAATGCAGGCGATCACGTAGTCCGGCAGGTCTTTGCCTGTCTGCTCGCGCACCTGGTCCTTGGTCTCTTTGCTTATTATGCTTTGCAGGCGTGCCACCAGGTCGGGGTAGGGGTGTGGTCCGACCACCGAGCCAATCACGTAAAATGTGTCCTCGGGGTTGGAAATCCAGTCGCGCAGGGCCTCGTTGGTTGCGTCTTTCAACGTGCAGTTGCCGCTCGTGGCTGCCACGACCTCCGCACCCAACATCTTCATGCGGGCCACGTTGGGCGCCTGCCTCTCAATGTCCAAGGCTCCCATATACACTTGGCACTTGACTCCCAGAAGGGCGCAAGCCGTGGCCGTGGCCACACCATGCTGGCCGGCGCCAGTCTCGGCTATTATGCGGTCCTTGCCCATCATCTTGGCCATGATGACCTGGCCTATGGCGTTGTTTATCTTGTGGGCTCCGGTGTGAGCGAGGTCCTCGCGCTTCAGGTAGACGTTGGTCCCATAGATGGCGGAGAGGCTCTCGGCGTGGGTCAACGGCGTGGGGCGGCCCACATAGTCTTTCATGAGGCCGAAGAACTGTTTCTTGAACTCCTCCGACTCGAGAATCTTCAGGTAGTTCTTCCGCAGGTTCTCGACGTTCGGGTAGAGCATCTCGGGAACCCATTGTCCGCCAAAACGGCCATAGAAGCCGTCTTCTGATACTTGATATTTGGACATCGCTGGTAATGGTGTTTAGTGCCGGCCTCACCCGCTCGTCATGTGAGGTGACTGTGGGGAGTGTCGGCGATATTTTTTCTTATTGGATGTTTCTTATTTTGTCAAAGGCGTCGCGCAGCAGGGCGTAGTCCTTAATCCCCGGCTCGGTCTCAAATCGGCTGTTCAGGTCTATTATGGAGGCCCCGCTTCTTGCCGCGTCGGCAATGTTGTCCGGACCTATGCCGCCTGAGAGTATCCATGGCGTGCGCAGCGGCTGGCGCATAATCAGCTGCCAGTCAAAGCTCTGTCCAGACCCACCCATGCCCGGGCTCTTGGTGTCGAACAGGTAGTAGTCCACCACCTCTGTATAGTCCCACACGGTGTCGAAATCGTGCTCGTTCTCAATGTGGAACGCCTTGATGACCTCCACGCCCAAGTCTTTTATCTGGGCGCAGAAGCGCGGCTTCTCATGTCCATGCAGCTGGACTGTGTCCAACCCGTAGAGGGATATGGCGTCGCGCACCTCTGTCTCGCTCGCGTCCACAAAGACGCCAGCCCTCTTGACTGTCGGCGGGATGATGGAGAGCATGTCGGTGTTCAGCCTGCCAATGGCGCAGCGTGGTGACTTGGGCCACAATATGAACCCTATGTAGTCCGGCTCCAAAAACAATATCTTGCTGATATTGTCTATGTTGGTCATGCCGCAAATCTTTATCTTGACGCTCATATGCTTTGCTTTTGTCTTTTTCTCTTAGTGACTGTCCCCGTTCATTCTCTTCGGGTGTCAAGCCTGTTTGCTTAGCTCTGCGCACAACGCTTTGCAAGCCTCGCCCGGGTTATCCTCCCTCATGAAGCACTCGCCCACAAGGAAGCCGTCAAAACCCGCTGCGCGCAGATGGCGCATATCCTCCACCCCGCGGATGCCACTCTCTGAAATCCTTGGCATCCCCTCAGGCAGCAGGTGCGACACGCGGATTGAGTGCTCCAGGTCGACGTTGAAGGTGCGCAAGTCGCGGTTGTTGATGCCTGCCACTGTCACGCCCTCCGTCACATAGCCAACTTCGTCCTCGTTGTGCAACTCAAGCAGCACTTCCATGCCCAACTCCTTGGCCGTTAGTGCCAACCGACGACACTCGTCATGCGTCAATATGGCGGCTATGAGCAGGATGACCGATGCCCCGTTGGCGCGGGCTTCATAGACCTGATACTCGTCTATCACGAAGTCTTTGCGCAAGACCGGTACGCCGTATTTGTTGGCGGCTGCCACAGCCTCGCGCAGGTCGGCAAGTGAGCCACCGAAGAAGTCCTGGTCCGTGAGGCACGAGATGGCCGACACGCCAGCCTCGCAATAGCCCGGCACTACCTCCTCGGGCGATATGTCACCCTGGTGTATCAACCCTTTTGACGGGCTCCGGCGCTTGAACTCGGATATGATGCCGTTCCGCTCCATGATGCTCCGCGCAAAGGGCTGCGGAGCCGGCGCACTGTCTATGGAGGCCTTGACCATCTCTATTGGCATGGCCTTTTTCGCCTCGGCTACCTCCTTGCGCTTGCGAGCCACAATCTTGTCTAAGTAGTTCACTTGTCGACCTTTGGGATGATGGTGTGATGTTACGAGTTGATCTCTACGAAGGCCTTGAGGGTGTTGAGGGCCTTTCGGCTCTCTATGCTCTCGCGGGCCATGGCAACGCAGTCGGCAATGGGCTTCTCTGGCTCAATGGCGTGGATGGCAAAGGCGGCGTTGGCCACCACGACGTCGGTCTGAGCTTTGGACGCCGTGCCGTTCAATATGTTGTCGAATATCTTGATGGCGTCTGTCTTGGTCGTGCCTCCGCAAACCTCTTCGGCCGATACTTTGCCAAAGCCGAGGTCGGCCGGGCTGAAGATCTTCTCCATGCTCTTGGTCTGAGCCTTGAAGTCGCCTGTGAGCGAGATCTCGTCATATCCGTCAAGGCTGTTGACTATGCAGTAGCCTATGCCCATCTTCTGATACACGTTGTTATAGAGCCTCATCTGGTCCAGGTTGGCGACACCCAACACCTGATAGGCGGGGCGGCACGGGTTGACAATGGGCCCCAGCAGGTTGAAGCAGGTGGGAATCTGGAGAGCCTTGCGTATGCCGCCCACAAACTTAAGTGCCTTGGCGAAGAGAGGGGCGTGCAGATAGGCTATGCCGCACTCCTCAATGCTGCGGCGAAGCTGACCCTCGTCATTGGTGAACTTGACTCCGTGACCCTCAATCACGTTTGACGCTCCACTGACTGACGTGGCTGCGTAGTTGCCATGCTTGGCCACCTTGTAACCTGCTCCCGCAACGACGAAGCATGCGCAGGTCGAGATGTTGAATGTGTTCTTGCCATCACCGCCAGTGCCCACAATGTCTATTGGCTTATACTCGCCGAAGTCCACCGGCACGCCAGTCTTGAGCACGCCCGAGCGGAGGCCCAAAAGCTCGTCCACCGATATTCCGCGCATCTGGATGCCCATGATGAAAGCGGTCACCTGCTCCTGAGGATAGGCCTCTTTGGTTATGTTGATCAGAATCTGCTCTGTCTCGGCCTGTGTCAGATGCTCGCCTGCCACGAGACGCTTGAGTATCTCTTTCATGTCTTGGATGTTTTTTTGTGTTGAGGATCTCTTGTTCTAACTGTTCTCTGTCTGAAAGCGGCTGCCCATCTCTATTTGTTGAGCCAGTTGCCAACTATGGTTGCCCCGTCTGGCGTCAAGACGCTCTCGGGGTGAAACTGTATTCCGTGGATGTCCATCGTCTTGTGCCTAAGGGCCATCACTTGCCCCTCCTCGCTCACGGCTGTCACCTCAAGGCACTCGGGGAAGCCCTCTGTGTCCACCACCCACGAGTGGTAGCGACCAACGGGCAGGCCCTCGCGTGGCAGCCCGTCAAAGATATAGTCGTCCGCCACAATCTTCACTGGTGTCTGCACCCCGTGGAAGACGTCGCTCAGGTTGGTCAGCCGCCCGCCAAAACTCTCGCCAATGGCTTGATGGCCAAGGCATACGCCAAGCAAGGGTTTGCGCCCTGCATATTCGCGGATGACGTCAAGCAGTAGTCCTGCCTCGCTCGGGATTCCGGGACCTGGTGAGAGGACTATCTTGTCAAACTTCTCAAGCTCGGGCAGGGCGAACTGGTCGTTGCGGAGCACTGTGACCTCGGCGTCCAACGAGCGCAGGAGGTGCGCCAAGTTATATGTGAACGAGTCGTAGTTGTCTATTATGACGACGTTGCGTTTCATGTTTTTCAGAAAAAAAGATGTGTGTTGTTGACTCCCCTTGTCGGGCCTCTTTACATTTTCTCGGCCATGAATATGGCTTTGCGGAGGGCGCCCAGTTTGTTGTTAACCTCCTGGAGCTCATAGTCCTCGTTGCTCTTGGCCACGATGCCGCCGCCCGCCTGGAACCACAGCTCGCCGCTGCGCGACACGAAGGTGCGGATGGTTATGGCCTGGTTCAGAGACCCGTCAAAGCCTATGCTGCCCACGCAGCCGCCATAGGCGCCGCGGTTGTGAGGCTCAATCTCGCTGATCAGCTGCATGGCGCGTACCTTGGGCGCGCCAGACAGGGTGCCGGCGGGGAAGGTGTCAATGAATGCCTTGACGGGATCGGCTCCCTCGTCAAGTGTGCCAGACACGCGGCTCACGAGGTGGATCACGTGGCTGTAGTACTGCATGTCTTTATAGAAGTCCACTTTCACGTCGTGGCAGTTGCGGCTCAAGTCGTTGCGGGCCAGGTCCACCAGCATCACGTGCTCGGCGTTCTCTTTGGGGTCGTTGCGCAGGTAGAGGGCGTTCTTGGCGTCCTGCTCGGGGTCGCCGGTGCGCTTGGTCGTGCCGGCTATGGGGTCTATGTAGGCCTTGCGGCTGCCCATCTCTATGCGGCAGTGAGTCTCGGGCGATGAGCCGAAAATCCTGAAGCCGCCCATGTCCAAGTAGAACAGGTAGGGCGACGGGTTGATGCTTCGCAATGCGCGGTAGAGCTTGAAGTCGTCCCCCTCATACCTCTGCACGAAACGACGCGACAGTACTATCTGGAAAACGTCGCCGCGCAGGCAGTGGGCTATGCCCTTGCGGATGTTGGCCTTGTGCTCCTCGTCTGTCAGTGTGCTCGTTGTCTCACCCACGGGGTGGAACTCATATGCGCGGACGTCTGTGCGGCGCAAAGCCTGCTCCACCTTGGCCATGCAGTCTGTCTCGCCCTCGCCGCGCAATGAGATAATGCGCATCTGGTTGTTGAAGTGGTCGAACTCTATTATGGTCTTGAACAAGACGTAGAGTATGTCTGGCGCGTCATAGCTCGGGTGCTTCTCGTCTTTGACGGGGATGTTCTCGAAGTAGCGCACGGCGTTGAATGTTGTGTAGCCGAAAAGCCCGCAATGCCCCTCGCCCTCCACCTTGAATGAGTGGAGGAAGGTGTTGATGGCGTCGGCCGAGGTGAACTCTTTGTCTATGGCGTGGCTGAAGGTCTCTCCGTCAGGATATTGGCATGACGCCACTCCGTGCGACACCTCGACCCGCGCTATGGGCTCAACGCCAACGAACGAGCGGGCGTTCGATGCCGAGTGGTAGTCCGAGCTCTCCATCAGTATGCTCTGCGGATAGAGGTCGCGCAGGCGCATGTAGACGCCCACGGGGGTGACCAAGTCGCCAAGCCGCGTGACTGTCTCGGTCGTATATCTGAATGTTGGCATTTCGTTCACTTTTCTCTGTTTTCTATGGTTAGGACGTTGTTTCTTGTCTCTGTCTCGCTTAGTCTTCCGGATAAAAAGAAAGAGCCTTGCCGGAGTTATCGACAAGGCTCTGCGTCTCTGTTGAGTGACATGCGCAAGCGCTTACCTCCGGGTTTGAAAGTAAGACGGGCGCCACCACCATATGTTGTTAAGACTATGCATTCTGTGTTTTTATTTCGACATCGCGAATATGGCGAGAAGATGTGACAAATGCAAACCGCTAATGTTAAATTTAAAGTCCGCGGTTAAAATTTATCAGATGGTGTCCATGAACGCGCGGCGGAACCTGATAGGGTCCGCTATGTCCTCAAAGCTCTCCCTCGTGCCGCCCGAGCCAACTATGGTCACCGTGCCATAGCCAAAGATGCGGCCTATGATGCTCTGGTCCACGTTGATCGACTCAATGTGGCCAACGGTCATCTCAAACACGTCGCGAGAGATGAGGCCGGTCTTCATGATGACCCTCTTGTTCGTTATGGCGAACTCGTCGGTCCTGGTCATGATGAACGGGCGGATGAAGAGCGTCACGATGCTCTTAGGCTCAATCCATATCTTCCAATGATAGTGAGCCTCATAAATCACTTTCTCGTCTCTCGACAGGTTGTTCTCTACGTATGTTCCCATGGCTTATGGTGTTTTTTTATGTTGTGATGTTTAATGGCTTGTCTATCTTATGTGTGCGCACGGGCGGCTGCGCTCTACGGCATCAGGAGTGACGAGTCGCCGTAGCTCAAGAAACGGTAGCCCGTCTCAAGGGCGTGACTGTAAATCTTCTTCCAGTCCATCCCGACAAATGCCCCAATGAGCAGCAGCAGTGTGCTGTGTGGCTGGTGGAAGTTGGTTATCAGGGCGTCCACCATGCGGAATTTGTAGCCGGGCATTATCATTATCTGGGTCTGGTTGTGCAACTCGGCCATGTCGTTCTTGTCCAGATAGTCGGCCAAGGCTGTCAACGCGTCGTGCGCCGTGTAGTCCTGCGGCAGGTGATACGCGTCCCACTGAGCCAGCCCGTCGTCAATGCTCTCTCCGCAAAGCAGTTTGACGCCAAGCCAATAGAGGCTCTCTAAGGTCCTGACCGATGTGGTGCCAACGGCCACTATGCTCTTGCTCCGCTCTGCCAAGTGACGGATGACCTGGGCCTCCACCACTATGTGTTCGGTGTGCATCACGTGGTCCTCCACATTCTCGGTCTGCACTGGCTTGAAGGTGCCGGCGCCCACGTGGAGCGTCACGTTGACTATCTCATGACCACGCGCCTCGACGTCGGCCAGCACCTCGGGCGTGAAGTGCAGACCCGCCGTGGGGGCTGCCACCGAACCCTTGTGGATGCTATAGACGGTCTGATAGCGTGTGTCGTCTATGCTCTCGGTCTCGCGGTTCAGGTAGGGTGGGATGGGGATGACGCCTGCCGACTCGATGACCTCGGCGAATGTGTGGTCTGCCGGCTCCCAGTCAAAGCGGATGGTTGAGGTGTTGCCGTCCTGCTCCAACCGCGTAGCCTTCAAAATCAGGCCGTTGGATGGAATCTGGCATGTTATGGAGCCCTCTTTCCACCTCTTCGAGTTGCCCACTATGCATTTCCACACCGAGTGCCCGCGGGTCACAAAGGCCTGCTCGACCTCGGCTGGCTCAAGTGGCTCAAGGCAAAAGATCTCGATGACGGCGCCTGTGGCCTTGGCGAATTTCAGGCGGGCGCGAATCACTCTCGTGTTGTTGCGCACCAACATCGAGCCCTCGGGCAGGAGGGCGGCCACGTCGCGGAAATGGGCGTCGCTTATCTCGCCATGGCGGTATACCAACAGGCGCGACGCGTCCCTCTGCTCAAGAGGGTATTTGGCAATGCGCTCCTCGGGAAGCTCGTAGTCGTAGTCTTTTTGGTTCAGCACTGCTATATGTTGTTTTACGTTTATTTATGTATTCGGTTGGGGTTCGAGCTGACAAAGTCGGCCCATGAGGTCTTCTTGCCTGTCGTCTTGGGTATTTTCACCGCGTGGCTGTCGCCCGCGCCGCCCAACTTGTCGCTCATCTGCTTGGCGAGGAAGTGGGAGTAGGCTATGGCGAGAGCGTCGGTCGCGTCGAGATATTTGGGTATGTCGGCAAAGTGGAGCATCCGCTGCAACATGTCGGCCACCTGCTCTTTGCTGGCTGAGCCCATGCCAGTTATGGACTGCTTGACGCGCGTGGGCGGATATTCGGTCACGGGCATGCCGTGATGCAACGCGGCTGCCATGCACACCCCCTGCGCGCGCCCCAACTTGAGCATTGTCTGGACGTTCTTGCCGCAAAAGGGGGCTTCGATGGCCAACTCCTGGGGCTTGAACTCCTCGATTATGACGTTGATGCGCTCAAAGATGCGTTGCAGGCGGGCGTAATGGTCCGCCACCCGCGCCATCTGCACTGTGCCGAGAACTACCACCTCAGCGTGATTGCCCTCCACGTCAAGCAGGGCGTAGCCCATGACGTTGGTGCCGGGGTCTATGCCCAATATGCGTGTCTTTTTCTGCTCGCTCACCTCGTTGTGCTTTTTCGCCCTTTGGGGTTAGTCTATGCCGAGCGGCAGTCCGCGCATGAGGGTCGAGAAGGCGAGGCAATGCTCGCCATGCGTCTCCATTATCTCTTGGCACAACTTGGCGCTCGTGGAGCGCAATGCTCCGAGCTGGGCCACTGTCGTGCAACGCCATTGGCTTGAGTAGTTCTGCGAGCCGAGGGTCAGTGTGCCGTCTACTATGTACAGCTCATGGTCGGTCACGCCCGACGCCTCGCGCATCTTGGGCACGTAGACGTCGCGCATCCAGTTGAGCCACCCCGCACGCAGGGTGTCCTCGACGGTGAATGTGGTGTTGAAGAGGAAACGCATGATGTGATGTGTGTCTTCTTGTGTGTGGAGTTCTTGTAATGAAAATGGCGGGAAGTCGTGGCCGCCTCTTTGGCCGCCGCGGCTCCCCGCCTGGGTCTTATCTCGTCTTGCCGGCCTTGCGGCGCGGCGTCCGTCTTAGTCGATGTACTCGAAACCGGTGTAGGGGACGAGAGCCTTCGGGATCTTGATGCCCTGAGGCGTCTGGTTGTTCTCGAGCAGGGCTGCCACGATGCGGGGCAACGCGAGCGCCGAGCCGTTCAAGGTGTGGCACAGCTGGGTCTTCTTGTCGCCGGCCTCCTTGAAACGGAGCTTGAGGCGGTTGGCCTGATAGCTCTCGAAGTTAGAGACTGATGACACCTCAAGCCAACGCTTCTGTGCGGCCGAGAAGACCTCAAAGTCGTAGGTCAAGGCAGAGGTGAAGCTCATGTCGCCACCGCAAAGGCGGACAATGCGGAACGGAAGCTCAAGCTTCTCGACGAGGCTGCGGACGTGGGCCACCATCTCGTCAAGTGCCTCATATGAGTGGTCGGGGTGAGAGAGGCGGACAATCTCGACCTTGTCGAACTGGTGCAGACGGTTCAGGCCGCGCACGTCAGCGCCCCATGAGCCTGCCTCGCGGCGGAAGCACTGTGAGTATGCGCAGTTCTTGACGGGGAAGTCGCTGCTCTTCAAGATGACGTCGCGGTAGATGTTGGTCACAGGGACCTCGGCCGTCGGGATGAGGTAGAAGTTGTCAAGGTTGACGTGATACATCTGGCCCTCCTTGTCAGGAATCTGGCCAGTGCCGAAACCTGAGTCCTCGTTGACCATGAGAGGGGGCTGGACCTCCTGATAGCCGGCCGCGATGGCGTTGTCGAGGAAGAAGGAGATGAGGGCGCGCTGCAGTTTAGCGCCCTTGCCCTTGTAGAACGGGAAGCCTGCGCCGGTAACCTTGATGCCGAGGTCGAAGTCGATGATGTCATACTTCTTGATGAGCTCCCAGTGTGGCTGCGCGTCGGGACCCAGCTCCGGCTCCTTGTCGACTGAGCAGTAGACAATTTGGTTGTCGGCTGCGCTCTTTCCGGGAGGGACGATCTGGGCGGGCAGGTTGGGCAGGAGGACCAACTTGGCCATCAGGGCGTCGCCAGTCTCTTTCTGCTTCTGGTCCAGGTCTTTAATCTGGTCCTTCAGTTTGGCGGTCTCAGCCTTGGCCTCCTCGGCCTCAGCCTTCTTGCCCTCCTTCATCAGCTGGCCCACAGACTTTGAGATGCTGTTCATCTTCTGCTGGATGGCCTCAGCCTCTACCTGCTGCTGCTTGCGCTGGTTGTCAAGCGCAATGATCTCGTCGACAATGGCAGTGGCGTCAAAGTTCTTGACCTTGAGACGCTCAATGACAAAGTCCTTCTGTTCTTGAATGAGCTTAAGTGTAAGCATGGGAATATGCTATGATGTGAATGTCCTGTGTTGTTTGTTGGGGGGAGAAAAAAAGAAAAACTCCCGCCCCTGCTATTCTCAATTGCCGAGATCGCAGCGTGCGGGAGTTTGTTTCTTTGAGGTGTTCTAAGTCTCCTTGCGAGCTTTACTCAGCAGAACTCCGCCTAAGCGGGGATGACGGAGACGTAAGAACGGCCCTCGGCCTTCTTGACGAACTGGACAGTGCCATCAACAAGAGCGAAGATGGTGTGATCCTTGCCCATGCCGACGTTAGCACCCGGATGATGCTGGGTGCCGCGCTGACGAAGGATGATGTTGCCTGCCTGGCATGCCTGACCGCCGAAAAGCTTCAGGCCAAGTCGTTTGCTTTCGCTGTCACGGCCGTTCTTTGAGCTACCCTGACCTTTTTTATGTGCCATTTTGTTTAGTCTTTAAGGGGTTGTGAGATTAACCGATGATGTTCTCGATCTGAATCTGGGTGAACTGCTGACGATGGCCGTTCTTCTTCTGGTAGCCCTTGCGGCGACGCTTCTTGAAGACGATGACCTTGTCACCCTTTACGAGGGGTACGAGGACCTTGGCTGAAACCTTTGCGCCTGCGATGGCGGGTGCGCCGATGGTTACCTGACCGTCGTTGTCAATGAGGAGAACCTTGTCGAACTCAACGCTGTCACCCTCATTCTTCTCTGCGAGGTGGTGAACAAAGAGCGTAGCGTCCTTCGTTACTTTGAACTGCTGACCAGCAATTTCAACGATTGCGTACATTTTACTTTGTATGACGTAAAAATATGATGCCTGAGGGCGGC
Source organism: Alistipes putredinis (assembly GCA_963620575.1). GTDB lineage: Bacteria > Bacteroidota > Bacteroidia > Bacteroidales > Marinilabiliaceae > W3P20-009. Next base: position 57,831 of record CAVFBC010000006.1, on the reverse strand, counting down.
CTTCCCGACCGGCGTTATTGGAACCGCCTTGCGAGAGCGCACTTTGAGGAGCCACACAGACTTAACGACGCGAATTTAGCGCAATTAATTGAAAATCGGAAACGAGTGGTTGATTTTTGACGAAAAAGTGCTATCTTCATTCCCCAAAATAAAAATGATGGATAGGGACTTTGACGCTTTGGTGGCTCTCAGGGTGGCTGCCATTATGGATGGCGGACCCGGCGGCACGTATAACCTGGTACTTCAGGAGATTACGGGCTCACGGCGCATCGTCATGGCCATAGGTCTCTCCGAGGCGCAGTCCATTGCCGTGAGCATGGAGGGCGTCACGCTGCCAAGGCCTCTCACCCACGACCTCATGGTCAATATGCTACGCCGCTTCGGTGTCTCGGTCTCCCGTGTCATTATTGATGAGCTGCAAGGCGGCTTTTTCACCGCCAGCATTGTCTGCGACCGCGACGGTGAGCCCATTGTTTTCGACTCCCGAACCTCAGATGCCGTCACTCTCGCGCTCCGGTGTCAGGCGCCCATCTTTGTCCGCGAGCATGTCATCAGCCTCATCAATGGCGGACAGGGCGCTACTTCCACTCGCCGCCCCGATGGCAAGCTGACGCTCCAAGACCTCCCTGTGTCCGCCATCCACAAGATGTTCAATGAGGCTGTTGAGAATGAGGACTATGAGAGGGCCAAGACTCTTCAAGACGAGCTCAAGCGCCGAGGCGAGTGCGAATAGCCGCCGCCACTCCTTCTTTGTCGCCCTCCTTATTTTATAAAGGTGAATTTCTTGTCAAACCACCGTCCTAAGAAAGGCTGATAGCGCATGATGCCTTTGCCCGTGCCGCGTATGCCGACCCAGGCCATGTATACCAAGATGATAAGCACGAAACTATCCAACGGGATGTTGTCTATCAACTTGTGTACCAATCCCCAACAAAGCAACTCGATTATTGACAGGCCAAGCCCCTGGCGCATGTGGAATGTGGTGAACTCCGAGTCGTCGCGTCCGGCCTTGCGCATCACCATGGCCACAATCCACCCGATGGGCAGGACGTAGGCTGCCGTGGATATATATTTTGAGTAATTCTCAGGCTCCATATTTACATATTCTGACGTCTGTGCCGTCAAACACGGCATATGAGAAGTTGCGAATCCAGTCGCCTATCACCAGCACGCGCTGACCATCTGGACCTGCCGACGCGTCGAAAATCTCGTGCCTGTGGCCAAAGATGAAGTAGTCGGCCTCAGACCCGTTTGCCACCAATTTGCGGGCGTAGGCCACCTGGCTCTCTCGCTCGGGGTCTGTGTTGCGACCTTTGCGCCGCTCGTCCGCGTCATGACCTTTGCGGCTCTTGCGGCTCCATGTTGTGGCAATGAGGCCAGCCAAGTCGGGATGCACCCACCTGTAACACGCCTGCAGAAAGCGGTTGTGGAAGGCCCACATCATGATGTGGTACCACTTGTCGTAACCTATGTCGTCGCCATGCCCAAGGTGGAAGGTCTTGCCGCCTGCGCGGAGTGTGTAGTCGCCCGTGTGGACTGTCACGCCCAGCTCGGAGGGCAGATAGTCAAACATCCAGACATCGTGGTTGCCGGTGAAGAAGTGGATCTCGGTGCCGCTGTCGGCCATCTCGGCTATTTTGCCGAGGAAGCGCACAAACCCCTTGGGCACCACTGTCTTATATTCAAACCAGTAGTCGAATATGTCGCCCAGCAGGTAGAGGGCGTCGCACGTGGGGGCTATGCTGTCGAGCCAACGCACTATCTTGGCCTCGTGGGCCTTGTGGTCCTCGATATATGGCGCACCAAGGTGCAGGTCGGACGCAAAGTAGATCATCTCTTGTCGCGTTTGGCTCTCGCTGTTTGTGATTGTGAGGATTTGGGAATGAGTTAACGCCCCGCGCGCCACGCCACACTTAAATGGGGCTTCGGCGTGCGGGGCGTTGCTTTTCTGTTTGTCGGTTCTTATGCCTCTTTATCTGAGGATTTCGTTCAGCTTGTTGTCCAACCTCTTGCCGAAGAGGTCTTTGCCAATCAGCTCGCCGTCGGGGGCTATGATGTAGTTGGCGGGGATGGCTGTGACGTTATACACGGCTGCCGCCCAACCCTGAGGACCGTTAAAGTCGCACACGTTGACCCATTCGGTCCCCTCGATGGCGTTCTGCCAGATCAGCTTGGCGGTGTCAAAGGACACGGCGTAGATCTCCAGTCCGCGGCTGTGATATTTGTTGTAAATGGAGCGCAGGGCGAGGAACTCCTTGAGGTTGGTCTGGTCGGCTGCCGCCCAGAAGTAGAGGAGGACGGTCTTGCCGCGCAGCGAGGTCAGCTCAACGGTGTTGCCGTTCACGTCTGGCAGGCTGATGTTCGGCGACTTGAGCACTGTGGCGGTCTGGAGCAATGAGTCGCTCTTGGCCTTGTCTTTCTGCGCCTTGCGATAGCCCAGCACGTCGTTGCACAGCGCCTTGACGGTCTGGCTGTTGGGATACTCCATCTGGAGCGAAGTCGCCACTGCGCCAAACATTGCCATGTCTTTCTTGTCGTCCATGGTGTAGAGTGCATAGCCGCCTATGCGCTGGAAGAGGATGTAATATCCGGCCATCGAGCGAGGGTTGGCCAAGATTATCTGGTTCAGCTGGTCCTTGAACTCGGTCACGTCGGCCGTGGTGGCGTTGCCGTTGCGTATCTTGGTCAGCAGGGCTGCCGAGCCTGCCTCGACGGTCTGTATGTCGGTGTTGACCTGCGAGTTGGCAAAGGTGACGTTGCCAGGCAGGAGGCTCTTTGACGCGTCGGCGCTCAGGCTGACTGTCTCGGCCGAGTCAAGCACCACGGTGAATGAGCGGCCGTCTGAGAGGCTCACGCGGTAGAAGGTCGGCTCGGTCTGCATGTTGCCCACCAAGCGGAATGTGCCGTCGGAGGCTATCTCGGACGAGTCGCACATCTCATACTCTTTGCCGGTCGGGGCAATGTACACTTTCAGCGTGTCGGCTGCGCCGCTTATCTTGCCCTCTATGACGGGCTTGCCTTTGTCGCTGTTGCAGGCCTGGAACGCCATGGCGGTGGCTGCCAGTATGTAGAGTTGTTTTTTCATCTCTTGAGGTTAATGGCTTTTTTGCGGGTGCAAAGATAGCTAACAATTGTGTTTTGAGGAACATGGTCGGCATAAAGTTGCTGCCGCCCGCTGTTTATTGCTGCCTGCGGAATGTGTCGAGCCACAGTGAGGATATCGTGCCCTCTTTGTCGACTGCGACCATTGCCGGGGCGAAAATCTGTAGGCTGCCACGGTTGTCAAGCCTGTTGAACCGCCCGCGGATTATGTTCTTGTCTGTCAATGCCAAGCGGCTGTCGGCCTCGGCGAGCACCTTCACCCCCTCCTTTGCCATCTGCATGGCCATCTCCACTGCCCTTGCCGGTGTGGTGGCCGAGTCGGGCATCAGTGCCAAGGCGTAGCGCCGCCCCATGAGGTCGCCCTCGCTTATCTCCTCGCCCGCCTCGCTTGTGAAGAGGAACTGCGGAGCGTCATTCTCCACTGCCAACGCCTTGCGCAACTCTATGAGTTTCTCCACTTTGCGCAGAGACGCCTCTTTGCTTTGCAAGACTGACATCTCGGGATGCCGCACCGCCATGTTGCACACTCTCCGCGCCATGAGCTTATAGTCCGCCACGTCGTCATAAACACCTGGCAGACCTATGACTGGCAATGCTGCGAGCGACGAGTCCGGCAGGTGCGACAGCAGCTCGTCAGCCTCAGCCCGTGCCGCGCTGCGCAGCGTGGTCAGGCTGTCGGCCACTATGCCTCGCCCCGCGGGTGTGGTTATCTTGGCTGCCGTCAGAGCCGAGTCGCTTTCCACCCTCAGTCGGCTGCGCAGCCGCTCGGCGGCCATCATGACGCGTGTGGGCTCGTCAGATGTGGTCATCTTGTCCCACTCGGCCACGGTGCCGCAAAACTTCACGCTCTCGCCGCTCACAATCAGCATCGGCAGGCGGTGGTCGCCGTCAAGGGTGGCCACGTATATGTCCGTCGGCAGTGTGTCGGTGGCGAAGGTGTAGACGCCGTTCTTGTCGGGGCTGATGGTTGCCGTCCGTGCGCTGTCGGAGAGGACGGTGGTCAAGGTGATGGGCTGGCTCGCCGTGCGGTTGAGGTCTATGGTCACCACTCCGCGGTAGGTGTCGCCACCCGTGCATGATGACAGTGACACAATCAATGCCGCTGACAAAACAGCGGACAAGACGGCTGGCCTGGTCATTGACCTCCCCACCGCTGTTGCCCGTGCCGCAAACGGTTTGCGCCTCGGTGCTTCTTTGCTTGGCATCTCTCGGTCTCCCTATTTCAACAGGTTGTCAAGGGCTGCGTTGACCTCGCCAAAGGTGAAGCGGCTGCGGATGCGGTCCATCTTCTCGCGGATCTTGTCGTTGCAGAGGTTGCCTATGCTGCCCTCGTGGGTGTGATGCAGCTCGCCGTTGAAGTCGAACTGTCCGGCCTCTATCTCCATGCCCACCTGGCGATATGCGTCGCGGAAGGGTGTGCCGGCCTGGGCGCGGCGGTTGACCTCCTCCACCGAGAAGGCGTATTTATATTTGGGGTCTTTCATCACGTCGCGCTCCACCTCGATGTTCTCAATGGCGTAGGCGGTGATGTCTATGCAGTCTTTTATCTCCTCAAAGAGGGGGATGAAGACCTCTTTTATTATCTGCATGTCGCGGAAGTAGCCGCTCGGCAGGTTGCCCGAGATGAGGCGTATGGTGTTCGGCGCGCCCTGGATCTTGTTGCAATGTGCGCGGACGAGCTCGAAGACGTCGGGGTTTTTCTTGTGGGGCATGATGGAGCTGCCGGTGGTCATCTGCTTGGGCAGGTGGATGAAGCCGAAGTTCTGGCTCGTGAAGAGGCAACCGTCAAATGCCAAGCGGCCTATGGTCTCGGCTATTGACGCCAAGGCGAAGGTGACTATGCGCTCGGTCTTGCCGCGACCCATCTGGGCATAGACCACGTTATATGCCAAGTCGCTGAAGCCGAGCAGCTTGGTGGTGAGGGCCCTGTTGAGGGGGAAGGAGCTGCCATAGCCGGCGGCTGCGCCAAGGGGGTTCTGGTTGGCCACGTCCCACGCGGCGGCGAGCATGGTCATGTCGTCGGTCAGGCTCTCGGCATATGCGCCAAACCACAGGCCGAAGGAGGAGGGCATGGCCACCTGGAGGTGCGTATAGCCGGGGATGAGGATGTCTTTATATTTCTCGCTCTGGGCCTGCAGCACGTCAAAGAGTTTGCCGAGGTGCTTGGTCAGGTCCTCTATCTGGTAGCGTATGTAGAGTTTGAGGTCCAGCAGCACCTGGTCGTTGCGCGAGCGGCCGCTGTGCACTTTCTTGCCAAGGTCGCCCAGTTTGCGGGTCAGCATCAGCTCCACCTGCGAATGGACGTCCTCTATGTCGTCCTCTATGACGAAGGTGCCGTCTTGCGTGGTCTTGTATATGTTTTTCAACTCGGCGAGCAGCACGGGCAGCTCGTCATGGCCAATGAGGCCTATGGTTTCGAGCATAGTTATGTGGGCCATGGTGCCCAGCACGTCAAATGGCGCGAGGTGCAGGTCCAGTTCGCGGTCCAATCCTACGGTGAAGCGGTCAATGCGCTCGTCTTCTGAATATCCTTTGTCCCAGAGCTTCATGATCTGTTATGATGTTGGGGGTGTATATGTTTCTGTTTTTCTTCTCTTTATATCCTGAGGTCTTTCAATAGGCTCACGTATGTCTCCACGCCCTGACGGATCTCATCCAGCTCGATGAACTCGTTGGCTGTGTGGGAGCGCGATGACTGGCCGGGGCCTATTTTTATTGATGTGAAGGGCATCAGGGCCTGGTCGCTCATGGTGGGCGACCCGAAGGGCTTGAGCCCGAGGCTCATGGCTCGCTTCACAATGGGGTGGTCCATTGAGATTCGCGAGCTGCCGAGGCGGGTGCTGCGCTCCTGGATGTTGATGGGCATCTGGGCCGTGGGGCACTCGCTTTTTATCATGCCGAGCAGCTCTGTGTTGGTATAAAGCTCGTTCACGCGCACGTCCACCACAAACCGGCATGTGTCTGGCACGACGTTGTGCTGCGTTCCGGCCTCAATCTGCGTCACGGTGGTCTTGACGGGGCCAAGGAACGGGCTGATGCGGTCGAACATGTGTGTCTGGAACCACTCGATGGCTGGCAGAGCCTGATAGATGGCGTTGATGCCCTCGCCCCTTGCGGCGTGTCCGCTCTTGCCTATGGCTGTGCAGTCCAAGACCATGAGGCCTTTCTCCGCCACGGCGGGCTGCATGCCGGTCGGCTCTCCCACAATGGCGAGGTCGACGTTGCCTATCTCGGCGAGTATGCTCTCCAGTCCGCCACGGCCGCTCACCTCCTCCTCACACGAGGCGGCGAAGATGAGTGTGTATCCGCGCTCCTCCTCCATGGCTGTCAGGTGGCGGAAGACTGCCAAGAGGCTCACCAAGGGGCCGCCGGCGTCGTTGCTGCCCAGGCCATAGAGCTTGCCGTCCTCGACTTTGGGGGTGAAGGGGTCACGTGTATATCCCGCGGCGGGCTTCACGGTGTCTATGTGCGAGTTGAGCAGGATGACGGGTTTGCCGCCCGAGCACGACTGCTCGCGAACCCACAGGTTGTTGCCTTTGCGGTTCACGGCCATGCCCCACTCGGTCAGCTGAGCCTGAAGCATGTCGGCCACGGCGGACTCGCCCCGGCTGACTGACGGGATGGCTATCATCCTCTTGAGCAGTTCGATGCTCTCTTCCACATATCTGTCCATGTCGTCTCTCTCTCTGCGCGTGCGCCTTTTGGGTTATTGAGTTCTCTTTTTTATATGGATGTGGGGCGGCGGACTACAGTCTCAATGTCGTGCCGAGGCCCGTCTTGAGCCCCTCGACGTTGGTTATGGTCACTGACGACACTCCCATCCTGATGGCGTCGAATCCGTTGTCGAGTTTGGGAATCATGCCGGCGGCTACTATGCCTGTCTTCTGGTACTCTTTGAAGGTGGCGTAGTCCAGTTCGCGGATCACTGTGGTGTCGTCGTTGGCGTCCATCAGCACGCCGGGCTTCTCGAAGCAGTAGACAAGGCGGACGCTGAAGTCGGCCTTGGCCATGGCGCGCGCCAATTCGCTCGCTATGGTGTCGGCGTTGGTGTTCAAGAGGTTGCCCTGCCCGTCATGCGTTATGGGGCTCATCACTGGCACCGCGCCCTGGGCTATGAGGCTCGACAGGACGTCGGTGTGCACCTCTTTGACGTCGCCCACATAGCCGAAGTCGACCACCTGCCCGTCGCTCATCTTCTTGGGCGGACGCTTGGCGGAGAGTATCACGCCGAGGTCGGCGCCCGTGAAGCCTATGGCGTTGACGCCGCGCGCCTGCAGTTGGGCCACGATGTTCTTGTTGACGAGGCCGGCGTAGACCATGGTCACCACTTTGAGGGTCTCGGCGTCGGTCACGCGGCGGCCCTCCACCATGTGGGCCTCAATGCCTAATTTCTCTGACATCTTGGTGGCCGACCTTCCGCCTCCGTGGACCAAGGCCTTGTTGCCGCCTATGGCAGCGAACCCGTCGAGGAGGGCCGAGAGTGATGCCGGCTCCTCCACCACGGCGCCGCCTACTTTTACTATGGTGAGTTCCATTTTATCGATTACTGTTATTTTTATGCGTTTCGTCGCCGCGAAATTAGCTAAAAACGGGTATATATAACCGCCTTCAGCCTCTTGCCGCCTAATTTTTATGCATGCTGGGCGTGCGGAATGGCCGTCGGAATGTCTGTCTCTCATGCCGCCCGATGGCCACGCTTGTCGCCGTTCATTTTGCCCTCAGCGTCGCACGCCTTGCCGCCCATCTCCAAAGATAGTAATTTTTCAGCCGTTTGGGGCATAGGGAAATCCACGGCCATCTGGCTTTGGCCGTTTCTCTCCTTTAGAGAGCCACTCCCCGCCCCGAGTGGTCGCTGTGACCCTCGGGGCGGGGAGTATGTCTTTTGTGCCAGTCCTGCTTGTGTGGCAGGAGGTCGCTATTATTTTTCCGTCTCCTGCGGCTTGTCGCCGCCCTCTGTCTCATTTTTCTTCCTGCCGCGGATCTTGGCGATGAGTCCGCCAATGGCCACGACGGCCACGAGGATCAGTTTCCAGCCCTTGGCAAGGAGGGGGCCTATCTTGGCAAAGACGCCGGCCTTGCTCAGCAGGGCTGTGCCGGCAATGAGGCCGCCAATGGTCCAGTCGCTCACCTCGTCCTCGTCCGGGTCAAAGTCCTCATATCGGTAGCCTTTGTCGAACTTGACGAGGGCGGACAGCTCGTTGCCCTTGGCTATGACGGAGTCGGCCTCGCTGTAGTCGCTCAGGGCCTGAAGGGTCACGTAGCCGCGGCGGCCGAGGATTCGGCAGTCGTAGTTCAACGCTTCGTTCGACTCCGTGTCAGGGTATGTGAATCGGAAGTGCTTGGCCCAGCGCAGCACTTTGTTCTCGCTGTCATACGTGGGGTCTTGGGCCCAACCAATCAGCTCCTGCCGCGGGTAGCCCATGGCCGCAAGTGAGTCGCTTATGGCGCGCGTATACTCCTGCAGGTCGCTCAGCAGGTCGTCATAGTCCATGTCGTTGGCGTCGTCGTCACTCACGTAGCCCGCCTCGTCATAGTAGAGTATGAAGGCAAGCTCCACGTCGTTCATCACCACGGCGTTGGCAGGCACGAGGGCGCCCAGCACTGTGGTGTCCTCGGTGTTGCCCCAGTAGAGCTCCAGCAGCTTCTGCGCGTCCATCCTGTCGAGTAGTCGCATGTCGCCCGGCACGCTTATGGTGGCGTTCGCACCCTCAATGGTGGCTATGCCTCCCACGGCGCCCCGCACTGTGTCGGTGGCTATGAACTGCTCCACCTCCTCGTCCGTCAGGCCGAAGTCCTCATAGCCCACTTCCTCATCCTCCGCATCGCCATCATATGCCTCATAGGCACCTTCCGGCTCATCGTCTGTCTGCCCGGTCGGCTCGCCCTCAAGGCTCGCGGCTGCTGAGGTTCCGGTGCTTGCGCTCGCCGCCGCACTTGTCACCGCGGCGCTCGCCGCTGCGGGTGTGGCCATCACTGTGGCCATCACTGTGGCCATCAGTAGAGAGGTTCTCTTCATTTTTATGGTTTTTAAAGTTTCTGAGGTTTGTGTGGGGGCTTTTTTGTGGGGGGACGCCAAGTGCTTTTTTTTTACTCGCCGAGTACCGCCCTCACTCTCTCCTCGGTCTGGTTGGTCACCTTTGCTATGAACGGCACCCCCATCCCCGAGGCGGACAGGTTCTTTATTATCTCGACAGTTTTTTGTTCCAACCCTTTCTCCATTCCGTCCTTATATCCCCTCTCCTCGGCCATCCGCTCCCCGTTTTGGAAGTAATAGAGCTGGTTTTTTGCGTCGAGATAGGCCATGAGGCTGGCGTCGTAGTTCCGCTTCTCGGCCATGTTCATCTTGGCCACCTCGCACACTTCGGCAAGGCGGTCGAAGACTGATTTCTGAGCCCTGAAGGGCATTCTCTCTAATGTCTCCATGTTCTTGAGGATATAGATTTCCGCGCCGTCTGACCTTTTTCTACGCTCTTGCGCCTCAGTTTGTTCCACCCTGCGCCCCGCTCTCTCGCTCCTCGGCGTCCATCTCGTCCATGATGCGGGTCATGGCTATCGACGCCATGGCCACGCGCCAGACGAGGCGCGCCGCCCAGTCGGGCTGGCCGTGCTCCTCGGCCCATGCGTTGGGGTCGTTCACTATCCCGCTGGCCTTGTCTTGCGTCACGGCCACGCGCTCCATGACCCATTCGAGCGCCGGCTTGCCGTTCACCACATACCTGTACGCCTCGTCGGGGATGCCGGTCAGGCTCACGCAGTCGGTTATCCAGATGGTGCTCTTGTCGGTCTTTGATGTGAAGCGCATCTTGGTCAGCCGCATGGCGGCGGCGGGCAGCGGCAGTGTGGCGGGCGTGCCGTCCACGCGCAGCGTCATGCCCTCGGGCGGGGCGGGCAGCAGGTCGCTCACGTCGCCCTCGCCGCTCGTCGCCCACAGCTGCAGCCGCGCCATGGCCTCGCCGCGCATGGCGGTGCGGCGGAAGAGGGCGGGGTCCGCCGTCAGGCCTATGCGCGCCGCCTCTTTCTTCAGGTCGGCCGAGAAGCGGCGGCGCCACCCCGGCGAGTGCAGAGCCCCGAAGGTGTAGAAGAAGATGGCCTCGCGGCTCAGCTCCTCCTCCTCGCCCTCGGTCAGGCTGCGCACGCGCTCGCGGCCCTCCGCGTCGGTCACGCTCAGCAGTCCCTCCATATGGCCCATGCTCAGCCGCGCCTCGGCCATCTGGTGGCGAGTAACCCCCATGCGGCGGCAAGCCTCGCTCACCGCCCACGCGCTCACGGCGCTCTTCCGCCTGTAGCCCTCGGAGTCAAACCCGTCACCCCCAAGCCCGCCCATCTCAAGCCCCGGGATCTGAGGCTGAGACCCCTTGGCTTTCTCCGCCTCCTTCTCCACCTCCGCACGGCTCTCGTAGTAGTAGAGGGGGTAGCACTGGCTCGAGCCGCACACATGCAGGTCTGGTATGACGTTGCTTATCAGGCATGTGAACCCTGCTGAATCTCCCACGCCATTCACGCATATCACCAAGTTGTGGTGGCGGGGGGTGGGGAAGAGCTTGTACATCTGATATGTCATCATCAACAATGATTTTTCTGTATTGAAATGTTGAATGATGAAAGGTCTGTACATCGCGTTGCAAAAGCGGTTCTCTTTAAACTCGATGCGCTTTCCACTTTTCATGAATTTCAAAAAGTTACGTTCCCATGAGATTTTATCGGGGGCGTATTGTACAAAATCTTTGGGTTCGGCAATTTCTTTCTGAGCATGAAAAGCGTCAAATGTCTCATTGTAAAAGTCGACCATGGTTTTGATTTTCTCCGTGAGCTTTACTTTGGAGAAATCATAGAGGAAGACGTCCTTCCCTGTCGCCATGCCCAACGAGTTTGTCAAAAACAAGCTCTTGCTCGTCTCGTCATATTTCTTGTCGGGTGTCAGCGCCACCAGCTTCTCGAACTCCCCGTCGCGCTGGTTAATCCAGTCGGCCTTGTCGTTGGGCGTGATGAGGCGCGCCGCGGCGGCGTAGGTCTCGCTCAGGACGGAGCGGGTGGTGGTGAGGGCCTTCAGCTTCTGCTCGCGGGTCAGGTAGTCGTCCACCTCGGCCATGTGGATGGTGGCGCGGTTGCCAGCGGGCAGAGCCCCCGGGCGGCGCACAAGGATGGTGATGGCTATGGGGGTGCGGGAGCCCTGGTCAAAGAGTCCGTCTCCCTCGCGGCGGCGCTGCTCGCCGCTGGTGCGGCAGTTCCCCTTGAGGTGATAGACGTATATGTCGCTCCACTCGGCCTCGAGGCACCTGCGCATCCCGTCCTGGCTGTTCCCGTCAATCCACCCGGCGTTGGATATGAAGGCTGCAATGCCGCCCTTGTCGCCCTGCTCGGCAATGCGGTCTGTGGCCCAGCGGAAGGCTTTGATGTAGGTGTCGTAGAGCGGCTTCTGGTTGCTTGCGTTTGAGTGTGCCGCATACGTCTCGCCGATTCTCGCGTCGAGTTGCTCGTACTTCATGTTCTGGGCGTTGTCGTTGGCGGACTTCTGTCCGGCGGAGTAGGGCGGGTTGCCCCAGATGACGGTCAGCGGGTGCTCGGCGTCGGGCGTCACGGCCTCCTCGGCCGCCCGGGTGTTGTCGGCGAGCTGGCCGGGGATGGGCAGCGTGCCGCGGTTCTCGGTTATGGCGAATGTGTCCGCAAGGCATATGCCGTCATATCTCTCATACTGCGGAGGGGTGTCCGTCGTGCCCTCCTTCTCTCTCTTCTCCCTCTCCTCCTGCTGGGCCTCGCGGGTCTTGGCGCGCCTCTTCTCCCACTCCTCGCGGGCTAAGGCGTTGTAGGCGTTCTCTATGTTGACGTCCGCTATGTAATAGGACAGCAGGACGATCTCTATGGCGAGGAAGTCATGCTGGTATTTCTTCAAAAGGGTGGCCATGTCGGCCCTGCGCCGCCCGTGGCGCAGCCACTGCAGGGCGCGGACGGTGAAGGTGCCCGTGCCGGCAAAGGGGTCTATGCAGCGGATGTTGGGCGTGGCGAGACCCCGCGCCTTGCCAAAGTCGCGCTCCAGGATGTCGTCCACGCTGCGGATGATGAAGTCCACGCACTCCACGGGTGTGTAGACGATGCCGAGCTGCTCGGTGGTCTTGGGGAAGGCGTTTTTGAAGAACTGCTCATAGAGGGTCCTGATCATGTCCTGCTTCTTGCCGAGGTCGTCAAGCGAGCCGCACACCTGGCGCACGTTGTCGCAGAAGTCGTCCAGCACACGGCGGTCGTCCACGAAGGCCTCGCCCTCCAGCAGCTCCACCATGTGGCCCATGGTGAGGCTCACGGGGTTGTTGTCCTCCATGTGGTAGTCGGCAAAGAGGGCGTCAAACACGGGCCGCGTCACGAGGTGCTGGGCGAGGAATGTTATGGCCTCGTCTGTGCCTATCGAGCTGTTCACGCACTGCCTCAGCTGGCGGACCAGCAGGTCCATCTCGTCGCGGTACTGCCCGTTGCCTATCAGCTCTGTTATGCGGGCAATGAAGTTGTGCGCCACCCGGCCCACCCTCTTGCTCCAGTTGGACCAGTAGAAGCGGTCGCCCACCTTCTCCACCATGCGGGCGTAGAGCTTGTCGTCAAAGTCAAACTGCAACTGGCTGATGATGTCGGGGTCGCCACCTCCGGAACCGGACCCGCCTCCACTTCCGCTGCCCGAGCCGGATCCGCCGCCGTGGCCATTCCCGTCGTCCTTGGGCCTGGCAATGACCACGTGGCGGTAGGTGTGGTTAGAGAGCTCGGCGGCGAGCCTCTCGTCGTGGCTGCGCAGGGCGTTCAGCACGTCCCACACCAGTTTGAACCTCTCGTTCTTGTCGAGCTGTTCCTCGGCGCTCGCGTCCATCGGCACCACGATGGGGATGATGACATATCCGAACTTCTTGCCCTCGAATCGGCGCATCACTCGTCCCACGCTCTGGATGAGCGTGATGGGCGAGCTCTTGGCGGCAAGGAAGACAATGGAGTCAAGCGCCGGCACGTCCACACCCTCGCTCAGGCAGTTGACGTTGCAGACAATGTGGGTCTCGCCCTTCTTGGGGTTGCGGAGTATGGTCAGGTTGCGGTTGCGCTCGTTGGTGTCCATCTCGCCAGACACATGGTTGGCCTCGGTGTGCGCCATCCGCTTAATGTAGTTGTCGCTCTCGGTGTCCATCTTGCCCTGCTCCTCCAGCTTGGCGCGATATTTCTCGGCAATGTGCTTGAACATCTCGGACGTCTCGCTGGTCACATATCGCCCGGCGCGGGTCTTCTTGGTGCGGTTCACGTTGTCGCAGAAGGCAATGCAGGTGTGCAGCGGCTCGGCGCGCTCCTCGGGGCTCTGGTCAGCGAAGGGGTCGGCCGTGTTGGCTGTCACCTGTTTGCTCAGCGCCGCGAGCGATCCGAGCATCATGGCCGTCTGCTCGGGCGTGATGTGCCTGATGCCCTCGGCCTTCGCCTCTGCCCTCGCCTTGGCGCGCAGTTCTGCCACGCTCGCCTTGGCGTCGGTCTTTTGCTCTTCGTCTTTCTCTCCGTTCTCTTTCTTTTCCCCCTCTTCCTTCTCCCCTTCGGGGTCCTCTATCTCGCTCAGGTCCTTGATGGCGTTCAACAACTCGGGCGAGGCCACCTGCTGCGGGTTGATGGTCAGGATCATCACCTTATAGTCCGTCAGCAGCCCTTTCTCCACCGCCGTGCCGAATGACAGGGTGTGGAACTTCTCGCCAAACACCTGCTCGTCGTCCATCGACATCAGGATGTCGTCATTCAGCTTGGCCTTGTTCTTGTCGCCCTCGCGGTATATTCGCGGCGTGGCGGTCATGTAGAGCCTGCGGCGGGCGGGGATATAGCTGTCGTCGTGCACCTTGGTGAAGTTCGACTGGTCGGCAATCTTCTCTCGGCCCTTCAGGATGACGTTGGCCGTGCGGTGCGCCTCGTCGCAGATGACGAGGTCGAGCCGCGCCCGCCCGCCGTCTAACTCTGCCATGGCGCTGTGCACCACGTCTATTGACTGGTATGTGGAGAAGATGACCACCATGCGGTGCAGCTTCCCGAGCCTCTTCACCTCGCTCGCCACCACTTCGGGGTCGGTGCACGACGCCACAGGCAGGTCCAGCAGGCTCTCGCGCAGTGTGTCATTGTCCTCCTTGTCCGTGGGGTCGGTGGTGTCGCCCGCCCGCGTGTCTGAGCAGACGCACATGGCGCCAATGGGCTCGGCGGCGCATGCCACCCAGCTGCGCATGCTCTGGCTGACGAGGGCTATGGACGGCGCGAGGAACAGGATGGTCTGTGGCCGCGGTCTGCCATCCTCCTGCACCCGCCCCTCTGCCGTGTCCTCTGCCGCGGCGAGCGCCGTCAGCCTCTGGGCTATGAAGAGCGACGTGAGCGTCTTGCCCGTGCCGCACGCCATGACGAGCAGTCCGCGCGCGTTGCCCTTGATGGCGTAGTGGCGCACGGCGTCCTGGATGATGACCTCCTGGTAGTCCCTCGGCGTTGGCTTGGGCTTCGGCTCCACGGGCTCGCCGTTGAGCAGCCTCTCCCAGTCGGCTCCCGAATCCTCCAGGTCCTTCAGGTAGACCTCCACCACCTGTGGCGTCTGGCCCTGCATGGCCTCCTTGGCGTTCTTGCCATACTTCTCGGTGGTCGAGACCCACACGCGCTCGGCAAAATTGACCACCGCCCCCTTGCCCTCGGGGTCGGTCAGCGGGTCGTGAAATGAGCGTCCGCTCTGGCTGATGAACGAATCCACCGCCTGCTTGCTTATCAGCGTGTCGTCCGAATAGAATTTGCACTGGATGGCGGCATAGCCCCCGTCCACCGTATGCGCCACGAGGTCGATGCCGAGGTCGCCGTCGCCCATCTCTTTGCGGGCCGGGAACTCGCTCCACATCCACACCTTGTCATATCGCGCCGAGTAGAAAGGGTCCACCGTCATCCACCGTTGGATGAGTCGCTCAAAAACCGCGCCCTTGGTCCGCTCGTCTTGTGTCCTGGCCTTTATCTCGTCCAGGACGTCATATATGGTCTTGCTCATCGCTTGTCGTTTTCTTTCTTCTTTTGCTTGATTGGCTCATTCGTTGCCCGAATTTCGCCCCTCGCCGCGTCAAAATCTGACACAGCAAGGCCGCCAATTCGCCCAACCTCACAAAGATAGCCAAAAAGTGCAAAAAAACAGAGAGTGCCGAGAGCCGCTCACCGCGCTCCCGGCACTCATCATCATTCGCCGTGCCGAGTGCTCTCCTTACCTTTGCCGAAGTCCATCAGGTCACCACCTTGTTTTTAAGGTAAAAAGTAAAAGTTTGAAAAGAGGCTGCGCCATGAAAGGTGTGGCTCGGTACCTTATTGCCAAAAAGTTATTCTATAAAAACAAGGTAACAATGTGAACTGATTTTCTGTGATCTCAGAATATGGAAAGTTTGCGGATTCTGTCATTTTTGGCACTAAAAAGTTTGCGGATGTTGACATTTTGAAAATAAACAAAGAGTGCCGGACGCCGCTTCCAAATGCGACTCCCGGCACTCATCTCATCCCTAATTCCTAACTCCTAATTCCTAATTGGCCATTCCTCATTCCTAACTCGCCATTCCCCTCAGTTTCTCCCACACCACCTGCGGCACGAGTTTGAGCAGTGGCGACGTGGCGAGGCAAGGCGATCGGTCCTCCTCTACTTGCGACCCGTCAAAGTCATTGATGATCTCGATGACCGCCATCTCTCCGTCGCGGGCCAGCATGTTCACAATGTCCATCTCGCGGGGCGTGCTGTCCGCCACTCGGCCCTCACCCACATATCGGCCGGGCAAGATGCAGCCTCGGGTGTCCGCCACCGTGTTGCCGCGGTGGATGCGGATGCCCGTCATGCCCGGCACGTCGATGAGGATGGGCAGCAGGCGGCCAAACTTGGGACTGCGTGTCAGCGCCACGTCATAGGTCCCGGCAGGCACGGCTGTCTTGCCGCGGATGAAACGCGAAGCGGGGCGCACGGGAGGCTCCAGAGTGTCGCACACGGCGAAGTCTGAGAGGTTGGAGTCCGCCGCCTCCGAGTAGTCGTCATCGGGGATGTTGACATAGAGGCGTCCGCGGCAGAAGTCGGAGGTGTTCTCCTTGCGATATAATTTGAATTTTAGCATAACGACAAATTTTTGTTGATTGATAAGATGTGTTGGTTGATGGTTGAATAAGTGTGTCTGTGTGAAAGTGTGTCTGTGTGAATTGGTGCAGGGCGTGATGCCGCTTAGAAACTCAGAAAGATTTGAGTTTTAAGAAAAAGGCGGGCCGCCTTTCCTGCCCTTGCCCTCCCTGCTGCCACTACCTCAAAAAGAAGTGGGCAGTGACCCGTCTCTGCGCATTTTGTTCGCGCTTTGTTCGCGCCTTAGAGTGTGTGGGGTAGGGCGACCCGCTTATTTATCAGGCCTTGACGTGGCTCGTCACGGTGCTGAGGCTGCTCGTCGCCACGAAGTAGTAGACGTGCACCTCGTCGGCCTCGCCGGTCGTTATGTCCGTCAGGCTCATGGACGCCTCGTTGGCTGTGAGGTCGGCGCTCGTGGTGGTCGACTTGCCGTTCTTGGCGTTATATGCCCCGGCATAGAGGCGTGCCCCGTAGAAGTCGTCCGTCATCTCGGGCGCAGTCCACTCGAAGTCCGCCGAAGTGGCTGTCACGGTGGGTGTTACGGTGAAGTTGGCCGTGCCGTCCGATATCTCCATCGAGTCGAGGTCCATCTTATACCCGTCTTGCGTCTCCTCCACGTGACTTATGTTCCGCTTCACGGCCGCCGACCATGGGCTCATTGCTCCCGGGTTGACGAATCCTGCCCTGATGATGTTAGCGAAGGGTCGGAGCTTTGATGCGACTTCTGCGAGTCTGTTTCGGGCTGCGACTTGCGCCTGGGTCCTTGGGTTAGCCACTTTCGTAGCCAGTGATCTAATATACGCAATGCCGCGCCAAGAACTTCCGACCACAGTTCCGACCTTGCCGCTGAACGGCCCGAGAATACCTTGCTTATAAGTTGCCATTTCATTTGATGTGTTTGATTGGAGCCTTCGTGGTTCGCGCTGCCTCGCGGCGCGCAGGCCTGCCGCTTGTCGCGATTTGCGCCTTGTGGCGTCTCGCCCTGTCGGCTCCGGGTGTTTGTTGTTTGTGTGAATTGATAAGTTGAATTGGTAAAAGAGAATTGGTGCGTCAATAAAAAACAATTCAACAAAATGCAAACCATCTTACCCGCCTCTTGGCGCCTCGCCTCCGCATGGCTCAGCTGATATTCCGTGCGTTAGCTTATTGAGTCAGGTTTGAGTCGCTTGCTGTCTCCTTGTCTCATCTTGACAATGCAAAGTTACGCTGATAATTTTATTCTCCAAATGTTTTTGGTGATTATTTTGAAAATAATTTAGCAAAACAACAAAACAGCATATAAATCAAGTAATTGGAAAATCAAAAAAATGGGGTGTGGCGGTTGCGCGCGTGTCTGCCGAGAAAAGGGGTGTTGTGGCGGATGGATATGTTAAAGCGGCGGCTCGCCCCCTAAATAACTTTCCAGTTGTGAATATTTTGGCTGCCAAAACGCTAAATTTGCAAGATATGCCTACATTGCATGGCGTTCTTATGCGGTTCGTCATCTCGTCAGCAGTAAGAAAACAAAAGACAGGAGCGGCATGAAAATAGGACTAAGGACGCCTTCGTTCAAAAAGAGCTTTAGCGCCCGCACATCAGGACGAGCCACACGCGCCATCAAGCGCGCCCTGATCCCTGGCTATGGCAAACGGGGCATGGGAATCTTCCACCCAAAGCGAGCCCTATATAATAAGGTGTACCGCAAGACGACGTTCAGCCTTTTCGACATCGCGAAAATCTTCAGCGGCCCCAAACGTTCAAAACGCTCTAATGTCGCCAACGGCACTAATGACGCAAACGGCGTCAATGATGTTAATGAAGCGTTGGGCAGAGGCTGCATTTGCCTCTTCTGGCTTCTCGTAGCGGCAATGGTGGTCTTCTTTTGCGTGTTTCTGTAAATTAAGCGTTTGGACAGACAATAGACAATCTAATTATTCACATACCATCGTAAAACTTTCAAGTCAATGAGATTACTAACGCGTTCTCTTGGACTGGCTTGCGGTCTCGCGGCGGCCTCGCTCTCGTGCGCGGCGCAGTCGCTCACCCCGCTTCAGCCAGACACCGCCGTGGTCGTAGGTCGCCTCAGCAACGGACTCACTTATGTCATCCGCCACAATGAGCTGCCTAAGAACACAGCCGAGTTCTATATTGCGCAGAAGGTGGGAGCCATCCTTGAGGAGGATGACCAGGACGGCCTCGCGCATTTCCTGGAGCACATGGCCTTCAACGGCACTAAGAATTTCCCGGACAAGGGCATCATCAATTTCCTTGAGCGCGTGGGTGTTCGCTTTGGCGAGAATGTCAACGCCTTCACCAGCCTCGACGAGACTGTCTATAACCTATCGACCGTCCCCACGACCGACCCCGCCATTGTGGACAGCGCGCTGCTCGTGCTGCATGACTGGAGCGGCTTCATCACTCTCGACGGCAAGGAGATTGACAAGGAGCGCGGCGTGATCCGCGAGGAGTGGCGCACCCGCGCCTCGGCTTCGCGACGTATGTATTTCGCCCACAACGCCAACACGATGCCCGGCACCCGATATGCCGTGCGTGATGTCATTGGCGACACCGCTGTGGTCAACAACTTCCCCTACGAGGCCATCCGCAAATATTACCACAAGTGGTATCGCCCCGACCTCCAGGGCATTGTGGTCGTTGGTGACATCGACCCCAAATATGTCGAGGCCAAGATCAAGGAGATGTGGCAGGACATCCCTGCGCCCGTCAATCCCGCCGAGCGCACCTATTTCAAGGTGCCTGTCAGCTCCGAGCCGGTCTTCTCCATCCTCCGCGACAAGGAGGCAACCAGCACTTCGCTCCAGGTGCAGTTCCGCTACCCGTCCGTGCCTGACTCCATCCGCAACTCTGTGGAGTTCCACGCGAGCCAGATTGTGGCATCGCTCTGCGGGTCTATCTTCAACAACCGCATGCACGACCTCGTCATGGCAGGCGCGCCTTTCTCCTACGCCGTCATGTATGACACTGAGCTGACGCCAACCCTCAACACTGTCCTCTTCGCCATGTCCGCCCAGAGCGGCAAGACGCTTGAGGCTACGCGCATCCTCTATGATGAGATTGAGAAACTCCGCCGCTGGGGTGTCAACCCGGGTGAGCTGGAACGCGCCGTGAATGACTACATCAAGATGTATGACGACGCCTACGAGAGCCGCAACAAGGTGCAGAATGACGAGTATGTCTCTGAGTATTACAACGCTTTCCTGAGCAATAACGTCATCACGCCCATCGCTTTCGACCGCTCTATTGTCCGCGCCGTGGCTCCCGCCGTCACCCCCGAGGCCATCAAGGCCTACATTGACCGCGCTCTCGCCCCCGCACCCGTGCTGCTCGTCTCTGCCATGGATTCAGACAATGGCGTCCTTGATGTCGATGGCTATAAGAAACTCGCCGCCGAGACCTCTGCCAAGGAACTTAAGCCCTATGCCGATGAGGTCGTTGACACCCGCCTCGTGGAGGTAGACCCTAAGGCCAAGAAGGTCAAGAAATGGGCTGATGACAAGGTCTATGGCTGCCGCATTGCCACCCTTGCCAACGGCATCCGCGTCTTCCTCAAGCCCACCACGCTTGCCGACAATGAGATCTATCTTGAGGCCATCAGCCGCGGCGGCTACTCGACCCTCGCCTCGTCTGAGGCTGTCTCGGCAGCCCTCTCTGGCGGCGTGATTGGTCAGATGGGCACAGGCCGCTTCTCTAACAGCGAGCTGCGCAAAGCCCTCACTGGCAAGACGGCCGACGCCTCCACTTCCATCGGACGCTACACCGAGACTGTCTCCGGTTCCAGCAGCAAGGCTGACTTCGAGACCATGCTCCAGCTCGTCTACCTCAAGTTCACAGCACCTCATGAGGACTCCGCCGCCTACGCCTCTTATTATGGCCGCATGGAGAGCCTCCTCGCCAACGCTGACAAGAACCCCGACCGCATCTTCCGCCGCCACCTTATTGATGTGATGCATGATGGCAACCCATATGCCGTCTCAGTCTCTTCGACCGACGACCTCAAGAAGCTCTCCCTCTCCTCTGTCCTCGCTGCCCAGAAGTCGCGCTTCTCTTCTGCCAAGGGCTTCGATTTCGTCATTGTCGGCTCTTTTGACATTGACAGCATCATGCCCTCTGTCTGCAAGTGGCTCGGCAATCTGCCCATGGGCAAGCGCAACGCTCAGTGGGTGGCTCGCGACACCTATATGCCTCAGCGTGACGTGAACGTGGAGTTCGCCGTCCCCATGACCACCCGCAAGATCTCCAATGCCCTCATCTATAGCCACAAGCACGCCTATTCACAGCGCGACGCCATGAGTCTTGTCATCCTCGGCCGCGTCCTCTCTATGCGTTACCTTGAGAGCGTCCGTGAGGAGCAGGGTGGCTCATATGGCGTGTCGGTCTTCGGCTCGCTCTCCAAAGAACCCGATGAGGAGTATCAGCTCTTCATCATGTTCGACACCGACCCCGCAGCCTTCGACAAGCTCTTCCCCATCCTTGAGAGTGAGATTAAGAAGATTGCCGATGAGGGCCCCCGCGCCGACGACCTCGACAAGGTCAAGAAACACCTCGTCAAGTCGCATGTTGAGGACCTCCAGAAGAATGACACTTGGGTTGACCTCATCTCGACCTACCTGCTCCGCGGCACCAATGACAATGATTATGAGGAGCGCGTGAACTCCATCTCGGCCGCCGATATCCAGGCGTGGGCCAAGCTCATTCTCTCCGAGGCCAATAAGGCCATTGTCACTATGAAGCCTGAGAATTAGGCCGAGTGATGTAACCTAATTAAACCATTAAAAATAAAGCCCTGCGACATCCGTAAGAATGTCGCAGGGCTTTATTTTTTTATCGCATCAAAAGCTAAAGTGGCTCCAGTGGTCTCACCCGCCTGTCGCCCCTTCTATTCTAATTCCTCATTCCTAACTCCTCATTCCTCATTCCTAATTATTCAATCTTCCTCTTGATGAAGTGGCGCAGCACGTCAATGGCAATCTCATTGCTGCCACCCTGAGGGACGATGAGGTCGGCATATCGCTTGCTCGGCTCAATGAACTGCAGGTGCATGGGCTTGACGGTGTTCTCGTAGTGGTTGAGGACGTTGGACAGCACACGTCCGCGCTCAGCCACGTCACGCAAGATGCGGCGGGCGAGCCTGTCATCGGCGTCCGCGTCAACAAACACCTTGATGTCCATCAGGTCGCGAAGCTCGGGTATGGTCAGCACAAGGATGCCCTCCACGATTATCACGTCATGGGGCTCCACGTGTATGGTCTCGGCCATTCGGGTGCTCTCCACAAACGAGTAGGTCGGCATCTCGATGGCGCGCCCCTCTTTGAGTTCGCGCAAGTGCTTGATGAGCAGGGGGAACTCGATGGCGTTCGGGTGGTCGAAGTTTATCTTCCTGCGCTCCTCGAGTGTCAGGTCCTTGTTGTCGTTATAGTAGTTGTCTTGGCAGATGACTGTCACGCGGCTCGCGTCCAAGTCGTTGACTATCTTATTCACTACGGTGGTCTTGCCCGAGCCTGAGCCACCTGCTATTCCTATGATGAGCATATTTTGTATCCTCTTTTTTCAAACAGCCTCAAAAGTAATAATAAAAGCCGACATTCGCGCCCCTTTGCCTCCGCCTCGCTTCTCACGTCCGCAAAAAAGCATTGCGCCGCGGGAGGCTCGTCCTCCTGCGGCGCAATGTGAATTATCTGTCTGTGTGTGCATGGTGCGCTGTTTGCTCATGCCATGCTCCCACGCAAGTCAATTAATCTAAGGAATCTGGCGACCCATGGCCACAAGCTTAGGAGCCATGTGGAGGCCATGCTTGGCGAGGTTGCGCTCGCAGACCTCAAAGGTCACTTTGTTGCCGCCCGAGACGAATGACACGCACGCGCCCTGCTGACACTGGCCCTGGTTGGCGCAAACCACCATGACTGAACGTCCGGCCTGGTCGCTCAACACCTTGGCGAGCCATCCATTCATGCCCTGGCCCAAGTAGATGATGTCTGATGTGGGCAACTTGAGAGCCGTGGGCGCCAAGATGATGTCAATGCTTCGTCCGCCGACGCTCTTGCCCTCCGTGGCTTTGCGCAGCTCCTCTGCCATGTCGCGGTCACCGACCACGCTTATGACGAACGGCTTGCCCGCGTCTTCCTTGGGCCAGCCTGTGTATTTGGCAAACTGGTATACAAAAAGTGCCTGTACTTTTGCTGTCTGTGCCACCGATGGCAACGCGAGCAGCACAAAAGCGAAAACTGCAAGTAATAACTTCTTCATCGTTGTCGTTTATTTGGTTGTTATTGTCTGGTAGTGATAAATGACCGAAGCCGCATTCGCCTTTGCTGTTGTCTGTTTGCGGATTCCTCGGGCAATTGCCTTTACGACAAATATATCCGGTTGTTGCTCAATAAACAAGTGATTTAGTTTTGTTTATGAAAACACGCCGCAATTGAAAAATATTGCAAAAAGTGGCTACGTGAAAACGCAAACCTTTTGCGCTCGTAACTTTTGATGTCGTTATTCGTATCTTGGTTTTGATTATTTTCGCGACCAATGAAATCACCAAGGTTAACATTTTCCCTTTTCGCGACTCTGTTGCTCTCCCTCATTTCTGTTGTGGGGCAGGCTGCCATTGCACCCTCTTCTTCCGTGGGTGGCAAGTTCAAGAGCCGCTATATGACTTTCGAGGTCACTTCAGACACCACTGTCACGCTCGCCTTTGTTGATGGCGTGGAGCATGTGGTCATCCCGGACACTGTCGGCGGCTATCACGTCACGAGGGTCTCGGCCGAGGCTTTCCGCTGGTGCAGCCAAATGAAGTCGCTCGTCATCCCCAAGTCCGTCACGCAAATTGACGCTAATTTTGGCGGTGACCATGGCTACTCGCAGCTCCGTGCCGTCTTTGTGGATAATGACAATCCCGCTTTCTGCTCGGCAGATGGCGTGCTCTTTGATAAGGAGAAGACCCGTATCATCCTCTACCCCAAGGCCAATGAGTCCTCTTCTTACAAAATCCCATCCTCTGTGGGCAGCATTGCCGATGGCACTTTCGCTCTCTGCAAGACTCTCCGCTCGGTGAGTGTGCCGGTCTCGGTTCGCAACATCGGCTCGCGAGCTTTTGCCCGCTGCGCGTCTCTCCGCTCCATATCTTTGCCCGATGGTCTCCAGACTCTCGGCCCCAATGCTTTCGACATGTGCGTCAGCCTTGACAGTGTCTTCGTCCCCGGCTCGGTCAAGCATCTCTCCGCCGCCGCTTTCAGTGGCTGCACTGGTCTGCGCGTGGCCATTCTCGGTGAGGGTCTCACCAGCATTGGCGGCGCAGCTTTCGCAAGTTGCGGCAAATTGGAGTCTCTCTCCCTGCCCTCCTCTCTGCAATATATTGGCGTGGGCGCGTTCTCTGACTGCGACTCGCTTCACACTTTGGCTTTGCCAAGGTCGCTGCGCAAGATTGAGCATGACGCCATCAGCCGTTGCAAGGGTCTCACTTCGCTCTCTGTGGATAAGGATAATAAGTTCTTTTTCGAGAGCAATGGCGTTCTCTTCTCGGCAGACACCACGACAGTCCATCTCTGCGTCAAGTCGCGCGAGGCTTTCTTTGTCTATCTTCCAGCCAAGGTCAAGGTCATTGCCCCCTCCGCTTTCTGGGGCTGCGAGGGTCTTGTGGCCATCACCATGCCCTACGGACTGGCATCTATCTCAGATCACGCTTTCTTGGGCTGCTCCGGCTTGCAGAGCATATCGCTCAGTGGGGCTCTGCGCTCTGTCGGCAGCTCTGCTTTTGAGGGCTGCTCGTCCTTGCGCCGTGTGGTGGTGCTTGACGCCGACGGCTCTGAGTATGAGGGCGGTGTGGATAACAACCCTATTGTCCTCCCCGGCACTGACATTGCCGACCAGGCCTTCGCTCGTTGCTCCTCCCTCTCTGACATAATCATCGACAAAGGCTGTACCTCTATCTCCGACGGCGCTTTTGGCGAGTGCGCGGCTCTGCGCTCCATCCTTTTGCCCGAGGGGCTCCAGTCCATTGGCTGGGACGCTTTCAGCGGTTGCAAGGCTTTGGAGGAGGTCACCATCCCAGAGACTGTCTATAGTGTCGATTGGCGTTCCTTCAGCGGCTGCTCGTCTCTCCGCTCCGTCACCATTCTTAGTGGTGTTCAGGAGGTTGGCCCCCAGGCCTTTGAGGGCTGCTCCTCTTTGACCGATGTTGTCATCCCGCAGTCTGTCTACTCCATTGGCGACTTCGCTTTTGATGGCTGCGGCAGTCTCGCCACGCTTGCCCTGCCGTCTGGGCTGACCGCCATTTCTTCCGGCACTTTCCGCGGCTGCTCGGCTCTTAATGGTCTTGTGCTGCCCGAGGGCGTTGGCTCCATTGGCGATGCGGCTTTTGAGAACTGCAAGTCGTTGACTGCGCTCTCTATTCCGTCCGATGTCATCTATGTGGGCAAGAACGCTTTCGCCGGCTGCTCAAGCCTCACTTCCGCCTCTCTCCCCGAGGGCGTGTCTCGTGTGGCTGATGGTTGCTTTGCTGATTGCTCTGCCCTCTCGTCAGTCTCCCTGCCTGAGACTATCCAGTTTATTGATCCCGATGCTTTCCGTGGTTGCCATGCCTTGGCCTCTGTCAATCTCCCGGCCTCTATAGTCAAGATTGGCAACTACGCCTTCGATGAGTGCGACGCCCTCTATGAGGTTCGCTGCAACAGCCTGACGCCTCCCGAACTCGGCCGCGAATCCCTGTCTCAGTCCATCTGGGTCTCCATCCCCCGCTCGGCTCGCAAACTCTACCGCGCCGCTTGGAAGGGCCACTCGCGTTTCAATACTTTCAGACACTAATATCTCACACTCATAACAACGATGCGCACAGACCTCGAGTCTATCATCTCCCACTCCGACGAAGCCAAAGAGCAAGTCTCTAAGGTGGGCTCTGTCACCAAGGTGGACGGCCAAGAGGGCCACGTCCTTGTCAAGCTACGCCCCGACTGCGACACCGATGACGTCTTCGACTCTGATTTCCTTTTGGTGGAGATTAATGGAGGACTCGTGCCTATGCGCATGGAGTCTGTGACTCGCCGTGGTGACAGGTCGGCAACTGTCGCGCTCGCCAACATCCAGTCGGTGGCTCAGGCCCAGATTGTCGTGGGCTGCGATGTCTTCGCCCCCGATAATGAATCGGATGACGATGAAGACGAAGACGCCGAGGCCTCTCTCGTTGGCTATGAGGTGGTTGACCTGGCGCTTGGTCCTATCGGCGTGATATCAGACGTTGATGACACTGTGGCGGCTAACCCTCTCTTCGTGGTTGATGCCATGAGTGGCGAGATCCTCATCCCTGCCGCCGAGGATTTTGTGGTCTCTGTCGATGATGAGTCTAAGACTCTGACGCTCAATCTTCCCGAGGGCCTTGTCAATCTTGATGACGCTGCCGAGGCTTAGCCCCCCCCGTCCAACAAACACACATCTTTTCTCCCCGCCCAATTAAGAATTTTCAGTAACACACACTTTTAGACATGACGACCCAGGACCAGATTAAGGACCTGAACGAGCGCGAGCACGCGCTGAGGAGGTATCTTTGACGTCGACCGACGACGTATGGAATTAGAGGAGGACGACCTCCGCGCCCAGGAACCCGGCTTCTGGGACGACCGCGCCAAAAGTGACGAGGTCATGAAGCGGGTCAAGACTAACAAGAAATGGGTCTCAAGCTACGACCGTGTCCACTCGGCCATTGAGGAGCTGACTCTCGCTCTCGACTACTTCAAGGAGGGCATTGTGGAGGAGGCCGACATTGACTCTGCCTATGCCGAGGCGCTGCGCCTGACAGAGGAGGCTGAGTTGGCCAATATGCTCCAAGGCGAGGAAGATCAGCTCAGCGCGGTTCTTAAGATTGTGGCCGGAGCTGGCGGCACTGAGAGCCAAGACTGGGCTCAGATGCTCATGCGACTTTATCAGCGATGGGCCGAGGCTCATGGTTACAAGGTCTCTGTGGCCAACTTGCAAGACGGTGACGATGCCGGAATCAAGACTGTCACATTCGAGATTGAGGGCGACACGGCCTACGGCTATCTCAAGAGTGAGAACGGCGTGCACCGCCTTGTGCGCGTCTCCCCTTTCAATGCGCAGGGCAAACGTATGACCTCTTTCGCCTCTGTTTTCGTGACACCGCTTGTCGATGACACAATCGAGGTCTATGTGGACCCTTCTAAGGTGTCTTGGGACCTCTTCCGCTCAGGTGGCGCTGGTGGACAGAACGTCAATAAGGTCGAGACTGGTGTCCGACTCCGTTACATGTATACCGACCCGGATACTGGCGAGACCGAGGAAATCCTCATTGAAAACACTGAGACCCGCAAGCAGACTGAGAACCGCGAGAACGCCATGAGGCTCCTCCGCTCTCAACTCTATGACCGTGAGCTCAAACGCCGCAACGCTGCGAAAGCCAAGATTGAGGCCTCGAAGAAGAAAATCGAGTGGGGCTCGCAGATCAGAAGCTATGTCTTTGATGACAGGCGAGTCAAGGACCACCGCACCGGCTACCAGACTTCCAATGTCCAGGCCGTCATGGATGGCGACATCGACGCTTTCATCAAGGCCTATCTGATGGAGTTCGGCGCGCCAGACCCTAATGCCCAATAACTTTTCACTATCTTCGCGTTGATAGGGTGGCTTTCGCTCCCCAAGTCAACACCCACAACATGGAAACAGAAGAGAAGAAAGATACGCAGCCCCAAGCGCAAGCCGACAAGCCTAAGCAGACTGTCGACACCTCGCGCATGAGTGAGAGCGACGCCATCCGCGCCAAGATTATCTCGGGCGAGCTCGAGGTCGGCACTGTCTATGACGAGCCGGACCCTACGCCCGACGACGAGCACATGGTTCTCCGCACCGAAAAACTCGTCAAGATATACGGCAGCCGAAAGGTGGTCGACGGTCCGTCCATCATGGTGCGCCAAGGCGAGATTGTAGGCCTCCTCGGCCCAAACGGAGCCGGCAAGACCACGACGTTCTACATGACTGTGGGACTCATTGAGCCAAACGAGGGTACCGTCTATCTCAATGACCAGGATATAACCCACCTGCCTGTCTACCGCCGCGCGCAACTCGGTGTGGGCTACTTGGCGCAAGAGGCGTCGGTGTTCCGCACCCTCTCGGTCGAGGATAACATAATGGGTGTCCTTGAGATGACAGACTACCCCAAGGACTATCAGAAACAGCGACTTGAGGAGCTCATCTCGGAGTTCGGTCTCGGACATATCCGCAAGAGCAAGGGCATCCAGCTGTCGGGTGGTGAGCGACGCCGAACGGAAATTGCCCGCGCCTTGGCCATCAACCCAAAGTTCATCATGCTCGACGAGCCTTTCGCAGGTGTCGACCCCATAGCGGTCTATGACATTCAGAAAATCGTCTGGCACCTCAAGGACAAGAACATAGGTGTCCTCATCTCCGACCATAACGTGGGTGAGACCCTCGCCATCTGCGACCGAGCCTATATTCAGGTGCAGGGCAAACTCTTCCGTGCCGGATCTGCCGAACAGCTCGCCGGCGATGAGAAGGTGCGCGAGGTCTACCTCGGAAAAGATTTCATCCTCCGCCGACGCAAATTCGACGAGTAGGAGAGGCGTCGCATCGCTTAGTCGCTTGGCGCGGGAAAATAGCCATTTGAAAAAATAAATCGTCTATTTTGCCGTTTCCAATTATAAATGACTAACTTTGCGTCGCTTTATGCGGATGTGGCGTAATTGGTAGCCGTGTCAGACTTAGGATCTGATGCCGTAAGGCGTAGGGGTTCGAGTCCCCTCATCCGTACTACGCTTTTTGTATATTATTATCCAACAATAGTTTGAAATGAACGTTTCAAAAGAAAACATTGATGAGCTCAACGCCGTCCTCACCATCGAGTTCGAGAAGGCAGACTACGAGCCGAAGGTAGAGAAGGCAGTCAAGGAGTACAGCAAGAAGGTAGCCATCAAGGGTTTCCGTCCCGGCCACGCACCCGCTGGCATGGTGAAGAAAATGTACGGTAAGTCTATCCTCGTTGACACTATCGACAAGATGGTCGGTGAGGAGCTTGACAACTATATAAAGTCCAACAACCTCGATATCCTCGGCCAGCCTCTCCCCAACGAGAAGCAGGAGCCCATCGACTTCGACAAGGAGATTGACAAGGTCACCTTCAAGTTCGATCTCGGCCTCTCTCCCGAGGTTAACGTCGCCATCGACAAGACTCTCACTGTCCCCTCTTACCAGATCGAGGTCAGCGACAAGAATATCGATGACCAGGTCAACAACATCTGCGGCCGCTATGGCAAGCACGTTACTGTTGACGCCGCCGCCGAGTCTTCTCTCCTCAAGGGTGTCGCCACTTTCGGTGAGTTCAAGAACGAGAAGGCCATCATCTCTGTCACTGTCATCAAGGACGAGGCTGAGAAGGCTAAGTTCATCGGCAAGAAGGCAGGCGAGACCGTCGAGTTCGACCTCCGCAAGGCTTATCCCGATGACGCTGAGATCTCTTACATCCTCGGCATCACCAAGGAGCAGGCTGCTGAGATCCCCGCTGGATCTGTAGCAACTTTCGTTATTAACGAGGTTAGCGACTTCAAGAACGCTGAGCTTGGCAAGGAGCTCTTCGACAAGGTCTTCCCCAACGACAATGTGGCTGACGAGGCCGCTTTCCGTGAGAAGGTCAAGGAGCAGATGACCAAGAGCAACGCTTTCGCAGAGGAGTACCGCTTCGGTGTTGATGTCCGCAAGAACATCATGGCCGCTGCTGGTGACATCAAGCTCCCTGAGGAGTTCCTCAAGAGGTGGCTCACCGCCGTCAACCGCGATAACGACAAGTTCACCCCCGAGGTCCTCACTGAGGAGTTCCCCCAGTTCGCTCAGGATCTCAAGTGGCAGGTTGTCAAGAACCGCACCTCTAAGGCTTGCGGCATCAAGCTCGAGTACGCTGACGTCTTCGCTTTCGCTAAGAAGACCGCCAAGGCTCAGGCTATGCAATATGGCATCATGGACTTCCCCGAGGAGCAGCTCGAGAAGTACGCCCAGTCTCTCATCGCCAACGAGCAGCAGCGCCAGCATCTCACCGAGGGAGCTGTCGAGGAGAAGCTCTTCGCCTTCGCTAAGGAGAACGCTAACGTTGAGAGCAAGGCTATCTCACTCGATGAGTTCAACAAGCTCTTCGAAGACGAGAAGTAATTATAACACACCGGTATAAGCAGCCTTGCTCGCCTTTCGGGCGGCAAGGCTGCTGTGCCGTTTAATATGCACCCGCTTCATCCCTCAATCATGTTCGATAACAACGATTTCCGAAAATTCGCCGTTAAGGGCCGTGGCATCAGCGGCAATCTCTTCGACTCCTACTCTAAGGTGACGGATTCCTATATTTCCCCTACCATCATTGAGGAGAGGCAGCTCAACGTGGCCAGCATGGATGTGTTCTCACGTCTCATGATGGACCGCATCATCTTCCTCGGCACTGAGATTAATGACGACGTGGCCAATATTGTCCAGGCTCAGCTCCTTTATCTTGAGTCCGCCGATTCGTCTAAGGATATCTCCATCTATCTCAACTCGCCCGGCGGCAGTGTCTACGCTGGTCTTGGAATCTACGACACCATGCAATACATCTCATCTTCTGTCGCCACCATCTGCACTGGTCTCGCCGCATCTATGGCCGCCGTGCTCCTCGTGGCAGGTGAGAATGGCAAGCGCTCGGCTCTCCCTCACTCGCGCATCATGATCCACCAGCCTATGGGTGGCGCGCAGGGTCAGGCTACTGACATTGAGATTACAGCACGCGAGATTCTGAAGCTCAAGAAGGAGCTCTTCGACATCATCTCTGTCCACTCGGGCAAGCCGTTTGACGAGGTCGCCCGCGACTCCGACCGCGACTACTGGATGACTGCCGATGAGGCTAAGGCCTATGGCATGATTGACGAGGTCCTCAAACGAGAGAAGAAATAATTTTAAGTGACGCTGAATCACATCTCGCATTTTTAGCATAAGGACAGATGCAGCGTCGGGGCATGAAAAGTCCCGGCACTGCATCCGTTTTTGCTTTATATACACAGACTTTTTAGTCCCCATCCACATACACGTTAACGCAAAATGGCTTCCAAAAAGGACGAAAACAGGTGCTCCCTCTGCGGACGGCAAAGAAATGAAGTCCCTTACCTCATAAATGGAACTTATGGCTCCATCTGCTTAGAGTGCGCCATCCAGGCAGGTCAAATAGCCGAGGAGGCTCTCGGCAGAGCCTCTAAGCAATCCAAGTCCGCCGCTCCGCTCAAACTCCGCAAACCTCACGAGATCAAGGCTTTCCTTGATGAGTACGTCATTGGTCAGGATGAGGCCAAGAAGTATCTCTCGGTGGCTGTCTATAACCACTACAAGCGCATCATTAACCAGAAGGATGCTGATGAGGTGGAGATTGAGAAGTCGAACATCATCATGGTGGGCGACACCGGAACAGGCAAGACTCTCATGGCGCGCACCATTGCCCGTCTGCTCGATGTGCCTTTCACTATTGTGGACGCCACTGTGCTCACTGAGGCCGGCTATGTGGGTGAGGATGTTGACAGCATCATCAGCCGTCTCCTTCAGGAGGCCGACTTTGATGTGGAGCGCGCTGAAAGGGGCATCATTTTCATTGACGAGATTGACAAGATTGCGCGGAAGGGTGACAACCCATCCATCACTCGCGATGTCAGTGGTGAGGGCGTCCAGCAGGGACTGCTCAAGCTCCTTGAGGGCTCTATTGCCAATGTGCCACCTCAGGGCGGACGTAAGCACCCCGAGCAGAAGCTTATCTCTGTCAACACGCGCAACATACTCTTCATCTGCGGCGGCGCTTTTGATGGCATCCGTGACCGCATAGCGCAGCGACTCAACAGCCGCGTTGTGGGTTATAATTCCGACAAGGCCAAGGATAAGATTGACTTCGACAACCTCATGCAATATGTGGCTCCGCAAGACCTCAAGTCGTTTGGCCTCATCCCTGAGATTATCGGCCGTCTCCCGGTGCTCACAGCCCTTCAGCCTCTTGACCGCTCTGCGCTGCGCCGAATCCTCGTTGAGCCTAAGAACTCGCTCATGAAGCAGTACACCAAGCTCTTCGCTCTTGACAATGTCAAGCTCGTCGTCCCCGACGAGGTGCTCGATTTCATTGTCGACAAGGCTGTTGAGTTCAAGATTGGCGCACGCGGACTCCGTGCCATCTGTGAGACCATTTTTGTTGACCAGATGTATGACGTCCCCACAAACAACGTGACCGAGCTCTGCATTTCGCTCGACTACGCCAAGGAGCGCATGAGCCATCTGAACGCTGCACGACTCAAGGAGGCTTAGTCGTGGCTCTTCTTCCCACGCCAAGACGACACATCCCCCACGTCTTCTGACTTTTTGGCAGACAAGGGAGTGCCGAGTTCTATTTGGCACGATGTTGGAAGTCTACACATTCATGCAGGCGCGGCACCACTAACGCCTTGCCGCCTTTTTATCCCAACAATGAGCGAAACGACAAAAAATAAGAAACCACTGAATCTTGACGACTTGGCTGTGGTGGACGAGAGTAACGGCACCATCGTTGTGAGTAGCCGACGTCCTAAGGTCTCCATCCCCAAACAGTTACCTGTGCTCCCTCTTAAGGGCGCTGTGCTGTTTCCGGGAGCCATCCTTAGTATTCCAATCAACCGGAGTAAGTCCGTAAGCCTTGTTGAAAAGGCTAAGGAGGAGCGGTTTCTCTTTGTCGCGGCCCCCCAGTTGGATGATGAGGTTGCTGACCCTGCCTTTTCTGACTTGTGCCACTATGGCACAATGTGCCATGTCATTAAGCTGATCAAGAATCAGGAGGGCGCCATCAATGCCATTGTGCATGGTTTGGAGCGTGTCGAGCTGGTCGCCGATGTGCCTGATGAGAATTTTCTTATGGCCAAGGTGCGCAAACCCCGTGAGGGTCAGCTCACTGACGAGCAAAAGGAGGAGATTGAAAAGTCCATTCATGAGGCTAAGAAGACCATAGCCCTGATTATGGAGAAGTCAGGCAATGCGGGTCATGACGTCGTTAAGCTCCTCATGCAACTCAACGATTGCGACGCAGTCTCCTACTTCGCAGCCGCTAACCTGGAGTCGAAGCATGAGGAGAAGGTTAAAGTCTTGACTGGCAAGAGCGTCCATGACAGGCTTTTCGCCGCTTTGCTAATCGTTTCCCAAAGGCTTATGTATGTCAAGGTCCAGATGGAAATTGAGGGCAAGGCTCGAAAGGATTTAGACAAGCAGCAGCGCGACTTCCTCCTCCAGCAGCAGATGCGCACCATTCAGGATGAGCTTGGTGACAATCCGCAGAAAAACCTTATTGAGAAGTTAAAGAAGGCGGCTGCCGACTTAAAGTGGAGCAAGGAGGCGCAAGAGGCTTTCGACTATGAGGTTGAGAGGTTCGGGCGGATGAACACTAATGCGCCCGAGTACAGCATGACGCAGTCATATCTCGAGGTGCTGACCTCTCTCCCCTGGGGCAAGATGAGCGAGGATAATCATGACTTGGACAATGCCGAGCGCATCCTCAATGAGCATCACTATGGCTTAGAGAAGGTTAAGGAGAGGATTATTGAGCATTTGGCTGTCCTCAAACTCAAGGGTAACCTCAAGAGTCCTATTCTTTGCCTCTATGGCCCCCCGGGCGTCGGCAAGACGTCGCTCGGTAAGAGTATCGCCGAGGCGCTTGGACGCAAATATGTCCGCATGTCGCTCGGCGGTCTGCATGATGAGTCTGAGATCCGCGGACACAGGCGCACTTATGTCGGTGCCATGCCAGGACGAATAATCCAATGCATTAAGAATGCAGGGACATCAAACCCCGTCTTCATCCTTGACGAGATCGACAAGGTGTCGAGTGATTTCCACGGTGACCCTGCATCCGCCCTCCTTGAGGTGCTCGACCCTGAGCAGAACAGCGCATTCCACGACAACTATATCGACTTGGACTATGACCTCTCTAACGTCATGTTCATAGCTACGGCCAACAACATTAGCACAATCTCCGGACCTCTGCTGGATCGCATGGAGCTCATCCCTGTCGATGGCTATCTGCAGGAGGAGAAGATGGAGATTGCCAAGCGCCATCTCCTGCCCAAGGAGATGGAGGAGCATGGACTCAAGCCTGACGCATTCTCCGTGTCTGACGAGTCTCTCGCCTACATAATCGACAAGTATACGCGTGAGAGTGGCGTGCGCCAACTTGACAAAACGCTCGCTAACCTGTGTCGCAAGGTGGCTGTCTCTGTCGCCAAGGACAAATCGGTGGAGTCTGAGCTCTCGCTTCAGAGCATACGTGATCTGCTCGGCACTGAGAAGTATGACCATGATATTTGGCATGACGACCTGCGCGCCGGTGTCGTGACCGGGCTTGCCTGGACGGCTGTGGGTGGTGAGATCCTCTTTATCGAGTGCGCCGCCAGCAAAGGAAAGGGTAAGATTAACCTCACGGGCAATCTTGGCGACGTGATGAAGGAATCGGCCATTTTGGCTCTGGAGTACATTCGTTCAAACGCGGAGTCTTTCCATTTGCAGGATGTGAATTTCGATGAGATTAATCTCCACATCCATGTGCCAGAGGGTGCAGTGCCCAAAGATGGACCTTCGGCCGGTATCACCATGGTCTCGGCCATTGTGTCGGCTCTCTCGGACCGCAGGGCTAAAAAACGCATTGCCATGACGGGCGAGATAACTCTGCGCGGTATGGTAATCCCCGTGGGAGGCATAACGGAGAAGATTCTTGCAGCCAAACGCGCTGGCATCACGGACATTATCCTCTGCGAGCAAAACAAGAAAGATATAGATGACATCAAGAAGGAGTATGTCGAAGGTCTGACTTTCCACTTCGTCAAGAGGATAAGCGAGGTCATCGATTTAGCTCTCGAACCTAAATAAAGTCTTTAAACAATAACAGAATATCTATTTTATGACAAAGATAAAGAACGCCCTTGTAGACGCTGTCGTTGAGGGAATTAAGGACAACAAAGGTCACAACATTACAGTTCTCGACCTCCGTGGCATTGATGGCGCATCTGCCGACTACTACATTGTCTGCCAAGGCAACTCAACCACACAAGTCGACTCGATTGCCGATTCTATTGAGGATCGCGTCCGTGAGGATGTGGGCGAGAAGCCTCTCCACTTTGAGGGTAAGGTTAATGCCCAATGGATTCTTATCGACTATCATGACGTCGTGGCGCACGTCTTCATGCCCGAGCAGCGCGAGTTCTATAACATCGAGGGACTTTGGGCTGACGCCAAGCGCACTGACATCCCCGACGAAATTTAGGACAATTCAGTCATACACATCTTAATAACTCACAGACACACATGGCCGACCTCAATCCCAAGAAGAACAAGAAGCTGGTCTTCAACCCCTATTGGATTTATGGCATTGTCGCCGTTATCCTGGTGGGAATAAGCACCGTCTTCACCGGCAGCTCGCCGCACTCACTCCCCTATAGCCGATTTGAGACCGAGTTGCTCGGCCGTCAGGGCGTTGACAAGATTGTTGTCATCCGCAATGACCTTCAGGCGGAGGTCACTCTCGTCGCCGATTCGGTCGAGAATTACAAGGACCTCTTCTCAAGCGCGATACCTGTGCCCCGCAAAGGCCCGCATTTCGTTGTGGACCTGCCCAGCATTGACAGTTTCGAGGCGAGCCGCAAGGCCATTGAGCAGGCCGAGCACCGCTCCATCCCTGTCTACTATGAGCAGCGCAGCGAGTTCTTTGGCAACATCATGATGATGATTTGGCCCATCCTTCTCTTCGTCGGCATCTATTTCTTTATGTTCCGACGCATGGGTGGTGGCGGCAACAGCGTCTTTAATGTTGGCGCGTCAAAAGCCAAGGAGGTCGGCAAGGACACTCAGGTGAATGTCAGCTTTAAGGATGTAGCCGGCCTTGATGGCGCCAAGCAGGAGCTGGAAGAGATTGTGGAGTTCCTCCGCCATCCTGACAAATATACCGAGCTCGGTGGTAAGATCCCTAAGGGCGCTTTGCTCGTAGGCCCCCCAGGCACAGGTAAGACCCTGCTTGCCAAGGCTGTGGCTGGCGAGGCCAATGTGCCTTTCTTCTCAATGTCCGGCTCTGACTTTGTCGAGATGTTTGTGGGTGTGGGTGCAAGTCGTGTCCGCGACCTCTTCAAGAAGGCTAAGGAGAAGGCACCTTCCATCATCTTCATTGACGAGATTGACGCTATCGGCCGCGCACGTGGTCGCAATAATGGCTTCGGCTCAAACGAGGAGCGCGAGAATACTCTCAACCAGCTGCTCACTGAGATGGATGGTTTCGGCAGCAATAGTGGCGTCATTATCCTCGCGGCTACTAACCGTGCGGAGATTTTGGACCGCGCTCTTTTGCGTGCAGGCCGTTTCGATAGGCAGATTCAGGTTGAATTGCCCGACATTAAGGAGCGTGCCGCCATATTTGACGTTCATTTGCGCCCGCTTAAGTTGGCTCCCGATTTCGACAAGGAGTTTCTCTCTCGCCTGACGCCTGGCTTCTCTGGCGCTGACATAGCTAATGTCTGCAATGAGGCCGCGCTGACTGCAGCGCGTAAGGGTAAGAAATATGTTGAGCGTCAGGATTTTCAGGATGCCGTGGACCGCATTGTCGGTGGACTGGAGCGTAAGCATCGTCTCTCAACCCTTGAGGAGCGTCGAACAATAGCTGTCCATGAGGCTGGTCATGCCACCGTCAGCTGGCTGCTTGAATTTGGCAATCCTTTGGTCAAAGTAACCATCGTCCCACGTGGCAAGGCTCTTGGCGCCGCATGGTATCAGCCCGAGGAGCGTCAGCTCACCACCAAGGCCCACCTGCTTGATGATATTTGCTCCGTCTTGGGTGGTCGTGCCGCCGAGGAGCTCTGCTTCCATCAGATAGGCACAGGCGCGCTTAACGATTTGGAGAAGGCAAATAAGCAGGCCTATGCCATGGTTACCTATTATGGCATGAGTGACAAGTTGCCCAACGTCTGCTATTATGATTCAACGGGTCAGGCAGACGCCACTTTCCGCTCTCCCTACTCAGAGGAGCGTGCGCGTGTCATCGACGAGGAGGTCTCTTCTATTATCGACTCTCAATATGAGCGAGCCAAGAAAATCCTGTCGGAGAATGCCGACAAGCATATGCAATTGGCTGAGCTGCTGCTTGAGCGCGAGGTGATTTTCACAGAGGATGTGGAGAAGATTTTCGGCCCTCGCCCTTGGAAGAAACGCGAGGAAGAACTGGCTGAGGAGAACGCAGCTGAGGAGGAGGCTAAGAATGAGGCTGACGCCAAGCAAGAAGGTGAGACCGAAGCCCCAACTGAGGCTAAAGCTTCTACGGCCGAGCCAAGCGCGCAGTCCACTGACGCAGCTAAGGATGAGCAGAAATAATATTCTCAACAAAAGCAATGGACGATTTTTTCAAGATAATTTCATCTTCCGCCGATGAGGCGGGCAACTATACCTACGTCATCAGTGTCAACCCCGAACATGACATCTTCAAGGGACATTTCCCTGGCAAGCCCGTCACTCCAGGTGTGCTCACTCTCATGATGCTTCGCCGCTGCGCTGAGCATGCTAAGAACCTCGGCAAGACCCGCATCTCTTTTGTGAAGGACGCTAAGTATATTGCCCCCATAATTCCCGACGGGCGTAATGTGGTAATAACATTCTCGATTGACGACTCTTTAGTAGTCAAGGGCGATGTCCGCTCTGAGGATGGAGCCGACTTCACCAAGGTGCGCATGACGCTCACCAAGGAGTAGTCTTAAACTGGCGTAAGGCCATGGCAAGTGTGGTTAGGTCCAATGACGTGTGGCATGACGGGTGGCGCGATTGGCTGAGGCTGATTGCCATATGCTCAGTGCTTCTGCTTGCCGCTCTTGTCTGGCTCTACCCTGTCATGTTTTTCCGCTGGATTAAGCGGACACTCTCAGCTCCCGAGAGCGCATCTCGCTTGGCTTCTGCCATAGCTCTCGGCGTGGCCATGTCGGTTATGCCTATTTGGGGATTTCAGATGATGGCTGCCGTCGGACTTGCTCATATTCTTAAGCTCAACAAGGTTGTTGTGGTGGCTTTCTCTAATGTTAGCCTGCCGCCACTCATTCCACTCATTCTCTACGGCTCGCTCCGCATAGGCGGGACGGTCACGGGGCTGCCAGTCTCTTTGGTGCCGGACTTGAGTTCGGTCGAGGGGATTGGCAGCTCCTTTTTTGTCTACGCCACGGGGGCTGTTATTCTTGGCGTCTTGCTCGGATTGGCTGTTTGGCCTTTAGCTTGGTGCGCTGCTCGGCTTGTCAAAGGGGGTAGGGTGGCAAAATGAGGATTTATCCGAGTAAGGATTTTTGAAAGTCTATGCTCTACGAACTTGATGTGCCTGCATTTGGCAAGGTTGAGGTGTTTGAGAACGTACGCAGCTCAAGAGTCTCTCTGAGAATTTACCCGGGTCAGCGTATCCGCGTCTCTGCCCCAACCCATACATCAGCCAATGTTATCAAACGTTTTCTAACTGAGCATGCTGATGAGATAAAACGACTTCTCAATAAAGCAAGAGCCAAAGAGCCGCAGAAGATTGTTTTCACGCCAGACACTCAATTCCGCACCCACGACCATGACATTCTTTTCGTCCCCAATGGTGCGCACGGACCGGATTATGCCACAGCTCGATTTGGCGAGAGCGCAACTACTATTTTTTATCCTGAGGGGCAGGATTTTGACAGTGAGTCGTTTCAATCCTTTGTGCGGAAGGTGATTGACGCCACATTGCGTCATGAGGCTGAGGCAATGCTGCCAGCGCGTACTGCCGAGTTGGCTCGGTTGCACGGACTTAAATTCTCACACGTCGATTTGCGCAATATGCGCACACAATGGGGTAGCTGCTCATCTAATGGGCGGATATGTCTCAACATACAGCTTATGAGGTTGCCCGATGAGCTTATCGACCTCGTTATCCTCCATGAGCTGACTCACACTCTCCACATGGATCACAGCAAGGCGTTCTATGCCGACCTTGACAAATTCCTCGGAGGACGCCATGCCTCGCTTAACAAGGCTCTCAAAGGCTTCAAATCCGCTTATTAATCTCCTGCGTAGGCCAATGTGGCTAAACCAAGCTTGACGCCCTCTATGTGGCTCAGAGGCTCAAGGCAGGCCTCGCTTGTGGCTCCTGTGGTGAATACGTCGTCAAGAACCAATAGTGTCTTCCCTTTTACAGCTTCAGCCCCGGCACCCAAGCTGAAGTCGTTGCTCACGTTGTGGTAACGTTTGGCGGCGCTAAGCCTGGTCTGAGTGCTGGCGTATATTTTCCGCTCAATGACGTTGGTCAGCACTGGCACGCCCGTCACCTCGCTCATGCCCTCGGCTATTAGCTCAGCTTGGTTATATCCCCTTTTTTTCAATCTTTTCTTGTGAAGCGGGACGGGTATTATGTAGTCATATGGCTCCATGAATCCGGCATTCATTGCCCTGCGTCCCATCTCTCGCCCCATTTCGCGGGCTGTGTCTCTGTCTCCCTTATACTTAAATGCGTGTATAATCTGTCGCAAGGTCTCTCCTCGCCTGAAGTGAAAACAGCTGAAAGCAGACACTAAGTTCACACGTCCCTCCATTTTCAGAGACATAGGGTTGTCGTGTTGATACTCAAATTCAGTGGATGGCAATTCGTCTATGCAGAGACGGCACACGCCCTCCTCGGTGGCATTGAGTGGACGACCGCACACCTCACAACATCTCGGGGCTATGATATGCCACAGCCCGTCAATTATGTCGGATGACCATTGGAGTAATTTGCTCAAGTGAAATCTGTCTTTACATTTCCTTATACAAAAAAGAGGGGCCTCTTTGTCATCGAGACCTCTCTTCTTATTTGTGTGTCGGGTCGTTCTATTGCTTCTGTCCCTGCTCCTTGAAGCGCAGACCCATCACGATGACATCATCCACCGCTGGCACATTGTGGCGCCATTTGTCAAACGTATCAGACAAAATCTTCTGCTGATCCTCCATCGTGTCGCCCGATATGTCCTCCAGCAGGTTGGTCAACCTCTTGGTTGAGAATTTAATGGCCTCGTCCTCGTTTATCTTGGTGTTGGCAGGCTCTCCGTCTACGGGTTCTGCTCCGAGCTGGTCGGTATATCCGTCAGAGCACATGTAGATGCAGTCGCCATCTTGAAGTTGCGTGGTGACCTCCTTGAACTCGTTGTCATTCCATATATCGCCAATGGCGCGTCTCGTTCCCTTGATGGTCACAATCTTACCCTTGTGGACCACAAACACGGGGCGTTTAGCGGCTGCCGATACCATAATGCCGGTATTGATGTCGACGTCGATAATGGCGCAGTCCATTCCGTCGCGTGTCTCCACTGCCTGGTTTTTGTTGAGGGTCTGCTTGACCTCCTTGTCCAACCTCTCAAGCAGGGCTTTGGGGTTGCGGAGCTCGGGGTTGCGTGTGGCCTCGTTGAGAATGGTTGTGCCAATAAGTGTCATGAATGCACCCGGCACGCCATGCCCAGTGCAGTCTGCGCAGCAGATGAGTGCATGGTTGTCATAGACATTAAACCAGTAGAAGTCACCGCTCACTATGTCGCGTGGACGGAAAAGGAGGAAGGACTCTGCGAATGGCAGACTCATGAGGCTTGTGCGCGAGGGGAGGACGGCCGTCTGAATGCGGTTTGCATAGGTTATGCTGCCTGTGATGTCCTTATTCTTCCGCTCAATCTCGTTTTTCTTCTCATTTATCTCCCTTGTCTTGCGGTTAACCTCATCCTCCAGCTCCTGTTGGCGAGCCATGAGTTTACGCTCTCTCCATTTGGCAAATGAGCGTATGCCCATGAGTAGGAGGATGATGGCGACAATGGGGAACCAAGCCATCTTCCAAAATGGCTTGTCTATGTGAATCTTGATTTTCAGTGGTTGCTGGCATACAATGCCTGAGCTGTTGAATGCGCGGATGTTGAGAATGTAGTCGCCATCGGGGACATAGTCGAACTCCTTGTGGTTCAATGTCCCAAGTTGCATCCAATGCGCCTCTGCGTTGGGGTCGTCAGCCCGCTGCATCCAATACTCGTAAGTGACGTTAGACTGGTCTTTCATGCAGATGCCAACAAACTGGAACTCAAGTTTGTCCGGCTCGCCCCTGTATGGATAGCCCAAATCGATGTCGTCATGAATGTCATGCTTCTTGCCCGAGATGATGACGCTCGTGAGGTTTATTATTGGCGCGACGCTGTTGCGACGGTCGTAGGCGCTGATGTAGTGGACTACGCCAGAGGTTGTCGAGAACCAGATGTCGCCATTTTCCGCTTGCTGAGCTCCTGTGAACTCGTAGTTCATGCCAGAGCCGACGCCATAGGTGCGGATGGAGCCATTGTTAAGGTCAATGCTGCTCAGTCCGGGCTGGTGGCATATCCATATGTGTCCATTGCCG
This sequence comes from Alistipes putredinis, assembly GCA_963620575.1. Classification (GTDB taxonomy): domain Bacteria; phylum Bacteroidota; class Bacteroidia; order Bacteroidales; family Marinilabiliaceae; genus W3P20-009. The sequence continues at coordinate 17,230 of CAVFBC010000006.1, read as the reverse complement.
TCTCGCGAGATGCCGTAGCAATAGTTTTTGGCCAAGCCGTCTGCCGATGTTATGGAGACGATGGTATCATTGCTGGTGCAGATGATGCCGTTGTTGACCGTGGCGAGCCAGAAACGGTCGCGGTCGTCAAAGACCATGCCGGCCACGTCTACAGGGACGTCTGCGAGGCGGTGTACGTCGAATTCTCCATCGCTATACTGCATGGCGATGCCGCTGTCTTTGGGACCTATCCATAACTGCCCCTCGCGGTCAAGCTTGACGAAGTTGATGTTGTTGTGCGGAAGCCCGTTTTCGGTGGTGTAGATGTGCGTCTCGCCCGTCTCGATGTCATAGATGACCAGTCCGCCCGTGGTAGCCGCATAAAGCCTCTTGTCGTCTAAGGTCAAATCATTAATCACCTGCTGGCTGTGTTGCAGCCCTGGCATTTGCAGCTGCCGATAGCGCATGTCGCTCATGTTGCGGACGTAGATGCCGCCTCCGCGCGTTCCTATATATTGCGTGTTGCGCTTGTCATCGAATATAATCCGCGTGATGTCCTTGCGGTCTGGCAGTCCTGAGGCGCGGTCATAATACTCGAAGTTGGATATGCACTTGGTGTCTATGTTCAACAATCCGTCACTCAGTCCGAGCCAAAGCCTTTCGCCATGAATCTGGGTCGTGATGACGCGTGCGCGGGTCATGCCTATGTCGGCAATGTTATATTGCGCGAAGTAGTTGTTTATCCAAGCCACGACGCCGCTTCCGTATGTGGCGAACCAGAATATTCCCTCGCGGTCCACCATGATGTCCGCCACATAGTTGTTGCTAAGGCCGTTCTGCTCGTCGATGGTCAGGCTCTCCACGTAGTCTTGCGTGTCCTCCCTGTATTCCCACTCTTTGACGCCGTCGCCCCATGTGGCCAAATAGAGGTTGCCGCTCTCCTCCTCATAGATTGAGCGTATGTCATAGGCGGCCACTTTGCCGCTTGAGCAAATCTTGTTGCACTGGCTGAGCATCTTGGCCCCGTGGGTGGGCGAATAGCGGTAGATGCTGCCATCGTCAAAGCCGACCCAGAAATCGGACCCGCGGCGGGTAGGGGTGATGCAGTTGACCATGCTATATGGCATGTCGCTTATCTCCTCCGGCGTGCGCAGTGTCCCGTCTGCCTCTACTCTGACGGTCAAGAGACCGTCTGATGTTCCTACAAGGAGAATCATAGAGTTGACTGCGCAAATCGAGGTGTACATCCTGCCGCCGAACTTCTCCTCGTCAAAATAGGTGACCATTTTGTGGTCGGGTGTTATCTTGACTATGCCCATGTTCTGCTCCACGGCCCAGATGTTCCCCCGGTCGTCAAGGCACATGTCCTTAATCGGGGCTTGCATCTCGTCGTTGGCGGGTATCTTGATGAATTTGCGCCCGTCGTTGTAGGTGAATGTGCCGTTGCCATGACCACACCACAGGTTGCCGTCTGTGTCTATGATCATGTCGGTCACGTAGTTGTCTGACAGTGAGTCGCGGGTGGTGTAGTTGACGAATTGAAGTCCGTCATAGCGTGATAAGCCCTCGGCCATGCCTATCCAGACAAACCCGTTGTTATCTTGAACCAGGCTATAGATGTAGTTCTGTGGAAGCCCCTGGGCGTTGGTGAACTTCGAGAGGTTGAAGTTTTGCGACACAACATTAGCCGCCACTCCGGCAAGGAGCAGCAGCGTGGCCGCTAACTTTTTCATAATCATAGTTTTTTACCTGGTTTAAGATATAGGGAGGACGCCGCCCCGCATTCTGGTGGTGCGGGGGGCGGCGTCTCTGTGTTCTTTTGTCTTGTGGCTGGTGTGGGGGCTCACGTTGTGATGCCCCACATGAGCCCCTACTTCTTAGGCTTGACGCCTATGGAGTACTTGTATTTGGGGATGCCTCCGATAGGCACGCTATAGAATGGCATCAGCTCTCCATACTGGTTCTCAAGGAAGATGACCACGTTGTTGTTCTTCAACGGCTTGTTCTTGAACTTGATCATCTGGATGTCCCACGAGGTGTTCTTCTCTTCGGCTACGACTTTGTGAGTGCTTGTGGTCCACTCGTTGTTGCCGCTCACCTGCATCATCTCGCCATTTTTGGCCACTGATACAATGCGCAGCATGCCGTCCTTGTCCCAGTCGAAGTTGCTCTGCTTGAGAGATACGGTCTTGTCGTCAATATACGGGTAGATGTGCGACACCTCGTTGCCCGAGTCGTGCATACGGAACTTATACTTGAAGTAGTAGGCGAAAGCGCCGTCCACCTTGACGTTGTCGTCTTTCTTGCGGCTGAGGAATAGGCGGTACATGTTGCCGTCATCTCCCGCCAATCCCTCTATGACTAATTTGAAGGTGCGACCGCCAAATTCAGGCAGGTCCTCGCCCTCCGACGGGTTGAACGGGCCGAACGTGTACCACTTGTCGTCATACTGTGCGTCTGCGCCGAAGGTCTTGGTGGCCAGCATGGTGCCGCTCTTATACTTGCCTTTTATGTTGCTCTTCTGGGCGTCCTTGTTTGAGCATGACTCCTTGCCTCCGTAGATGCTGAAACGGGTCTTTGTGTTGAAGTCGCCTCGCACCTCGTCATTCTTGCCACCGCAGTCGGGGTCGAACACCCTTATGTAAATTGGTGTGGAGCAATCGGCGGGTATCGAGAAGAAAATAATTTGTACAAAGTTATCATCGCCCCACTCCGTCTGGCTGTCTTTGCCAAATGTCATGAGGAATGGTATGTTCTCATCAGCACCGGGCACGGGCTGAGCCAAGGTTGTTGTAACTGTCGTCAGGGCGGCGAGCCCCATGAGCAATCGCTTGATTTTCATCGTTTTTGTTTGTCTTGGTTAGTTCAGTGGTCTTTCTGAGTTGGCTATTCCACTGTGACCTCAGTCCATGTGCAATGCCTCTCTCCTGTCTTCCTTGCATCAATCGTGCCACACTCAACGCGATAGATGCCGGGTTGTGAGAAAATTGTGGTGACTGTCTTGCCTTTTATCTGGTCACCGTTGCCCATGGTCCAATAAAATTCACGCGGTCGGAAGTTTTTCAGCCCGTCTGTGTTCGCCGAGAAGGTCGCGGCCTCACCTGCGCGAATTTTTTCTGGTATTACGATTTCTACTTGTTCTGGTTTGCTTATTTCAAGCTCATATTGCGCCAACGAGAACATTTCCTCGCCCGAGGTCTTGTCAAGCACGCTCAGGTCGATGGTGTAGGTGCCTTCGCCTGCATAGCAGTGGCTGACCTCTACGCCTACGGCTGAGGCTCCATCGCCAAAGTTCCAGCGGCACTGGAATGACGTGGTGTCATAGTTCTCCGCACTGGCCTCATAAAGGTCGTAGCAGAGGTTCATGTGTTGAAGCTCCTCTTTGTCCTCGAATGTCGGGAATGTGCGCCGGAAGTAATATATCTTGTCCTTGCCGTCACGGTTGGATGTGACGTAGCCCCAGGTCTCGTCGTCGCTGTAATAGATTCCGTAGTCGTCACGCCGGCTGTTGATGCCGTCGTCCAGTTTCTGGGGTGTGGCGAATGTGCCGTCGGCGTTGCGCAAGGTATAATATAGGTCCAGTCCGCGGCTGTCTTCGCGTCCGTCCGAGGCGAAGAATATCTTGCCCGAGGGATGGATGAAGGGGGCTGTCTCCGTGCCGGGGGTGTTAACCACAGGGCCAAGGTTCTTGGGCTCGGTCCATCCGCTTCTGGTCAACTCGCAGTAGTAGAGGTCGGCGCGTCCCTCGCCACCGCGGGCGTCCGAGGCGAAGACCATCAGTTTGCCATCCTCTGATATTGACGCCATGCCCGAGCTGGCTCCCTCCGGGGTGTCGACAGTGCGGCCTTTGCTCGCCTCGCGCCCCTCATAGTGCGTGATGACCATGGGCGCGCCGCGCATGGCGCTTTTGCTCATGTCGTTCTCGGTCACGTAGGGCGTGCCGTTGGGGTCGAAAGTGAGGCAGAACATGTTGGTGCCATCGCCCGCCTTGGTGAAATAGGGGCGGGCTGTGCCATTGGGCTTGCGGTTCTTGATGCCCACGCGGTAGATCTTGTAGAGGTAGCCTCCGCGCTGGTTGAAATATGTCTTGCCGATGTCCCATCTCTGGTCGCTGGCGAAGTAGAGTGTCGAGTCGCGCAGCACGGGGTATATGGCCTGGGCGTCGCTCGCTATGTCAAGTGGCTCGATGGCTATGTCTTGCGCCAAGGCCGAGCTTATGGTGAGAATTGCGCCTGCCGCGCAGATTGCCGCCCTCAACGCGCATATATGTCCTTTCTTCATTCTCGTCTCTCTGTCGTTATGCTGTTAGAAGAACCTGTGGCTTACTGTCTTGACCTTGTAGATGAAATCATATTGCAGCGATATCTCGTGCGAGCCGCTGTTATACCCGTTCAGGTCTCCCATGGTCATGGTGTAGCTGTATGCCACTTTGAGCCTGCCGTTTGGCGAGTAGGCCAATCCAGCCGTGGCATCTTTTGTTGTGCGGTAGGCGAGCGTCACCCACACCTTGTCGCTCCAGATGCCGGATAGGCTTATGTTGGCCGCTGTGCTGTTGGCCTGGCTGTAGTCCACGAGTACTGAAGGCTGGATGGCGAACCCTTGCGAGAGGCTGAACCAATAGCCGGCGCAGGCCATGTATGTGGCGTCGGCTGGGGCGAACTCGGTGTCTGCCTTGTCAAAGTCGTTGGTCACGAAGAGGGTAGACGTGCTGACGCCGGCAAAGAACTTCTCGCCATAGACGCTGATGCCTACGCCAAGAAGTGGTGCGACGCCAGTCTTTTTCTCAGAGAAGACGACATCCTCCTTGTCACTCATGGTGCGGACCTTGGTCCAGTCTGTCGAGCGGAAAGCCGCGCCAGGTTGCAACGCCAAGCCAAGCCAAGCCGAGTTGCTTATCCTCGTGCGGTAACCCACCGTGGCGAGGATACCCGAGTTGCGGCTCTCGTGGATTGTCTGGTTGTAGACACTGATGCCGCCCGTCAGCTTGTCGTGGCGCATCGGGGTGTTGAGCGTCAGCAGTTGGCTCATTGGCGTGCTCTCAATCCCGCTCCATTGCTTGCGGAAGCTGCCGAAGATGGTCAGTCCGTCTCGCGAGCCCGCGAAGGCCGGGTTGACAGCGAAGTAGTTGTGCATATATTGCGACACTACGAGCTCGTTCTGAGCCTCAGCCGCAGGTGCGGACACGAGCCCCGCAGCCATAACTGCCGCAGGGAGTAGTTTCATCATCCTGTTTCTTAATCCTGTCATTGTCTGCGCTTTTGGTTTGGTTGAGCCTTAGTTGCGCTTGATTGCGAGGGTCTCTTTGATGGTGCTTATTCCGTCGCCTTTGAGCACGTAGGCGTAATATCCGTCATCGAGTCCGTCGGCCGACCACTGGTTGCGGTAGTTGACTTTCTCGTAGACTTTCTTGCCTCGGCCGTCATAGACGAAGAGTGTGTTGTTGGCTGGCAGCCCCTCAATGACAAGCTTGTCGTTGACGTTGTCCCCGTTGGGGCTGATGGCGTTGGGGTAGCGCAGCGGCATGTCAAAATATACGGCTATGAAGGCTGTGTCTGACGGGCATTCGGGCTGACCGGTGAGGGCGTCGCCCGCCATGGTCTCCACGACGTAGTAGTCTACGCGTCCGGCCATGTTGGACCAAGCCGTTGACTGTGTGCCCCATCCGTCAATGCCGGAGTCGTATCCGCGTGACTTTATGCCCCAACTGAATGAGTCTGTGTCATCAGTGGCGTCCACGCTCAAGTCTATTTTGACCTCGCGGGTGAAGATTGAGTCTGTCGCGAAACTGGGCTGTGGTGTCCTGTCCGTCACGCTCACTCCGCCGTGAATGAGGTCGGGGGTCGAGCTGTCTGAGACGCAGCCGTTGTCGTCCACCACTTTGGTTATTGTCACTCGGCCTGCCTTGTCCACGTAGGCGTTGGCGAAGACTTTGACGCCCTCGTCGATGTTGCCAAATGTGGCACGGTCGCCAGTGCTGAGGGTCACAGTCATAGGTCCGTCGCCAATGAGGTCCACCAACGCGCTGAATCTGCGTCCTTGGTCGTCGGCCTCGTCAGCGTTGGTGCAGATGAGGATAGCTCCCTCGGGATATTTCTCCTCGTCGAGTGACAGTGTGGCGTCGGGTCTGCCCATGAGGGTCACCTCCTTGGTGTATGAGGCTTGGCACACGCCGCCGACAGTCTGAATGACTGTCACATTGGTCGTCTTGATGTTAGACCCTCTGTCCGCATTTCGTATCTGGCTCAGGGTAGCTGTGTTGCCGTTGCCCTCGATGGTGTATTGGTCTGTGTTTGAGACGCTCCACTCGTAGGTTGAGACGCTGGCCCAGCCCGGGTTGGTGCTCAGTTCGTAGTCGAAGCCGCATGCGCGGGAGTCTCCCAAGATGACGAGCCTCCTCGGGTCTGTCTCGTCTAACAGGTTGTCTGTGCGCGGTGTGCCGTAGACGTGCCACGTGGTCTCGTAGGGTGTGACGGGCGTCAGGCTGATCTGGTCGAGGTCGCTGTTTCGCAGCATGGCTTTGTAGATGGTGGCCTTGTAGTCCCTTGTGCCAGTCTGCTCGTCATATGAAGTCCCGGCGTAGACATTCTTTGCGTCACACACAAGGTCTTTTATCTCCGTCTTGGTGTCCCAGCTGAGCAACGTTATGGCTCCGTTGCCGTTGTCCCATTGAAGGTCAAGTCGTGAGTAGTTCTCCACCTCGCTCTGTGTCAGCCCTCCAATAATGGGGCTTATGGTGAGAGCTCCGCCCGTGGTGCTGCAAAAGCTCGCCTCCGAGACCTGGAGTTTTATCGTGGGTTGGGCGGTCTCTTGTGCGTTTGCCCCTGCCACTGGCAATATGTAAGCCAGTGCCAATGCCGTGAGTGTGGCCGCTATTCCGCTTATTTTCATTGTTTTCGCATCTAAACTGTGTGTCGCCGCGCGCTTCTCGCTCCCTTGGGGCGGCTTGCGGTGGCATAATGTCCCTAAAGAAATGCTAAGTTAGTAATTTATTGTCAAATAACGGCAAAAACATAGCGTAGGAGGTGGCGTGGGGATGTTGTCAGAGGTGTATTATTTTGCTTTTAGGAAAGAGCATGCCCTTGGCTGATTTCTTTATTTTGAATGAAACCGTGTCTCCGTGTCCTCCAGAGCGTGAAAGTAACTTTTATTCGATGCAGTTGAGTATGACGTTCCCTATGGCTCTTGCCATGAGGGGTGGCACCGCATTGCCAACGAGGGTGAATTGCGGAATCTCTTCCTTGCGCTTCTCTCCTCCTGTTTGGTGTTTGCCTTGAAAGACGAATGAGTCGTCGAAAGACTGAAGTCTGGCCATCTCACGCACTGTCATGGCGCGGTGGGCCGAGTAGTGGATGAAGTCGTCGGGCATGGTTACAACGGTCGGACTCTGCCCCTTGGGGTTGAGCACCGTGTAGTTTCGTTTGTCCGAGTCTAGCCATGCGGCTTGTAGTGCTTTTTTCGTCTCCTCGTCATATCCGCCATGGGTGGCGATCATGCTAAGCCGCTCGCGCACAGTGTCATTTTGCGAACTTGTCTGATGGTTGTTGAGCTCATAGTGTTGTTGAAGAGTTGCGTTTTTCAAGCCAGCCGCGTCGCGTACGTATGTTGGTGGCGCATCATAGGCGAAACGGTGTGCAAGCCGCCCCTCCCTTTGCCATTGACTATAAAGTTTACCAGATGCGTCTGGCGTCCCGTCGGTCAGCCTGTTTCGCAACAGGTCGATGTAATGTTGATTTGGCGTGACAGGCTTGTACTCTGTCACTGTCTCTCCGTTGCCTATCATGTCTAAATCCCACAATGCCTCATAGACAGTCACTTTGTCCTCCGTGGCTACTGTGGCTGGGACGCCTTTTATGATTTTTTGGTCGTTTCGGCAGCCGATGAACACTACTCTTTCCCTGTTCTGTGGAACCCCATAATCAGACGAGAGGAGTACGAGAGGAGAGTCTATGTTGTAGAGCCTTATCTGGCTGCACACAAGTGGGTATTGCCCCTCGAATTTGGTTCCCTTGACTTTGTCCCCGATTAATTCAAGGACTTCGTCAAGAGTCATCACATATAGGGATAGCGAGTCGCGGAGTGCGTTGACTTCCTCCTCATTTCTGGTGAGGGCAGCCACGTTATCGAGGGCGGCTGACATCTTCTCCAAGATGGAAGAGTCGGATATGTCCCCGATAAACTCATTTATGCGGTCGCCAAACAAATCGTTGTCTACGTCGGCCTTGGTCTTGAGGGCGATGACGTTTTTCCTGATAAGGCTGCGCAAGTTGCCCTCTTTGAGCATCCTCAATCCGTGGCGCACAGTGTTGATGCTTGTGTCCGACTTGCTCACCTTATATTCGATATCTTTGGTTACCTGCTTGAACTGGTTCTCAAGAGACGAGAAGTAGCTGTCGATGAGTTGCTCGCGGTATTGGGGCTCACACGTCTCGATGTTGATTTTGCAAATGAGTGTCGTGTAGGCGTATGAGTCTTGACCAGCAAATGCTTTCTTGATAAAGTCGAAGAGCAGATTGACTTTGGTGTCGTCAACAATAGATCGGATCTCCCTGAGTATCTTGTCCTTTATCTTGCCATGGTCTTTCGTCAAGATGCCTTTGACGTTTTCCATGACGAAATATTTGGGGCGTAAGGCCTTTATGACCTTGAGGTAATGGAAGAATAGGTCATCGCGCTTGTCGAATTTTCTGCGCCTGCCAGAGAGGCTGAACGATTGGCAACTTGGTCCGCCTGTGACGACATCCACACGTCTGCCACCTATCTGCTCTTTGATGTGTTCGACGAACGTGTCGTCCATTATGTCCTGACACAGAAACCCCGTGCCCAACCCTAACTGATGGTTGTAGCGCACTCTGTGGGTCAGCTCGCAATTGGCGTTAATGTCTGACGCTAACAGAAAGTCGTAATATTTCTTGTCTGTGTATGCCTGCAAAAAGCCCTCGCTTATGCCTCCCGCACCTGCGAAAAGGTCAACAAACGTCACGCCGTCCCGGCCCTCAATGAATTCTTTCTTCTCGGACATCTAAATCTTTATCTCTGTGATGGCAAAGTTACTCAACAAAATTTAGCTGCCCAATTCTCACCCCTTCACGCGCTTGTAGAGGTCCACGGCGTAAAGGTCGGTCATGCCGCTGACTGTGTCTATCGCGCTCATGATCTTGTCATAGACGGGGGCTTCGACTGGGACTCGGTACTGCTCCGGGATGAAGGGCAGAATAAGGTTTGAGTAGTAGATGTCGGGGTTGAGCAGGGCGCCTATGAACTTGTCAATCAAGGTGCCTATGATGGCAAAACCCGTCAACTCGATCTGTGCGACGCTCTGGTGTCGGTATATCCTCTCGACAGCCGTCTGGGCCATGTGGTCCATCGCCATCCGAGGACGGCCCGTGAGGTGCGAGATGAGCGACCCTTTGAACTTGCCATCTAAAATGTCGTCTATGTTGTCGGCAAAGATCCGTGTGGCTTCGCGCACCAGTAGGGCGATGAGCAGGGTGCGCATATACGCCACTTGCTCATGACGGTCGGTGACGGCTTGGCACACGCGGTTGAGCCCTTCGTAGGTTTGCGCGTCGGCCGATGGGTCGAAATATTCCATGTAGAGGTCACGGGTCTCGTCATAGCTGAAGATGCCCAGACGGTAGGCGTCCTCCACATCCATGGCCTGGTAGCAGATGTCGTCGGCCGCCTCGACAAGGTAGACGAGCGGGAAACGCGCATACTCTCCGCGCTTGGGGTCGGTCTCTGGAATCCCGAGCGTCCGCATGATGCCGGTGAACGTCTCCTCGTCCTGCTGGAAATAGCCGAATTTCTTGACGCCTATGGACGGACGCGGGTATTTGATTATGGAGGCGAGGGTGGGGTAGGTGAGCGAGAAGCCGCCATGACGCCGCCCCGCAAAGGAGTGGCTGAGCAGGCGGAATGTGTTGGCGTTGCCGTCGAAGTTGGTGACGTCGGCTATTTGCTCCCGGGTCAGGTGGTTGGCCAAGTTCTGCCCGTCGCCATTGGCGAAGTAGTGCTGTATGGCGCGCTCGCCGGAGTGACCGAATGGTGGGTTGCCCATGTCGTGGGCCAAGCTGGCGGCCGACACGATGTCGCTTATCGACATGGCCATCTCGGGCGACATCACTCCGCGGCTTGTCAACTCCTCTGCCACGCTACGGCCCAGCGACCGACCTACGGATGCCACCTCGATGCTGTGCGTCAGGCGGTTGTGTACGAATATGGAGCCCGGCAGCGGGAATACTTGTGTCTTGTTTTGCAAACGGCGGAATGGCGCCGAGAATATAATGCGGTCATAGTCGCGCATGAACTCAGTGCGCGAATGCTCCAGCCTTGGCGTCTGTTTGCCAGTGCGCTGCGCAATGAGCAGGTCCTCCCATTTCATCTTGTGCTGTCCTAGTCTCTTTTGTCTTCGTTTCCTTGAGTCTTTGGCGGTGGGCTCTGTCCCCACTCTCCTAATACAGCCAAACGGGCCGGGCGCTATGATGCTCACAACGCCTCGCCCGCTTTTGCTGCGAATATTGTCATTGCCCGCCCACTTGAGGCGTGACTTTCTGTGCTGGTTTAGTTGCCAACCTCACTCACGAACTTGATTCTCACGAGGCGTATCATGTCCTCGGGGTACTCGTCTTCGGGCAACTCCTCCATGGCCGTCTTCATCGAGTCGTCCTCCGCCTCTTTGAAATAGGCGAAAACGTCGTCCACGAGGTATGAGTCATATTGGTCGCGGAGGTAGTAGTCCACGTTGAGCTTTGTGCCGGAGTAGACTATGGCCTCCATCTCTTTAATCAACTCGGCCATGCTGAGCCCTTTGCTCTTGGCGAGGTCCTCAAGGTTAATCTTGCGGTCCACTCCCTGGATTATGGCAACCTTGTTTTTGGACTTATTGGCCACGGTCTTGATAACCGTGTCTTGCGGACGGTCAATCTCGTTCTCGTCCACATATTTGGCGATGAACTCTACAACTTTCTTGCCGAATTTGTGCGCTTTCCCCTCGCCCACGCCCGGGATGTTTTTCAACTCGTCGAGCGTGACTGGGTAGTAGGTGGCGATTGATTCGAGAGCCGGGTCTGAGAATATCACGTGGGGCGGCAGATTTAGTTTCTCAGCCATCTCGCGGCGCATGTCCTTCAAGGCTCTGAACAAGACGTCGTCTAAGGCCGACGTGCCACCCTGTGTCGTTGTCTCCTCATCGTCAGCGTCAGTGAAGTCGCGGTCCATGCAGAACATTATCGGCTCTTTGCCCTTGTCAATGTCCGCGGCATGGTCGCCAAGCCTCAGAAGCCCGTAATTCTCAATGTCTTTCGATATGTAGCCGGCCACAATGGACTGCCTCAGTACCGATGTCCAGTATTTCCTGTCATGGTCTGAACCGTTGCCAAACAGCTCATGCTCAGCATGTCCGTATGACTTTATCTGGTCGGTGGCCACTCCCATGATGAAGTCTATTATGTACTCGGCCTTGTATCGGTTGTTGAACTCGCCCACCACGTCGGTGAGCAGCTCCACGGCTTCGCGTGCGTCAAATCGTTCGCGTGGGTTGAGGCAGTTGTCGCAGCACCCGCAGTTTGGCACGTCAAAATTCTCACCGAAGTAGTTCAGCAGCGTCCGGCGACGGCACTCGCCACTCTCGGCGTAGGCCACGGTCTCGGCTATCAGCTGGCGGCCAATCTCCTGCTCGTTGAGAGGCTTGCCCTGCATGAACTTCTCGAGTTTCTGTATGTCCTTGCGGCTGTAGAATGTGATGCATCGGCCCTCTCCGCCGTCACGCCCGGCGCGCCCTGTCTCCTGATAGTAGCCTTCGAGGCTCTTGGGGATGTCGTAGTGGAACACGTAGCGCACGTCAGGCTTGTCTATGCCCATGCCGAACGCTATGGTGGCGCACACCACGTCCACTTTCTGCATGAGGAACTTGTCCTGGTTCTCCGCGCGAGTGGCGGCGTCAAGCCCTGCGTGATACGGCACGGCCTTTATGCCGTTGATGCTCAGGCTCTCGGCCAGTTCCTCCACTTTCTTCCTGCTCATGCAGTAGACTATGGCGCTTTTGCCCGGGTTGCCTTTCAGGATATGTATTATGTCTTTTGTGGCGTTTTGCTTGGGGCGAACCTCGTAGTAGAGATTCGGGCGGTTGAATGAAGACTTGAAGACCGTGGCGTCCATTATGTCCAAGCTCTTCAGGATGTCGTGCTGCACCTTTGGGGGCGCGGTGGCTGTGAGGGCTATGATGGGCGCACGGCCAATCTGGTCGGCAATGGGGCGTATGCGACGGTACTCTGGGCGGAAGTCATGCCCCCACTCCGAAATGCAGTGAGCTTCGTCGACGGCGTAGAACGATATCTTGACCCCGCGCAGGAACTGGATGTTCTCCTCTTTGTTCAGGGACTCGGGGGCCACGTAGAGGAGTTTGGTCACTCCGGCCGCCACGTCGCTTTTGACCTCGTTGATGCTCGCGCGGCTCAGTGACGAGTTTAGGAAATGCGCCACGCCATTGTTGGCCGAGTAGCCGCGGACCATGTCGACCTGATTCTTCATCAGGGCGATAAGCGGTGAGATGATTATGGCTGTGCCGTCAAGCAAAAGCGCCGGCAGCTGGTAGCAGAGTGATTTGCCTCCGCCTGTGGGCATCAGGACGAACGTGTCTTTGCCCGCCATAAGGTTCTCGATTATCTCTTTCTGATTCCCCTTGAAGGTGTCGAATCCGAAGAATTTCTTCAGTTGGTCTTTTAGTTCCATTGCCATTTCTTCAACTTTCCATCCCTAAAGTATAAATAAATCCGCTATTTGCCAAATAAATCGCCTTTTCTGATTGAGGTGGGTGGGCCACGTTGACCTCTTGTCCCTATGATTGACGTGCCGTTCGCTGAGAACTGAGGGGGGAGGGCTGATTGCGGTCCGGGCTCTGCAGGAGGCTGGCGTCAGTCTCTTGTGTGTGGGCGTGCGGAGTAATCTGTTTGTCGCGGGGGGGCTGTTTGACCCTTTGCTGGCGGTGAGGAGGATTGTATAATAAAAAATCCAGCCTCGACCCTAAGGTCGAGGCTGGAAGCCCACTTGATGGGGTGAGTAACCGGGATCGAACCGGCGACCTCCAGAGCCACAATCTGGCGCTCTAACCAAACTGAGCTACACCCACCATCTTTTGTTTTGCGAGTGCAAAGTTCAGCCATTTTCTCTATATTTGCAAGAGTAAAGGCGAAAAAAATATTGTTTATCTTAATTCTAAACAATCCATGACCCCAGAAAGGCTGCGAGACCTCAAATTCCAGGTGCGCCGACACATGAATGGCGACGTCGCTCAGATAATGAAGAGTCTCGATGATTCATATAAAGCCAACTATGGCATATCACTCCAACATGCGCGTGATGTCGCCGCTCAGGAGCATCTCGCTGAGGATGAGTGCTATGACCTGTGGCTGTCCGAGTGGCGCGACCTTATGCTGATAGGTGCCGCGGGGCTGGCTGCCCACAAACCGTCGGCTGATGTTATATGCCATTGGGCGGAGTCGGTCTCCACTCTTGAGATGGCAGACGCCCTGCCATTCCTCATCGTCAAGGCAGACAATGTGGATGCCGCAGTCTCCGCAGCCTCCCTGTTGGCCGGTCGGGCTAATGGCTATGATTTGGCGGTTGCGCTTAACCTCTTGGCGCGAGCGTTGACTGTCCTCGCCCGTCCGGAGTTCCGCAAGATGTCGTCTCCTGACACGGCAAGCGATGAATATGTGTCATGGGCGGTCGAGGTGCGTAATGTGGCGAATGTCTCCCAATCGGTTTTAAGTGGCGTGGTCGCAAGGGGTGACTGGTCTTATGCCGAGGCCAAGGCAATAAGTTTTCTTGCGCGTCAGGTGTGCCGTCTCTCTCTCTATGGTGACGATTTTGTGAAATCGACTGTCATGGAGTCGCTGTGTCAATCGTCAGAGAGCCGTTCCGACGAGGCTTCGCGGGCTGTCGCCATGGACGTGGCGGCAGAGATGGAAATGGTCAATTCTTTGTGCTAACTTCGCGGCATGACAGAATCTCGCCACGAATCGGATATTAACCTCAGGCAGTTCAAGGAGCAGGTGCTGGGCGACTATCGCTTGGCGTTCTTGGGCCGCGAGATGAGGCGTTCGGCCATGGTCGACGCCGACTGCCACTATGTCACCGCAATGAGTGACGTGGCGCAGGTGACCCTTGCCCGTTTTGCTGGCGAGGGTGACGCTTATGTCTCTGCAGGCCTGGACCTGACGGCCGAACTGGTGCGGAGGTCTGTGGCCCCGTCTGTGTTCTTCTCATCGCTCTTCTCTGCTGCCTATGACCTCTATAGCCATGGTGCGCCAAACCGCCTCTCGGTGGCGGTGGGCATGGCTTTGGCTGACGCGTCAACGCACGTGGCTGAGGCTGCCGATGAGGGGCGGAGGCGTGTCATTGTCTGCACGGCGTGCGGCGATTTCGGGTCCAACGGTGATTTCTTTGAGAGCGTCTCCTATGCCGCGGCGCGTTCCTTGCCCTTGTGCATCGTGCTCTGGAATAATAACGGCTCCACGTCAAACGGTAACCTTATTAGGCAGCTGAGCGGCTTCTGCCAGTCTTCGGGTGGGCGCAAGACGCTCAACATAGAGGCTGCCAAGGGTGGTGACTATGCCGCCCTGTGTCGGGTGATGCGCCAGCAGGTGGAGACTGCTCGCCGCGGCTGCACGACCCTTACTTTTGTCAGTGGCGATGACGCAGATGTCGAGGCTTTCGGACACTGGTTGATTGACAAGCAGATTGCCACAGAGTCTCAACTGAGTGAAATAGAGGCGGAGACCCGTCAGCAAGTGGAGCGTGAAAGGCGTGGCGCCTACCTCACGTCGCTTGTGGCCGACACGCCAATTCGCCATCCCCACAGGTCATTGGCTGACATGTCGGACCTCTATTCCCTCTCGCCCATGCCTGTCATGCGCATGACGGCTGGCGCGGGGGTGGTCAGCAAGGCAATAGGCGTGGCTAAGTCGGGCCTATTGCCAATAGTGGACGCTTCGGCTGCCGAGGTTCGCTCCTCCCTTCTCGCAAGCTATCCCGACGCGGCAGTCATCGTGAGGTCTACCGACATTGAGGCCGGAACTTTCCTTGCTTCTACGTCATCATCCACCGAGGTGTACACTCCTGTGTCTCTTGCTGAGGCTCAGGGCGTTTACCGATCTTTGCTATCAACACCGCGTCAGGCTGTTGTCATCGAGCCGGGCTTTGACGCCAAGTGCGATTTGGTCGCGTCAAATTCTGACCTGTCCGCATCGCGCCTCTCCGATGGGGAGGACGTGACTCTCGTCTCTTTCGGCTTGGCCACTCGCCATGCGGCTGATGCCGTGCGGCTGTTGTCTGCCCAGAGCCTGAGGGTTGACCACATTCACCTGACGTCGCTCCGTCCGCTTGACGCGCAAGGAATGGTTGCCGCGTCACTCCGTAAGACTAAGCGGCTCGCGGTGGTAGACACAGACCCGTCTGGACTCTCGGCCTCTGTGATCCTTGCGGGGCTCGCCTTGTCGGGCGAGTCCGTCAGGCACCTCATGTGCCAACCCGTGGTCATACGCCCCCAGTCGACACTCCGACCTGTCGAGCCGCATGACATCTGCGTGGCTGTGGCGCACATTGTGGGGTGACCTGTGGCACGAACCTCTCATAAGGTGCTCAATGTGGCTGTGTATCTAAAAAAATGACTATTTTTGCCATACTATAATAAGATATCCAAATGTTGAAAGACAAGATAGAAGCCCTCAAGGCCGAGATTTCTCAGCTCAAAGCTCAGAAAGCCGAGGAGGTTGAGGCTCTCCGAATCAAATACCTCAGCAAAAAAGGTGAGGTCTCTGCCCTTTTTGACGAGTTCAAGACTGTGGCACCCGAGCTGAAACGCGAGATGGGTCAAAAACTTAATGAGCTCAAGACCCTTGCGCAGGACCGCATTGCAGAGCTTAAGGCACAGGCTGCCGCTGCTAATGTGGCTGAGCAGGTTGCAACCGATGTGACGCGCCCTGCTACCTCCTCTCCGATTGGTGGCCGTCACCCGATCTCTATTGTCAAAAATGAGATTGTGGATATCTTCGGGCGACTTGGCTTCACTGTGGCCGAGGGACCTGAGGTTGAGGATGACTGGCATGTCTTCACGGCTCTCAATTTCCCACCCGAGCACCCCGCACGCGACATGCAGGACACTTTCTTCATCAACACTAACCCTGACATCCTGCTCCGCACCCACACCAGCTCGGTCCAGGTGCGTGAGATGGAGCGCCAGAAACCGCCCATCCGTGCCGTCTTCCCTGGCCGTGTGTTCCGCAATGAGGCCATCTCTGCCCGTGCTCACTGCATCTTCCATCAAGTCGAGGGACTCTATGTCGCCAAGAACGTCTCTTTCGCCGACCTCAAGCAGGTTCTCCTCTATTTCGCTAAGGAGATGTTCGGCTCGGATGTCGAAATACGTCTGCGCCCCTCTTACTTCCCGTTCACTGAGCCTTCTGCCGAGATGGACGTGAGCTGCACCCTCTGTGGTGGCAAAGGCTGCGGAGTATGCAAAGGCTCTGGTTGGCTTGAGATCCTCGGCTGCGGAATGGTTGACCCTGCTGTCCTTGAGAACAATGGCATTGACCCCAAGGAGTATAGCGGCTACGCATTCGGCATGGGCGTTGAGCGCATCGCCATGTTGCGCTATGGCGTTGATGACATCAGGAACTTCTTTGAGAACGATGTCCGTTTCCTCCAGCAGTTCCAATCCGCCCTCTAAGTGACGATTTAATTGCCTGCCGTTGAGAACGTAAGGCCATAAGTGAAGTCATAGAAATAATAGCCTCTCCGAGATGATTTTCGGGGAGGCTTCTTTTTTTTTCTGTCTCTCTAATGTGTGAGGTGTGGTGGGGCGATTTTTTCTAATCTCACCATGTGATGGTGATACTATGGCTGTCTATTGTAGGTTGACATTCCTCCCTGAGGAAATGAGTCCTGATGCCTAAAAATGGCTCAAGCCGAAAATAAAAGCATAGTGATGTGATGATGTGTAGGGGTATAAACTGGGTCTGCAAAGACTCCTGTAAAGATTTTCGCTGCGAGAAGATGAAAGTCTGTGTTTCGGCTATTCTCACTTATGGAAACTCATGCGGGAGAGAACTCTATAACACTTGCCAATAACACAAGACTTATACCCACCCAAAAACAGCAAATCCCCAACAATCTTAATTGTCAGGGACTTAAAAGAGAGCCGATGACGGGACTTGAACCCGTGACCTCTTCCTTACCAAGGAAGTGCTCTACC
>CAVFBC010000005.1:131038-134263 GCA_963620575.1 Alistipes putredinis | reverse complement strand
GGATTGCTGTGGTGGCCTTGGCACTTACAGGCAACAATGGGACATTGGGATCATCTTGCGAAAGAATACGGTTAACTATTGAAGTTTTACCAGCAGAAAATTCACCGACAAAGGCAATAGTGGTTTTCCCATTCAGCCAACTCTTCATCGTCACGGCCGCCCAGTCACAGTATCGATCCCACCAATAAGACCTCTTCCCATCCAGTCCTTCACGGAAGTCATCATTACCACCAAAAATAATGTAACCATCTAAAGAACTGCACAAATCGAAGTACCTATTCATGTAAGACCAGACCTCGTCAACATTGGAGCTAAGTTGGTCAATATCCTCCGAACTTGCATCAGGTGCGGACAATATTTCCTGAACAAAATCGAGAGAGCCCATCTTAAGGTTGAGCTCCGATGTTTTTTGCTCAAGTTCAAACTTCGTATTGTCAAGAGCAGTACGTAGATCGGCAGATACTTCTACCTCTTTGTCATACTGGCCTTGAAGTTCAGACATTTCATCTTCCTTTCGTCTCAACTTCTTCTTGACGTCAGCTACATCATCCTCAGCCTCCTCGAGATCATCCTCCAAATCTTTGATTTTCTTCTGAAGATTTTTAACCTCTTCGGCTTGGTCGTTAACGGCAACAGGCTTAGCCTCGCTCAATGCGGACTTCAACTGTTTATCCAATTCAGCGCACTTTGCGTTTACCTCCTGAAGAAGAGCTTCATATCGTGCCTTTAACTCGGCTTGTTTTGCCTCGACCTCCTCATGGTTGGGCGTCAGTTCTGGTTGCGCTATATTTTCATAGCTCTTGGATTTTCCTAATAAGAAAAAGAGCAAACACGCAACCGCTGCTGTCGCAACTGCCGTGATAATTACTATTGTAATAGTACTCATAATGTTAGTTACTTATTTTGTCTCAAACTCGAAACCTCAGCCTCAAGAGCTTCACAGGCTGACACGTAATCCTTTAGTTTCCTGTTAAGTTGCTCGTTCTCAGCCTTTAGAGTCTTAAGGTCACGCATTGCCTTATCACGTTCGTCCTCAAGGTCATCGTTTCCATCATCGAGTTCCTTGGCTTTCTTTCGGGCCTTACTCAACTCGGCTTGTAAATCTTCAACCTGACGCTGCAACTCCTTGTTTCGCTGACAGAACTTCTCATTCTCATCAGTTAGAATGTTGAGTTCACTCTTAAGGTTATCAGAGCTTGAATTAGGGATTTTACCCTTAAGAGCAATACCAGCAATGGCGCCAACAACCAAGGCACCAATCACTACCATCGACATTATTATTTGGAATTAAAGATTAGACAAAAACAATTTGTACTCACGCAATTCGGTCATTCTCTGATTGAATGCATCCTTCTTTTCCTTCATCTGATTTCGCAACTCATTGAGAGCTTGTTCCTTCTGCGAAATATTATCAGAAGCCGCACTCTTGGCATGATTACGAACCGACTCGACTATTGAGTTTGAAATAGAACTCAATTGTTGCTTAAACTCAGGAGCGAGAGTTCCTTCTATGTAATTTCTCGTGGCACGAAGACGTTGCGGTTTTGCCACCAAATTATCAGTAGCCCAACCTACAATAGAATCAACAATGCCATTGGCAGAGGCGAAAGACAAGGCCTTTCCTAAAATTGCCTTTCCTGGAGCCAAAACAGTGGACACGGCAGAGAGACCATTAGATATCATAGAATCGTACTGATGTCCCATAGAGTTCATGTCAAGATTATATCCTAACTCTCCCATCTGAGCGAACGAGAGATCCATGTTTTTCAACGAATTCAAATCGGTTTCATCACCCACGGACCCTCTCTTTGCCGCCTCAGCAATAACAGAGTGAACAGCTGTTCTGAAATCGTTCATGAGCAAAGAGGCGTTCGTATTAATAATAGACACTGCTTCCGAGTCAAAATTGCTACTCTTGCCAGCCGCAAGGGCATTCAACTTTTGAGACATTAAATCCTCAAACTTTCGTGATGTTTGTTTCGAGCAATCTTCAATTTCGTCAGAAACAGAATCAACCAAACGATCAATACTCCTCGTAATATTGTTTAACTCACGTTTGCAATCAAGAATTGCAATTCGCATTTCCTCGTCGGAGACCGAGGCACGCATAAGCTCATCAATCGTCTTTGACAATGATTGGGCTGCATCGTTACAGCGTTGATCATAAACTCGTTGAAGTATCTCCTTCTTGTTTTTCTGTATCTCGTCAAGAAGAGAATACATCTGCTCCAACTTGCCTGTAGACGCAGAGACAACAGCCATCTGCTCGAGAGGAATCTTACAATTGTCAGAGATGTATTTCTTCGCAGCCTCAACATCACTCTCCGACTTGGTGTCCGACTTAGTCAGAACAAGATATATCGGTCGCTTAGAGAGTTTCATCGTCTCAATAAACTCTGTAAGAGAGCGCGTAATTTGCTGATTCACATCGGAGACAAGCAAAATACCATCTGCAATTGGGAGAAAGTCAACCAAAGTCTGCTTATGACGAGGGTCTGGAGAGGAGAGCCCAGGAGTATCTGCAAGGATTGTGGAAGACGGAATACGTTTGGAAGTATCAAAAACAGTGACATACTTGGCGTCCGCCAAATTGTCATTCTTTAGTTCTGCAATACAACTGACTTCTGTTGTGATTCCCTCCTTGTCTGTCACCACCGCCCTGCATTCCTCAGCGCCGAAATGGATTTCATAGATAGTGGCGGTGGTGGGCTTAGTCGCGGTCTCGAGGGCCTTGCTGTCCGTGAGGGCGTTTATAAGAGTCGTCTTGCCTGAGCTGAACTCGCCCACGAGGGGGAGAATGATGTCGGCCGTAGGTTGATTTTGTCGTTTTTGGATGGCGGACAGCTCAGCTGCCTCTGCCTTGCAGCCTAAACTCTCGGCGATTTCGAGAAGTCGTTGAAGATCTTTCATAGTGTTTTATTTTCTCCTTAATAGGTGTCGTTAGGATTAAATTTTTTCAACCATCACTCCCGCCGGTGAGGAGGAGCAGAGGGTAAAAACTGAGGGGGCAAAGCATATTGAAGTAGGCGTGGTGCGCGGGGAAGGTGATAGGGAGGTACACAAAACGACCTGCGCAACCTGTTAGCTTTGCTGTAGACAAATGTACGAGTTATTTTAACAATTACCCCCCCCGATTGTTAAATAAGCTTAATTGGTATTAGTTTTATAAGATAAGGATAAGTAAGGAAATTTGACGGATGGAGTCGAGGGGGGGAATTTAGCTAA
>CAVFBC010000005.1:94058-131028 GCA_963620575.1 Alistipes putredinis | reverse complement strand
GGCAAGATATGGTAGCCAGAGCATCGGTGGTGAATGTTCTCACGGAAATAGGGGATATTCGGTGATTAGGGAGGCTATTCGCCGAAAACATTCGCCGAATAATGCGGTGATTTACCGAAATGCGGACCTACTGAGGGAATTGCACAGAACATGGCGCACGAAACAAACCAAACGTACGCATATCAGATTGCTTGGGGAGCTAAATTTTCCGCACTACAATAAAAATGATTTGCGGACGTGGCTCAAATTCCTTAGATGGGGGATTAAACGGCAACAGACGTAAGCCTGAGGCAGGGAGTGGACATAGAGAAAGAGGTTGCCTTGCTGATGCAGGACAACCTCCTATAATAAGCGGAGAGACAGGGATTCGAACCCCGGGTACGTCGCCGTACGCCTGTTTTCAAGACAGGTGCATTCGACCACTCTGCCATCTCTCCATTATGTCTTGTCTCTCTTTCTTGATTGACGATGCAAAATTAGGGGATGTTTACGAGATTTGCAAGAGGTGAGACGATTTTTCTTTGGATTTTTTTGACGCCTTGTGGGGATAGCGCAATGAGCGTCTCTTTTTTTCGGGGGTGCAGAAGAACTATATGTATAATAAAAAAGAGTCACTTACTTACGCAAGCAACTCTTAAAAAAAGCGGAGAGACAGGGATTCGAACCCCGGGTACGTCGCCGTACGCCTGTTTTCAAGACAGGTGCATTCGACCACTCTGCCATCTCTCCAGTGCCATTCATTTCTGATTGACGATGCAAAAGTAGGGCTTGTTTTGGACATACGCAAGAGGTGGGGCGATTTTTTTTGTATTATCTTTGCGAGCAGAGGTGCAATGACGCCTTGAGACATAAGCGATGACACTAAGCAGAATAGCACATATAACATTAACTCTCATAGCATTAGCTTTATCAGAAATAGCAAATGCACAGGGTTTTGCCGGTCACATAGTGGACAAAGGCGGGAAAGCCATTGAGGGTGCGACGATAATAGAGACTCAGACATTGACGGGATCAGTGACCGACGCCACTGGCCGTTTCGCCATCAGATATGCGGGGAAATACCCCACACGCGTGGCAGTGCGCTGCCTTGGCTACAGGGCGGACACGCTGACCATACCCACCGCGAGCCGCGACATAAAGATCGTGATGAACATAGAGGACATAGAGAGCGACGAGGTAAGTGTGGTGGGGCGCAAGATGAACACGGGGTTCGAGAAGATAGACGCGTCGGTTGCAGCCAACGCCGTGTCGACCGACGCAGGCGTGGAGGCCGTGATAAAGAGTCAGATGGGAGTGGCGAGCAACAACGAGCTGAGCAGCCAATACAGGGTGCGCGGCGGCAGCTTTGACGAGAACCTCGTCTACGTGAACGGCATCGAGGTGTACCGCCCATTCCTCATCAGGTCTGGCGAGCAGGAGGGCCTGAGCTTCGTCAACCCCGACATGGTGGAGGAAATCAACTTCTCGGCAGGAGGATTTGACGCGTCATACGGCGACAAGCTGTCAAGCGTCCTTGACGTGACATATAAGCGTCCGCGGCAATTCCACGCAGGCGGGCGCGTGAGCCTGCTTGGGGCGCAGGTTCACGCAGAAGGCTCGGCGGCGAGCGGACGGCTGACCCACATAACAGGAGTGAGATATAAGACAAACCAATACCTGTTCGGCAGCCTCGACACCAAAGGCGACTACAGCCCCACATTCTTAGACGCGCAGACCTTCTGGACCATCACACCCGGCAGCGGACGTACCACAGTGAGCCTATTGGCATACTTCGCCCAGAACACATATAAGTTCACGCCGACCGACCGCGAGACAAGCTTTGGCACAGTGTCTGACGCCAAGACGCTGACCATATACTTCGAGGGCGGGGAGCGAGACAAATATCGCACATGCGTGGCGGCTGCAAGCGTGGACCACACACCGAGCGACAGACTGAAACTAAACCTCACCGCGTCGATGTTCAGGACCGAGGAGGAGGAGACGTATGACATACTGGGTGAATATTGGTTGCAAGAGGCAACGAACTCACAGAGCCAGACGGCAGTGGACCAGAGCGAGAACATTGGCGTGGGCGGATATATGCAGCACGCCCGCAACTTCCTGTTTGGCGAAGTGTACGCACTGAGTGTGGGAGCGGACATAGCCCTCGGCACATATAACTCAATGAGAGCGCAGGCGAAAGCGACGCGCGAGCACTACACCGACCTCACCGACGAATGGGCATACACCGACTCGGCCGGCTACATGACATCGCCCTCCACAGGCTCGCTTATAATGGACGAGACACGATATTCAGACAACGCCCTGTGGCAGACGCGACTTGAGGCCTACGTGTGCAACACCACCAAAGGCATCCCTGTTGGCGACGGACAGATGACATTGACGACAGGCATGCGCATCGCCCGGCAGGACATAGGCGGCGTCATCTGGAGTCCGCGAGTGAGCGCCAACCTCATGAATGGGCGATGGAGGTTCAGACTCGCTGCCGGGCGGTATGGACAATTGCCCAACCTGCGCGAGATGAAGCGGCCCGACGCCACACTTAACAGAGACTTAGGCCCGCAGAAGAGCTGGCAGTTGATAGGCGGCGCCGACCTTTACTTCGGCAGCGAGGAACGGCCAATGAAATTCTCAGTAGAGGCGTACGGCAAATGGCTGCGCGACATCAACCCGTACAGCATAGACAACGTCAGGATGAGATATGAGGCGGCGAACTGCGCCACGGGCTATGCGGTCGGAATGGACTTCAAACTGAACGGCGAGCTGGTGAAGGGAGCGGAGAGCTGGGCCACGCTGTCCATAATGCAGACTCAGGAGGACATAGAGGGAGACGGTCACGGCTACATCCCACGCCCGAGCGACCAGAGGCTCCAATTCTCCATGATGGTGCAAGACTACATGCCGGGCAACAAGAGCGTCACAGCCATGCTGAGCATGTTTTTCGGCACGGGGCTGCCCTTTGGCCCTGCGGGCAGCGAGAGGTGGCAGCAAACCAGCCGCATGCCGGGGTATAAGCGAGTAGACCTTGGCCTCTATAAAGACTTCGCCCTGACTAAAGAGGGCGACCAGCGGAGAGAGAGACTGCGCTCGGCCAAGGTCGGGTTAGAGATATTCAACCTCTTTGACTTCGCCAACACCATATCGCACTTCTGGGTGTCAGACACCGATGGCCATCAATATGGCGTGCCGAACTACCTGACATCGAGAAGAGTGAACGTCAAAATAAGCATAGAGCTCTGACACCTCCCGATTTATCTTAAAAACAATGGTGCGGCGGCTAAATAAGATAATAATGCCTAATTTCGCGCCACACATATAAACTGCCGATGATTGATTTGTCAATTGTAGTGCCCTCATTCGACGAAGAGGAGAGCCTTGGCGAGCTGACCGAGTGGATAGCCCGCGTGATGAAAGAGACCCCATACACCTACGAGATAATCGTGGTTGACGACGGCAGCACCGACGGGACGTGGGACGTGGTGGAGAAGCTCAACGCGGCCGACCCGCGCATATTGGGCATCAAGTTCCGCCGCAACTACGGCAAGAGCGCAGCTCTGAGCGAGGGATTCGCAGCAGCCACAGGGCGCGTCGTCATAACGATGGACGCCGACCTGCAGGACAGCCCCGATGAGATCCCCGCCCTCATGAAAATGATATTGGAGGATGGGTATGACATGGTGTCCGGATGGAAGAAAGTGCGCCACGACCCCCTCTCAAAAACCATCCCGAGCAAGATATTCAACGGCGTAGTGCGAAAGATATCCGGCATCAAGCTTCACGACTTCAACTGCGGACTTAAGGCCTATAAGGCCGACGTGGTGAAGACAATAGAGGTTTATGGCGAGATGCACAGATACGTGCCACTCTTGGCCAAAGAGGCGGGCTTCCGCAAGATTGGCGAGAAAGTGGTGACGCACTACGAGCGCAAATTCGGACACTCCAAATTCGGCATAGAGAGGACCGTCAAAGGATTCCTCGACCTGCTGTCCGTCACCTTCATGGGCAAATTCGGCAAACGCCCTATGCACCTGTTTGGCGCCCTCGGCACACTCATGTTCTTCCTTGGCTTCGTGGCCGCCATTGTGCTGGGAGCCAAGAAACTGTGGTGCGTATATAATGGCGTGACCGCTCCGCTTGTCACATCGAGCCCCTACTTCTACTTCGCACTGACATTCATGATATTGGGCACACAGCTGTTCTTGACCGGCTTCACGGCCGAGTTGGTGACCCGCAACGCCACCGACAGGAACAAATATCTCATTGCGAAAAGGATATACGCCGCGGACGACGACAAGCACAATCCGAACAGAGTGATTTTTTAGTGGAGACGAAGAAGAACTACAAAGAGGCGTTGACGCACCGCGTGTTTGGCGTGGTGCGCGACATAACCGGAGAGACAGGTCAGCCAGCCTATGTCATAGGCGGATTTGTGCGCGACCTGCTGCTGGGCATACCCTCTCAAGACATAGACATAGTGGTGCAAGGCAGCGGCATCGAGTTGGCCCAGGCTGTCCATGACAAATTCCGCGGCTCCCACCTCTCGGTATTCAAGAGTTTCGGCACGGCCCAAGTCAAGATAGGTCCTGCCGAAGTGGAGTTTGTTGGCGCACGCAAAGAGAGCTACAGGAGCGACTCACGCAAGCCGATAGTGGAAGACGGCACCATAGACGACGACCAAAAGAGACGCGACTTCACCATCAACGCCTTGGCGCTGAGCCTCAACCCCGAGACATATGGCGACCTTGTGGACCCGTTTGACGGAATAAGCGACCTTGAGAACGGCGTCATCCGCACACCACTCGACCCCGACATAACATTCTCAGACGACCCTCTGCGCATGCTGCGCGGCATACGGTTCGCCACCCGCCTGCAGTTCACCATTTGCGACGAGACGATGGAGGGCATGAAACGGATGGCCCCGCGCATTGAGATCATATCGCAAGAGCGCATAACCGAGGAGCTGATGAAAGCCATGGAGACGTCGGCAGCCCCGTCGCTCGCATGGAAACTGCTCGACAAAGTGGGCTTGCTGAAATACATACTGCCCGAGCTTGCCGCCCTCAAGGGCGTAGATAAGCGGGGAAAATTCGCCCATAAGGACGTCTTTTACCACACGATGCAGGTGTTGGACGGCGTAGCCGCGGAGAGCGACGACGTGTGGCTGCGCTGGGCCGCCCTGTTCCACGACATAGGCAAGCCGCGCACCAAGCGGTTTGAGGAGGGCATAGGGTGGACATTCCGCAACCACAACTACATAGGCGCCAAGATGCTGCCCAAAATCTTCACGCGCATGAAGCTGCCACTTGGCGAGCCACTTAAATTCGTCGAGAAGATGGTTAACCTCCACATGCGCCCGATAGTCTTGAGCGAGGACATCGTGACGGACTCTGCAGTGCGGCGCGTGCTGTTTGAGGCTGGCGACGACATAGAGAAACTCATGACCCTGTGCGAGTGCGACATAACGAGCCGCAACGAGGAGAAAGTGCAGAGATATCTGCGCAATTTCAAGATTGTGCGTCGCAAGATGAAGGAGATTGAGGAGAAAGACCATGTGCGCAACTTCCAGCCGCCCATATCGGGCGAAGAGATAATGGCCACGTTCGGCATTGCGCCGAGCCGCCCTGTCGGCGTGATAAAAGAGGCCATAAAAGAGGCCATCTTGGATGGCGTCATCCACAACGACTACCACGAGGCCAAGGTGCTCATGTACGCCGAGGCGGAGAAAATGGGGCTGAAGCCAATCAAATAGATCGGAGCGGAAGATGAAGAACAACGACTCGCGCGAGCTATTCGCCCCAGGCACCATAACACCGCCGGCCGACGCTCCCATATTAATAGCCGACGGTCTGCGCACCCCCGAAAACGTCGGGTCGCTGATAAGGCTTGCGGCCAACGTGGGGTGCACCACAGTTATCCTGGTCGCATCGGACGAGATGAAAGAGAGCAAGATACGCAAAACGGCTTGCATGGCGTGGGACTACGTCCGATTAGTGCGCGTGGCCACGGCGGAAGCGATGGCGCAAATCGTGCCAGCGGACTATGAGTACGTGGCAGTAGAGACGACACCCGACTCTGTTGACATATATTCCGAGCCTCTGCCAAGAAAAGTCGCCTTGGTGGTTGGCAGCGAGGTTCATGGGGTCTCCGAAAGCGTCTTGAGCCTATGCCCCAAGCGCGTATACATACCCATGACCGGGCCTGACACCAGCATGAACGTCAGTCAAGCTGCGGCCGTAGCCCTGTTTGAGTGGGTAAGACTTCACGTGAGGCATTAAGGGTGGACGTAGATAAACAATTGGAATAAAAAGTATATGGAATTGAACTTCGGCGGACTTATACTTGGCGCGATAACATTCATCGTGATAGGCCTCTTCCACCCCATAGTAATTAAGGCCGAGTACCACTTCGGCGTCAAATGCTGGTGGGCGTTCGCATTGGCCGGGGTAGTGTTTTGTGTTCTCTCATTGTTTGTTAGCGACAGCATAGCATCCACCATACTTGGCGTGGTTTCATTTTCTTGCTTTTGGTCAATCTTAGAGGTATTCGAGCAGAGAGAGAGAGTCCGCAAAGGGTGGTTCCCGATGAACCCCAAGAGAAAAGAGGAATATAAAAAGTAAACAATATTTCTTTTGTTTTATATCTGAATTTATTACTTTCGCTTCACGTTGAAGTGGAAAAGGGTGGCCGTGCAGTCACATTTTTTCGATTTGGCGGATGTTCTTTGAATGAAATTGCCAGTAAAAGAGGCGAGGGAAATAGATGTGCTGTTTTGTCGGACTGGGCAAAAATCGGCGGCAAAAAGAGTGTGAGGTACACGCCAAAGGAGGAAGTTGCCTTAAACTTATTTTAACACCCAAGAAAACTAAGCAGCATTTCATAGTTTCATAGTTTGCACGCTTAGCCGCAAATACCTTAATAGCCGCAAATACCTTAATTTTCAATTAAGAGCAAAAATTCTTTTTTGCACACAGGACAAAGAGGGAAGTCGCACTCCGACTTTTGCAACAAAAAAAATCTAAAATTCCTCAAACTTTAGCTTCTTTCTTTCGTATAAGAGAGTGTCAGCAGGGGAGAAGGGAGGCTTGAGACAAGGCTTAGGTCGAGTCCACATAGCGAGGGAGCCCCGCCCCACTCCACCCCATCGTCCCACAAGGACTGGCACAAAACTTATACAATTCATAAAAACATCCGCACTATGAAAAAGAATCTGAAGACAATTGAGGGATACTTCTCCTTCAACACACCGACTGGCAGCCTTGTCAACCCCAAGGAGCCCAACGAGACATCCACCATGCCCACATTCAATGACTTTGCTTGCATGCCGGAGTCCCAGCAAACGAAGAAAGCGGAGAGAGACACTCAAGAGAGTGACCCGACCTACTTTTAGACATGACATTCGCAAGATGTCAAGGTCGATTGGCTGAAGCGGACACAGGAGCCGCCACAGCCGAGCGATACACATAAAATAACAGCCCGGCGCACCGACAGACATGCTTTGTCGGGTCGCCGGGCATTTAGGTTGACAAACATGCGGTGACGGAGACTTGCCGACCGCGGAACAAATAGACAGAAATGAACAATTCAAACTTTGACGACACCACATTAGACGGGCGCATCAAGAGGCTCGTCTTCCTAAAGGGCGAGCGCAGCCTTCAGTCATTCCTGCTGAAGAGCAACGTGCCGCCCCCACGCTACAGCATGCTCATCCGCCGCGACGGCAAACTGTCGGCTCTTTACATTAATCGCATTTTGGAGTTTTGCCCAGAGGTGAACCGCGACTGGCTTGTTGACGGCACAGGCCCAATAAAGAAAGGCGACCAGACGTCATATGACGGAGAGCTGGGCTCGCAACTGCGCCGCGGCGACTTGGTGGGCGTAGTGGCGAAACTCAATGAGACCCTGATACATCAGGAGCAAGCCATAGAAACGTTGAAGAAGTCGCTTGAGGCTCAGAAAGAGATGACTAACCAGTTGCTTCAGTTACTCTCACAACAGAAATAGAGACATGGTCACACAACAACAGATAGCCGACATGCAGTCCGGCATGGAGAGGCTCAGGGAAAAACTGAAAGCGGAGAAATGGCCCCAGAAGTACATGTTTAAGTTCGTGCTGCCCAACGACCGCACAAAACTTGACAACATAATGGAGTTGTTGCCGACAAACGGGAAGGTCACCTTCCGCGACAGCAAGGGCGGCAAATATGTGGGCGTGACGTGCGTGGCGGAGATGAGCTCGGCCGACGCCGTGATGAGCGTAACATCGGCGGTTTGCGCCATTGAGGGCGTGATATCGCTTTAGGCAATCAATCTGCCTTTGCGCCACCAATAGTTTGTCGTCTAATTAGAGATTGTCAATAGCGTAGAACAGCCACTGCGGAAGCGTAAGGCTGCACGACATCCACAAATCCCCATGAAAAAGACTCCGCCCCTCTCACAATTGTGGGAGGGGCGGAGCCTTTTTTATTTTGGCGAAGGAAACCTCACGCACACCGACCTATTAATCGACAGAAAAATTAGCGCGGCCAATGACTGCGCCATCAGCGAAGAGCTCCGCATCATATTGGCCAGCCATCAAATCACCCATCTCGACATCATAGTAAATGGAAGCCGGAGTGTCCTCGCCGCCATATTCAATGGAGCGTTTGGCAGAGAACTTAATGTCGGCATCCTCAAAACGGAAGGTATCATTGGGCGAGTGGAAAAGGACATCACCGTCGGGGCGGGTGATACGCAGATAGATATCCCTCATGCCGACCTCGGCTGAAATGTTTTTGGCGAGAGTGAAAGAGACTTGGATTTTGGTGGCCTTGGAGAGAGATGAGGTCTTGCGCCCCTTGGCGTTGAGCGGCGTGGCGACCACATTGACAGCCTCAAGACGCTGAGCCACACTCACCTTTTGGGAGAGATTCGCATTCTGCTCTTGAAGGTTGGCCTTTTCGCGGCTCACATCCGCCAAGCGGTCCTTCATCTCCGTATTTTGCTGACGGAGAGCGTTATTGGTGGCATTGAGCGAATCAATCTGCACAATGAAGCTGCGCATGACTGTTCGCAAAGTCGTCAACTCACCTTGCAACTCCTTAATCCTCCGTGCATTGCTGGCCTTGAGAGTTTTCAGTTCCTCAGTCAGCTGCTCGACGCGGGCGCGCTGCTCGCCAAGCAGGTTATCGAGCGAGTCATTCTCAGTGTGCATACCCTCGTACGCCACGGAGAGATCTTCGTAATCAGCGACAAGTTGCTGACGCTCCTCAGAGAAGACCTCCGTCATCTCGTCCATTTGACTGTTGCTGCGCAAGAGTAGAGCGACAAGCACTATAACGACGACACCAAAAACTGACGCCGCAATGATGATGTGTTTCTTTGTCAAGTTCATATACGCAAAGATAAGTCACATAAGGGAAACTGCAAAGCGTACACCATGGTAAGAGAACCAGAGTGTACGCCATGCGATTTGTAATCATGTAAAGACAGCGCTCTCAGAGGGAGGCCATTTTTGCTACCAATGAGGAAAAACAGTATTGATATTTTTTTGCGACGAGCGTCAGTTCAGTTCAGCACCGCGGTAGAAATCGAGAATCTTGCCGCGGAAAATCATCTCGTACTTATATTGAATCATGGAAGCTAAGGCTGTCAGTCGGTTAGTACGCGCCTCAGCGTAGTCGGTTGCGGAGGATAGGCCGGAAGAATATTTCCCCTCGGCCAACCGATAGGCCGCCTCCGCGCTCTCGGCGGCAGCTTGACTGCTGGCATAGGTGGCTTGAGCGGCTACGGCATTATAATAAGCCTGCTGAATCTCCTTGTAGAGACTCTTGCGAGCGTCGTCGAGGTCGACAAGAGAGGATGAGTAAGACATCTTGGCGGCGCGAATGTTATTGCGCGATGCGAAACGGTTGAAAATGGGAATGGAGAGAGAGAGTGAGATGCTCTTGTCAAGATTTTGGTCAAGTTGCGTGCCGAACGAGTCACCATCCTGACCGCTGACCGCATAGTAGCCAGTAGAGACACCAGCCGAGAGGCTAAGCGTCGGCGAATAGGCACCTTTTGCCACAGCTATTTGACGTTCAGCACTCTCAGACTTGACTTGTGCGGCACGGATAGAAGCCTTGGCTGCGAGAGCCTCTTGATAAATAGCCTCTGGGCCAGCCACAATAGCCGCGCACATGGACGTATCCGGCATGGCCACAGACAAGCCATCGGGTGATGGCAGTTCAAGAAGTTGCGAGAGGTCGAGGAGTGCCAACTGATAGTCATTGTCCGCCTTGACCGCATTCATATTATCTTGCGCCACGAGGGAGCGTGCGGCATAGACATCGGCCTCAGAGGCTTTGCCATTTTTGAGCAGAGCCTCCTTGTGGTCCAACTGTACTTGACTGAGGCAGACCTGCTCATGAGCCGAGGCAGCCAACTCCTTGGCACAAAGGACCTGCAGATAGGCCTGCGCCACATTGATGCCAAGGTCCTCACGGGCGGCATCGAGATTAGCGATTGCGGCATCGAGATTAAGTTGCGACACCTTGACACTGTTCACCGTCTGAAAGCCCTCAAAGAGAGTCATGTTGGCCTGAATGCCCATGCTCGTGTTGCGGGTATTCTTATTCTCATAGGTGTTATTAACCGTCAGGCCTCGACCGAAATCGAAATTCTGCCCGACATAGGCCGACACGCTTGGGAGGTGCTGTCCGCGCTGAGTGCTAAGCGTATTCTCGCACTGGTCACGCTCAATCATGCGCTGGCGGATAGTATTATTGTGTTCGGCGGCATAGTCAATGCACTGTCGGAGAGTCCATTCTGTCTGCGGCACGTCCTGCTGGGCGAAAGAGATGGACACAGAGGCAAGTGCAGCCGTCAGAGAGATGATATGCTGTTTCATTATCCCCTAAATGATATGATTAATAAAGCGAGAGAGGAATGAACGACTTATTGCTGGGCTGTTGAGCGGATCTTGTCAGGCATCTCGACACCGCTCTTGACCTCGACCTTGATGCCGTCACTCATGCCAAGCTTGACCTCGCGGCGGTCAAAAGACTGAGCGGGGACAGAATCAGTCAGGACATAGACAAAAGAGGTGTCGCCACTGAACTCGAGCACCGACTCGGGCAGCGCGATGACGCCCTTGGCACTCTTCAGCACAATAGACGCGTTGGCACTATACCCGGAGCGGATGACCACAGAATCAGGCACAGAGACCGCGGCCTTAACCTCAAACTGGTTGGCGCCATTTTCCTCTACGCCCTTGGGGGAGATATACTCAAGGCGGGCATCCATGGAGACTCCCTGCAAAGCGCCGAGAGTAATCTTGACAGGCATACCCTCGGAGATGCGCCCAACCTCAGTCTCGTCAATCTTGCCTTTGAAAATAAGGTTTGACATGTCCGCCACAGTGGCTATGGTCGTGCCATCATTAAACGTGTTGCTCATGATGACCGAGTTGCCAACCTTGACAGGGACATCGAGAATAAGACCGGTTATTGTTGAGCGGATGAAAGTGCTGCTGAGCGAGGCATTGCTCTTGGATATGCCCTCCTTCACAATCTCCAGATTGTCATCAGCCGCCTGCTTCTCCTCCTTAGCTTGCTTGAGACTCACCTCAGACTTCTCAAAATCCTCGGCAGAGACGAGTTTATCATCAAAAAGACGCTGCATGCGGTCAAAATCAGTCTGCGCCTGCTTGAGCGAGATATCAGCCAGACGGACACGGCTCTGCGCAGAGTTGAGAGAGCTCATCTCCGGGATGACCTTAACCTTGGCAATGACCTCGCCCTCCTTGACAGTCTGGCCAGCCTCCTTATATATCTCCGCTATAATGCCTGAGATCTGCGGCTTGATGTCAATCTCGTCACGCGGCTCAATCTTTCCGGTCACCACGGTGCTGACCTCAAGGTCAGTACGCTCGGGCGAGACGACGTCATAGGTAATAGTTTTGGGCCGTGACTTTTGATAGAGGAAATA
The DNA here is from genome assembly GCA_963620575.1 of Alistipes putredinis. Taxonomy (GTDB): domain Bacteria; phylum Bacteroidota; class Bacteroidia; order Bacteroidales; family Marinilabiliaceae; genus W3P20-009. Next base: position 119,082 of record CAVFBC010000005.1, on the reverse strand, counting down.
GAAAGTCCAGACAAAGAGCAGGGCAACAATTACCGCGACAGCTATCTTGATGTACTTTTTCATAGAGAATGATATTTTTATATAAAAGTTATATGTCCGAAAAATTAAAAGCACAGATTACTCGTCCCTCATGGCGTCAACGGGTTTTATAGCCATGGCACGGTAGGCTGGCGCCAATCCTGCGACAAGCCCGAGGGCGATGATAACAAAGAGCATTGCGATGGCGGTGCCGAAAGAGACTTGGAAGCCATAGACGTAGCCTTTGTCACCAATTTTTTCACAGATAGAGAGGAGTCCCACTCCAGCGCAGATGCCAAACATGCCAGCCACAAACGTAAGCACCACACTCTCTGCCAGAATCTGCTGCATAATGTCGCGAGGGCGCGCGCCAATGGCTCGCCGGATACCAATCTCGACAGTGCGCTCCTTGACAGAGACCATCATGATGTTAGAGACTCCGATGATGCCTGCCAGCAGAGTGCCAAGCCCGACAAGAAAGACAAGAGCCTTGATGCCGATGAAGAGATTGTCCATCATAGAGAACATCTCCTCCGCATCGAACATTGCGACAGCTTGCGGGTCGTTTGGCGCAATCATGTGGGCAGACTTTATGACCGCCTCCATCTTTGGCTTTACATCAGACACCCTACATCCCGGTTTCATCTTGATGTTGACCACATCAATGAAGTTTCCATAATTATAGGCGGACTGGAATATAGAGATGGGGATGACAACTTGCTCGGACGCATTGCCGGCAATATTGATATTATCATTAGATCCGACCACGCCAACAACCTGATAATAAATGCCATCGACCCTCACATAAGAGCCGCAAGGGTCATCCCCGCTGCCAAAGAGAGCCTCGTAGACGCGCTTGCCGAGCACACACACCTTGCGAGAATCCCGAATGTCGAGGTCATTAAGGAAACGCCCATAAATGACTTGCTGGTTCTCGATGGCGTCATATTCTGGCATAAGACCTTTGACGGAGCAAGCGTACTTCTTGTCACCATGGACAGCAGTCTTGCCCCAGTCGGCAAGGGTAGGCGTGATGACATCAATCTCCTCAACATTCTCCCTCAGCCTCGTGACGTCATCAGTCGTCAGTTTCCAGCTTCGTCCCTTGCGAAAACCTTTATAGGCCTCACTGGTCGTCTGCGCAAAGATGAAGCACGAGTTTGTGGCGAAGCCCTTGAAATTAGCCTTCATCATATCCTGCAAACCGTTTCCGCCACCCACGAGACTGACGAGCATGAAAATGCCCCAGAAGACGCCAAAAGCCGTGAGCAGACTTCTTGAGCGGTTGCTTGCTATTGTTGAGATTACCTCCTCAACCGTATCCCTGTCAATTCTCATTTCTCAAATCATTTTAGGATCCCCTAATCCGCCCTCAAAGCCTCAATAGGCTTGATTTTGACAGCCTTGCGCGCTGGGACAAACCCGGCGATGCCACCCGCCACGATAAGAGCCAAAGTCGCCTCAATGGCAATGGAGAGGTCGACCGTCGGATTTGAGAAAACATCAGCCGACAACATACCGCCGCCCTCACCACTCCCGTCAATCAGGCTACTCGCCAACTCGGTGACACCAATGCCTGCCACCATGCCGACATAGCCGAAGAGAGTGGTGATGGTCACACTCTCCGCCATGACCAAAGCAAGAATTGAGCGAGACTTGGCTCCGAGAGCCTTGCGAATGCCGAACTCGCGAGTCCGCTCCTTGACTGTTATGAGCATGATGTTAGAGACACCCACAATTCCACTGACAAGGGTGAAAATACCAATAATCCATATGGCAGTCCGGAGAATATTCATAGCCTGGGTCGTCTGTAGATATTGCGACATGCGGTTCCAAAACCATACGGCGCCATCATCGTCAGCCGCAAAATGGTGTTTTTGGCCAAGCGTCTTTCGCAACTCCGCCTCAAATGCGTCATTGGCCTCCTCCGTGTCGAGCCCTTTGGTCGTAAAGGCGTAATTATGGAGTTTAGAACCCTTACCATAAATTATCCGAAGCGTAGTGAATGGGATATGCGCCTCGCCGTTCTGATAGTCGGACTTGAGGACGCCTATGACCTTGTATGCCACGTCACCAATAGTGACAAAATGTCCAATGGCGTCATCCTGACCGAAGAGCACAGTCTCAGTCTTCTCATTGATGACGACCACCTTACGGCAATCACGGATATCCAAGTCATTGATATACCTGCCTTTGACCATCTTGATGCCGGATATTTTGACCTCATTAGGGTAATGGCCATCGAGATCTGCACTAATATATTCGGACCCGTAGCTGACATTGCAGCTGCCCTGATTGACGTATGCACCTATCTCGTCAACATTGTCGGGGAATTGAGACTTAGTCAGTTCGAGATCTCCATAGTCAAGATTGACCGCCCTACCCTCCTTCAGGCCCTCATAGGGCTTATTAGCCCAACCAGGGTAAACCTTAACACTGTTGAGCGCCCTCTGGCTGCTGCTGGACTCAAACGCATGGATTAAACCATTGCCGGCGCCAAGCAGGACGATAAGGATAAAAATGCCCCATGCCACAGCGAAACCAGTAAGCGCCGTGCGCAACTTATTACGCCGGATGGTGGATACAATCTCAGTTACGAAATCAAACATCGTCAACCCTCCCTTCTCTTGCTACTTCATATACCCGTTCTGCCCGAAGGGCGACGCGTCATGATTGAAGTTCTCCTCAATGCTGCCGATGAGACCGTCCTTTATGTGGATAATCTTGTCAGTCTGATTGGCCACACCACTCTCATGGGTGACCACAACAATGGTCATCCCCTCGTCCCTGTGCAGATTTTTCAGAATCTCCATCACCTCGACAGAGGTCTTACTGTCCAATGCTCCCGTTGGCTCATCAGCCAGAATTATTTGCGGATGCGCAATGAGCGCGCGGGCGATTGCCACCCTCTGCTTTTGACCTCCGGACATCTCATTGGGCATATGGTTGGCCCACTCGGCAAGCCCGAGACGGTCGAGATACTCCATGGCCATCATGTTGCGCTTCTTTCGGCTGACCCCCTGATAGAAGAGCGGAAGCGCCACATTCTCAACAGCATTCTTGAACGAGATGAGATTGAACGACTGGAAGATAAAGCCGATCAGCCTGTTGCGGAACTCGGCAGCCTTGTTCTCCGAAAGATCCTTGACTAAGTTACCAGCCAAGCGGTATTCCCCAGAGTCATAATTGTCCAAAATGCCGAGAATATTGAGCAATGTGGACTTGCCGGAACCAGACGCGCCCATGATAGAGACAAACTCCCCCTTCTCAATGTCCAAGTTAATGCCCTTGAGAACATGGAGCGGGGCACCATTGTTGTATGTCTTATTTATGTCGCGAAGATGTATCATGATTTAATATTAGTGTCATAGACTAATAGTACACCACAAAGTTACACTTTTATATTCACCACGCAATAGGCAGACCAATAATTTTTGATTACACTTAAGCTACAACACTTAAATCACTAACGCACAAATATATAAAAAAGCCAACCTTGGGATAACCAAAGTTGGCTTTAGAAGATGTTCAAGAAATCTCCATTTGGCAGTCTTTGCAATTCATTACGGCCGTGAACATCCGCCCATCGTCACCTCTCAGCGTTAGTGGTGTCAATTTGGCACATTCAGGATGTTTGCGCAGACATTTGCCAAGAGCATTCATTATGCAGTGGCGCGTCGTCATGAGCCTTTGGCCTTTGCAGCCATCGTCATGCCTCTCATAGCCCCAATCAGAGAAAGATGCGCCATGCGACTCATAAAACTTGCGGGCCTCCGTATTTATGACATTTGACGAGCGGACAATCTCGGGGAAAGGCCAGACTGCGTCATCTGCTGGTTGGCGAACAACGTCGCAAGAGGCAAAGAAGGATTGGCGAGATTGAGCATGCGCCTCTAAGGCCTCACGGCGGATGGAGTTCAACTCAGAAGCTGCGAAAAAGAGGCTTGAGGCAGTATCATCGACTGTCACGACACCGACAGAGAAAACAGTTCCACCAGTCTTAGAGAATGCGCGGATAATCTGCTCACGAGATGCGGACGGGTCGCGCGCTGGCGAAGCTTCCACATGACGCATAGTAGTCGAGGTGACCTCGTCATCGTCTTCAATGGAGACGACAAGGCTTCCTTCGGAGAAAAAGACATTTAAGTTGACGGAGACAAACCTCCTGGTCTTGTCAGACTTCAAAGTCTTGTCAAAAGCTACATCAGAATTACGGAACGCGCTGTCGCCCACCTTAATTCCCTTAATGCTCTGCACACTGACATCGGCGGTTTTCGCCCCTTGCTTGACGGTATTGACCTTTGTCCCAGAGAGAGATGACGATTGGCCACTGACGAAGCAAAGCCCGTCGCCATTAGCCAGAACAGCCTTGGTGGATATAGACAGCCCATCTGGGGGGCGCACGGCAGACACCTTGCCTACGAACTCGCCAATGGACTTAGGAGAGAGGGGTTGCCAAATGTCAGACTTTCGCCCGTGGGCGAAATAGTCAGTAAAGCCGCGGTTGAAGCTTTTGGCAGGGTCGGGAGCGAAACCAGCGACCACCGTTCCGCACGAGAGTGGTTGCAAGTCGGGGCGGCGTTCAAGAATCTGATTGATTATCTGCCGGTAATGGAGCGTCACATTAGCCACATAGCCAGCATCCTTGAGACGTCCCTCTATTTTGAAAGAAGACACACCGGCATCAATGAGAGCCTCGATGTTGGCGGACTGGTTGTTGTCCTTGAGGCAGAGCGGATAGGCGTGACGCATAAGCAGTTGCCCGTCTTTGGACAGCACGTCATAAGGGAGTCGACAGGGTTGGGCACACTCACCGCGGTTGGCGGAACGACCACCGTGCGCATAGCTCATGTAGCACTGGCCACTGTAGGAGACACACAAAGCGCCATGAATGAAAGCCTCAAGCCTGACTGTGGTCTGCCGAGCAATGGCCGCAATCTCGTCAATTGACAATTCACGAGCCAGCACAACTTGGCGGAGACCAACCTTTTGCCAAAACAGGACCTTATCCACAGAGCGGTTGTCGCACTGCGTGGATGCATGGATCTCAATGGGAGGCATGTCCGCCGCATCGAGAAGAGCCGCATCCTGAACAATAAGCACATCTACACCTGCATGATAAAGATCCCAGGCAAGACGTCGGGCTTCGGCTACCTCACGATCAAAGAGGACAGTGTTGAGAGCCACATGGACCCTCACGCCGAAAGTATGCGCATAGGCAACTATCTCTTTTATATCAGACAACGAATTGGCGGCGGCCTTGCGCGCACCGAACTGCGGCGCACCTATATATATGGCGTCAGCCCCATGATCAATCGCCGCACGTGCGCATTCGACATCGCGGGCTGGAGCGAGAAGCTCAATGACATTGCGCGACAAATGGCGTCGAACGTCAGACATAAGATAAAAAATTACGGGAAAGAGAAAAAGGGAGTTCGCGAAGGAGTTTAATCCTCAACAATCACCTTGAAAAACTCAGCCCACGGAGACTTGCGGTAGAGTTCGGCAGAGCCAATGGGCACATGGAGTACACAGGCGGGGCTAACCCCCTCGAAGACAGAGCTGCCAAGAGGAGGAGGCAGCTCTGCGCGGCAACTTACATTGCGGAGATTGCTACAGCCGTTGAATGCTGTCACGCCGATGCCCAACACGTGGGGCGGGATTACCACACTGCGGAGCGACGTGCACATCTCGAAAGCGCATCCACCCAGGTCGCGAACCCCGTCGGGGATAACCACTTCAGTCAGGGACTCGCAATCCTTGAACGCTAACGGGTCAATAGAGACGAGAGACTGCGGAAAATCAACCCTTGCGAGCGACACGCACCCGCTGAAAGTACTCCTCTCAATGCGTGTGACCCCCTCGTCAATCAAGACTTCGGATAGGTCTGTGCAGTGCTCAAAAACAAACTCACCCATCTTGAACTCGGGACGGATCTCAACCTTTCGGAGTGATGAACACCCGTAGAAGGCGCCATCGCAAATCTCAACTAAGGAGGTGGGCAAAGACATCCGCCTGATATTCTTACAGCCGTAAAAAGAGCTGAAGCCAATTGTCGTCACCCCCTCAGGAATAACGAGCTCGGCGATTGTGTCACATCCCTCGAAGGCGTGACTCTCAATACGCTGGACTGAATATTTATGCCAAAAATGGCCAACCTGCGAAGGAAGCGTCAACACACTGTCCTCAGAAATATCCCAATGAGAGAGGCAGGCCTTGTCATTGTCCTCATCAATGACGTGATAGCCATCGCCCTCAGGGACAAATGGGAGCAGGACAATGATGGCGAATACGCACGCAGACGCGAGCAGCAGCACACCGACCACTGCCGGCAGCTTGTCATGAAGCTCCGTCCAAAAAGATTCCCCGCGAGAATCATATCGCTTGTCCCTTCCCACGATAAATATTAGTTGGGTTCAAAATTAAGCATTTTAAGCGAATAAACATTCCCCAAATGCCCTCATCATTCACATTAGCAAAGCAATAAGACGAGCAGTTTATACGATATAAATGTTAAATCATTTATGTTTATTTTGCACTATTAAAATACATTTATAATTTTGTCATTATTTCACAAAAGAAAGAGTGTAATGTACCATAGAGGCAGAATCATCGCAGTGGCCGCGCTTCTGCTATTAAACACTATAACCATGACAAGCTGCGACAAGCAGAAACGCAGCAGGTTGCGCGGCACTCATGAGCAGATAGAGCGACTTGCGGCGGACAAGTCACAGCCGCTTGCGGCCGACACGTCGCAACTCATAAGCATAGACGCCGACGGACTTTTTGAGGGCAAAGGATTTGACCTTGCCGACATAGTCAGGGACATTCGCCTTGTGCCGCTTGAGACCACCCCAGAGAGCAGGATAGGCAAGGCTCGCCGAGTAATCTTGACAAGCAGCCACATTGTCATCTCGGACGAGAGTTTCGTGAGGGTGTTCAGCACAGCCGGGAAATATGTGGGGAGGATAGCACTCGGCCCGAACCCGATGGAGACAGACTTCACATTAGACAGGCCAAACAACGAGATTCTCGTTTTCGCCCAAGGCAGCATAGGTCATTACGACATGGAGTGCAAAAGACTAAGTGCTGAGACAATACCATTACAATTCAGCGCATTCGCCACAACTCCCACAAGCAACACCATGGCCATTTGGCTTGACGGGACCGACGAGAACCCCTCCATTGGCGACTTGGGCGAGGAGACGTCATATCTCGTGATGAACCGCGAAGGCGCACTACCCGCATACATTCCGACCAAACAGAAGGCAGACGCCCCACCCCGCGAGGGGATGGCACTACCCTACTCTGACGAGGGCATAGTCATCGGACGCAGTTTCTGCGACACTATATTCACTCTCACCGACACGGGGGTGAAAGCCCGGTACGCATTGAATTATAAGCGTCATAGTCTGCCAGAGTGGATAAATGTAAAGGAGATAAAGGGGGCGCAAGGTGACGAGAGCCGCTACTTCTTCGCCGGGAATGCGCAAATAACCTTAAGCGGAGTCTTCTTCAAGATACAAAACATTCGCGCCATGACCGTCTATGCTTTTTACGACAAAAGGACAGGAAGTTTGGCAGGCGGTCTGCCCATATTGGATTACAGAGTTTTGCCTCCAATTTTCAACCCTGTCGCCACATTGGGCGACTATTACGCTGCCCTGTTCAATACCTATCAGACGGACGACGGGCAAGGCTACCACTTTCTTGGCCATGCAATCCCGGAGCAAGAGAAGTTGAAGATTGTCAACGTGAGACATGACGATAATCCTGTAATCGCATTGTATAGAGTTCAGATAGACTAACAGCCCCCCAAAGCGACAAACAGTCCCCGACGCATATTCTTATTTGCGTCGGGGACTGTTTGTTTACACTTAACCTTCACAGTCTGTTTTCCCCAAACGGACTGCGAAGGTAGCGCATTTGCCTAACTCTCAGGAAACGCCAGAAGTGGCTTATCAGGTGCAACAAGCAAAATAGACATCCTCCCAGCAAAAAAGGAGGGGGCGGGGTGACGGCTAAACAATCAACAACACACGTCGATGACCAGTTAGAAAAGAGAAAACAGATTCCCCCGCCCAAGAATTGCTTCCTGAACGGGGGAGGACTGATTACAAACCAATTATCAAAACATGACTTAACTTCATTTCATAGTCGGCCAACCGTCATCGCTCCACTCAAGCCGGCGGAGCATAAGTTCGGCTGGCCCATCATTGCGAGGATAGCCGTGGAGAGCCATATAGTCGTGACCACGGAGAGTGACGACAGCGCAATGGCCAGCAGCCACATAGCGTTCCTTATCAGCCTCTGGGATATCAACACGTGTGCCGCCCCCCATATCCATTCGCATTCCTGAGCGATCTTCATAAGGGCCCTGAATGTCGCGGCTGCGTCCGCAAACCACATGATATGTGCTGGCCTCACCTCGGCAACAATAGTCGAAAGAGACAAAGAGGTAGAACCAACCTCCGCGCTTAAAGATGAAAGGCGCCTCGACTGCACCATCGCCCGGGTCATCGGCCGTCAGCGTCTGAGTACGCGGGCGTGAGGCTATGGTGAACCACTGCTGCGGCTCGGCCAAAGAACTGAGATTAGAGTCGAGTCGGACAAGCTTAATGCCGCCCCAGAAAGAGCCGAAAGTCATCCATGCAGAGCCGTCACCACAAAGGACGACATTGGGGTCAATGGCGTTCCAGAAATCGCGATGAGGTATCGACTCAACAACAAGGCCCTGATCCACCCACTTATAGTCCTTGCTTGAGCGGTTGAGCGTCTTATTGGTCAGATGGCCAATGACAGAAATGTTCTTGGCGAACACCGAACTGCAATAGTAGAGGTGCCAAAGGCCATTGGCATATATAATATCAGGGGCCCAGAGGTGCATAGAGGCCTCGGGGTTATGCTGCTTGACCCAATCTGGCAGGGCTTCAATACAAGGTCCGTCGACCGTCCACTCCTTGAGGTCGACAGAGTGGAGTTGCATGACACCATAGCCAGTCGAGAAGGCGTAAATAGTGTCACCTTGCGTGGCGATCACGGGGTCATGGGCCACAGGGCGCAGAGGGTCTCCCTTTGGAGGCTCGGGGCGCTGCAGCGGATCAGATTGTGCTGTTTGGGTGGAATCAGAAGAGGCCGAAGCTGCCGGGTCGGCGTCAGAGGGTTGATTGGCGTTACCACACGAAGCCAGCACGGCTGCGCATAAAGGGAGTAACGCTATATTTTTGTAGTATGATGTAATCTTGTACGACATTCGTGTCTGCGTCTGTTAACGATACACGAAATTCGTAAATGTACATTTAATGCGGGTGGACATTACTCCTCGTTTGGTGGATTTTCACCATCATCTTCGTTTTGTGGTTTATCATCCACTTTGTCATAAACCACATCAAAACCAAGCCATTGGTCAGTCAACCTCCGCCCGTCACGGACGAAATAGAAGATATCCACGAGATTGACAGGGGGTGCGAGCATGAGCAGACTGCGCACAATGGACATTTGCCAAGAAATCTGCTTTCCGTCAGACTCACGGACAACGATGAGCCCATAGAGTCCTTTGCCGAGGCTTTGCCGGCTTGCGGTGAGGACATCCCTCAAGAGGAAATAGCTGACGCAGGCCACCCACCCGAACATACCCGGGAAGATGGCCAGCGTCAGGCTGATGGCCACATCGACAGCGAAAGCCGCCTCGCGGAAAACACGCGGCTTGGTTATGACGGAGACGGAAACAGTACGCACGCCGCCTAAGAAGCAAGCCAAGGCATCAGCTAATTTCATTATAAGGAGTGAAGTTTAAAGGGCGACTTACTTCTTTCTCATGACAATGCCGACGGGCACGCCAGAGAAATCCCACTGCTTACGGATGATGTTCTCCAAACGCCGCATATATGGCTCACGGACATACTGAGGCAAGTTGCAGAAGAAAGCGAACGTGGGGGTCGGGGTCGGGATTTGCGTCACATACTTGATTTTGACGACCTTACCTTTGTACATTGGAGGTGGGAAGCTCTCGATAAGAGGGAGCATAAGCTCGTTGAGCTGGGAGGTTCCGACCTTCCTCTTCATGTTGTCATATACGCGGCAAGCCTGCTCGACAACCTGATGGATTCGCTGCTTAGAGGGGACGGATGTGAAGACGATGGGTATATCGGTATAGGGTGCGAACTCGCGGCGGATATTATCCTCCCATTCCTTCATCGTGTTGTTGCCCTTCTCGATGAGGTCCCACTTGTTGACAACCACCACAATGCCCTTCTTGTTACGCTCCACGAGACCGAAGATTTTCTTATCCTGGCTCTCAAGGCCGCGTGTAGCATCGACCATGAGGATGCATACATCCGCACTCTCAATGGCTCGGACACTGCGCATGGTGGAGTAGAACTCGACATCGTCCTTCTCCTTGTTGCGTTTGCGCAAGCCGGCAGTGTCGACAAGATAAAAATCCTTGCCGAACTTATTGTAGCGAGTGAAGATAGAGTCGCGCGTGGTGCCAGCCACATCCGTGACAATATTACGATCCTCGCCTATGAAAGCATTGATGATTGAGCTCTTGCCAGCATTGGGTCGGCCTACCACGGTGAACTTTGGCAGAGAGTCATCAATGTCCGAAGTCACGTCGGGTGGGAGAAGTTCGAGGAGACGGTCGAGCAGGTCGCCCGTGCCGCTACCTGAGGCAGAGCTTATGGGGTATATTTCACCGAGTCCGAAAGAGTAGAACTCGTGCATGTCGGCGAGTTTGTCGCCAGTGTCCACCTTATTGGCCACCACTACTACCGGTTTGCGGCAGCGGCGGAGCATGTCAGCGACCATGTCATCATAGTCAGTGACGCCAGTTAGGACATCGACGACGAAGAGGATGACAGCGGCCTCGTCAATAGCGAGTTTAACCTGTTTGCGAATCTCGCCCTCGAAGACGTCGTCTGAGTTGGCGGAGTAGCCGCCAGTGTCAATGATGGAGAACTCTTTGCCATTCCAGAACACCTTGCCATACTGACGGTCGCGGGTGACGCCGGCAGTCTCATCAACGATGGCCGAGCGGGTGCCTGTGAGGCGGTTAAAGAGAGTGGACTTGCCTACATTGGGCCTGCCCACGATTGCCACTAAGTTTCCCATTTTTCTTTACTTGGATCGATCTTAATGATTAAGTTTATTCGCCGTGCCCTCCTGCTTCACAGCCGGTAGCGGCGGCGCGGTTTCCTAAGCGACGGGGTTTGTATCCCTTGAGCTTAAGCCGCTTAATTAAATTTATTTGATGGCGCGAAGTTAGCTCTTTTGGCTCACTTGACCAAATGGACGCTCACCTCATAGAGCAGATAGACAGGCAGAGAGACGAGCGTGAGCGTGAAAATGTCGGTTGTCGGTGTGATGATGGCGGCCACCGTCACAATGGCCAGGATTGCATGGCGGCGGTATTTCCTCATAAGCGCAGACGTCACGATGCCGAGCTTGCCGAGGATGATGGCCACAATGGGCAACTCGAACAGGACACCCATGAGCAGACATAGCAGCAGGAGGTTGTCAATGTAAGAGTCTAAAGTGAACATATTGGTCACCTCGTCGGAGACTTCATAGTTGGCAAGGAACTGAAACGCTAAAGGGAACACGAGCGAGTAGGCCACAAACATGCCAAGCAGGAAGAGCAGCGTCCCCCAACCGAAAGCAAAACGCAGGGCTCGTCTCTCGCCTGGATAGAGGGCCGGGGCGACGTAGCGAGCCACCATGTAGACGATGACAGGCGCGCTAACCACAATGCCAGCACCCGCAGCCACCTTGAAGTGCGTCATGAGCTGCCCCGCCAAACCAGTGTTGATGAGGCCGGACGGCAAATGTGGCTGCGCAATGCCGCTCAGAAGCCGATAGAGAAAAAAATCCTCGTGGGCAGGGGCGAGCACTACGCTGAAAAGCGTCTCCTTGAAACAAAAGCAGGCCACGACCGCCACGCCCACCACGCAGAGTATTCTGACAATGAGCGCACGGAGGTCATCCAGATGTTCCCAGAAAGTCTTGTCTCCGCCGTCCGTCACGCTTTGGTGTCGTCTTTATTGTCAGACTTAGCCTCGACACTCTTGTTTTCGGACTTTTCAGGGGTTTTGCCATCCATGGCGTCACGGAAAGTCTTGACGCCCTTGCCAAGTCCGCCCATCAACTCGGGGATTTTTTTGCCACCGAAGAATAGGAGCGCAAGGATTGCGATGAGCAGAATCTCCTGACCACCGAGACCTAATATGAGTAGTTTCATGATAAAAGAGCCTTAATCTTAACTTGCGGCAAAGTTAATCCATCCGCATAACATTTCCACGCCCGAGACATTCATTAGTCAACGACTGGCGGTGTTTGACAAACAAAAGCCGCGATAAACCAAACGAAAGCAGAGGGCTGAGTCAAACACGCATGTAGGCATCAACAAACGTGACATTTTGGCAGAGGCTACACATAATGAGCCGAATGGTCTGAATGTTGAATATTTTTTGAGTACGCAACAGCAGTCCGCATATTTGCGACAAGAAAAACGAGAAAAAGAGTTTCTACCATGGAAATCAAGAAATATTTAATGATTACAGGCGTATGCATGGCCAGCACGGCCTTTGGCGCCTACCTTTACTCACGTTACGTGGCCTCGCAGCCTCAACCCGCCCTCACTCAGCAGACGGCCCCTGTCCACAACGTGTCATTCGCCTCAGCCACACCCACCGACTTCACCACAGCCGCCGAGCAGACAGTCAACGGGGTGGTCCACGTCAAAGTGACCCAGCAGAGCCAGCAGCAGAGTTATGGCGGGAGTGACATCTTCGACTTCTTCTTCGGCCCGGGCTTTGGCCGCCAGCAGCAGAGGTCGGAGCCCATACAGGGGGCAGGCTCAGGCGTAATCATAAGCGCCGACGGCTATATCGTCACCAACAACCACGTGATTGAGAATGCCGACAACATAGAGGTTGTGCTGAACGACAAGCGCGACTTCAAGGCCACACTTGTCGGCACAGACCCGACGACCGACATAGCCCTCATCAAGATTGACGCAGATGGGCTCACCCCTCTAAGCTTCGGCAACTCGGACGGCGTGAAGATTGGCGAGTGGGTTTTGGCAGTTGGCAACCCATTCAACCTGACGAGCACCGTGACGGCCGGCATAGTCTCCGCCAAGGGTCGCCACATGGGCATCAACACATCCAACATGGCCATCGAGTCGTTCATCCAGACCGACGCCGCCGTCAACCCCGGCAACAGTGGCGGCGCATTGGTCAACACGCAAGGCGAGGTTATAGGCATCAACACAGCGATAGCCTCACCTACTGGTTCATTCTCAGGCTACTCATTCGCAGTGCCGTCTAACATTGCCCAGAAAGTGGCGCAAGACCTGATGACATACGGAGAAGTTCAGCGCGCCCTTCTTGGCGTCTCCATTGGTGAGATTGACGCCAAGAGCGCCGAGTCGCTCGGCATGAAGAAGCCCGAGGGTGTGCTTGTTGCTGCCGTCTCTGACGGGGGCGCTGCCAAAGAGGCTGGCGTGAAAGAGAAAGACGTCATAACCAAGATTGACGACGAGGCGGTCAACTCCGTGGCCGAGTTGCAGAGCCGCGTGGCCCAACATCGCCCTGGCGACTCAATAAAACTGACCATATTCCGCAACGGCAAGACCGTGGAGCTTGTCGCCACACTGCGCAACATCCGTGGCACGACAGGCGTGGTGAAGGGAGCTGACGAGTCACTGCTCGGCGCTAAATTGACCCCAGTGTCAGAAAAGGAGTATAACAGCCTCGGGTTGCGCTATGGACTAAAAGTGGAGAGCCTGTCAGACGGCAAGTTGAAAGACGCAGGTGTCCGCGAGGGCTTCATCATAACCAAAGCCAACAGAATGCCTCTGACGTCAGTGCGCGACTTCCAACAGATTGTGGCTTCGGCCTCAGACGGCCTGTTCATTGCCGGCCTATATCCTGACGGGCGTGTGCGTTACTTCGCCATCGACTTGCAGCAATAGGCTGCCTTTGACCCATTAGAATTCCTTTTCCATATATAGATTGTGCGGCTGCGTCGGGACATGGGAGTCTCGGCGCAGCTGCTTTTTCGTGTTACATCTGCTGCTTCTGTAGTCTCAGCGCCAAGCAGAGTAAAATGAGAAAAACATTGTGGAATAAAATAACATGCGGCTGCCACTCGTTATATCAGCATAAACATTTAAAAAAAGAGCTATGAAGCCCATAAAAAACCGCGTCCATTGCCCACATTGTGGCAAAGCAAAAATTCAATTTGCCTCGAAACAAGAGGCTGACAGATTTATGGAATATAATGCTAAAGAGATTTTAGAGAAAAACGGGCACAGCCCCGTCCGCAGCTACTATTGCAAAGCATGCAATTGCTGGCACGTCACGTCAAATCCCCTATGTTATGATTTCCCCACAAACAACGAACACCGCATGCAACGAAACGAAAGATATAAAGAGAAGACCGCTAAAGCCGCAATCAGACAGAACATTAGAGAGATAAAAGAGATGCTACACGAGATAAACAGATTCGTGATGGGTCACAGCGGAGAAGACGCAGACTCGAAACCATATTACATGTCGCTATTCCTAAAAGTAAACATACTCCTCGGAACTATAGCCAACTGCCTCACAAAAAAGCAATTCATCAACATAGAGCACAGGATTTGCATCATTAAGCCTTTGCTTGCCGAGATATAACCCCAAGTGTAATAATAGAAAGATATTAGTACGAAAAAACCGCGCCTTGGCATTACGTACCAAGGCGCGGTTTAATATTTTCTCATCAGAAGCCGCAACGGCAAGAAAGGAAGGAACTCGTCACGGCAACTCGTCAAGATAGAAACTCAGCTCGCCGCCCTCGTCACCAATCTCGACATCGGCATCGTACCACGAGATGAGCTGGAACTTATAGTAACGTTCACCATCGGCCGACCTGATTCCGTAGGTATGGAAAGAGGCGGAGTAGACGGGAGGCGGGCCAGAGAAACTCATGGCGTTGGCAAGGACGGGGTTTGCGCTCGTCAGCATCTGCTGAGGGCCACGGTTGGGGTCAAACCATGGGTATTTGTCAAAATCCTCATATTTAATCTCACCATTGAGAGCCCGCTGGACAAGATAGGCGGACCAGTCGGAGGTAGAGTACACAACATAGACGGTAGTGTCATTGTCTGGCGTGAACTCAAGGTTCATGACCTGCTCCTTAGACGTCCATTTGTCATAGTCGCCATATCCGAGATCCACAGCACCACCATTGCCTATGCCACTCGTGCCGCTATTCGTCCGCAGTCGGAAACCGCAAAAGGCAATGTCCCAATCCATGGCGACCTCCTCATTAGTTATCTGCTCCCCCTCCTTGATGTCGCGGTTGGGCGCAATGGCATTATAGCGCGTGCCGGTGTTGAGATTATAATAGAGCCAATCATTGGTCACACCACTCTTATAGCCCGTCACGCGCGGCAACTTATGCCCCGTGAATGGCTCGGCGTCATACTCCACACAGCTTGCGACGACAGAAGCGAGAGACATGACCAGCAGACAGGGTAATATATTCTTCCTCATGATTAATCTTTTTTGAAAGCCTTCACAATCTCATCGACCAGCAGCTCAAGTTGCACATGGAAGCGTGCGCCTGGGGTGGCCGGGACATTAAAGATGGTGATGCCGGAGCCGAGAGTCTTGGGGACGTAATTGAAAACATTATCCACGCCGAGAGTGAGCTTGGCCTTGTTGAAAAAAGTGTGATTGACAGACACGTTGCAGAGGACGTAGGCGGGCAGCTCACAACGGAAATAGGCGTCATGACTATCGCCATTGACAGTCAATCGGTCCTGCACATCGAATTTCTTAGTGCCCATGTAGGAGGCTGAGAATGTCGCCCCGAGGCGGTAGTTACGCCTGTTGAGCTTATAGTCGAGGCTGCCGGTGGCGGCATGGGGTGACGTGGTGTTGACCTGCACGCCATCGAGTTTAGACACATTGACAAACGAGTAGGTGCCATTGAGCGTGAAGTGGTCAAGGAAATGCCACTTGAGGATGGACTCGACGCCAAGCAGCCTTTGGCTTGAGAGATTCGTATACTCGAAATTATATTGCATGTCATAAATCCTCCAGACGCCCTCAATCTTGTCATGGAAGAAATTGCCATAGGCGTTGGCCGAGATAAAGAAATTGTCGGTTGAGAACTCGGCTCCGAAGCTCACGTAGTTGTTCTTCTCAGGCTGAAGATCCTCATTGCCCTTGATCATGAACATGCCGAGGTGATCCCAGTTAAAGAAGAGCTCCTTGATGGAGGGCGAGCGGTAGCCCATGGAGTAGTTGGCGCGGATGGCCCAATTGTCATTGGCATTCCACTTGGCAGCCACCTTGGGCATGGCCATGAGACCAAAAGCATGGCTAAAATTAGTACGCACACCGACCGACACCATCCATTGCTTAGTGATGGTCCACTCATCCTGGAGGAAATACTCCGTCTCCTTGAGCGCACGGTTACGCATGGTGTGTGACGCGTCGCCATTGAAGCGGTCGGACGTGAGGTCGTCACTAATATGCTCGACACCGAAGACCAGGTCGTGACCCGTGAAATATTTACTTGAGATGGTCAGTCGCGGCTGAAGAATCTTACTGTCATAGACCTTCATGCGGTAGTCTATGCGCTCATGACGCTTATACCTGTCATAAAAATCGGCGTGCATGCTGGCCGTGACCTTAAACCAATCCTTGAAAGTCCAATATATCTTTCCGCCTACAGTCCAATCCTCCGCCTGACTGAAAGTCATGTCTTGCACCAAGTCATAGGTGTTCATGAAGAAATAGTTGCCATAGGCGAGAATGGAGAGTCCATCGCATGGATCAATGAAAAGCTTCTGCTGGGCCGAGATATGCTCAGTTCCCTCAATGCCCATGGGCGAGCGCGCAGCAGTGCTGACAACAGTCGTATCGGAAGACAGGAAATCATTGGCCTGAGCCGTATAGACCTTCACGTCATTATCCGCCTGATACATATAGAAAGCGTCAGATGAGCTGTACCAGACATCAGTTTGCGAAGTGACGCGTTTGCCAGCCTTGAAACCAGCCGACACCCAGCCTTGGAGGTTAGGCCGGTCTGAGTTCTTCTCAAACATATAGAGGAAATCCTTGGGCTGGGGGTTGGAGTAATTCTTCTCATTCATCTGCCCCCATCGGACACCCGCCTGAATATCAAGAGGCTTGACAGTCTTCTTGGTTATGAGATTAATGACGGCTCCCGAAGCGCGGCTGCCATAGAGGGTCGAACTGGCCCCCTTAACAACCTCAATGCGGTCGATGGCGTGCAGATTAAAACGCTCATAATCAAGATTGCCAGCCATATCGCCAGTCATGCGTTCGCCATCGAGAAGAAAAAGGACGTGGCGCGCGTCAAGTCCCTGCATGGAAATCTCGTTGCCAAAACCCACCTTTTGGATATTGAGGCCAGGGGTCTCCTGTTGAAGAGCCTGCTGGAGGTTACCATAGCCGGCGTCAACAAGTTCCTTGCCACCAATAACTTGGGTTGAGACTGGGCTGAGTTTGATGGGGCGTGCGGCTCGGCTGCCAGTGACCACCACCTCATTAACCTTCATGACGTCCTCCTTCATGACGAGCGAAACCTCTGTATCCTTAGGCCCTATTTCCCCACGGAGAGTCACAAACCCCAGAGAGGTGACCTGATAGTAGACCTTGACACCGTGCGGGACGCTTACCGAGGCCACGCCGTTGATATCTGTGGCAGCCCCCGACGGATTTTTCATGTCGGGTGAAACTGACGTGGCGATTGCCGCCGAGATGATAGGTTGCTCCGTCCCGTCCTCAAGAACCGTGAACTTGACCTTGCGCTGCGCATTGGCACAAAGGCAGCAGACGAGAAGCAGAAGCAGTGAGATTAGTCGATAAGTGTGTTTCATCAGTTGCTTATGTCATTGCGCAAAGTTAGTCTAAATAGATGGGGTTACCTTAAATTTATTCTTAAAATCATTCAACGGAAGCAAGAAAAGACGATGATGAGCAGGTCTGACAACCAAGAGAAGTCGCAGAGCGGCACTCATAGTTAGAGGACTGTGCGTAAACAAGAAAACCTTCCGGTATCCTCAACAAGAAAAAGAGGATAGCCGGAAGGCTTAGAATATCAAAAGGCTTGAGCCTACTCCCACTCAATAGTCGCGGGTGGCTTAGAGCTGATGTCATAGACTACGCGGTTGACTCCACGCACCTTGTTAATGATGTCGTTGGAGACACGAGCCAAGAAATCATATGGGAGGTGCACCCAGTCGGCAGTCATGCCATCGGTGGACGTGACAGCGCGGAGGGCAACGGCATTCTCATAAGTCCTCTCATCGCCCATGACGCCGACGGACTGGACAGGAAGAAGCATGACGCCAGCCTGCCAGACCTTATCGTAGAGCCCCTCAGAGCGGAGTGCGGAGATGAAGATGTCATCAGCCTCCTGAAGGACGCGAACCTTCTCGGGGGTGACTGCGCCAAGGATTCGGATGCCAAGACCTGGGCCGGGGAACGGATGGCGGCCAAGGAGCTCGGGCGCAATTTCGAGGGCTGCACCAACGCGGCGCACCTCATCCTTGAAGAGGAGACGAAGGGGCTCGACGAGCTTGAGGTTCATCTTCTCGGGGAGGCCACCCACGTTATGGTGGCTCTTGATGGTGGCAGATGGGCCATTGACGGAGGTCGACTCGATGACATCAGGGTAAATAGTTCCCTGACCGAGCCAGCGAGCGTCTTGAATCTTCATGGCCTCGGCGTTGAAAACCTCGATGAAGTCAGCGCCAATGATTTTGCGCTTCTTCTCGGGCTCGGTAACACCAGCCAGATCCTTCATGAACCTGTCAGTAGCATCGACGCCAATGACATTGAGGTCCATGCCCTTGTACTGAGCGAGGACGCCATCGAACTCATTCTTGCGGAGCAAACCGTTGTTGACAAAGATGCAAGTGAGGTTCTTGCCTATGGCGCGATGCAGGAGGACTGCCGCCACGGTAGAGTCTACGCCACCAGAGAGGCCAAGGATCACGCGATCTTGACCTACCTTGCGACGGATCTCAGTTATAGTCGACTCGATGAACGAGACAGGGGTCCAGTTTTGTGAGCAGCCGCAGATGCCGACCACGAAATTGTGGAGGATCTTGGGTCCCTCAGTGGAGTGGAAAACCTCGGGGTGGAACTGGATGCCGTAGGTCTCCTCGCCATCAATCTTGAAAGCGGCGTTGGGCACAGACTCAGTAGACGCGAGCAAGCGGAAATTTGCTGGCATCTTGACGATAGTGTCGCCATGTGACATCCAAACCTGGCTTTGAGCTGAGACTCCGATGAAGAGAGGTGAGCCGGGTGCGCCGACCGTCATAATGGCACGGCCATACTCGCGGGTTGTGCTGGGCTCAACCTCACCGCCGTTTGAGTGGACGAGATATTGCGCACCATAGCATACGCCGAGTACGGGGACCTTGCCGCGGATGCCGCTGAGATCGATAGTTGGGGCGTCGGCCTGACGGACCGAGGCCGGGCTGCCGGACAGGATGACACCGCGGACGCTGGAGTCAATCTCCGGACACTTGTTGTAGGGGTGTATCTCGCAATAGACATTCTGCTCGCGCACGCGTCGGCCAATGAGCTGCGTGTATTGTGAGCCGAAGTCTAAGATGACTATTTTCTCCTGCATATTATATCACTCAAGTTACAAATTCAGTCGCAAATATAAACAAATAACCGCCACCGCAAACGACAGAATGTAAATGAAAACTATTTTTGTTGGTTTAGAAATGTCTAAAAATCCTTTAGCACCCCCATAAAATCAGCCCATGCGCCCACTATCCCCACTTTTTTTGTCAAACGCTATGGCGTTGAGGCAGGATTCGTCGCACTTGACTCACCCCAAAACATCCTGAACTGCCGATGTTGCGACCTCGCCATTCTCATTCCGAGGATGAAAAATCACGAGAGATTATCAATTCGCGAATTTAGGAACAGACAAGAAGGCGGATTTTTCACTATATTTGGCGCGGAAATTAATCGCCAAGAGACGAAAGATTGCCGCAGAAACCAGACCATACAGCTTACAGAACAGTAGAGATGATAAAGATAGGAGTGTATGACAGCCACCCGCTCTTGCGCACCGGCTTGACGCGGCTTGTAAGCGAAGCATACGAGGAGTTCGAATCCGAGGAGGTAAACATAGACGTGGCCGTAGCCGTGGGTAACATCAAGACCGACGGGGTCAACATAGTCCTCGTGTGCTCGCACCATGGGGAGGAGGCCCCCATTGAGTTTGTCAAACAGCTGACGCAGAGGTTTGAGCGCCTGCGCTGCATCGTCATGCTTATGGACCCGACGGCCCAGAGCGTGACCCAGGCCATCAAGAACGGGGCCAAGGGAGTCCTTGCACCCGGAGCCGACAAGCAGGAGCTGATCCAGGCCATACTGACCGTCCGCAACGGGTTCGAGTACTTCAGCAAGCAGATAACCGACGTGCTGGTGGACAAATACGTGGACGGCGTAGTGGCGAGCGACACCGCCAAGGGCAAGACCGAGCCGGACATAGACATGCTCAGTTCGCGCCAGATAGAGATACTGAAGCTGTGGGGCAGCAACATGAGCAACAAGGACATTGCCGACAAGCTTTTCCTGAGCGTCCGCACTGTGGAGAGCCATAAGAACCACATCATGCAGAAGTTGAACCTCAAGACCACTGTGGACATAATCCGATTCGGGATAAGGAACAACATTATTGAGTTGTGACGCCTTTGTTAAAAAATTTTCTTTTCTCGTCAATAGGAGGTATCTTTGCACGCGATTAAATAGGTATAATACAAGATATAGATTTATGGAAAAACCAACGCCAGTAGAGAAGGTCATTGACCTTGGCGACGGCCGGACAATAACCATCGAGACCAATAAGCTTGCCAAGCAGGCCGACGGCTCAGTGATGGTCAAGTGTGGCGGCACTTATCTGCTCGCCGCAGTGACGAGCGCCACGGAGGCTAAGCCGGACACCGACTTCATGCCCCTCACTGTTGAGTATAAGGAGAAATTCGCCTCTGCAGGCCGTTTCCCAGGCGGCTTCACCCGCCGCGAGGGCCGCGCATCAGACTATGAGATCCTCATAGCCCGCCTTGTGGACCGTGCGCTCCGCCCACTCTTCCCCGACAACTACCACGCTGACACCTTTGTCAACATAACCCTTTTCTCAGCCGACGAAAACGTCATGCCAGACAGCCTCGCCGGTCTCGCTGCCTCGGCAGCCATGGTCATCTCTGACATTCCCTGGAACGGACCAATCTCTGAGGTCCGCGTGGCACGCATTGATGGCAAGCTCTGCATCAACCCGTCTTCTAAGGACCTGGAGCGTGCCGACTTGGACATCATGGTCGCAGCCTCAATGAACGACATCAACATGGTCGAGGGCGAGATGAAAGAGGTCTCTGAGGATGACATGCTCGAGGCCCTCAAGTTCGCTCACGAGGCCATCAAGAAGCAGTGTCAGGCTCAGCTTGAGCTCCGCGAGATGATTGGCAAGCCCAAGCGCGAGTATTGCCATGAGGAGAACGACGAGGAGCTGCGCGCAAAGGTTCGCGAGCAGTGCTACGAGAAGGCCAAGAACGTGGCTCGCAGCCGCATCGCCAACAAGGCGGAGCGTGGCCGCCAGTTTGACGCCATCAAGGAGGAGTTCATCGCAAACAACTACCCCGAGGGATATGAGGGTGAGATTCCAACCGCCCTCATCAGCCGCTACTACCATGACGTGGAGCGCGACGCAGTCCGCCGCGTGCTGCTCGATGAGCAGATTCGCTTGGACGGCCGCAAGACCGATGAGATTCGCCCCATCTGGTGCGAGGTAGGCTACCTGCCTGGCCCCCACGGCTCGGCAATCTTCACCCGTGGTGAGACTCAGAGCCTCTCGACTGTCACCCTTGGCACCAAGCTTGACGAGAAGCTTATTGACGAGGCCACCGTCCGCGGCACCGAGAAGTTCCTTCTCCACTATAACTTCCCGCCTTTCTCAACGAACGACCCCAAGGCACCCCGCGGTGTAGGTCGTCGCGAGATTGGTCACGGCCACTTGGCAATGCGCGCCCTCAAGAACATGATTCCTGAGGACATCCCATATACCGTACGTGTTGTGAGCGACATCCTTGAGTCAAACGGCTCGTCATCAATGGCGACAGTCTGCGCAGGATGCCTCGCATTGATGGATGCCGGCGTTCAGATCAAGAAGCCCGTCGCAGGCATCGCAATGGGTCTCATCACCGACACCGAGAGCGACAAGTATTGCGTCCTCTCCGACATTCTTGGCGACGAGGACCACCTTGGCGATATGGACTTCAAGGTCACTGGCACCAAGGACGGCATCACCGCCACCCAGATGGATATTAAGGTTGACGGCCTCAAGTATGAGGTTCTCGCCAAGGCTCTCGCACAGGCCAAGGCAGGCCGTCTCCACATCCTCAACTGCATGCTTGAGGAGCTGCCTCAGCCTCGCGAGGATTACAAGCCTCACGCCCCGCGCATCATCGCCATCGACATCCCGAAGGATATGATTGGCGCTGTCATCGGCCCGGGCGGCAAGATTATTCAGGATATCCAGGCTACCACTGGCACCACCATCAACATCGAGGAGGACGACAAGCGAGGCATTGTCAGCATCGCAGCAGCCAACAAGGATAGCATCGATGCCGCACTCGCACGCATCAAGCAGATTGTGGCTGTTCCTGAGGTTGGCCAGACCTATAAGGGCAAGGTTAAGACCATCACCACCTTCGGCGCATTCGTTGAGATTCTGCCGGGCAAGGACGGTCTTCTCCATGTCTCAGAGATGGACTGGAAGCGCATTGAGGATCCGAACGACTTCTGCAAAGAGGGCGATGAGATTGAGGTCCTCCTCAAGGAGATCGACCCCAAGACCGGCAAGATGCGCTTGAGCCGCCGCGACCTCGTTCCGAAGCCCGAGGGTTATGTAGAGCGCCCCGAGCGTCCACGCCGCGAGGGTGGCGACAGGGGTCCTCGTCGTGAGGGTGGTCATGGCCCTCGCCGCGATGGCGACCGCGCTCCACGTCGCAATGACAACGAGTAGAAACGTCTAAGCAAGACGAAGCGTCAGGCTCTTAAATACGGCTTGACGCCTACATGAATAGAACAGCCACGGTGATGTCTCATCAGAGAAATCATCGTGGCTATTTGTTTTAAAACCATGCAACTTATAAGTAATCATGGCTTTATCAAACATAGAGAAGCATTATAACAAACACCCGGAGGATCTGCGCTTACTGCGTCGGCACGGCATTGTGGAGTTTGAGACGACAATGTATCATCTGCACCGATTTCTCCGTCCTGGTTATCAGTTGCTCGACATTGGCGCGGGCACAGGCCGTTACACATCGGCTCTCATGGCTGAGGGGTATGACGTGAAGGCCGTGGAACTGGTGCAGCGCAACATAGACGTGTTTCTGAAACGTGAGCCTACGGCCAACGTGGTGAAAGGAGACGCCCGCAACATGCCATTCCTGCCATCCGCCACGGCAGACATAACTCTCTTGCTCGGGCCGCTCTACCACCTTATCGGCAGCGATGAGAAAGTCAAGGCATTAACAGAGGCCAAGCGTGTGACTAAGCCCGGGGGATTAATCTTCGTGGCATATCTGATGAACGAGTACAGCATACTCTCCTACTGCTTTGACGAGGAGCGCATAGGCGGACTGATGGAGCGAGGCGCAGTAGACAGCAACTTCCACATTCAGGCCACACCCGATGAGCTCTATGACTATGTGCGCATTGAGGACATAGACGCCCTCAATCGCAAGGCTGGTCTGGAACGCGTCACCATCTTCTCGCCCGACGGCCCAGCCGACTATATGCGCACACGCATTAACCAGATGAGCGAAGAGACATTCTGCCGATTTATTGAATATCAGAAGAGTGTGTCAGAGCGCGCGGATTTGATGGGAGCTGGCAGTCATGTGGTGGATGTGGTGACGTGCGGAGGGAGTAAATAGGTGTTTGTGACCATTATCAAAAATGATGGCACTATTTTCATAACTGAGAACATCGCCAAAATCAGAGGACTGGTGGTGGCTTCGGGTTATTATAAAAAAACTCCTCAGATGCCTAAGACGGGGCATCTGAGGAGTTTTTTTTTTGATTATGGGTTTTGCGAGACGTAGTAATACTGCTCCAAGCCCCGATTCTGTAGCAGCAAATGAGATATGCACTACAAAAGGTGAAACGGGAGAAAGATTAGAAATCAGACAAGTCGTTTACCTTGTTTGATATTGCGGCTTGCTTCTCGCGGACCTCGTTATAGGCATCATTCAAGTCTTCTGTCATGCGACGCAACTTCCTTTCAGAGAACTCGCCCTCAATGACTTTACCATCAACTTGGAAGCGGTATTTAGTGAAACCATACTTGAGGAGCAGATCAAGTTGCTCACCTGTGATAGGATAGTGCGCCACCGACTGATAAACAACCTGTTTACTACCAACAATTGCGCCCACAATACCAGCGGAGCTGACATACGAACTGTGCGAGCCCACCCAATTTGTGCCATTGGGAGTTGTGAGAATCATATTTTCGCCATTCACCTTCAGAATGAACTTTGAGTTTGCATTTATATCGACATAATTACCACTCGTACAAGTAGTTATAACAAGCTCAGTCACAACCAAATCGGGATTGTCGTCATACGTGCCTACGGAGATGCCATATGTGGCCATATTGAAGCCTAATGCCATATGCCCCGCAAACTTACCCGCCTCTCGGGTTGCTCCGATATATGCAGGTCCTGTCTCAACAGGGGCAGTCACGTTCTGAGCATGGCAGAAAGAGGATACAAGTGCAACAACGGCAAGAATGGTAGATTTCAGTGTCTTCATTGTGATAATTATTATTGGTTGTTGACAACAAAATAACAGCGTGGTTGCACCAAAGAATGGCACAACCACGCATAAACCAACAAATAAATAGACTGTGAGCGGACGTAATTGCGCTCACATAGCCAGGAATAGCAAGT
>CAVFBC010000005.1:0-94048 GCA_963620575.1 Alistipes putredinis | reverse complement strand
AGCAAGTTAGAAGCTGAAATCGACACCGATGCCGAAAGTTTTATTGGTGCGCGTGAACGAGTCAGAGCCGGCGAGAGCTCCAGACTGTGCGAGCTGAGTTCCCATAGAACTCTGAGTCATGGCATTGACAAGAGACGAGATGTTGCCATAGTCAGACGTAACCTTGTCATAAGTCTGGTAATTCGTCTGGAAATACGCCACATTGATTTTCACCTTGTCCGAAACCCTGACGCATGCGCCACAGCCGATGGTATAGGAGCTGGTGGTGAAACTGATGTCGTTCATGTAGTCGTCAGTGAATTGGTAATTAGTGCTTTGGATGCCGACACTGAGCATGAGAGGTTTGCAGACATCATACTCGAGACCTGCGAGATACTCATTAGTGCCGCCCTTCAACTTCTTTTGCGCATCGCCATAGGCCTTAGCCTGCTTGTCGAAGAAGTGGTGGTAGCCGACTGCGAAGCGGAGGGGCTTGATTATCTGCCAACTGACGCCGGCCGTAAGCAGAGCGGGATTGTCTTCGCGGATGCGGTTGCCATCAGCGAATTTGCTGAGCGAGGAGAGATTTGACGCGCTCTCGCTGTTGGCCGACACATTCTTAAGTTCCATACGGGTGCGGAAATCATATTTGACCGCTATATCGAGATTCCACACCTTGTAATGAACACCAAGGGTAGGAGCCGCGCCGAAGCCTGTCTGGTCACAGTTGAGGGTGACATCAGTCGTGGCCTTAGACATGGCGCCTGCCGTCTCGCCCTGTGCGGTGAGAGTCTCAGCCTGAACCTCATAGGCTTTTGCCGTGGCCTCATCACCGTTTGCACGATAGGCGGCAGCCGCATCACGGCATTGGGCGGCTCCAGAAATTGCCCTCTCATACAATTGCGAGAAACAGGAGGAGGCATTAACGAGCGCGCCATCCGTCATAATCTGAATGTTACGGAGGTAGCCGTGATAGTTGCAAGAGCCGTATGTCAGGCGCACACCAGCGTAGGCTGAGAGATTGTCCGTAATCTTGAACGCAGAGCCGAGCTGGAGACCGAAATAATACTGACGACCTTTGAGATAACTCTCATAGTCATAACCCGTGATGCCGAGCCCCATCCCCTGCCCGAGCATTGGCAAGAGGGAGACAATGCTCTCAAACGAGCCGAGCCCCTTATCGAAAACGCACTTACCGCCGCCGCCTGTGACTGCGAACCCAGCCTGCCAACTCCATCGCCCTTTATTATAAGCAGCCTGGACTGATGGCACAACTGGGGCATGAGCCTCACCCTCAAAAGTCTTACGGGTTTGGCCACCATTATTCACACCGTAGGCGAAACCGCCGAAAATGGACGTCACAGTTCTGCGCTGGTGGGCACTCTGGATGTTGAGCGAAAGATGAAAGCCCTCAGGCATGAAAATGACGCCAGCCGGGTTGCTATAGACACCATCAATGCCAATGGAGGCATCGCGGCATGGGTTGCGGAGAAAAGCCACATTCTGATTGGTATTGGTAAGCAGTCCACCAGCCAAAGTGGGTGCGAGACCAATCGACGAAAGGCAAATTGCGAGTAAAAAACGCTTCACTTTTGGAAGATATTAATTATTTATTGGTGCAAAGTTACATTTAATTTCAGAACAAACAAGACATTTGCACATTCATATCAAAAGGAAACACCTCCGCCCCACCCCATTACCACGAAAAATTGGTTTGCCCAAAAGAGGTCATTTATATCGGAAAAACTTGGAAACTATTAAGAAAGGGTATAATTTAGCTCAAGCAACAAAAGAAGGGTTAGCTATGAAATTTTACTACACAGCACTGATTGCCAGCGCAATAACACTGACCATGATAAGTTCGGCAGTCAACGCGCAGAGCAACAATGAGTCAAATGAGCGCGTAAAAATCGGCATACGCGCCGGTGTAAGCTCAATCTCTACATTTGGCGTGGACGATTTTGACGAAGACATGGACGATGAAGACCATGACCCGTTCAAGAAGAGCGCACTGCCAGGTCTCAGGGCGGGCGTGAGCGTGGTATGCCCCATTGCCAACCATTGGGGCGTGGAGACGGGCGCCTATTATCAGCAATATGGCGGGACGAACAAAACAGTCACCTATGGTTACACGGAAGACGACGATTCGGAGAGCCTGCTGCGTGACAGTTGGACAGTCAAGACACGTCTTCATGGCATAAGCGTGCCAGTGATGTGCCACTATGGCCGACAGTTTGGAGTTAACGGCTCAATGTATTGGGACGCATTCGCAGGCCCGTACGCTCGCTTCTCGTTTAGCGGAAAGTCAAAGGTCAAACACAGCACATACGCCATAACCGCATTTAGCGGCGGGAAAGAGACTGCCACATATACAAAAGAGAACTCCACAACTGACGCGTTAGACGAGAGCGAGGTATGCGACTTGCTTAACGAGATGGGGATTCTGACGAGCGATGTGACCATAAACAAGGCAGGCGTAGGAGTCTTGTTTGGCGGCGGTGTCACATTTTTCAATCACCTCTACGCAGGGGTGAGCTTCGACTTCGGACTCTCATCCGTCATGAAATTCGACAACGGATTCGGAAGGTGGGATGACAAGTACCGAATGAGGAACTCGGCTATGTCATTCAATATTGGATACACCTTCTGATTGAAGACAATAAAAATAGAAAAGACAACCGGCAGACGTTTTTTTACTTAACGTCTGCCGGTTGTCTTTTTGTGGGGATAGCCCCCCAAAAACTGCAGTTATAACCTTCATCCATCCGACAAAAAGGACAAAGGAAAACTGGCGCGACAAGTTTAGTAAACTTTGGCGCGCCAGCTATATTAAGCAGAAGTGAAGAGCCTTTTACTTCATCGTAAGCCTCAACTACTTCACAAGGTGGAGATTATGCCCCATACGCACCTTCTTAGTGTGCATATAGTACTCATTGAACTGATTGGGCTCAATCTCAATGGGGACATTCTCTACAATTTCGAGTCCATAGGACTCAAGTCCCACACGCTTGACAGGGTTGTTGGTCATGAGCTTCATCCTATGGACGCCAAGCTCTTTAAGGATTGACGCGCCCACGCCATAATCGCGCTCGTCTGGGTCAAAACCGAGGTGCACATTGGCATCGACCGTGTCAAGGCCCTGCTCCTGAAGCTTATAGGCTTCAATCTTTGCCATGAGACCAATGCCTCGGCCCTCCTGATTGAGATAAACGACCACGCCTTTGCCTTCCTTGTCAATAGTCTCCATAGCCTTGTGCAACTGCTCACCGCACTCACAGCGCTTAGAGCCGAAGATGTCGCCAGTCATACAAGAAGAGTGGACACGCACAAGAATGGGCTCATCAGCCTTCCACTCACCCTTAATGAGTGCTATGTGTTCCTTGCCGTTGCTCTGCTGGCGGAAAGGGATGAGGCGGAAATCGCCATACTGCGTGGGAAGATGGACCTCGCTGCCACGAGAGACGAGGGTCTCAGTCTTAAGGCGATAAGCAATCAAATCCTTAATAGAGATGAGCCTCATGCTGTGTTCCTTTGCGATCTCGCGCAGCTGTGGAAGTCGAGCCATGGTGCCATCCTCATTCATAATCTCAATGAGGGCGGCAGCGGGCTGCAGACCTGCGAGGCGGGCAAGGTCAATGGCTGCCTCGGTGTGACCAGCACGGCGAATGACGCCCCTGTTTTGAGCATAGAGGGGGTTGATATGTCCTGGGCGACCGAAGTCGGTAGGCTTACTTGTCGGGTCGGCCAACGCCTTGATGGTGGCGGCGCGGTCGTGGATGGAGACGCCAGTGGTGCAGCCCTCAAGTAGGTCGACAGACACAGTGAAAGGCGTGCCAAGAATTGAAGTGTTGTCGGAGACCATGTGAGGCAACTCGAGTTGCTCGCAACGGTCAATGGAGAGGGGCACGCAGAGCACTCCACGCCCATTCTTAAGCATGAAATTGACTTTCTCGGGAGTTATGAGCTCGGCGGGGGTTATGAAGTCGCCCTCGTTCTCACGATCCTCATCATCAACGACAATGACGAACTCGCCACGCTTAAACGCCTCGATGGCATCTTCAACCTTGTCGAGATGCTCTCTCGCATCGGGATTATTTATGTCCATTTATTATGCTAAAGCTTAATATGTTTCGTGATTAGTGAAAGGGCGTGGGGGAAGGTGCTATGGCTTCATCAGAAAGCCATGGGGTCGCCATCCTCGCGCATCTTGCGCAGCTTGGCCTCGCGTCTCTTCTTGATGAAATGCTTAATCTTGTCAGCCACACGGCCATAGGCCTCGGAGCGGAAGAGCGCAGAGTCAGTTGCCGATTTGTAGGTCAAGAATGAGCCAATCAGGGCGAGCACTCCAGTGGACAGCCACATGCCGCACCACACAGGCCAGACATCCTCTCGCGCCATCTTGGCGCCAAAAGTGTCAATGACGTAGTAGAAGATAAAGAAGATGATGGAGATGACAATAGGTGTTCCAAGTCCACCCTTGCGGATGATAGCCCCGAGAGGCGCGCCAATGAAGAAGAAGAGCAGGCAGGCCACAGGGAGCGTGAACTTGCGGTGTATCTCCATTTGGTGTCGATTGACTTTCAGGTGCTCATTGTCATAAGTCATGACACGCTCATCGACAACCTGCTTATTGCTCCTGACAGTTCGGAGCGCATTTTGCGTAGCTGTGTGCAACTGCCTTATAGTGAGCGTGTGCGACATACTGTCGACAGCTATCGTCTTGGCCGTGTCGATGGACAGGACGATGAGGGAGTCACTCTTGAAACGCGAAGACAGCTTCTTGAAAGTATATGACTTGACATCCGTCTTAAGCTGACCGAGGATAGAGTCGCAGCGGCCGACAATGGAGTCGCCATCGTGTTTGAGCTGCGCAAGGTTCTTCATTCGGTCGTTGCTCTTAAAAGCGTCCTCGCTGGTTCGAGAGAAGTCGAGGCCGTCGACCTTGATGAGGAAGACCTCTTGACTGAACTCATCATGGCGGTAGAGCTGTTTGTCGCGATCGGTCATACGCTTGTTGCCCATGGTGACCTTCTCGTCATAAGTGATGCCGCTAAAAAGCACCAACTTGATGTTTCCAGCCTTGCTGTCTATGTCCATCATGCCAGAGTCCGCCATCGTGACATTGATGTTACGATTGATGCGGTCGCGGTGGTCATGAATGATGAGGTCATAGAGCATACCCGTCTTTCGGTCCTTATGCCCAATCTTGATACGGAAGCCGTCAACGCCATCATAGTAGACGCGCTCCTTGAGCTCAAGCTCAGGACGTTGCTGACGGACACTGTAGAGCAGCGAGTAGAATTTAAGATTTGCGACAGGCAGGACATTATTGGAGAACCAGAAAGCCGTGACAGACACAATAGCCGTGACGACAATCATGGGTCGCATGATGCGGAAAAGCGAGATGCCGCTCGCCTTCATGGCAGTCAGCTCATAGTTCTCGCCAAGATTGCCAAAAGTCATGAGCGAGGCGAGCAGAATGGCGAGCGGGAGTGCCATAGGGACGACCTGCAGGGCCACATAGAAAAGCAGCTCGGCCATCACGCTTATCTCAAGACCTTTACCCACAATGTCATCGACATATCTCCAAAGGCCCTGCATCACAAGGATGAAGAGCGAGATGAAGAAAGTCATGGCGAGTGGCCCGGCGTAGTTTCCGAGGACGAACTTGTGCAGCTTTTTCATTATGTGCCTGAAAAGTACGCCAAAGTTAACGAAAAAATATCAGTCCCGACTTATGAGGCGTCTCCTACTCTTTGGCGGTCGAGAGGAAATTGACATAGGCGGCAACGTCCTCGTCATAAGAACGGGAAGGGCTGAGCGCATTACCCTCAGAATCCACCACGACATAGAATGGCTGCGTGTTCGCTCCAAACTTGTGCGCCTGAAGATAGCTCCACTTGTCACCCACAGTGCGGAGGACTCGCTCTGTTCCGTTATCATTAATAGTCAGAGGCTCGGGGAGTGGTGTCTTGTCATCGACGTAGAGCGAGACGAAAATATAATCCTTCTTGATGATCTCCTTGACCTGAGGGTCGGAGAGCACAGCAGCCTCCATCTTGCGGCAATTGACGCAACCGAAGCCGGTGAAATCAACGAGCAGAGGCTTGCCGGACGTGACAGAAGCTGCGATTGCCGCGTCATAATCGTTATACTCGGCCTCGACATTCTGCTGCCCTATGCGGAAATCTTGAGTACTGTATGGCGGGAGGAATGCGCTGACAGCCTTAAGCGGAGCACCCCAAAGGCCAGGAATCATATAGACAGTGAAGGCGAGCGAAACGAAACCGACGAAGAAACTGCCAACACCCACCGAACGATCTGGGTCGTCAACCTTGAAGCGGAGCCAACCGAGGTGATAAGCACCAAGGAGACCGAAAATAATAATCCAGAGAGAGAGGAAAACCTCACGGTCAAGAATTCGCCATCCGTAGGCCATATCGGCGACAGAGAGGAACTTAAGAGCAAAAGCGAGCTCAATGAAGCCAAGCGTGACCTTGATGACATTCATCCATCCGCCAGATCGAGGGGCCCTCTTGAGCAAACTCGGGAAGAGGGCGAAGAGAGTGAAGGGAATAGCGAGAGCCACGGCAAAACCAAGCATTCCGACAGCCGGGGCGAGGAATGAGCCCTGTGTGGAAACTGCGACAAGAAGGAAACCGATGATGGGGCCCGTGCATGAGAAAGAGACGAGCGCCAAGGTGAAAGCCATCAGGAAAATGGCGAGAAGGCCAGACGCCTTGCTCTTCCGGCTCTCGACCTTGTCAGTCCAAGAAGATGGCAAGGTAATCTCGAAAGCACCGAAGAAAGAGGCGGCGAAGACAAGAAGGAGTGCACAGAAAAAGATGTTGAACACCGCATTGGTGGCCAAATCATTCAGCTTGTTAGCCCCCCAAACACCTGTCACAACGAGACCAAGAGCCACATAGATAACCACGATGGCGGCTCCATAGGTCAGAGCCTCACGCACAGCCTTGCCGCGCTCCTTATTGCGTTTCAGGAAGAAACTGACAGTGAGAGGGATGATGGGCCAAACGCATGGAGTGAAAATAGCCAAGAGGCCGCCAAGGATGCCCTCAAGCAAAATCTTCCAAAGAGGCATGTCGGCAGCCAAAGCGTCGGCATGCTCATTCATCTGATCGATGACCGGCTTCCATGTGTCAGAGACCGCGTGCGGCGCAGCGGCGACAGAATCTTTAGAGACTACAGGCTGGTCAGTTTCAGTCTGATCGGCTGGTTGACCGGACTGCGCGAGTGCGCATTTGCCACTCTTGCGGAAATCGACGTGAGTAGGCGGCAGGCAGCTGTTGTCATTGCAAGCGCCATATTCGAGAGTGACGTCGATTGAATAGTCGGCTGAAGTGAAGCGCACAGGCTGGACGAAAGTCACCTTACCCTCGAAATAGCGGAGCTCCATGCCGAACATGTCATCATATTTCTTAATCTCCTTGCCCCTTGTGGACAAAGGCCCGTCAAGTTCGACACCCTTGAGGTTATTAACCAAGAGTTGCGCCTCGATGGGGCCCTCGCTACCCAGATTGGTGGAGTAGACGTGCCACCCGTCATCAATCTTCCCGTCAAAAACAATCTCAGCCTTTTCGGCTGGGTTCTCAGGGAAAGAAGTCTTGAAATGAACGGGTTCGACCATCTGCGCAAAAGAGGCAGCGCAGACAGTCATGAGAGTCGCCACTGCGGCGACGCTGCGATGTAGGAAATTCATGAGAATAAAATAGGGTGTGGGGGATTTTCCTTAAAAGAAGTTCAAAAGTAACACAAAAGAGGGTGAAATCACAGTGAGAAATGGCCGCTTATTTATTATTAACACATTTTGTAATATGGAGTTTACAAAACGGCGTAACTTCGCACCGTCAACAAAGTTGGCATAATTCAAACTGAATCATCAGAACAAAACACAGAATGTTACAGAACTTACTGGAAGGCAAGCGCGGTATCATCTTCGGCGCGCTCAACGACAAGTCGATAGCGTGGAAGGTAGCCGAGAAGGCCAAGGAGCAGGGTGCGATTTTCACCCTTTCAAACACTCCAGCCGCTTGCCGCATGGGTGAGGTCATCGAGTTGGGCAAGAAGACCGGCTCTGAGCTCATTCCCGCCGACGCGACCAGCGTCGAGGATCTGAAGAACGTCTTTTCGCAGTCACAGGAGATTTTGGGAGGCAAGATTGACTTCGTTCTCCACTCCATTGGCATGAGCCTGAACGTCCGCAAGAAGCGCGAGTATACCGACTTGGACTACAACTTCTTGGGCAAGACCTTAGATATATCAGCCATCTCTTTCCACAAGATGCTCCAGGTGGCTTATCAAATGGACGCTGTCAGCGAGTGGGGTTCAGTCGTTGCATTGTCATATGTTGCCGCTCAGCGCACCTTTGACGGATATAACGACATGGCGGACGCCAAGGCCCTCTTGGAGAGCATAGCACGCAGCTTCGGCTACATCTATGGCCACGAGCGTCACGTGCGCGTCAACACCGTGTCTCAGTCGCCAACCGCAACAACCGCAGGCTCTGGCATCCATGGCTTCGGCGGACTGATGGACTTTTCTGACCGCATGAGCCCACTTGGGAACGCATCAGCTGAGGAGTGCGCAAACTTCGTCGTCACAATGTTCTCTGACCTGACCCGCAAGATCACCATGCAGAACCTCTACCACGATGGCGGCTTCTCATCAATGGGCATGAGCGCACGCGCAATGGAGCAGTATAACAAGAGCTTCGAGTAGAAAGAGGCGCAGCGGTGCTTAAAACCGCAAACAACAACAAGCGAGGGCGCGACACGTTATGTGTCGCGCCCTCGCTTTATATTTTGTTTTGCGCAAGGTGGGAGCAAGCCCGTCCCCGCGCAGAAAATCACTTCACCACGAAGGACCAGTCAAAAGTCCTCACATTACCGCAGGCGTCAGACACCTCGGCATGGAGCTTGTGCGAGCCGGCCTTTATGCCAAGGTAGCTCAGTTGGGCTTTGAGGCGCGCATTCTTATAGTCATACTCGAAGACGTGCCATTGACCATCAATAGTTACCGAATATTTGCTTATTCCGCTCGCATTGTCAGCAACACGTATGTAGACCCAATCAGCCTGACGAAGGACATTGCCTTTATTTGAGATGGCGACAGACGGAGCGACAGAGTCAACACCTATGGTATAATCTCCGAGTTGTGACACTTTTGCGCTTATGACATAGACCGACGATGAATCTGACGCCCGGCGGATTTCGCCGCCCTGATAAGCCAAACCGCCTCCCGATTGCCGACCGATGAAGACCTTCCCTCCAAGCCCTTTCCAAGCGTCTGGCACAGCCATTGTGAGCGTTATACTCTTTTGGATGGGTACGGTGCGGCTGCCAATGGAGAAAAGCGGAGGAAGCGCGGGCGAGCGGTCGGTTCGGGCGATGGTTAGATAGGAGTTTGAATAGAACGTTTCACGGGGGACGAGGACATCAATACCTAACGTGTCCTTTGCCCATGTGCGGGTTCGGGAGATAAAATAGCCTGAAGGCTTGGGGCGCGGCTTGGCCCCGGCGTTGCGCCTGCCTCGGAGAGTGAAAGAGACTTGAGACTCATTGCCCGCAAAGTCCTTGACCACATATCGCATATTATGAGTCTCGCCCTCGCGGACGACTGTGGGGGTGGAGACAGCCGAGTAGATTGGCAGCTGATTACCCGGCTCGACAAAACTGCGCTGAATGAAACGTTTGCGGAGTACGCTCTCCTCATAGTCTATATGGCTGTTGACATGCTTATTGAGACTGAAGGGGAAATGGTCGACGCGCGAGTGATAGACCAACAAGTCGCCATCGAAAAGACTTATCTCAATCACGCCACACGGACGGCCGCCAACCGCCACATAGTCCGTGCAATGGATGCCGAGACCTATAGAGCCTACGCAGTCAATAGTCTTGCCTTTGACAGATTGAAGATTGAGATATTTATCAGCCGAGGCGCCCGCCACTTGCGCATCAGAGGACAGGGCGTAGACCTTGACCCCGAAAAGCGTGGGTGGGACATTATCGGGCGCGACACGGATGAAGCGCATTGGGTTGAGCGGCTCCTCAGTGCGCGTGTCACGCACCTCGAAATGGAGATGCGGGCCACCCGACCCGCCCGTGTTGCCAGAATAGGCGACGACCTCGCCACGTGCGACACTCACATCACCCTTAGCAGGAAAGATCTCGACATCGAAAGATTTCAATGCGTATTGACGTGAGCGGACAAGCGAATCAATCTTAGGGGCAAAGCCATTGAGATGACCATAGACAGTTGTGTGACCATCCGGATGATCAATATACAGAGCTCGGCCATAGCCATAGGGGCCAACCTTGACTCTGCTCACCCAACCATCTGCCGCCGCATGGACCTCTATGTTCTCGACACCAGCCGTACCCATGTCAAGTCCAGCGTGATAGTGATTGCCGCGCAGCTCGCCAAAAGTGCCGCTTATCCTGTAATCAATCTTGAGAGGCACCTCATACTGAGGGTCGGCAGCGGACTGGGCAAATATGGCTAAAGGGGAAAGAGATATAAGGAGAAAAAAGAGAAACTTCATTGAAAGAGATAAGTGTGGATGCGCCCCACCTATTGGCGAGACAAGAATTCCTCGGCTACAGCGAGTTTCTCAACTGTGCCGACATCGAACCAATAGCGGCCTTCGGGAATAGGCGAGCGCCCAATAATGAAATCGGCAGCCCTGTCAAGATAGGCATTGATGATGGGAAGGGGGCTAACCTCTGAGTCTGCGGAGAAAAAAGAGCGGACCAAACGCTGCTCCACGACATGGAAACCATTGAAAGCCTCACGATAGGCGACAGGGGCAGGGCGGGCTTCACGATGTTTGTCATTTTTGACGTCCTCCCAACCACAAAGCCGGTCGCCGCCATCAAACAAGAGGTGTCTCGTGGAATGTCTTGGGCTCGTCATGAGCGTGGCATCCCAGCCACGGAACTTGTGAGTCTCAACGAGTTGAGAGAGAGGGGCGTCACACACCACGTCGGCATTGCCAATGACAATGGGTCCATCGTCTGGGAAAAGGGGTAAAGCCTTGAAGAGACCGCCACCTGTGTCTAAAAGCAAATCGCTCTCATCTGATATGACAATCTCCGCTCTCCAGCCACAACGGTGCGAATCCACATAGTCAATGATTTGACCAGCGAAATGGTGCACATTGACCACAATATGACTCACGCCAGCCTGAACCAGATGATTGATTGCCCGGCTGAGCAATGGCTCACCACCAACCTCGACCAGCGCCTTAGGCTTTGACAGAGTCAGCGGAGCAAGCCGGGTGCCAAGTCCGGCAGCGAAAATCATCCCGTTCATTGCTGCTCAACATGCTTAA
This sequence comes from Alistipes putredinis, assembly GCA_963620575.1. Taxonomy (GTDB): domain Bacteria; phylum Bacteroidota; class Bacteroidia; order Bacteroidales; family Marinilabiliaceae; genus W3P20-009. The sequence continues at coordinate 82,719 of CAVFBC010000005.1, read as the reverse complement.
TCTCGACATCCACATTGGGCCAAGACTCCTTGATCCACCGGCCGACCGTCTCAGCACAGAAGACAGAGCGATGCTGCCCACCCGTGCAACCGAAGCTGACCTGCAGATTGGCAAAGCCGCGGGCGACATAGCGGCGCACACTTATGCCGACAATAGCCTTTGCGGCCTCAATGAAAGGCCTCATCTCGCCGTCATGTCGCGCAAAGAACTCAATGACATCAGCGTCACGGCCAGTGCTTTTCCTGTACCGCTCCTCGCGCCCGGGGTTGGGCAGAGCGCGGCAGTCAAACACATGTCCGCCGCCATTGCCTGACACATCGACCGGTATGCCGTGCTTATAGGAGAACGAGAAGACACGAACCTTAAGCTTGACACCCTTAGCCACGGAGCGCAAAGCCTCGGAATCAGCAAGTTCACGCCACACCCGCGCCAGCTCAGGAATTTCAATGTCTGGCATGTGATGGGCCACAATGTCCTTGAGATTATCGAGGGCAAAGGGTATGCTCTTGAGGAAATGCTCCTTACGCTCAAAATATCCGCGATAGCCATAGGCGCCCATGGCCTGCATGATGCGGATGAGGCAGAAACCATAAAAATAGCGGAGGAAAGCATTGGCCTCTGAGCTACGCAATTTACTGACATAGAAAGCCAAAAGCTCATTGCGCACTGAGTTTGGGATATCGGCCTTGGCATCGTAGAGGAGAGACGCCACATCATATTGGCGAGCGCCACGCCGTCCACCCTGATAGTCAATGAACCAAGGTGTGCCATCGTCCGCAATCATTATATTGCGGCTCTGCATGTCGCGATAGAGGAAATACTTCCCGTTAGCCTCGAGCAGATAGGCAATGAAAGTGGCGAAATCAGCCTCAAGTTTGGCCTCGTCGAAGGCAATTCCCGCGAGACGCAGAAAATAGTACTTAAAGTACTGGAGATCCCACATCATGCTCTGCTGGTCGAAGTCAGACCGCGGATAGCAGAGATTAAAATCAATGCAGTTCCGCCCCTTAGTCTGAATCTCAGCGAGCGAGGCCAAGACCTTCTTATATAACTCCTTGAGCCTCGGAGTGAACTTGCCGTCATTCTCCTTCCGCTCGGAGTTCAAAACATCGAAGAGCGACTTTCGCCCCAGATCCTGCTGCAAATAGACCCCAGAAAGCTCATCCTCGGCATAAATCTCCGGCACATTTATCCCAGCCTTGCGGAACGACCGGCTGAAAGAGAGGAACGCCTTGTTCTCGCGGTCATTCTCACCCACGACGCCGATGGCCACGTGACCATCGGCCGAAGAGAGACGGAAATAAGCACGGTTTGAGCCAGAAGGCGGCAGTTTCTCCACTGAGTCTGGCTCAGAGCCAGACCATTGGGAGAAGAGTGCGCTTAGCGCAGCCTCGGGAGAAGTAGTCTTATCGGGTATCATTTTTTCTGCAGAGGAAAGGAGGGGAAGAGCTACTCGTTAGTTCATAGAGGCGAGTTCTGCGTAGAGCCGCTGTGTGGGAAGCCCCATGACATTTTGGTAAGAGCCCTCGATGTAATCAATGCCGACGAGCCCGATCCACTCTTGAATGCCATAGGCACCAGCCTTATCAAGCGGATGGAAATTGTCGACGTAATAGTTGATAATCTCGGGAGTAAGCGTGCGGAAAGTCACCTTTGTCTTGACGGAGAAAGACTCAACGCCTTTTACCGTGGCAATGGCTACGCCTGTGATCACCTTGTGAGTTTGTCCGCTCAGCTCTTTCAGCATCTTGCGTGCGTCCTCCTCATCCTTGGGTTTGCCAAGAATCTGCTTTTCAACCACGACAACAGTGTCGGCAGTGATGAGCACGTCTGGCTCCTTAAGGTCTGCCACATAGGCGAGAGCCTTTTTACGCGCGATGAACTCGGCAACGTCTTTTGCGCTCAGGTCATCGGGGTAATCCTCGGAAATGCCGGGCTTTGTGGCAATGTCGAACTCAACCCCCATCTCAGCGAGGAGTTCGCGGCGCCGTGGAGAGCCGCTGGCAAGCATAATATGTCGGCCGCTTAAATTACTTAGCATGTCAGTTTTGCTATTAAAATCAGTCTCACTCAAATTATTATCAAGGCGCGAAGTTAGGGAAAAGATTTAAGCAGAGCGCAACGGGTGGTATTATTATGTTGATACAAAGGGCTCACGGGCGTGGGTGCCTCATTGCGGACAACCGCCGTACAGCCTTGCGAATGGCAAGAGGCAGGACGGCGGTTGCGTAGAGATGGTGAGATTTGGGGAGAGGGCTATGGAACTATGCGGTCCTCAATCATCCGCTCCATGTATTGCTGGATGATGGCTTTAAGATTTCGGAGCATCTGATCTTCCTCGGGGACTTTGCCCATGATGTTACTTGTCAGCAGCCAATCGCGCTTGATGTCATAGACCGCCCGGACATTCCGCCCGTCATATTGCAGCAGATAGTCCCCAGCCACGTACTGGTATATGCCATTGGAGTAGTTAACAGCCCATGTGGCACTATCGGGCGTGGAGAACAGGTCCTTGCCGAAAGCCACATAGGGCTTGTCGTAGCCGAGATGGCTGAGGATGGAGGGCATTATGTCAATTTGCTGGGCTATGCAATGACGACGGCCAGGCGCAATCTCACCCGAGGGGTCAAAGAAAAGGATTGGCGAGCCGAACATGCCGAGGTCCGTCTGATACTCAGCGTGGTCGGAGATATTAGTGTGGTCGCTGGTGAAGACAAAGATGGTGTTTTTGAACCACGGCTGACGAGAGGCAGTCTCAAAAAAGCGTCGCAGCGAATGGTCTGTATAACGGATGCACTTGTGGATGACGTTGGCATCGACATCCGGGAAAGTGTCCTTATAGGCCTCGGGGACGACAAACGGGTGATGACTTGACGCGGTGAAAACGGCAGTCATGAAGGGTTCCTTCATTTCCGTCATCTTAGTGGCATAGAATTGCAGGAAAGGCTCGTCCCATATGGCCCAAGTGCCGTCAAAATCGGCCTCGCCGCCGAAACGCGGGTCCTCATCATACTCCGTCCGGCCAAAGTAAGAGTCGAAGCCCGTGGCCCTTGCGAAAGCCTGGAAACCCATGCTGCCATTGGCGGCGCCGTGGAAAAAAGCGGTCTCGTAGCCCTTGGATGAAAGAGCGTCAGCCAGTCCGCTGAGGTGGTTCATTGACGCCGGGGTGAGAAAGAACGGCTCGATGAACATGGGGATGCTGCTCAGGATGCTGGGCATTCCGTCAATGCTCTTGCGGCCATTGCAGAAAGTGTAGTCAAAGCTGAGACTACGCGAGTAGAGCGAGTCGATGAAAGACGCATAACCAACGTAATTGCCACCATCGAGTTTCTCATTATACGCGCCAATGTACTCGCGGCCAAAACTCTCGACAATGAGTACCACGACATTCTTAGGGCGGAAGGTGAGCGAATCCGCCGGTGTGTGGAGGGGGGAGTAGATTGAATCAAGCTCTGCGCGGTCGAAATATTGAGGGTCGACGAAAGACTTTTTGTTTATTGTCCTGATGAAAGAGAAAGGCGTGTTGAGAATGAGGGCCGCCTCGGCCGGGCGGTTAACATATTGGTTGGCATTGCTTATGGTTATGGGTCGCGTGGCTGTGGTGAAGCCGCCTCGCATGCCACCCACGCAGAGCGGGATGAAGAGAGCGAGACAGAGGGTGTTTATCGCATAATATCTCACTGTAGGCCACCCCCCGTGAAGCCGCCTACCACCCTGTGGCATGACATAGACCCAGATGAGGAGGGCTATAATCGCCAAGCAAAGGACGGCGAGATACCAGTGGCTGATAATCTCGTCAATGAAAATGCTGCCCAGGTTGCCCTCGTTGCCAAACTCCTGAAAAACAGAGCACGTGGTGCGCCGGCCAGTGAAACGGAAATAGACAGCGTCGCATAAGTTGACAATCACGGCCACTGCATTGACAAAAACAAAGACAACCTTGGCTGTCAACTGCCAACCGCGTCTCTCCTTGAGGTGGCAAGGGATGAGCATGAGGAGAGCGTAGAGCAAATTGGTGTAGAGAATGGCTGACGTGTCGAAGAGCAGACAGCCTTTGAGCATATCGAGCGCCCCACCCCACTGCATCTCACGGGCGAAGACATCCCAATTCTCAAGCAGATAGGCCACGCGGCAGATGGCGTAGACCACATAGACCATGACCATGTTTATGACAAAGGCCACGACTGGCGACTTAACCTTGAAAGACATATTTTGCTAAATGGATATCCTTATTTTTCAGGTCGCAAAGTTACTAAAATAGATAAATCACAACCCGTGCGGCAAGCCCGGGTTGTGATTAGTCTTGTCACTACAGCGCACACTGGGTTAGCGACCCGTTGCCTGCAAATATTGCCGTTTGGCCACTTCATAGGTCTGAAGAGCCTCGGCGAACGAGTCTCGGCTTTGCTGATAGAGCGTCTGGGCGTCCAAGAGGTCGCTCATGGACTCAGTGCCTGCGCGATAGTAATCAGAGCTAAGACGGAGGTTCTCCTCGCTTTGCTCAATGGACTCAATGGCTATGGACAATTTGCCATAGGCCGTCGTAACATTAGTCCAAGCCTGCGCCATGCGCACCTTGAGCAGGCGCGACTGGTCCGCCCTGTCAATATTGGCATTCTCAGCCTCAAGTCGTTTGCCTTTTATGGAGCGCGATCCGCCCCACCATGCAGAGAGCGGGATGCGGACAGTCACAAGCCCCACGACATTGCTCTGCGAGCCATCCAACACATTATTGTACGTGTATGCGCCACCCACAGCCACCTGTGGCAGATTTTCGCCAACAGTCATCTTGCTTTGCAGATTGGCAGCCTCAACCTGAGCCGAGAGAAGCTCATACTCTGCAGTGCTTGCCAAGGCCTCATCGGGGTCAACGTAGAGCGACTGCGGGTCGGCAGGCATACGGTAATCAACGGAGTAAAGGGCGTCCACAGAGTCAGACTCCACACCCATGGACTGCGCCAGCATGGAGCGCACAACGCTCAGGGCTCCCTCCACTTGCAGGCGCGCCACCTTCACGTCATTTTGTTTAAGGCGCACTTGAAGCAAATCATTGCGGTTTCGCACCCCAGCCTTGACGGCGACATCGGCATCGGCCTCCAGCCTGTCAATCTGAGCCTCAACGACCGAAAGCGTCTGCAACTTCTCACGGAGCATTACGACCTGCCAGAAATAAGACTCGACCTCCGTCCGGACTTCCGCCTCGGTCAGTCGTCTCTTGCTGCGGCTAACCTCCTCGCCGACCTTGGCGAGTTTGTTGCCATTGACGACCTTGCCACCCATATATATGGGCTGCATGGCAGACACGCTTGCCATGACACCCTTCTTGACAATGTCGAGATTGGGGTCCACACCGGCAAGGGCGGCCGCCTTCTCGGCTGGCAACAACTGTGCCGCCGTGGTGAGAGCGTCCGTCATGTCGTAGCGGATGAAGCCATCGTTGGCCACAAAGGCTCCGCCTTGGGCTGATATCTGCGGGAAGTAGTTGGTGAAAGCCTCCTTGCGTTTCATCTGGGCCACACCGACCTCACCATCCGCCTTACGGACCTTGGCATTATTCTTGACAGCCTCGGCTATGCACTCATCAAGCGAGTAAGACTTCTGCGCCCAAGCCGCGTGCGAGACGAGTGAGAGTGTCGCGGCAACCAATATATATATCTTTTTCATCTGTTATAATCGTAACATTGTAAACATCTCTCTTAGTGAGCTTTCTGTTCACGGCTAAGCCTAATCCGGAGCTCTTTGTCCCCCTTGCGGAATGCCACGAGGTAGGCGCAAGGCAGAACCGTAAGAATGAAAAACATAGAGACGACAGTGCCAACGCAGACAACCGTGCCCATGGGCATCCAAAGACTTGAGCCGCCCAAAATCATCGGGATGACACCAACCGACGCAGCCGCCGACGTCAGCACGATGGGCCTCATGCGCCTACTTGCCGAATGATAGATGGCATCAGGGACCTCCATATGCTCATCGTGGCGAAGCTCCTCGGCATAGTCAAACATGATGATGCCGTTGCGGACAATAATTCCCATGAGACTGACCATGCCGAGCACACACGTGACACTATACGGCACACCTAAAATCTTGAGACCGAGAGCTGCTCCTGGCACACAGAGAGAAACGCACACAAAAAGAATGAGCGACAGACTGAGTTTGCCAAAGTGAGACACAAGGATGAAGAAGATGATGACAGCGGCAACGGCAAGACCGGCCATCACAGGGTCCATCTTCTCCTTACTGTCCTCATGCTCTCCGCCCACGGCGACAGAGACATCGGGCGAGAGATTTGCCGCTGACACACTGCCGACGACAGCCTTCGTGACATCCTCGGCATTGGCGCCTCGGACCACATCGGCCATGACAGTTATCGTGGGGACTCCGTTGCGGCGAACAATCTGCCCATGGTGATACTCCGGCACAATGTCGGCCACCTGACGCAACGGGACATTCCTCAAGCCGCCCATGACAGGGATAAGCTCATCGGCAATGTGCGAAGCAGAGACACTGTCGGCATGACAACCCATGATGACAATGGGCACCTCCGTGTCGTCCTCCCACACGCTGGCAAGGCTGACACCCGACCCATAGCGCAATGCGAGGGTTGACTCAATGGCAGCATTAGAGAGACCAAGGCGCGCCGCCTCATCGGGTTTGACACGGATGCCGACCGACGGCATCGGCTCGGCATAATTGGTGCGCACAAGCTTCAAATCGGGCTGTTGACGCATAATGGACTCAACCTTGTCGGCCTCACGGACCAACACCCCCTCGTCTGACGAGCTGAGACGGATCTCGACAGGGCACTCGGGGCTTGTGTAGTCAAGTTGCTTGAACTTGACCACGGCATTCGGGAAACGATCCGCCCATACATCGGCATAGTCATCAAGGACAGCCACAGTCGCCTCAACGGAGACCGTGTTTACAATGAACTGGGCATAGTTGCGACCCGGCATCTGAGGCGCATAGGAGGAATGGAAACGGGGGGAAGACGCCCCCTTGAACGACGTGACGGAGACCACACGCGAGTCGCGGCGGAGGACATGCTCAACACTGTCGGCTACGGCCGATGTGGAGGCGAGCGACGATCCGTAGTGCGTGAAAATCTCCACGGCGAACTGGTCGCGGTCAGCAGTTGGGAGCGACTTTTGCGGCAGGGAGAGGAAAAGGACAGAGCCCAAGACCACGCAGACGACACCCACCGCAAGAGTGACCCAAGGACGGGCGAGACAACGAGCGAGGAGCCAATCATAGGCACTCTGCACAAGCGTGAGGAACGAGAACGGCTTGCGCCCACCTGGCCTCATCTTGTCCTGATCGGCAGTTTTGAGCGGCTTGCGGATGAAGAAATATTGCAAGAAAGGCACAAAGAGCGACGCCACAATGAGCGACACGCCAAGGACAATGGATATGGCCCAAGGGAAACTAAGCAAAAAGTCGTGGATGACACCCGTGCAGGTGACAAGGAACGGGAAAAATGTGATGCTGATGGCGAGCGTGGCCGTCAAAATGGACTTGAAGAAATGGGTTGCACTGTTGATGGTGGCATGCCAGCGCGATTTGCCCTCGCCAATTTGCTCAAGGTAATTATCGATAATGATGATAGAATCGTCCACAATGAGACCAAGAGTGACCATGAGCGCGGCAAGCGTAACCGTGTTAAGCTCAATGCCGAACGCATAGAAAAGGCCAAGCGACGTGAAGATGGTCACAGGTATGGTGAACGCAGCCACAAGAGCCACCTTGACCGGCAGAAGAAGCAGGACGACAAGAATGACAGTGACGACAGCCGTGGCGAGCTCGCGCAAGAAATCGGATACACTGTCGGCAACGACGCGGCTCTGATCCGTGATGCGGAAGATAGAGACCTCCGTGGGCAGCTGCGACTGGAAAGAGGCGAGTTCGCGGTCAACCTCCTCGCCCAGCTCCACTACATTCTCGCCCTTTTTCATCTCGACACTGAGAAGCAGGCACTTGCGACCATTGTTAGTTATGACGCTCTCAGGGTCGGGATATTCACGCGAGATGGTGGCGATGTCGCGCAGGCGAACCGTGCCGCCATCGGGGGACGAGAACACAATCTGCTGTCCGACCTCATAGGCCGTGTTGAGCTGCGGGGCCACATAGACAGGGATGTTCTTATCAGCATCCTTCACACGGCCGCCCGAGGTAGTCAACCCGTTTTGGAGAAGCGTGGACGCCACACTTCGATCCGAGAGGCCGTAGTGGGCCAAGCGGTCGTAGTCAAGTCTGACGGTTATCTGCTCGTTGCGCATGCCCGAGACAGTCAGGCGGCCAACGCTCTCAATGGTCCGGAGTCGGTCACACAGGCTCTCGGCATAGTCGTTCAGCTCAGAATAAGTCTTTTCGTCACTCTCAATGGTGATTAGCAGCGCCGAAGTGTCACCAAAATCGTCATTTACTACAACCGCGGCCACAGTGCGCGGCAGTTTGCTCTTAAACTGCGAAATGCCGTGCTTGAATTTACTCCAGAACTCATCCTTATTTTCCAAGTCGTCATTGAGAGTGACGCGTACATAGACAATGCCGTCGCGACTCATGGAATAAGTCTTATCCTTCCGCACCTCCTTATATGTGAAGACATAGTCCTCAAGGCGTTTGGCCACCTGCTCCTCCATCTGCTGCGATGTCATGCCTGGTGCAACAGCCACAACGATGCCCTCGCGGACAGTGAAGTCAGGGAACTCATTCTTCTTCATGTTCGGCAAACTGTAGATGCCGAAAGCCACGAGACAGCATACCAGCAGGATGACAATCTGGCGGTAGTGCATGGCCGCCTCCACCAAGTTCGTCCGTTTCTTTGCCATATTCAATGGATTTAGTGGGATTGAACTACTTGGAAGCCGTGACACTCATGCCTGAGCAGATTTTCTGCTGCCCACGCCAAATGACCCTGTCGCCCTCCGCAAGGCCAGACGACACAGTGACGCCCTCTGGCACGAAGCCCGAGCAGATGACGGGCCTCCGCACGGCCACACCGCCCTCATCAAGCCACACGAAGTTTGAATTGTCATCGGCAAGCATGACAGCCTGCGCCGGGATGACAAAAGCGGCAGAGCCACTCGCGCTCTCCATCATCACTGATGCCACCATGCCGGGCAAGACACCAGTGTGATCCCCCTCAAGACGCAGACGGACTGTGTAGGAGCGCGAAAGGGCGTCTGCCTTGACACCGCGCTCAACAACGGTTGCGGGATAGACCGACGAGCCCACAGCGGCCACCGTCACGCCAGCCCTCTGCCCCTTGGCGAAAGAGCCGACCTCGGCCTCGGGCACCGATATGGAGACCTCAAGGTCACGGTCCGTGACAAGCGAAATGACAGGGGCTCCCGGAGCGACCACCTGCCCGACCTCGGCGTCAGAACTTGCAATGGTTCCATCAGAAGGCGCAGTGAGCCTGCAATCATCGAGACGTTTTTGCGCCATTTTCTCGGCTATGCGGGCTTGATCCACCTTGCTGAGAGTCTCAACCCACTTCATGTCAGGCAGACTGCCGGCTTCGTGCAAAATCTTCATGCGCTCATAAGAATCCTCAGCCTGACGGAGCGTTGCTCGGCTCATCTCAAGAGCGTCACTCGCCGACGTTGTGTCAACCATCGCCACAAGCTGCCCGCGGCGCACGACATCTCCCATACGCACGTAGATGCGCATTATCGTCCCTCCGCCATTAAAACTCAGTGGTGTTCCACTTTTCTCCTCAATCGTCCCTGAATAAGAACGGCCGTCGTACTCATGACGCAATGTGGCGGTAAGTTCATCCACCGTGATTACAGGCTTGCCGACCAGGTTGGCTGTCGGCTCGGAGCAACCTACATTAATGATAGTCAATGCCAAGCAAAGCGCAGAGACCGTCAAAGTTTGTGTCTTTTTCATCTGTTGTCGCCTCTTATTTTGTTGTTGTCTATTAAAGTTGTCGTCTTTTTTCGGCGACAAAAGAACTACTTATCGGCAGAATTTTGTTACACAAAAGGTAACCAAAAGTGTGCTAAATTTCATCACAGCTGCATATTTGCGACATTTAAGACAGAAAACAGAACAATAGAACAACTTTTATATCCCTCAAAAAACATTACTTTGTTGTCGAGAAGACAAATAGACCAAAAGCGCAAACACATCAATAGACATGAAACCAGAACTGAAGGTAGACTTTGAGAGCGTACAGACCTATGCCAAAGAGATAATAAAATACTCCGACAGCCGCATAATGATAATAGACGGGCTGCACGCCATGGAGGAGATGAGGCTCTATGCCGACGCATACATAACAGTGCTGTGCACCAATGGCACAGCGCAATTCAAGACATTGGAGACATCGGAGCAGGAGATTGTTAAAAACGACATTGCCCTGTGCCATCCGAACCAGTTCTACGAGCACATCAGGACCAGCCTTGACTTCAAGTGCCAAGGAGTCCTTTTCGCCCCCGAGTATTTCGAGCAGCTGATATGCGACAAATATTACAGTAGGAGGGCAATAGAGGAGAACCCCATAATCCACCTCACGCCCGAGGAGGCTGACGAGATGCTTCATGATTTCGAGTACGTCAAGTTCAAGATGAACAGCAAATGCATCGGCAAGCACCGAAATGACGTGATGGATAATCTGTTTTTGGCATTAATCAACAGCAGTGCGGACATTGTCATGAGGCATGTGGATCGCGAGGCCAGCTCGAAACAATACACATCAGGGGCAAACCTGACAAACAAATTCATAGCCCTCGTGGACAGCGAGACACCGCAGAAGCGCGAGGTCAAGACCTACGCAGACATGCTGTGCGTGACACCCAAATACCTGTCATCGGTGTGCCGTCGCGAGACAGGAATGACCGCACGCGAGCTTATCTGTCAGAAGGTACAGAAGAAAATTCGCCGAATGCTGACCGACCCGGACATGACAGTGAAGCAGGTGGCTGAGTTGTGCGGTTTTGACAACCTCTCGTTCTTCGGCAAATATGTCAAGAGAGAGCTGGGTATGTCGCCACGCGGGGTGAGGCGGGGCGAGCAGATCTAGACCATATTTTTGAAGGACATAAGAGGCGAGGCGTTTTTTTGTGAGTCGACGTGAAATATTTTGACTCAACCTCCGTTGTGTATGCAGGATAGGGAGACCTAAGTTTCCCGATTTTCCCTTTTTTTCACTCAGTAATAGATTATAAAAAACGCCTCGTCATGGTCTACGTTCATTCACTCAACGAGAAAATGGGTTTTGGCAAATATTCATACCAGACCCTTAAGGAAGTCATCGACAACAACCCGTCATACATTGACTGGTGTCTGAAAAATGTCTCTCGGTTCGCCATGGACGGAAACGCAACACGTTACTACAGAGGAGACAAAAGGGCCGCCTATTGGGCTGAGCAAGAGGACACACACTATCATTACGAGGAGGAGTATGGTGAAAGCCTATTCGACAGCCCCTACTATAACGACCAGCTCGACTTGGATCAGCAATCAATGGAGTTTTGGGATGAGTTGTGAAAAGAAAGACCGACATAGCTGTCGCAATAAGTACGTCATAATCACAGAAACTACATTGGCATGGGATTAAGCACATTGGTCATAGTAAACTTTGTGGCGGCCTTGCTGTGCGGCATTGTTTTGAGCGTCAAAAGGCATCCGATATTCGCAGTGATTGCATGGATGATGACCATCGTCTATGGCTACGGGATTTATCGCGGCGGTCTTGACGTGGATGAGACACTAATCCGCATGATGCACGATCAAGTGGGGATTGACGAGGCTCTGTCAGTGCCATGCAACTGGGGAGGATATTTGGCGTTGACTCTCACGAGCGTGGCTGCCGGGCTTTACCCGTGGCTCAAGCGGTGGGCTGTGGCGCTTTGGGGCTTGTTCCTTTTATTGACGAGCTGCCTTGTAAGCTTCTACTCCCACCTCTTCGTTATAGGGAGTTTATTCGGCATCTGCTGCTCGATGATGTGCGAGTTCGCACATATGTTTGGCATTACATATTGGGAGGCGTGCGTATTAGAGCAACTATACCTGCATCCGCTCATCTTGGTCCTCTTCGCATTGCCTGCTTTCGTTGTTAGCGTAAAGGGGTATTTCTTCGATGGGCGAAGGCATGTTGCGCCGCTTTTGCTATCATCCGTCCTCCTTGTCTTTAATGCGGCAATCATGGCCGCCTCGTGGATACACTATTGGGGGCCGCTCTTACGTGCTTTCCATATGTGCTTCATCGAGCTGCAAGACTTGGCGAACCACAACGGGAATGCGTACGTAGCACTCAACATTTTAATCTTCATCGTTGCATTCCTTGCCGATGGCATCATATGCTGGCTTGCCTACAGGCTTGCCAAAAAGAGGTATTTATAAAGCAGGGCTGCAAAACATATATATATTACGCAAAAAGCCGGCTCGGATTTTCTCCGGGCCGGCTTTTTATTTATCAATATTGGGCGATTGTTTACTTTCCTGCAAGCAGCTTCTTGACACAGTCTGAGATGTTCTTGCCGTCGGCACGGCCAGCCAACTCTTTGCTTGCCGTTCCCATCACCTTACCCATGTCTTTCATGCTCTGCGCGCCGACCTTCTCGATGATGGCTGCCACAGCGGCCTCCAGCTCCTCGGAAGTCATCTCGGCAGGGAGGTAAGCCGCGATGATGTCAGCCTGAGCGGTCTCCTCGTCAGCCAAGTCCTGACGACCTTGCTCAACGTAGACAATGGCAGTGTCGCGGCGCTGCTTCACCATCTTCTGGAGAATTTTCATGACATCAGACTCAGCCAGTTCCTCATTTGCGCTCTTAGCTGTCTTGGCCTCGATAAGTTCCTTCTTGATGCCACGAACAGCCTCAAGGCGAACCTTGTCATGCGCCTTCATGGCACTCTTGATGTCCTCAGTTATTTGATCAATGAAGCTCATATAATAATGTTTTTGTTGTTATACCAGTGGTTACTTTAGCAATATCAGCAAGGCCATTTCTTAATTGGCCCTGCGTTTGTAAGCCGGAGTCTGCTCTATGTTTCGCAGCATCTCCTCAGTCATCTTGTCGAGAGGTATGCTGTTTGGGGGGCAGAGCTTGTTAGTGTCGAAGTCGTCAGTTTTGACAGAACTCCTCTTGCCCCCACCATATATGTTATCACAAATCTTGTTGGTCGCTTGTGTCTCCTCGTCAACGAACTCCAAGGTCTGAGACTTCTCCTCATCATCAACATCGACATTCTTCTCAACCTCAGCCTGAGCGCCAGGGGTCAGATCAACAAACTCGCATTTCTCACTCTTGACCTCAAAGACATTCTGGCTGAAGCCCGTGGCAATGACCGTCACACGAAGTCCACCTTCCTCTACGTCGTCGCAATCGCTACCAGCGCCCCAGATGACCTGCACATTCTCATTGTCATCACCGCCAGCCTGTTCATAGACGTAGGTCTGGATGTCCTCAAACTCGTCGAGTTTGAGTGGGGCGGAAGGAGACGCGCTAATGTTCACCAACGCATAGATAGCACCATTGATGTCATTGTTATTGAGAAGAGGCGATTTGAGCGCCTCTGTCACAGCGCGCAAGGCACGATTCTCACCCTTGGCCTCCGCAGTACCCATGAGTGAGCATCCGCTGTCCGTCATGGCAGTCTTAACATCCTCAAAGTCGACGTTGTACCTACGCGGCTTAGTTATCATCTCGGCCACGCCCTTAGCAGCGAGGCTTATGACATTGTCGCCTATTTTGAAAGCATCGTCAAAGAGAAGCTCCTTGTCGCGGTAGAGGTCATATATGCGGTCGCAGTTAACCACAAGCAGCGAGTCCACGCATTTACTCATCTCCATGGCGCCCTTAATGGCCTGACGCAGACGCGGTTTACCCTCTTTGCTATATGGGATGGTTATGATGCCAATGGTGAGAATTCCCTTCTCCTTGGCGGCCTTAGCGATGACCGGTGCCGCACCTGTTCCCGTGCCGCCGCCCATGCCGGCCGCGACGAACAGCATCCTCGTGTTATCCTCGAGCACCTTATTTATCTCATCAAGCGCCTCAATGGCGCTCTCGCGCCCACGCTCAGGCTTGTTGCCGGCACCAAGACCGTCAGTCAGATTAGTGCCGAGCTGAATCTTGCGCTTGACCGGGCTATGGTTAAGGGCCTGCAAGTCAGTGTTGCTGACAATGAGGTTGACCCCCTCAATGCCCATGTCATACATATTATTGACCGCATTGCAACCTGCGCCGCCCACGCCGATTATCTTAATGAAGTGAGACTTCTCGGTCTCGTTGTCCTCACCAATGGCGAAACTGTCGATTATACTGTTGTCGAGCTGCTCCATATTTTTTAATTCATTGAGTTAGAAAACGTGTGATTTTTATTTTTTTGTGTTATAGTCATCGCTCATCTGGTTGGAAATGGAATCAACTAATTTACCCAACTTAGAGAAAATGCCCTGCCCCCGCTTTTCAACGTGCGCAGGCTCCGTCTCAACAGTCTTCGGCTCTGGCTCGGGTTTCACCTCGGCTGGTTTTGGCTCGTCTTCCGCAACTTTTGGCTCGCTATCATTTTCAAACTGCAGAGTGGGTGGCACGGACTGTTCTTGCGCCTTAGCCTTCAGGATGTCACGCGACATGATAGAGGCCATGCCCAGGGCTCCAGCCATCTCGTCCATTTTGTCGGCAGGTATACCAGTTGCGAGAGGACATATTGTTTGCGTCAGCGAGAGGCCGAGTTGTTTCTCAATCACCTTGGCGCAGCCATTGAGCCTTGAGCCACCTCCAGTTAGCGCCACCTTGAGATCTTTTGGCGCACCGCGTCGCTGCGCCTCACTGATGGCCGAATAGATATAAGCACAGAGCTCCTCAAGTCGAGTGCGGATATAGAAGTTAGAGGCTTTGCCGACAATCTGCTTGGACTCGCCACTTGGCAGCTTGACAGAGTAATTTTTACAAGCCTTAGACTCATCCATAATGCCAAATTGGATTTTGACGGCTTCGGCATCTATTTCGCTGATGCACAGTCCTTGAGCCAAATCTTTTGTTATGGTGGCCGAGCCAAAGGGAACGGAGACAGCGTAGACAGGGGCGTCGTGGTAAAAGACAGCCACACCGATGTTAGCCTCGCCAAAATCGACAAGAGCCACACCGTCACGCCGTTGGGCAGGGGTGAGAAGGACCTGCGCCTTGGCAATAGCAGAGACAAAGAAATCAGTTGGGCGAGCCACGGCAGGGAAAGCCTCACTGAGGTTAGAGAGAGCCGAGCGTTTGGCAGACACACAGAAATAGACAGCCTCAAGCGTTGAACCGCTACGGCCAATCACAGCATCGTTGAAAGGCTCGTTATCAATGGAGAAGCCGGTGGCAGTGAATCCGATGATTTTGTCATCAATCATGTTGCCCTCTTTTTCCTCGCGCATTTGGTTTTCAACCCTCTCAATTGTGCGCTCGGTCACCCTCTCATTGTCGAGCCTGACATTTTTCTTGACAGGCGTGGTGTTATAATTTAGTCCACCCACGTTGACACCCACATGGCTGAAAATCTTGGCGCTCTCCTTGCGGTTCTTAGCGCCGCCCATTTTCTTCGCCACGCCGAGCAGGACATTGTTCAACACTTTGCTCACCTCATCCTTGTTTGAGACTGAGCCGCGCAACATGCCCCTCGACTGCATTATCTCGTAGGTCACCGAGCTGAGGCTGTAAGGCTCCTGCCCGTTGCACACTCCCGCCACCACGCGCGTGCTTGAGGTGCCGAGATCTATTGCCACAATGTAGTTCTCCATGTCATGAAATGATTTAAGTTGTGGTTAACTTGACTATCCTATCTCTTGGTGCATACCACCTGTCCTTCGTACTTGAGGCTTACTTTCTTGTAAATATTCCATTCTTGCTTCTCCCAACCGTTCTTGTAGAGCTTGTAGAGAGTGTCGAACTTGCGTTCCATATTGGCAGTTGAGCCGAACTCGACAATGTGGTTGCCAATGCGGGGGACGAGGACGAACTCGAGTTTACGGTCCACATAGACTTGCTCAATCATAGACTTCCAAAAAGAGTTGGTGTTGATGTAGTTGCACAAGTCAATGAGCGGCTGGGGGTCGGCCATTTGATTAACATTGCCGTTGACCACCAGGGTGTGCGTGCGCATCCCGTTGATGGCAGTTATCTTAAACCCGTCACGGTCCATGTAGTATGAGCCGCCGGACGAGAACACGCGCATGACAGGCTTACGCTGATATATGTCGATGTGAATGGCCCCGCCGAGCGTAGGATAGGCCTCACACCGCTCCACGACATCGAGCCTCTCGATTTGCTCCTCAAGCTCGGCATAGTTGACCTCGCTGAGCAAAGAGCCTGTCAGATTAGGAAATTCGGAATTGACCAAACCGCGCAGACCTCGATCTGTTATCAGGACGTCGTCACCATTGGTGTGGACGTTAGTCCTGATTGATCCGCATCGAGTTTGAGCCTTCTCCTTTTGGACAAAGAAAAGAGCCACGGGGAAATAGAGCAGCACAATGACAGCCCCGAACATCCTCAGCAGCTTTGCAGCGGACTGTGGGATGCTCAACGTCATTGACTTACTCGCGCCTTTATTTTCTTTGTCGGCCATGTGATGATTATTTACCTATCGCTTTGCTCACCTTTTCAGTAATGCCATCAACCAGACGGTCAATGTTGCCGGCGCCCATGACCACAACGATGTCGAAATCCTCGCTCACAATGTCGTCAGCCAAGGTAGCCTTTGTGCTCATGCGACCTACGCCCGGTTTCATCCTGTCGAGCAGCATTTGCGACGACACGCCCTCGATAGGCTCCTCGCGGGCGGGATAGATGTCTATCAGCCATGTGCGGTCAGCGAGGCTGAGGGACTGGGCGAAGTCGTCCGCCAAGTCGCGGGTGCGGGTGTAGAGGTGCGGCTGGAAGGCCACAGTGAGTTTGCGCCCGGCATAGAGGTGTCGGATAGATTCGAGCGTAGTCCTAATCTCCTGCGGGTGGTGCGCATAGTCGTCAATGACCATGGCTTTAGGGGTCTCAAGCTTAATCTCGAATCTGCGTTTGTCACCCTTGAACGTGGCGCATGCTGAGCGAACCTCTTCGGGTGTGGCACCTGCATGGAGAGCCATAGCTATGGCTGCCGCCGCATTCTCAATATTATGAAGCCCGGGGATGCCGAGCCTTATATCCTTGATGACGCCATCGGGCGTGGCGAGGTCGAACTCGTACCTCATGTCACGAGTACGGATATTCACGGCATGGAAGTCCGCCAACGGGTCAAGCAGAGCGTATGTCCTGATGGTCACGCCCTTTGCCACATCCTCACTGACCACAGGCAGTCCATTCTTGACAACGAGCAGACCGCCGGGGCGGACATTTGCGGCAAAGTCAAGGAAAGACTTGATCATCTCGGCATGAGTGCCATAGATGTCCAAGTGGTCAGGATCCATGGCAGTGATGACGGCGCCAGTGGGGTGAAGTTGAAGGAATGAGCGGTCAAACTCATCCGCCTCGGTCACAGCCACATCGCTATGGGCATCTCCCCAATAGTTGGTCTCGTAGTTGACCGATACGCCACCAAGGAAAGCGGAACAGCCGATGGACGACTGCCGCATGATGTGAGCCATGAGTGTAGAAGTTGTCGTCTTGCCGTGCGTTCCCGCCACACAATACGTCTTAAGTGGGTCAGTCAGTTCGCCAAGAGCCACAGCGCGCTTCTCAATCCGATGTCCCTGCTGCCGCAAGAATGCCCATATTTGGCTATCAGGCGGGATGGCTGGCGTAAGAACCACAAGAGTTCCCTCCGGCTGACGGAATGGCAATGGGATAGAATCCACACTGTCGGTGTAGGAGACCTCGGCCCCCTCAGCCTCAAGCTGGCGCGTTATGTCAGAAGGTGTACGGTCATATCCCGCCACCGGAACGCCGAGACTGCGGTAGTGCCGTGCGATGGCGCTCATGCCAATGCCACCGATGCCAAGAAAATAAACCCTCTCTGTCTTGTTCATGTTTCGGGATGATTATTTCTGCGCTGCGAGGCGAATGACCTCCTGAGCTATCTCTTTTGCCGCATCGGGGCGGGCGAATTTGACAATATTCTGTTCAAGGCTCGCCAGTTTCTGGCTGTCACGGAGAGTCTCCTGAGCGACTTCAATCAGAGTGTCCGACTTGGCATCGGCCACCATGATGGCAGCATTTTCCACTTCAAGCGCACGCGCGTTCTTTGTCTGATGATCCTCACTCACGTTTGGCGACGGCACGAGGATAGCAGCCTTGCCGAGAAGCGAGAGCTCGGATATAGAGCTTGCCCCCGCACGAGACACCACGACATCAGCCAAGGCGTACGCCATGTTCATTTGCTTGATGAAGGCTGTCGCCACCACATTAGGAAGGCTCTTGCCCTCCAAAGCTGCATGGACACGGTCATAATAGAGGGCGCCTGTCTGCCACAACAACTGGACATTGGGGTCGAGTTTGTCTATCGATGCCAAGATGCCATTATTTATGGAGCGTGCGCCGAGACTGCCACCAATGACGAGGATAACCTTCTTGGCGGGGTCGAGACCAAAAGCAGCTGCCGCAGTGGCGCGGTCGACACCCTCGCGCAGGTTTTGACGCACAGGGTTGCCAGTCAAAATAATCTTCTCCTTTGGGAAAAAACGCTCCATGCCAGGGTATGCCACACAGATCTTAGCCGCATAGCGCGACAAGATTTTGTTCGTGACGCCAGGGTAAGAATTCTGCTCTTGAATGAGACACTTGACACCCTTGCCTGCTCCACGATAGAGCACAGGCGCACTGGCATAACCTCCGACACCGACGCAGACATCGGGCTTAAAATCAGAGACCACGCGGCCTGCCTTGACATAGCTGCCCAGAAGTTTGAAGGGCAGAAGCAAGTTACGCCCTATGTTCCGGAGATTGATTTTTCTGTGCAGGCCAGCCACAGGCAAGCCTACAATCTTGTAGCCCGCAGCAGGAACCTTCTCCATCTCCATCTTGTTCTGCGCACCCACGAAAAGGATGTCAACCGTAGGGTCTGCCTCACGCAGGGCGTTAGCTATTGAGATGGCGGGGAAGATGTGTCCACCCGTTCCACCGCCGCTTATGATGACTTTCATTACACTTCAGATTTATTTGCCCTGGGTCTTAATCTCGTATGTTTTTCCCGCACATGCCGCACGTGGTTCCAGGGAATGCGTCGGCAGGCGTATTCTATATTTCGGCCATCAGGCCGCGTCTTTCAGGGCATTGAGCCTCTCCGTCTCTTGACTGACAGACAGCATGATGCCAAAAGTCGCCCCCGTGATAAAGTTGGATGTTCCACCCATGCTGACCATGGGCAGCGTCTGACCTGTGACAGGAATAAGCCCGACACCAACGGCCATATTAGTGACGGCCTGAATGACAATCAGGATGGCCAAGCCACATATCAGGTAGAGGTGGAAAGGTCGTTGACATCGCAAGGCGACAAACCGCGCCCTCGCCAAAACGAAGAAATAGGCCAAGACGACAAGTATGCCACCCCACAACCCATACTCCTCAAGGATGGTGGAGAAGATGAAATCGCTATACGCCTGTGGCAGGAAATTCTTCATATAGCTGTTGCCCGGGCCGCGGCCTGCCAACCCACCGGTACTCACTGCCATCAGCGCCTGGTCAGCCTGCGTCAGGCCAGTCTGCTGTCGGCTCTGCGCGCCATCATCGCCCAAATATCGCTCAACTCTCGCGCGCCATGTCTGGGCTCTGGGAAAGAAGCCCTTGGTCAGTGGGGCTAAGTATATGACCAGTGCGACCAACACGCCGGCAATGCCGAGTAGCGCCGCTATCTTTCCCATCGGCATACGGCCAATAATCATGACAACTAAGACCGAGGCCGCCAAAACCAGACTGGTGGACAAGTTCTCTATCAATATGATGCCACACACAAAGCCAGAGGCGAGACAAATCCTGAGGAACGCTTTTGACGGGTTATCCTCATACTTTGCGAGGCACTTGGCCACGAAAATCATAAGTGAGACCTTGGCCACCTCAGAGGGCTGAAACGTCACCGGACCCATGCTCAACCATCGCGACGACCCGTTGATGCTTGAGCCGAAAGCGAAAGTGGCGAGCAGGAGAACTATGCTACCGCCAAGCAAGACCTCTGCAAAACCGGCTATGAAGCGGGGCTTGATGTTGCTTACGGCCATCAGCACGAAGAGACCGCCGCTCAAATAAAGCGCATGGCGGAAAAGATAGTGCGAAGTGTCGCCGCTCGCTTTCTGATAGGCGAGTACGCTCGATGCGCTATACACAGCCAAAAGCGAGAGCAGGCAGAGGAACAAGACAGTCCCGAGCAGCCAACGGTCGCCCTTGAAGTAGCAGCATAACCTCCTGAATATGTTTGACATCGGCCAGTCCTCAGCTAAGAAGAGTCAGACAATTAGAGCTTGTTCACCTCGTCGCGGAACAGGTCGCCACGGTTCTCATAACTGGAGAAGAGGTCAAAACTTGCGCAGCACGGCGAAAGCAAAACCACATCGCCATCTTGTGCGAGACGATGGCATTCAGCCACACAGTCGCCAATGCTGTGAGTATCCACAATGGTGGGAATCACACCCTTGAAATTCTCGAGAAGCTTGGTGTTGTCTTTGCCTAAACAAACCAGCGCCTTGACCTTTTGCCGGCACAGGTCAAAGAGCACACTATAGTCGTTGCCCTTATCCTTGCCGCCCGCTATCCACACGACAGGACGAGTTTGAGCCTCAAGCGCATACCATGCGGCGTCCACATTTGTCGCTTTCGAGTCATTGACATAGTCGACACCCCCGAGGGTACGAACCTTCTCAAGCCTATGCGGCGCATTGCGGAAAGTCTTGAGCGCCTCAACAATCTTGTCGGACGGGAGGACGAGATTAGCATCGGACACACGGCCTATCGCCATGGCGGCGGTCATGGCCATCATGCAGTTGTAGATGTTGTGCGTGCCAGGGATGGGCAGAGCCTCCGCCTGCATAGATATCTTTCCTCCCGCGGTAACCAAATCGATATCA
Organism: Alistipes putredinis; assembly: GCA_963620575.1. GTDB lineage: Bacteria > Bacteroidota > Bacteroidia > Bacteroidales > Marinilabiliaceae > W3P20-009. Next base: position 61,742 of record CAVFBC010000005.1, on the reverse strand, counting down.
ATCATACCGTTGTGGCAAGTAGCGAAAGCGGAGCGGTTAAGCAGGGAGACGGGGACGCAGGTGGTCTTGGGGTTATTGAAATAGGTGAGAGTCCCGAGGTCGTCAGCATTGTAAATGAAGACTTGACCCTCGCCCATATTTTGAGTTATGCGATACTTGGCGTGGGCATAGTTGGCCAAGCTATGGTCGTAGCGGTCCATATGGTCAGGCGTGATGTTGCATAGCACCGCCACATCGCACTTGAAGTCAAACATGTCGTCAAGTTGGAAACTGCTCAGCTCAATGACATACCAGTCTGGCTCATCGCCCTTTGCCACCTGGCGCGCCATGCTGAAGCCCACATTGCCAGCCAAAGAGGCCTTGACGCCACAATGGGTCAAGATATGGTGAGTGAGCAGAGTTGTCGTAGTCTTGCCGTTGGCACCGGTAATACCGATTTTGTGAGCCTTGGTGTAACGTCCCGCGAACTCGATTTCAGAGATGACAGGCACACCCTTAGCCCTCAGAGCCACGACGAGAGGCGCCGTCTCGGGGATGCCTGGGCTCTTGACGCACAGGTCAGCGGCGAGCACCTTGCTCTCCGTATGCCCGCCCTCCTCGAAGGCAATGCCCTCTTGGTTAAGTTCGTCGCGGTACTGCTCCTTGAGCATACCGCTGTCACTCACCAGCACATCGAACCCTTTTACTTTGCCAAGGATGGCGGCGCCGACACCGCTCTCTCCTCCGCCCAACACGATCAACTTCTCCATGTTAGTTATATTTTATCTTTACAGGATGTCCTAATTTATTTTTTAGCACAGCCATAGTAAGACTGCGGGAATAGCCGTATTAGAAATTTTGCGCCTACCTGATTTTGAGAGTAAGCAGCGTCGCTATGGCAAGCAAGATGCCGACAAGCCAGAAACGCGTCACTATCTTAGGCTCTACGAGTCCCTTTTTCTGAAAATGGTGGTGCAGGGGAGCCATGAGGAAAATCCTTCGTCCCTCACCATATTTGCGCTTCGTGTATTTGAAGTAGTAGACCTGCAGAATGACAGACAGGTCCTCAATCCAGAAGATGCCGCAAAGGATGGGCAGCAAGAGCTCGACATGAATCAACACGGCAAAGACGCCAATGATGCCGCCAATGGTGAGCGAACCCGTGTCGCCCATGAACACCTGAGCGGGGTAGGCATTATACCACAAGAAGCCGATGGTGGCCCCGACGAATGCTGACATGAACACAACAAGCTCAGCCGAATTGGGAATAAAGATGATATTCAAGTAATTGGCGAACTCGAAATGGCAAGAGACGTAGGCCAGTATGACTAAAGCCGCACCTATGATGGACGAAGTTCCGGCAGCGAGGCCGTCCAGTCCGTCAGTCATGTTCGCGCCATTGCTTGCGGCAGTGACAATGAGAATGACGACGATGGCAAAGATAATCCACCCCACTGCAGTGCGATGCTCGCCCGCCCAATTGGCCAAGCTGCGATAGTCGAACTGATGCTCCTTAAGGAAAGGAATAGTTGTGACAGGCAACTTGGTTATGTGCACGTGGTGAACAGACGGTGTGTGAGCCTGCGCCGCGTCGACCTGCTCTGTAGCATCGGCTGGGGCGTCGACCGGCTGACTCGTGCGGACAACGACCTCATCATTGAAATAGAGGGTTGCGGCGACAATGACTCCGAGGCCGACCTGACCGACAATCTTATATCGGCCAGAGAGTCCCTCCTTGTTCTTACGGAAGACCTTGATATAGTCGTCAATAAAGCCAACCGCACCAAGCCACACCGTGGTGACAATCATGAGAATGACGTAGACATTGCTCAGTTTGCAGAGAAGGAGGACAGGCAGGAGTATTGAGAAGATTATAATGATGCCGCCCATGGTGGGCGTACCCTTCTTTTGGAGCTGCCCCTCAAGACCCAAGTCTCTAATGGTTTCGCCAATCTGCTGCCTCTGGAGCAAGTGGATGACGTGGCGTCCGACCACCGTGGCGCAGATGAGCGACAAGGCGATGGCCAATGCCGAACGGAATGAGACATACTGGAAAAGGCTTGCGCCCGGCACTCCAGCCTGCTGCAGATAGTTAAACAGATAATACAACATAGTTTTTCTGTGTAGTCCGGTTTGCGAATGTGTGTGATGTCAGTTGATTGCTATTGCAGTTTCTCCAGTTCCTCCATGTCACTGAAATGGTGCTTCACACCCTTAATCTCCTGATAATCCTCATGACCTTTACCAGCCACGAGGACGGCGTCGCCCTTATGAGACAGGGCGACAGCGGTGCGGATGGCCTCACGGCGGTCCGCAATGGTCAGCACTTTCTCCATGTCGGAATCCGTGAGGCCAGCCCTCATGTCAGCCAAAATAGCCTCAGGCTCCTCGCTTCGTGGATTGTCACTGGTCAAGATGACACGGTCAGCCCAGCGCACAGCCTCGCGAGCCATCTCGGGACGCTTGGTCTTGTCGCGGTCACCGCCACAGCCTGCCACGCAGATAATCTGCTGTCCATCTTTTCGCACCTCGCACAGTGTTGACAGCACATTTTCCAGTGCGTCGGGAGTGTGGGCATAGTCGACAATGGCAGTGGCGCCATTCTTGAGCCTGAGGGTTTGGAAACGGCCATCGACGGGGCGGAGGGTGCTCAGAGCCACAATGACATCTTGAGGGGCGAAACCCAACTCGACGGCGGCGCCATAGATCTCCAAGAGGTTATAGGCGTTGAACCTGCCGACAAACTGCATGAAAGCCTCAGTGCCGTTAAAACACATCTGCATGCCGTCCATGCTGTCCTCAATCACCTCGCCTTTGTAATCAGCCATGGTCCGGAGAGAGTATGTTCGCTTGGTTGCCGCAGTGTTCTGCAACATCTTGAGACCATTCTTGTCATCAATGTTCGTGAGGGCGAACGCCCCCTTCTTCAGACCATCAAAGAAACCTTTCTTGGCATCTATGTAATTGGCGAACGTCTTGTGGAAGTCGAGGTGATCGTGTGTTATGTTGGTGAAGATTCCACCATCAAAATCGAGTGCGGCGATACGCTTTTGCACCACACTGTGCGAGCTGACCTCCATGAAACAGTATTCGCAGCCCTCATCAACCATCTGACGCATGGTGCGTTGCAATGTTATGGCATCTGGCGTTGTCTGCATGGCCGTGGTGCGGGTCTCACCAACATAGTTGGCCACAGTCGAGAAGAGTCCGCTCTTGTGCCCAAGTGCCGTTGTGAGGCGGTATAGCAAAGTGGCAGTCGTCGTCTTGCCGTTTGTTCCAGTCACACCCACCAGCTTAAGATGCTCAGACGGATTGCCATAGAATGCGGCGGCCACATGTCCGAGCCCCTCGTGCGTGTCACTTGTCACAACGATGGCGCAGTCAGCCGGCACACCCTCTTCAGGGGCGTGTTCACATACAATAGCGCGGCATCCGGCGGCGATAGCGTTGCCGATGAACAAGTGACCGTCAACCTTCTCGCCCCTCTGAGCGACAAAGATGGACCCGCTCACAGCCTTACGGCTGTCAAGGGTCACACTGGTTATCTCCTGATCGGTGGGGCCGCTCACGCTCATGCCGGCCAAGCCACGCGACGCTTTGTCTAAAATGTCCTTAAGTATCATTTTACTTACCTATGTCTTTGCGAGTCGGTGCGCTCACTCCATACGCAGATGGCGCATCAATTCGATGTTGTCTTTTTAACTATCGGCTTATCAGTCGTCACTCAGGCTCAGGTTTATGACCTGCCCTTTGACAAAAGACGAGCCGGCTGAAGGCGATTGGCTCACCACGCGCCCCACGCCGCTGAGACTCACCCTCAAGCCCATGGACTCAAGGAGGCTGACGGCATCCGTGGCGCCCATGCCGAAGACGTTCGGCACAATGCCCTCGGGGAAGTATCGCGGCGTGATGCTGATGCCCTCTGGCTTAGCCTGCGCCGACGTCCAATTGGAGGAGCCGGACGAATAGGCCGAGCAAGGGATGTCAAGCGATTTGATGGACTTGAGCAAGTCAGGCGCCCAACCGCCCTTGCTGTATGGCATGACGCCAGAAGACGGAGGCTCCGGGTTGACCTTACCTGTACCCTTTCTGAACTCGGCGGCATAGACGCGGTCGGCAATATCCTTGACGACCGAACCTGCCACCACATTACCATAATACACCTGGTTATTAGGTCCATAGACCATGACCACACAGCTGTAAAGCGGATTATCGGCAGGGAAGTAGCCGGCAAACGAGGCCAAGTAGCTTCGCTCAGCCCCGCGACCATAACCGCCACTGCCCTTGGCAATCTGCGCTGTTCCTGTTTTTCCGGCAATCTTGTATGGCGTGTTGCGGATGTTGCGTGCCGTACCCTCATCCACAACACCCTTTAGCGCCTCTTGAGCAGCCTTGATGGTTCGCGATGTGGCAATGGAGTTACGCATCACATGGGGCTTATTCACATTGACGCGCTTTCCGTTCTCCCATTGGCACTCAACAAACATGGGGCGCATCATGGTCCCGTTGTTAGCCACGGCGTTATAGAAAGTCAGCAGTTGAAGCGGAGTGAGTCGGATCTCATAACCTATGGACATCCATGGCAGAGTAGTTCCACTCCAGTCATCATCACCAGGCTCCTTAATGTCAGTAGCCTTCTCGCCCTCAATGTCAATGCAGAGGCTGTCGCATAGGCCCATGTCTTTCAACCTGTCGATATAGCCTTTCTTGTCATTGTCAAAACACCTCATCACGAGTCGGGAGAAGCCGATGTTACTTGAGACCTCGAAAGCCTGCTTGACTGTCAGGTTGCCATGACCGCCAATCTTGCTGTCTCGCATCACCCGGTCATAGATTTTGAACTCGCCCTCGTAGGTGTCTATGGTATCTTGTAGCGTGGCCTTGCCCGCCTCAAGGCATGCCATGAGTGAGGCTAATTTGAAAGTAGACCCAGGCTCAGCCAATTCGCCAATGGCATAGTTATAATCCTCGGCATAAGAGCCGTCATCGCGGCGATGGAGGTTGACAATGGCGCGGACGGCTCCGGTCTTGACCTCCATGAGGATAGCCACACCATGGTCGGCATCGTGAGTGCGGAGCTGATTGAGCAGAGAGTACTCGGCCACGTCCTGAATATCAATGTCAATGGTCGTCTGGATGCTCCTGCCATTCTCAGAGGGGGTGCCCTCCACATTAACCCAGCGGCCAGTCATACGCGTCTGAATGTTGACGCCATCCTTGCCGCGCAGCTCCTTATTATAGGAGTTCTCAAGACCGACCATGCCACCCTTGTCCTTATCGGCATAGAGTTTGCCAATGGTTCGCGCGGCGAGCAGGCCGAAAGGATTCTTGCGCTCATCACCCTGCACGGGGATGAAGCCTCCCTTGTTGCGTCCGCGGCAGAAGATGGCGAACTGCTCGACTTGTTTGCGCTCGGCGTGAGAGATGCGCCTGTTGCCAAGCTCGAGGTAACGCCTGCCTTTTATGCGGGCGTCGCATATTCGCTTTTTATACTCTTCAGGCGCCTTGTCTCCGAACAAGGCGGAGAGCTGCCGCGAGAGTTTAGTTATGTCGCGGTTAAAGACGCTGTCAGGCAGACCCTCGGTGCAGGGGTCCATGGTTATGAGATAATTTGGCACTGAGCATGCCAACTTACGGCCATCACGAGCCAGGATGTCACCTCGCACAGCCAACGCCTTGACATGCCTCTGCGAATAGTTCTTCTCCATCACCTCGCGATAATACTCCCCCTTGACCACTTTGAGGTAGAAAGCCTTGGAACAGATGGCAATGCCGAGGATGGCCATCACGAAGAGCGTGACAGTGATTCTCCTGTATGTCGGCTTATATTTATTGTCCATCTGTCTATGTGGTCGCGGCCCTATTGTTTTTCAGGGAGGGACGGCCCCGTTTTTTTTTGTTTGTCGCGAGGGAGGAATGCGAATTACTCGATAATCCTCGGAGGCTCTGTCAGTTCTTTCAGGCCCAAGCCCTCAGCATTGACACGGCGCAAGACCTCGCTTTGCTTGCTCATGTTCATCAGTTCGCTTTGGGTGCTGATATGCTCATAGTTCAGCTCCTGGATCTCATTTGTAAGGTCAGCGATGCGTCTCGTCTTCTTCTCAGCGTCGAGGTGGTTGGTTATGTATATGAAGCCTAAGAGCACCATGAAAACGGCGAACTTGATTTGCTCCATCGTGACCATGGGGTTCGCCTCAATCAGTTTCTTGAGCCAACCTGATTTTTTAGCAGCCTCTTTAGCCATGCTTGACCCCCTTTCCTCTCTTCTCGGCCCAACGCAGTTTGGCGGATCGGGAGCGGGGATTGCGCTCAATCTCATCATCGGATGGAATTATAGGCTTACGAGGTCCGCCGCCAAAGGGGACATCTGACGTTCCGAAAATAGCATCCTGCTCAGCCTGGGCTTTTTGCGGGTCGCCACTCTTCATCATGTTCTTGACCATCCTGTCCTCTAAGCTATGATAGGCTATCATCACCATTCGGCCTCCTGGTCGCAGGACTTTGGCACAGCCGCGCAGCATGGAGTCGAGAGCGTCCATCTCGTGGTTCACCTCAATTCGCAGAGCCTGAAAGACCTTGGTCAATGTCTTGTTCTGGTCATTGCGCGGGGTCACACTCTCAACAATTTCACGAAGTTCGGCAGTAGTCTCGATGCGCTTCTCGCCCCGAGCCTTTGTTATGGCGTTGACAATCCGGAAAGGCTTATCGACCTCCCCCCAGTTGCCCAAGATGCGGGCGAGGGCGTCAGCCTCATACGTATTCACTATGTCTGCCGCCGTCTGGGAGGCCTCGCGGTTCATGCGCATATCCAAAGGGCCATCTTGACGGAATGAGAATCCGCGCCCCCCGTCATCAAAATGGTGAGAGGAGACGCCGAGGTCGCCAAGGACGCCATCGACGGGAGCCACACCCATATAATCAAGGAAGTCGGCAATGAAACGGAAGTTATGGTGGACAAGGGTGAACCGAGGATCGTCCGGGATGTTGCGGAGAGCGTCGGCATCCTGATCGAAGGCTATGAGCCTTCCCTCCGGCCCGAGACGTCGTAAAATCTCACGGCTATGCCCGCCACCGCCAAAAGTGACATCGACATAAGTCCCAGAAGGATTGATGTCGAGGGCGTCCACTGACTCATTCAGCAGCACAGGCACATGGTATGTCACAATATCTTCGCTCACGTCTTGACTTTATTAAATATCGCATATGATTATTGAGCCCCAGAGCCGAACAGGCTTTCGGCAAGAGAGCCCAGAGCATCGCCCGTCATGGCTTGAGAGGCGAATGTAGCCTTGTCCCACAACTCAATATGGTCATCCACTCCGAGCAGAGTAAACTCCTTGTCCGCACCGATGGCGTCGAGTAGCCTTTGTGGGATAAGCAGACGCCCATTGCCGTCCAACGAGGCCTCACATGTCGACCTTTGCTGCTCGCGCATGAACTGGGCGTGCCTGCGGTCATAGGGGTTGAGGCGGGAGCGGAGGTCGGCCATCATGGCCTCCCATACGGCAAACGGGTAGATATTCAGGCAGTTCTCAAAAATGTCTTTACGGATGACAAGGCGCACTCCTTCCTGACCCTCAAGTTCGCGCTTGAAGGCTGCAGGTAGGACGACGCGGTTCTTCGCATCTGCGCGACCATCAAAGTCGCCTATGAACGAGTAGACACTCTCTGCCATAATATCGGACTGTAAATTTACAGTTCATTCAAACCACTTGCAACCACTTCACCCCACTTTTTTACCACCAAAACATTACATCACTAATACACAACACATTGCGAATGTGTTAAAAACCACAATAGCCAAAATCGCACATACTCGGACAGATTGGTGAAAAAGACCGCGGAGCGCCCTCTAAAACAAAAATCCCCCGGTCCTCAAAATAGAAGACCGGGGGGATGGAAAAACTAAAACTACATATGCCACTATGGGCGTATTCCTTATTTCTTTTTGAAGAGACCGCCGAGGGCATCCTTAGCCTTGTTGACCGTCTCCTTTGTCCTTTCGTCCTTGATGTTCGATATAGCTTTGTCGATAGCCTCTGAGGCTTTCTCGGAAGCCTGGTTTGCGACCTCCTTGGTCACAGTGGCCGTAGCCTCGCTCAAGTCAAGTTTAACCTGAGGCTTTGTCAGGACTCCAGTAATCTTGACACCGACTGGCAAATCGCCACCCTCGGACCAGGACTTGGCACTTATGCCAGCTTTGCTGATGAGGCTTGCAATCTCAGTCCTCGCCACAGGCATAGAGAGAGCGTAATCCATTGTCTGGTCGAGACCTTGCTTGCCGCTGAAAGTGCTCTTCTTGCCAAAGATATTGATATTGAACGGGGTGACGACGACATTGCCATCCTCAATGGTGAAGTTGACTTTAGCGTCCTTAAGGTCAATCTCCTTATATTTTTCATTAGCAAGGAGGCGAGCTAAATTCTGCTGGAACTCACTGTCTTTGAGCTGGATGCTATTAGATGCGAAATTACCCTTGCCGTTGACAGTCTTTAGGACGGGGCTGAGCGATGCATCAAGCTCACTCGTTATGTCAAGCCCGATGGTTACCTTGCCATAGGCGCTATGAGCAATGGGGAGCATGCTGTCCACAACACTGAACGAGCCTGTGAGCTTATTGATGTCCACGTTGTTGAAAGCAAGAGTCATGTCGACCTTTGAATTCTTATTCTCGGGAGTTTGGAACTTGCCATTGAGAACGAGCTTACCGTCGCAAATGTCAGTAGAGAGATTCGAGAGGTCGGCAATGCCGTTCTTCAGAGCCACCTTGCCATTGATGTTGGTGAGTTCGAGCTTGTCGTAGAGCAACTTGTCAATGTCCGTATTGAACGTGAAGTCAATATTGGTGGGCAACACGAGCGGCTCTGTGGCAGTGGAGTCGGCAACGGCAGCAGAGGCTGTCGCAGTAGAGTCGGCAGCAGAAGCGTCTGATGACGCAATGGCGAGCAACTCGTTGCAATCGAGTAACTTTGAAGTGAGAGAAGCGGAGCCCTTGAGAGTGCCGTCACTCAGGACATAGCCGAGATAATCCTCCACATTGCCCTTGAGGCTGATGTCACTCTTGCCAATGATTACGTCGAGAGGGTTCAGATTGACCGCCTTGGGCGAGAAAGTGAGCAGAGCCTGAGGGACATCGAGGCCTTGTGGAAGGACATTGCCAGAGAACTTGAACTTATTGAGTCCAAGCTTGCCCTCGGCGTAGATTTTCTCGTACTGCTGCTTGTCGATGCTGGCCATGTCGCCAGCCACTTTGAGATTAGCGTCAACAACGCCGGCAATCTCCATGCTGTCAAGTGGCAGCGCATCTTTGAGGCTACCGAGGTCAAGAGTTCCTAACATGGAGGCATCGAAAACAAGATTGCTGATAGGGGTCTTGACGTGCGCCTTGATGTCAAACGGGTTGCCACCGAGACCGAAGTGCAGAGTATCAACAGACACGGTCGTCAAGTCGGCCGAGCCGCCAGGGTTATTAACCACGACAGCCACATTGATGTTATCGAGTGACTTGGGGAGGTCGGGGTACTTGACGTAGCCGTCATTAATCTTGAGGAGGGCGTCAATTGCCGGGATGTTGTCCATATCCTTATACTCACCGGCAGCCTTGGCGTAGAGCTCAAAGGAGCCAGTAGTCTTGAGTCCCTCTACACTCTTAAGGTATTCCGCGGGGATGAGGTCGAGGACGGTTTGGAAAGTGGTCTCAAGAGCCGCCAACTTCATGTCGAGCGCAATGACGTCAGAGTCCTTGAGCTGAACCCAACCGTCAAAGGCAAGAGGGAGACCGGCGAAAGTCAGCTTGTTCTCGTCGAAAGAGAACTTCATGGAGTCGAGGTCAGCAACAGCCTTCGCGTCAAAATCGAGTGATGCGCCCGAGAGGTAGTTGACACCGCCCATGCCTGCGTTGATGGCGTCAATGCCGAGTTTGAGTACGAGATCCATGACATTACCATTCATGTTTCCACTCATATTGGCATTAAGTCCGCTTATGCTGGCCCGAGTGTTGGAAGTGGAGTCGATGTAGGCGAGTCGCACGTTGGTTATGTCGACCTTGGCGAGGCTGAGCTTAAGGGGTGCGGAGGCGGTGGTATCGGCCTCCGCAGTGGTGGTGGTGTCAGACGCCATGTTGACGATGTCCCAGTTTGCGAGGCTGTCTGCAGTCACAATGCCCTGGGCCAAAACATCGTCAACGCTGACTGCGTTAACCTGGATGTCTCCGTTAATGGCCTTCATTACATCAATGTCGGCATAGAGCTTGCCGACGTGGAGGAGCGTGTCGCCATCAAAGCGGCCTTGACCAATGACATCGATTTGCCCGATGCCCGCACGCAGGTCTGGGAAGCTGGAGAAGATGGAGAGCGAGAAGTCGCCGAAATCGACCTTAGCATCCTTGACATATTGGTTCACGATGCCCTTGGCAAAGTCCTCAACCTCATCGCTGAAGAAAGTAGGGACAATGAGCAAGGCGAGAGCGACAAGCGCCACAAGGCCGCCAATCACCCAACCAACAATTTTCAAAATCTTTCCCATTTTTCTTGTGTATGTGTTTATGGGTTTTAAAGTAGGAATGTGAATGAATTACTTAGAATTACAATAGAGCATTATGATCGGGACATAACAGCCTGCTCATGTGTTACATGAACAACTTCATGTCGCCCTCAAGAGCCTTGTTAGCCACATCCTCCGGCACAAAACGCCATTGGTTAAGAGGTTCGACATTCAGCTTGCCGTCCTTTTGCGTCATCTCCTCAAAGTCATTGATGAGCTGTCCGCGGAGGTCAGTCTCAAAAGAAGATATGATGCGATCCTTCAGCTCGGTGTATGGTATCCCGGCACCAAACTCAAGGTGACCACCGCCACCATTGGCGCGGTAGCTGTTGAGAGCCACCTTGTAAACCTTTCGCTTGTCGAACTTAGACCCGTCAGCCATGCTGACAATCTTGACTCGCTTGCCCTTCTCGGCAGTCACGTCGACAGTGTAGATGATGCCAGCGGCAGAGTCGAGGTTATAATAGTTGTTGGCCAAACGTCCAGGGCGGCTCATCTTAAGGATATGCCCACCCTCGGCAGGATTGGTAATCCACAAGTCGTAACTGTACTCCAGGTAGTCCTTAATCTCCTTGCCAGTCATCTTGACAAGGCAGAGAGTGTTCTCATACCTGTAGAGCGAGAACATGCGACCCACCGTTATGTCGCCTTGCGGCAGGCGTGCGTTGATGAGCAGGGGGGCGGTCATGCTGATTTCAGCGCCCGTGTGCTTGAGCATGCACCTGTGGACAATATCGACAAATGCAGAGCTGCCAGCGAGGCACTTATAGGCGTCAACAGGCTCGTCGAGATTGGCAATGACCTTGCGGGTGTAGGCCTTGACGGCGAGTTGTTGCGGCAAGAAATTCTTGTCGAACTCGTCAGAAGGCTTAATGTTTTTCATAGCCACAAGCGAAGCCTTGCATGTGGGCTTGCCATCCTTGTCAAACGTGATGGAGACAAGACCAGCGTTTCGGGCAGCCACACCGGCATCAAGCACCGGCACCTTTTTGCCAGATGGGCTTGTCACCTCCTTGTTGAAGAGGTTGTGGTCATGGCCAATCAAGATAGCGTCAAAGCCATCGACACGCTCCGCGACGAGGACCGACGCGTTTTCATTCTTATAAGTGTCGGCGTTTTGGTTGCCATACTCATAATTATAACCGGCATGGAAGAGGCCAATGACCACATCGGGATTCTCAGTCTCACGAACCACTTTGACCCAATGGCGGGCAGCCTCGACCATGTCCTCAAAGTACATGCCCTTCCAATAGCTCTCGTCAAGCCAATGAGGGATGTAGGGTGTGGTAAGGCCTATGACCGCTACGCGTTTGCCAGCCCTCTCAATGATGGTGTAGGGCTTGAAATATGGCGTATTATCCTCGACATGCTTTATGTTGGCACTCAGCATGGGAGCCTTGATTTCATGGACAATCTTGTCGTAGACGCGGTGTCGCGCCTCGATGTCATGGTTTCCGACCCCCACGGCGTCATATCCCATGAAGTTGAAGACGCGGCTCATGACGTTGACGCCAGCTGTGTCCACGTTATTGTAGTAGTAGACGACGGGCGTCCCCTGCAAAAAGTCGCCATTGTCCAAGAGGATGACATTCTTGCTCGTGTCGCGGACTGCCGTCACATAGGAGTAGACATTGGAGAGACTGTAGGGGGCAATGGTGTCACGTACAAAATCGTAGTTGAAAATGGCGCCATGCACATCAGTCGTGTAGACGACACTGATTGTTTGCGCTGAGGAAGACTGAGCCAAGCCCATGGTGGCGGATGCACACAGGGCTGACAGATATAAATTTCTTAATCTCATAAGGTTTGGGGCTGACGATAATTATTAAAACTTGATGAGGAAAGCAGGGCGGATTGCCACAATGGTGCTGTCATCGACAAACTCGTAGCCGACAAGCATACTCTTGACCTTTTTGGTCATGACCTTGTTGACCGGGTCGAAATCCCAAGCCTCTCGGAAGCGGACACCAGCCACCTTGTCATGCGAGTAGCGGGGGTCCGACACCTCACGCTCCTTTATCTCCTCAATGGAGAGCACATTGCCGTCCTCGTCATAGACCACTGCGTGATGCTGATAGACAGCGGCGAAAACAGAGTCGACGAAGGCCTCGCGGTTAAAATGGTCGTAGAGCTCGTGCGCATAGGGGTCGCGCAAATCTTGCGGTTTGAGGTAGACCATGTACTCGATGACGTTCTCCCCATCAGAGTCTTGGAGCTCCTGTTGCCGAGCAGTGGGCGTGAGGCTCTGCCCGTTTTCAGATTCCCCCTCACTGCCAGAGGAACACGACGTCGCCAGCGCAGCGACAGCCAACGAGAGTGTTGTGATTGTCTTGATTGTAGCCATTAAAAAATGTCTTACGATTTTCTTGTATCGAATATCAACGGCGAGGAAGCCACTCGTCCCGTAGGCTTGCCGTTTTCTTGTACTAATTTTCCGTTGACATAGGTTTGCACCACCCTGTGATTTAACATCACACCTTTGAGTGGAGTCCATTGGCACTTATACGCAACATTGCCCACAACGTTAGGTTCTTTTTTCACAAGAGCCAAGTCAGCCCAATAGCCTGGGCGGATGCGTCCCCTGTCAACAACTCCATAGAGATCGGCGACACCCTCGGCCATGCGAGCCGCCACCGTGGGATAGCTCCACCACCCTTCATCGGCCATGCGCAGGCAGAGAGCGAGCGAGTGTTGAATCATAGGCATTCCGGATGGCGTCTGCCAATAGGAATGTCCAGTCTTCTCCGCAAGCGTGTGGGGGGCGTGGTCCGTGCCGATGGTCGTGATGAGGCCAGAAGAGACTGCAGTGCGAAGAGCGTCGCGGTCGGCAGAGGTCTTGACTGCCGGGTTGCACTTGATGAGAGGCCCGAGCGAGGCGTAGTCCTCTGAGTGGAACCACAGGTGCGCGGGGCAAGCCTCGCCAGTCACCATGCGGTTTGGTCCATCGTCAAGCAGGTCGAGCTCACGCAGTGTCGTTATGTGCATGATGTGGAGGCGGGCGCCAGTCTCTCGCGCCATTTCGGCAGCGCGGTGGCTTGAGGCGAGGCAAGCCTGATGAGAACGGATTGCCGCATGCTGCTCCCATGGCACGTCGTCGCCAAACTTGGCACGTGCGGCCTCAGAGTTGGCCTTGATAATTGCCTCATCCTCGCAATGCGCGGCAATGAGAGTCGGAGCCTCGCTGAAAATCTTGCGGAGCTGAGAATCAGAATCGACAAGCATGCCGCCGGTGGAGGAGCCCATAAAGACCTTAATGCCGCAAACGCGCGAGTAGTCAGCCCTCAGAAGTTCATCAGCGTTGTCATTGGTAGCGCCTATATAGAAAGCGTAATTAGTTAGCATCCTGCCTTTTGCGCTATCATTCTTGGCTTGCCACGCGCTTACTGAAGTCGTCTGCGGATTGGTGTTTGGCATGTCCATGACCGACGTCACGCCACCCAGGATGGCGGCGGTGGACTCAGTCAGCATGTCGGCCTTGTGTGTCAGGCCCGGGTCGCGGAAGTGGACATGGTCGTCAATGGCCCCGGGGAAAAGGAACATATCATGGGCGTCGACAACCACGTCAGCTTCTGGAAGGGGTGCGCCATCGGCATAAACGTCATGGATGCGCCCTTCATGATTGATGCCCACGCTTCCGCACGTCACCTTGCCCTCTGCCACTATCTGCGCATCGCGGATGATGGTCGCCAACTTGCCTTCATTCATGCCTTGTGAAGATTAATGCGTTTAAGCGGCGTTACGCCTTTTGTATTTTTTGAAAAAGCTGCGAATTTTCATTCCGATTACACCCCATACGGCCTCGTTGAAAATGCCTCCGCTCATCTTTGACTTACCTTGCTTGCGGTCTGTGAAGATGATAGGCACCTCCTTGATGTTGAAGCCCAACTTCCAAGTGGTGAACTTCATCTCAATCTGGAAGCCGTAGCCCTTGAGACGGACATTATCGAGATCGATGGCCTCAAGGACTTTGCGGCTGTAACATTTAAAGCCGGCTGTTGTGTCTTGAATCTTCATGCCGGTGACAAAGCGCACGTAGACAGAGGCAAAATAAGACATCAGCACGCGCCCCATGGGCCAATTGACCACGTTGACGCCCGAAATGTAGCGCGAGCCAATGGCGAGATCGGCGCCGCCATCGACACAGGCGTCGAGAAGTCGCTCCAGGTCAGCAGGGTCGTGAGAGAAATCAGCATCCATCTCAAACACATAGTCGTAGCCATGTTCAAGGGCCCACTTGAACCCCGTGAGGTAGGCGGTGCCGAGCCCCTGCTTGCCAGGCCTCTCGATAATGTGCAGCTCCTCTGTGTATTTCGTCATCATATCCTTGACAATGTCCGCAGTGCCATCGGGCGAACCGTCATCGATAATAAGGATGTGGAAATCGTGTTGCTGAGAGAACACAGCGTTTATGATGGCCGTTATGTTCTCCTTTTCATTGTATGTCGGGATAATGACGACGTCTTTAGTCATGGATATTTTTGTGTATGGGAATCTGAAACTCAAAGATAAAGAAAAAGGCGGGGAGAGGTGTCCTTCCCGTCTTTTTTATTGCTTTTTATGGTGTTTTGCGCAAACTTGGGCGTCACTCGCCCCCCACTAATAAGTGAGGTCGTCAAGACAATTGATAGTCGTCTCGCCCGATTGCAGTTCATCGCCCGAGGCGCGCAGGCGGATGTTGCCAGCCATGCCATTGCTTCGCAGCACGACGAGGCACTTGCCATAAAAGGCCTTACGCTTATTTGCCTTGAAGGGCTCAAGGGAGATGGGCGAGCCGTTGTCCACGCCTTCAATGCGTGCGACGCCCTCGACCTCGAACGTTATCTCGTTCTGCGCCGTCGGGCACAGGTTGCCATCAGAGTCAAGCACCTCTACAGTCACGAAGCAGAGGTCGTCGCCATCGGCGTGGATACGTGAGCGATCTGGGGTCAGGCGGAGTTGGGCGGGGCGTCCTGCCGTGTGAATTGTCTCCTCAGCCACAGTCTTTCCGTCCTTTCGACTTACCACACGGATCTCGCCAGGCTCATAGGTCACACGCCAAAAGCCATGGAGGAGATTCTTATCCTTTGACCTCTTGCCGACAGAACGCCCGTTGACATACAGCTCGACATCGTCCGCATTATTGTAATAGCACCAGACGTCAATCTCCTCACCCGGCTTCCAGTTCCAATGCGGGAAGAGGTGGAGGACGGTCTTCTCCGACTGCCATTCACTCTGGTAGAGGTAGTAGGCATCCTTAGGGAACCCGGCGAGGTCAATTATGCCGAAATAAGAAGAGCGGGCTGGCCAGCCATAGGGAGTGGGCTCGCCGAGGTAGTCGAAACCAGTCCACACAAATTGCCCTGCGATAAAGTCATTGTCACGCACTTGGGCGAGAGTGCGCTCATGGCTGGAGCCCCAAGGGACGAAACAATTGTCGTAGCTTGAGCAGCTCAGGCTGGGGTCATTGCTGTTGTGCCTCCAGTCGTCGGGCATGATGAAGTTGCGGGTGCTTGGCATCTTATAGTAGCCGCGCGTGGCGAGAGCCGAGTTGCTCTCAGAGACATAGAATGGCGTGTTCTTAAAGTAGCCAGGCACCGAGTCGAAATAGTCATTGTGGTAATTATATCCAATGAGGTCCAGGACACCAGCCTTGAAAAGGTTGTTAGTAGGCTCGACAGCGTTGTTGCCGGCAGTCACTGGCCTTGTGGGGT
The DNA here is from genome assembly GCA_963620575.1 of Alistipes putredinis. Lineage (GTDB taxonomy): Bacteria > Bacteroidota > Bacteroidia > Bacteroidales > Marinilabiliaceae > W3P20-009. Next base: position 45,531 of record CAVFBC010000005.1, on the reverse strand, counting down.
CAAGCCTTTTGACAATGTCGGTAAGGTGGCGGCACAGCTCTGCGCCTGCGGTCAATCTTTCGGTAGATTGTGTTCCGCCCTTGCCCATGGCAATCTCCAAATTAGCCTGCTGCGCATCGTCGGTCACCATCTCAGTCTGATCCCATTGTTCAAGCACCTCATTACCTATGCTCCAAGCAATTACGCAAGGATGATTTCGGTCGCGCCTAATCATGTCAGAGAGGTCGCGCTCATGCCAATCATCAAAGAAACGCGCATAGTCACGCTCAGTCTTCTTGCGCCGCCACATGTCAAAAGCCTCATCAATGACAAGGAAACCCTTCTGGTCGCACAGCTCGAGAAGTTCGGGCGAGGGCGGGTTATGGGTGCAGCGGATGGCGTTGCAGCCCATATCGGCGAGCAGGTCGAGCTGCCTCTCAATGGCCCTGCGGTTGACGGCGGCGCCGAGGCAGCCGAGGTCGTGATGGAGGCACACGCCATTGATTTTGAGACTCCGGTCATTGAGAATGAAACCACGCTCGGGTTCAAAATAGAAACTGCGGATGCCAAACTTAGTCGAGTACGTATCCATGACACGGCCATTGACTTTCAGAGTAGTCTCGGCAGTGTAAAGAGTAGGCGAATCGACATCCCACACCTCGGGGTTTGCCACACGGATATTCTGATCCATGTCAGCCGTCTTCTCGGCCTCAACGCGCAGAGTGCTCGTTAGCGTTCCGACCTCAAAGCCTTTGGCGTTTTTAATCACCGTGCAGACATCCACATCGACATCAATGTCACGGGTGTTGCGCACCGTAGTCGTAATCAGGACATCGGCCTTAGTCTTATTGACAAGAGGCGTGCGCACCCATGTTCCCCATGGAGCGACGTAGACGTGGCTGGTCTTGGTTATCCAAACATTGCGGTATATTCCGCAGCCGCTATACCAGCGCGAGTTTGGCTGATCCGTATTGTCGACCTTAACGGCAATGACATTCGACCCCTCGACAAGGTCAGGCGTAATGTCATATATCACAGAAGAATAGCCATAGGGCCTATACCCTTCCTTGATGCCATTGACGAAGACAGAGCCATTCATGTAAATGCCGTCAAACTCAAGGAGAACCCGGCCTTTGAGGTCCTCGGCCGTGATGTCAATATACTTGCGATACCAGCCCATCCCGCCAGGCAGCGCACCACCGCCCACGCCAGATGGGTTGCTCTCAGAAAACTGCCCCTCAATTGCCCAATCGTGTGGCAAGTCAAGGCACCTCCACTTACTGTCGTCAAATTTTATCTCGTAGGCGTCATCATCAACCCCAGCGGAGTCCGTTAGGTCAAACAGCCAGTCTTTGACCAGCAACTGCCGGTCTCTCGATATTGGCGTCTCTGAGCATGCCAAGGTTGCCAAAGCAGCCACGGCACCAAGAGTCAACGCGTTAACAACATTCATACTGTCCTCTAAAATTGCCGGTGCATATCACCGGATATGAAAAAGCGCGCGACCCGACCAAAAGAATCGAATCGTGCGCTATATATTTCTTAATCCTCAGCCTTCAACTTCAATGAGGTCAAAGGGGATGGCCGAGATGAGGTCTCGATAATCCTCTCCAGCCTCCTCAAGGTCAGGGCAGTCGGGCATGTAATACCAATAGATTTTCACTTGGCAACCAGACTTTCCCATCTTCTCGAAAGAGCGGAAAAGCTCAAGGAGACACTTTGAGCTACTTGTGTTGAAATACTCAAGGCGGACATCCACGTCTAACTTAGAGAGAGTCAGACTACCTATCCTTGCTATGAGATTTCTGTAGAACTCAACAGCATTGTCCATATAGGAGCGACCGCTCAACTGCAACTGGTCACCATCAAGGGTGACCAAAGGAGTGCGGTCAGTCTGTTCGCAAATTATTTCCATACTCGCGTGTCTTATATGTGTGTTCTTCTTTCAAACGTCATTAGTAACCGCATCTTGCTACACTGACATTCCACACTGCGAACACGCGCTTTCGCACATTGGTATTCACCCTTCCTGGGTAGTACTCTCCTCCAGCCTACTGATGGGCGGGGTGCGAAAGAGGCTAATCGTCAATCTCCTCAAGCTCGACGGGGACATGGCGCAAGATGTCACGGAACTCCTCCGCGCTATCCTTCATATCCTCATCGTCAGCCTTGTAGCTCCACTTGATCTTGCAATCCTGCCCCGACACGCTTTTCTTGTCGACCAGGGTCAGAAGATCCATGAGGCACTTAGAACTGCTCGTGTTGAAGAAATCCAACCCGATCTCGACTGTTATAGGTCCGTCGAACTCATTGATTATCTTTTTAATCGGGGCGTAAAATTCAACAGAGTTCTCCATGTAGGAGCGCCCTGTTATTGAGAGAACGCCCTCATTGAAAGATACTGTCGGAGTCCTGTTTGTGCCGGGAACCAAGGTATTCATAACTTCTTTATTAGTAGATATACTTTTCGTGGTGTGTGACCCGAAGCATGAGTCAACAGCGTCAGATGCGGTTTCCAACATTTAACACCACAAAAGTAAGTAAATTTTATTAGAATGCAAGAATTGGAGAGCGTTATCAACGCATCACAAGCCACCCGGCCAATGCATGGCGGGCATCTCTTAGGCGCCTCCAAAACCGCAGCCGCCTTTTCACACATATACGGAAAAGGCGGCCACAGGTTTGCTTAAAAAATGTTGTATTTGGGGATGCCGCTACATTCGGGCGGGAACCTCAATGCCAAGAGTCCAAAGAGCGTTCTTGATGACCTTGGCGACCACTTTGCAGAGCAGGAGGCGATTGGCCTTGCGGGCCGCATCCTCTTCACGAAGGATTGGGCAATCGTGATAGAACTGGTTGAAAGTCTTGGCCATCTCGAAGGCGTAGTTGGCAACAAGAGCCGGGCTATAAGCCTTGCCAGCCTCGCTAATTACAATAGGCAACTGCTCAATCTGCTTGATGACCTCAAGCTCCTTTGCGTCGAGACATGAGGCGTCAATCTTTTCAGGGACAGCGACACTTGCCTCGGCAGCCTTGCGGAGCACAGACATGGCGCGCGCATAAGAGTACTGCACAAATGGACCCGTGTTGCCATTGAAATCGACACTCTCAGCAGGGTTGAAAGTCATGTTCTTCTTGGGGTCGACCTTGAGGAGGAAATATTTGAGGGCGCCAAGGGCGAGGATACGATGAACATCCTCAGCCTCTGCCTCAGTCAGACCGTCAAGCTTACCGACACTCTTGCTCATCTCGCGGGCTGTGGCAACCATGTCGGCTACAAGGTCATCAGCATCGACCACAGTTCCCTCACGGCTCTTCATGCGGCCATTGGGGAGTTCGACCATGCCATATGAGAAGTGCACAAGATCCTTGCCCCATTTGAAGCCAAGGCGGTCAAGCAGGATGGCGAGAACTTGGAAATGGTAGTTCTGCTCGTTGCCCACGACATAGATCATCTTGTCGATTGGGAACTCGTCAAAGCGCAGGCGCGCCGTGCCGATATCCTGAGTCATATAGACGCTTGTGCCATCCTTGCGGAGGAGAATCTTCTCGTCAAGGCCGTCTTTTGAGAGGTCAGCCCAGACGGAGCCGTCCTCGCGGCGGTAGAAGAGGCCATTCTCAAGGCCTTTGAGAACAAGACCCTTGCCTACCTTATAAGTGTCGCTCTCGTAATAAATCTTGTCGAAGCTGACACCGAGAGTCTTATATGTCTCATCGAAACCAGCATAGACCCACTCATTCATCTTCTTCCACAAGGCGCGGACTTCGGGGTCCTCAGCCTCCCATTTGCGAAGCATCTCGCGCGCCTCTTGCATGAGCGGGGCGCTCTCCTTGGCGTCATCCTCACTCATGCCCTGATTCTCCATCAGGTCCTTGACCTGGGCGCGGTACTCCTTGTCGAACTTGACGTAGTAGTCACCCACGAGGTGATCACCCTTCTGCCCGAGGCTCTCAGGCGTAGCGCCATTGCCCCACTTCTGCCATGCGAGCATGCTCTTGCAGATATGAATGCCACGGTCATTGACAATGTTAGTCTTGACCACCTTATTGCCGCAGACCTCAAGCAGTCGCGAGAGCGAGTAGCCGAGAAGGTTATTGCGGACGTGGCCGAGGTGGAGCGGCTTATTGGTGTTTGGCGATGAATACTCAATCATGACGAGAGGAGCGTCAGCGCCTGGCTTGACATAGCCGAAATCAGCGTCGGCATCAGCCCCCTCTACCACACTAGCCCAAAAGGAATTAGAGAGAGTGAGGTTGAGGAAGCCCTTGATAGTCTCAGCCTCGGCCACAATGGGCTCGTTGGCCATGAGGTAAGCGCCAATCTCAGCACCGGTCTCCTCGGGCTTCTTGTGGGATATCTTGAGAAGAGGGAATACGACTACGGTATAGTCGCCCTTCTGGTCTCGTCGGGTCACGGTGACTTGGATGGTTGATGCCTCCACGTCGGCCCCGTAGAGGCTCTTGAGCGCGCCTGCGACGGCTTGCTGTAGTCTGTTCTCTGTCTTCATTTCGTAATTAATTGTTTATTGGGAGTGGCGGACGAGACCGCCCGAGAAATTTTATGAATATGCCAATCGGATGTCACGATGGACATGTCATCCTAACGGACGTCGTAGCCAAATTGTTTCAGGGCGGCATCCTTGTCACGCCAATCCTTAGTCACCTTGACGAAGAGACGGAGGTCGACCTTCTTGCCGACAAACTTCTCAATGTCACGGCGAGCCACAGTGCCAAGCTTCTTGATTGCCACACCGCCCTTGCCGATGATGATGCCCTTTTGGCTTTCACGCGTCACATGAATCGTGGCATGAATCTCGGCCTGCTCGTCGGTCTCGTGAAACTCCTCAATCTCCACCTCGGTGGAATAGGGAATCTCCTTGGCGTAATAGAGAAGTATTTTCTCACGTATTATCTCGGTGACGAAGAAACGGGTACTCTTGTCAGTCAACTGGTCACGGTCAAAATAGGCAGGGGCCTCAGGCAGAAGATCCACAATGTGGCTGATGATGACCTTGGTGTTGAAGCCGTGCATGGCCGAGACGGGGATAATCTCAGCATTGGGCAGCTGCTCGTGCCAATAGTCAACCTTCTTCTCCAATTCCTCCTGGGTTGTCAGGTCAATCTTGTTGATGATGACAATTACAGGGACATCCAAACCTTCGACCGATTTGAGGAAATCGTCATATTTGTCTGGTTTCTCAATGACGTCGGTCACATAGATCAGCACATCAGCATCCTTCAAGGCCTCCTTGGAGTAGTCAAGCATAGCCTCCTGAAGGCGATAATTAGGCTTGAGAACGCCAGGGGTGTCAGAGAAGACGACCTGATAGTCATCGCCATTGACGATGCCCATAATCCTCTTTCGCGTAGTCTGCGCCTTAGAGGTTATGATGGAGAGCCTCTCGCCGACCAAAATGTTGCTGAGGGTAGACTTGCCCACGTTGGGGTTGCCCACAATATTTACGAAACCTGACTTCATCGGTGGTGAAGGTTGGAGGTGAGTTGTTCTTTTGTAATTAAGGGACAGACTACTTCATCATCTTCTTGAGGAGCGGGCAGAGTGCGAAGAGGATAATCGACGCGACGCCAGCCATGATGGCGAAGAGAGTGAAGAAATCATTGAGGTCTGCGACCTCGAAGCCCATAAAGCTCTTGGGCTCGCCGGAACCATCTGGCAAAAGGGTTGCCAAGTTGCCTGCGAGGATGTTAGAGGCGGCATTGCTCATGAACCATACGCCCATAAGAAGCGAGGCAAAACGAGCGGGGCTCAACTGGTTGACCATGGAGAGGCCGATAGGTGAGAGGCTCAGCTCGCCGAGTGTGTGGATGAAATAGAGGGCGAGAAGCCAGAACATTGACACCTTGACGCCAGGCTCTACTCCGTTGGTAGCGAAGGCAATGACAATATAACCTAATGAGAGGAGGGCGAGACCGATAGCCTGCTTGACAGGGCTTGCGGGCTCCTTGCCGCGCTTGCCAAGGAAGCTCCACAAAGAAGCCATGATGGGGGCGAAAGTAACCACGACAATCGGGTTGATGCTCTGGAACCAAGTCGTCTTGAAAGTGAAGTCGCCAAATGTGCGATCCACATTCTTGTCAGCGAAAATGGTGAGAGAAGAGCCAGCCTGCTCAAAAGCGGACCAGAAGAAAATGACGAACACCGCAATGATGTAGATGACGCCGATGTGCTTCTTCTCGCGGACGGTCAAGCCGCGGTCCGTGATGATGAATATAGGGAGCGAGATGGAAATGGCGTAGATGGCGGCCGAGATGTAGTCATTGAGATTCTGGGCGCCATCGCCACAGAAAGCGAAGATGCAGAAGAGCGCGATGCAGCCGAGAAGACAGCCCCAAAGACGGATGGGAGAGTTGGCACGCACCTCCTGAGAAGCATGTTCGAGTTCAGCCTCATGATCCTTCTCAAGACGAAGCTCAGACCTTGCAGGCGGGAGACCGATTTGGAGTCCCTCAGGCGTGACAAGGTACTTGTTCTTGAGCGCAGAAAATACGACGACAGAGATAATCATGGCCACGCCAGCGCAGAAGAAGCCCCACTTGAATGGAGCGAGGTTGTTCCAAGAGCCCTCACCGAGAGTGCCACAAATGAACGGGGCGATGAATGCGCCCACATTGATACCCATGTAGAAGATGGTGAAAGCGGAATCCTTGCGCGAATCGCCATGAGCGTAGAGGTCGCCCACCATGGTCGAGATATTGGGTTTGAAAAAGCCGTTACCGATGATGAGGCAAGCGAGACCTGCGATGAGGAGACTGATAGACACCGTGTTGTCTACATTCGGGTCAATCGCGCCGCCCTCAGAGAATATGGACTGCTTGACGAAGCAAGCAGAGGCGAAGAGAAGGAACTGGCCGACAGCCATGGTGAGTCCACCGACAATAATGGACTTACGGTTCCCCCAGTAACGGTCGGCAATGTAGCCACCGAGCAGTGGGGTAAGATAGACGAGTCCGGTGTAGGAGCCGTAAATCTGGGATGCGGCTGCGCTGTCAAAGAAAGCAGCGACAAGATACAGGACGAAGAGGGCGCGCATGCCATAGTAGCTGAAGCGCTCGGCCATCTCAGTCACAAAGAGAAGGTATAGGCCGCTTGGGTGAGATTTTGCCATGTTGTTATGTCTATTGTTTTTCCGTTGAAAGGGATTAGGGTAGGCGTTATGTTAGTGGAGGTTTTTGATAAGTCGAAAAGACCATGCGCCTAAGCCTTAGCCGCACGCGCAGCTTCAAGTTCTTGTGGGGTAGCCGCCCTGCGGGACACTTCTCTGTCGGCGGGCATGGGCTCCTCACGCTTCTCCATGTAGGGGAAGAAGTCGAGAATGCTGCTCTCATTGACAGCCTTAACCATGAAGTCGGGGGTGTCGCCAATGGCTGCGGAGGTGCGGTCCACGGCGTCCTTGATGTCGAGAGCAAGAGTCAGCACAGTCTGGCTGACGCGTTTTTCCTTGCCAGAGTTCTCATCGACGAGGATGAACGATGTCTTGACCTTATACCAATAGCCGCCCTCCTCAGAAGGGATGACCTCAGCATAGCGCGCCTTGCGGATGCCAGTGACCATGAACTCGCCCTGGATGACCTCCGGGAGTTTCTCGTACGCCAGTTTCTCGGCCTCAGTGTAGGTGAGCGCGTCAAACAGATACACCTCGTTAACACGCTTCTGTTGGTCAGTGCCTTCAACCGCTTTGCTGTAGCGCACTGTGCACTCAAACATCGTCTGCATCAGAAAAATCTTATTTTGACGCGAAAGTAACAAAAAGAGTGATAATTTGAATTTTCACCCTTGCATTTATAGTCTATTTTCACAAATAACGAAGCCCCCGCCAACCATGATGAGATGTTGACGGGGGCTTAGAACCTAAAAGCGTGTTATGACAGCGCCCTACCCCTATTTAGATTGGGGGCAATAGGCCTTATATGCCACACCTGCAAGGGCGGCACCCACCATGGGGGCCACTATGAAAAGCCAAAGGTCACCCCATGCGCACCAGCCGTCAGCCTTGGCGAAGAGGCACTGGCTGAAAGAGCGGGCGGGGTTGACACTTGTGTTGGTCAAAGGAATGGAGACGAGGTGGATGAGCGTCAGGCACAAACCGATGGCGAGACCGGCGAACTTGCCATTAGCCCTCTCGTCGGTGGCTCCGAGGATTACGAGGAGGAAGATGAAAGTGAGAACAGCCTCGGCGATGAAGGCCCCGGCCACACCGACACTCGCATAATTAGCTCCAGCTGCCGAAGCGAAGTCAGCACCGTAGCCATTGGCGGCGAAAACGCCAGGCTGCCAGCCTTCTATTGAGCTGCCTATCGCAAAAAGGACAGCAGCGGCGAGAGCGGCACCGACAATCTGAGCGGCCCAGTAGGCAACCATCTCCCTGAGGCTCATGCGGCCACAGACGAAGACGCCAAGCGAGACAGCCGGGTTGAGGTGTGCGCCAGATATATGGCCAATGCCATAGGCCATGGTCACTACAGTCAGTCCAAAAGCCAAAGCCACCCCGAGAAAGCCGACATTGCCAAAGAGAGCCGTTCCGCATCCCGCGAAGACGAGCCAGAATGTGCCGATGAGCTCGGCAATCATCTTATTTGAAAGTCTCATTACTATGTTAGTTAGTGTGTGTGTTATCAACGAGTGGCTGATACGTCACAAGGTTTTGTTTTGTTCCAAATTATCGAGACAAACAGACGAAGCACATCAGGCATAGGGTAGAGACATTGGGCAAGATGACAGAGCATGACTGCCCTTTATGGTGTAGTCGGGCAGTGAGAAAAAAGAAAGCACCCGTGGTGAAGAATCACCACGGGTGCCATATAAGAGGCCGCACCTTTTGATGTTTAAACTCCTATAAAATAGGATTTGGGTGCCACGTTACTCTGTAATCTCCCTGTCGCACAAGAGGCGAAACCACCTTGCGGTGGCGGAGCCCGCCATTATAACGATTAAAGCGTCGCCCGTTTAAGTTTTAATGTTGAGTTTAACGATCTAAACTTGATGCGGCTTTTTTTCAAGCCTTGCGAAGGGACGTGAATCGAGTTTTGCCCCTTTCCCGCCTCTCTTCACTGCAAATATAGTGATATTTCATCACGTGATAGCCAAACGACGTGATTTTTTTGATTGCCGACAGACAAGAGTTAAAGCAATTCGCCTGCCAAGAAAGAGACAATCTTCTCAACCACTTTGTTGTAGCTCTCCGCCTCGCCGTTTTTGACGAGGCTGTGGTCATAGTCCTCATAGACCTTGAGGTCGGCATCGGGCATGACAACCTTGAGGTACTCGCCATAGGTGTATGGCACCACGGTGTCATGATCACCGACAACCACGAGAGTCTTGCCCTTGTAGTCAGCAGCCTTTTTGAAGAAATTGACCTTTTGCGCCTCACGGATATAGTCACGGCGGAGAACCTTCGCGCCATTCCAGACCTCAATCTTACGAGGGATGTCAAAGGGGTCGAACTTAGCGTCGAATATCTGACCGCGGATGGCATCCTCACGGAGACTAAGAGCCGGGGCCATGAGGGCTAACGACTTGACAGTGCGCTTGCCGAGGTCAGAAGCCGCGACGAGAGCCACAGCGCCACCCATTGAGTGACCCATCAGAGCAATGTCTTTGACAAAAGGCAACTCCTTGGCATATTTGACAACAGCCTTGAGATCCTCAATCTCGGTGGCGACGGTCATATCCTCAAAAGTGAACTTTTTCTCTACGACACTTGCGCCACAGCCGGAGAAATCGAACAGGAGCGTCGCCATGCCTTTCTTTTCCAGTTCGAGGGCTATCTGGCGCAAGTTGGCAGCCTCTTTGTTTGAGCCGAAACCGTGGCATATAATCACGAGAGGGCATTTTTGTCCCTCTGCCAGGCCCTCGGGCTTGTGATAGACGGCACTGATGGGTGCGTTGGGGCCTTTGATGGTGACAGACTCACTCTGCGCGACGGACATGGTGGCGGCAGAGAGCAGCGCAATGGCTGCCATTAATAGCTTTTTCATTGTCTATTTATTGATGATTTAGAATGTGTTGCGCTTATGGATATTCTCGTTATCAATTGCTTGGGGACTACCTTAGTACATTAACAAGAAGAAGCAACCCTACCCTTCGTGTGGGAGAAGATAGAGTTGCTTCTTAGTGAGTGGCATTCCTACATTGCCATGGAGCTGTTGGACCTGATCATAGGCTTGTCTTTGTAGCCCTTTGTGCCAAAGATGAGGTTCATGCCCAACGACACGTTGAAATTGGAGATGTTATGCGGGATTGGGTAGTCGTCACCGTCAATTGTATAGTTGTTATACTTGGCCGGGATGTAATCCAGCATAGTATAGAACTGCACTACGCCAGCGCGGATGGAGAAACCGAAGCTGCCCGAACTGAGTCCGCGAGTGTTAATGGTGTAGCCGAAAGTGGCGGACATGGGGAACTTGAACGGGTTCAGCGTGGCCGAGACATTAAAATCCTGGTTGACACGGTGCGAGGCGTAGAACTTTGAGTGGGAGAGGAAGCCCAGATTGAGGAAATAGACAGGGGTGAACTCAGCCCCTATGAACACCGAAGGGCGGATACCAGAGACAAATCGGCCATGAGCGAGAGTTGCGTCGCAGTTAGTCAGGATAGAATCCACCGTATCGTCAATGGCGTTTTGGAAATCATCATATTGGTCATCATCGCCCATGTCATACTCAATGCCGTTGAAATCGAATTCGCCCTTTGACTTGAAGCGGTTGACATCACGGCCGTAGCTGATGAAGCCGAGGTCAGTGACAGACGCCGAGAATCGGAAATTGTCATTGAGAGTGAACACGGCACCAATGTCAGCGCCGAAACCAGGGTTCTTGAAATTGGGAGTGACATACTTGACAATGTCTCGGGTCTCGTCAAAATCGCGGAACTGAATGGAGTCGCTGTCAAAGTCGATGGTGCCATCGTCCTTGAGGCAGCCGTCAGTCTCAAGAGGCATTGACGTGAGGAACTCGACATTGGTCTTGACATGCCAAGCGTCCTCACCGACCTGGATGGAAAAATCCTTATTCTTGGTCTTAACCGCAGCAATGCCAGACAGGTACTTAAGGCGGACACCAATATTCAGCCTCTCACTCGGTGAGAAAGCATAAGTTGCAGCCACCTCAGTATATGCCTTGGCATCCACGCCGAGAGTGGAGAGGTCGAGCAGCGTGCCTTTGGTCAGACCCTTGTCACCAATCTTCAGAAAGTCGGAAGGCAGAGCCACGTCGGCACTGATACGCTCAGTCACCGCGAAGGCGAAATAATTGCCACGAGATGTTCGCCATCCGAAATTGATGAGGTTAAGTGAGGCCTGGGCATCGAGCGCAAGCTTATTCTTGTAAGCGTCATAGAGCTTAGAATAGTCAAACTTACTGCTGATGGGCGTCACCCACTCACCTCCCTGTTTTTGGACGAAGTCGAGAGTCCGTAGGTTGGTGCTCTCAGCCACATAGAGATTAGTTCCCGGGATGGCGATGTAGATATTAGCCCTTGGCTGCCTTGCGGGGTTGAGCAAATTAGCCTGAGGCACACTCTCCATATAATAGAGTGCGTGAGACACTTGGGCGCTTGCGCAAGTGCAGCCAAGCGCGGCGAGTATCGATATAAGTGATTTCTTCATGGCTTAGTCCTTGATGCTGCTCGCAATGTCTAATGACACTTTGCTTGATAACTTATAGTCCTGATAGACCTTGACATACCGGTCGCCCGTGTCCTCGGTGGTGACGTTGAGCATGAACTTAAGTTTGTCCACACCCATCTCATAATATTTCTTGATGTCAGAGCCGGGGACGGACTGCCGGACCACCGTGTGGGATGAGGCAGTCACCTTGTCGTCAGAGTCAAGAGTCGGGGTTTCTCCGACGACGGTGGGCGCGTCAAAGAGTTTGCCTGCCACCACGTCATCGCCAACCATGAAATAGGCTTGCGCCCGAATCTTGATGGGCAAGCCATTGTCAACAGTCAGCTTAATGGAGACGGTGTCAACATAGTCAATAGTCTCATCATCAAAGATATCACTGAAATCGAGATCGAGCATCTCCTCGCGGTCGAGGCTCGAAATGCGTATCCAGAGAGGGAGGACCACATTGACGTCAGTGTTAATGGCCGACTTGGATGTCATAAAGTTAGTCTCGCCCGTCACCTCGCCATCGGGATTGGCGACGAGATCCATGGTGTAGGAATACTTTGCGGGATGGGAGTTAATCAGAGCGTCGATATTCGAATTGTCACCATCGATATGGATGGAGAAGCTCTGCTCCTTGAGAGTCCCAGTTTGTGAGAAATCAGCGAAAGACTGCTGGTCAATATTTTGAGCCTCAGTCGAATAGTCGAGAGCCGTAGACTTGCCGTCGCGAGAAATGAAATTCAGTGCTCCCATCTTCCAGTAGAGGGGTGCTCCGACGGTGCTGGCGAGCGTCACATCGGCACTTGTCCCCTTAAAGAACATGCCATCGGGGAAGTCGTTGCGGTCAAAAGCTACAATACGGACACTTGTGCTCTCGTCAAGCAGCACCTGGCGACCGAAATAGCCTGTGGCCTCATCGACCTTAAATTCATTGGTCACGGCTTCAAGGACGAAATCGATGCTTGCGTCGCCTCGGTTGCTGACAGCCACAGTCGGGTTGAGATAGCTCTTGCCTGTGGACTGCTTGGGTGTTATGACATAGCCCGAGAGGTCAATCTTAGTGTTAATGCCGGAGGCAAGATCCCAATCCTTAGCCAACTTATTGCCTTGCGGGTCAACGACCTCATCAATGGTCAGTCTGGCAGTGCCCGCAGTCTCGTAGGCTGGGGACACGATGACGAGCCAGCCACTGAGCACCTTAATCTTGTCGATGCGCTGATCGGCCTGATTATTGACCACGGACTCGACACTGAAAGAGTTCTTGAACCCAGCTGGGAGTGCCTGGTCGGCATGGAACTTTATACCGTCAGAATTAAGGATCTCATCGGCTGTGAGAGTATAGCTTTTCTCTGAAGTGGTGTAGAGAACGCCCTCGTCATCAGCATACCATTCAGTTCCACCGAGCCATCGCTTCATGAGATCCATGGCGGTCGACTTGCCATTGACCACCGGGGCTGCCACATTGATGGGGCGGTCATAGCTGTCGCCCACCACGATGTCATCCTCCTTGCAGCCGCCGAGAAGGGCAGCCGCAAGCAGAGGGAGCATCGCTATATATCTTGCTTTAAGCATCTTATCTTATTTCATTGGATTAATAGCATTCATCCGGCCATGGTTAGTCGAGCACCTTAACCTCGACTCGCCTGTTCTTCTCGCGGCCGGCCTTCGTCTTGTTGGTGTCCACGGGCTGATCCTGTCCATAGCCCTCAAAGTCAATGCGGTCCTCAGCGACGCCTTGCCTTATGAGGTAGTCTCGGACAGTCTTGGCGCGTGCCTTAGAGAGCTTCTTGTTGGCTGCGGGTTTGCCGACATTGTCGGTGTGGCCAGAGACCTCAATGCGGACATCGGGGTTCTTCTTGAGCAGGTCAGCGAACTTATCGAGAGGCTCGTAAGAACTCTTGACGAGCGATGACGAGCCCGTCTTGAAGAGGATGTTATCGAGCGTTATCTTGACACCCGCCTTCATCTTCTTGAGCATATAGTTGCGCGACTCGAAGCGAGAGCCCTTGACGAAGCTGAAAGCGTCATTGGTGAAGAAGTAGCCCTTGGCCTCGACGTCAACCCAGTAAGGGCCGCCAGTGAGCAGATTGGCATTGAACTTGCCTGTCAGGCTGTCGGTCATGATGACGAGCTCGGGCTGTTGTTTGCCGGTGGGCGTTATGCGGATGGTGGCGTAGACGGGGAGTTGAGTCTCGTCATCCTTGACAGTGCCAGCGAGGACAAAGAATACCTTGCTCTCGGCCATCTTGAAGTCTTGCGTCAGGTTGACATCCTGCGTCTGAGTGGCAGAGACGGAGGCAGAGGCGTTGACATAGTCGGGAGCCGTAGCCTCGACAACCAGGTCGACCTTGTCGGGGAAGTCATAGGAGTACTTTCCGGAGACGGGGCTTGACGTCGTCTTGCCGAGCAGAGCGCCCTTCGAGTCGCGGAACTCAATGGTGGCGGCCACCGGTCTGCCAGTCTTTGCATTGACAACGACGCCCGAGAGAGTGAACGGATGAGCCAACTTTTCGAGCGCATAGATTTGCTCGACAGTCACACCCTTAGCCGCAGGGCAGCCAAGAGTGTCAGTGTACTCATGATAACCTTCCGCAGAATACTTGATGGCGAAAGAGCCATGATCGTCAAATCGCCAAGACGTCATCTGCCCATCGGCCGTGGTGGAGCCAGAGGTCAGCTGCGTGCCCGTAGCCTTGTCAAAGATGACGTAATCAATGGCAATGTCGCTCCCGTTGTCCTTATCCTGCCCCTTGAAGGCGAAGACGAACGGCATTCGGCGGTCAATAGTTATAGAGAAAATGTCCAATCCGCCGAGCGAGCCCTCACGTGAAGTGGCGAAATAGGCCAAATCGGGGTTCTTTGTCGGGAAATAGCATACTTCGTCATAGGCCGTGTTAATCGGGTAGCCCATATTGACAGGCTCACCCCATGCGCCATCACCTTGGCGGACAGACATATAAATATCAAAACCACCAAAACCAGGGCGACCATTTGAAGAGAAATAGAGGGTATCGCCCGAGGCGTTGACATAGACGCACTCCTCATCCATGGGCGTGTTGAGAGTCGCCCCGAGATTAACTGGCTTGCGCCAATTGAAGCCGCCCTTGTACTCGGCATACCAGATATCATTTCCTCCCTCTCCGCCACGGCGGTCACTGATGAAATAGATATTATTTTGTCCGTCGAGCGACATTGCGCCCTCCTTAGTTGAGATGCGGTTCACACGTCTCTTGAGTCGGCGAGTGCGGCCCCATCCACCCTTATCGTTGCGCAAGGCTGTGCGCAGGCGGCCATTCTCCGTCTTACCCTTATAGATGTAGATTCGCTCCTCAGTCTTGCTATATCCTGCGACGGCCATGTTCCTGAGGCTTGTCAGGCGGCTCACCTGCCAAATCTCGCCATCACTTTCTATGGCAGGGTTGTACGTCTCATAGATCTGCTCCTCGTAGCCGAAGCGCGTCTTGACAGTGCGCGGGGCCTTGTCCGGACGGCGCGAGGTGAAAAAGAATACAGAGTCGTTGTTGGAGAGGAAGGGCGTGTAGTCATCATAATAGGTGTTGATGCCCGGGCCCAGATTCGTTATGAAGACTGCCGCCGAATCCTTGATAGCCTCCTGAGAGAAATTGCACTCCGCGATAAGTTGATTAACCAGGGCCTGATTTGCCTTCTTGTCGCGGTCTGACGCCTTGGTGAGATAGTTGTTATAAGCCTCGACCGCAAGCCTGTAATTGCGATTATACTGGTAGGCCTTGCCCAAGAGAATATAGTAGTCGGGCATGACAGCCGCGTCGGAGTGGAGCAGATACATCAGCGCCTCCGACCGGTTTGAACCATAGAGCAAACATTTGCCAATCTTGTAGTTGAGCGATTTGTCCTGACTGTTATAGTCATAGGCCTTGAGGTAGAATTTGACAGCCTCCTCATAATAGGCCTCGCCTTTCCGATAGAGGCGGTCGCCCCGCAAGAGATTTTCGCAGGCTTCATCCTGCCCCTCCTCTTGGACAAGGAACTCGCTCTTCTTCACGGTGGGTTTGTTGCGCGCGACGGTCACGACACTACCAAGCACAAAGGCCGCGAGACACAACAAAAGTGATTTTCGCATCATTTTATCCTGTTTGGTAAATTTACTGTGATTTTCGAATATCAAATCCAACATACGTCATTTGGCGGGAAATGTTACCTCGTGGCCTCGTTTTAACCTGTAAATGTGAAATATGCATCGGGACACGCAACCGCCGAAGCCATAAAAAAGACAAATGCGCATAGGCATCCTACTTTGTGCGAGAAAAACGCTATATTTGGATTTTGCAAGGATGAAACCGGGAGGAAACTCCCGACGGAAACTGAAACAAAGGCGCGCAGAGCGCACAAAAAACAGACACAAACAATAAAAACAGACATGAACACAATCAAGAGTTTAGCGATAGCATTGGTGGCCGCGATGGGGCTGAGCAGCTGCGGATATAACACCATGGTGGAGAAGCAGGAGGCCGTGGACGCCCAGTGGGCACAGGTGGAGAACGTCTACCAGCGCAGGGCCGACCTGATTCCGAACCTTGTGGCCACAGTGAAAGGCTACGCCAAGCACGAGAGCGAAACCCTGAGCGCAGTGGTGGAGGCGAGGTCAAAGGCCACGAGCGTCACCATCGACGCGAGCAGCCTGAGCGAAGAGAACTTGGCAAAGTTCCAGCAGGCGCAGGGAGAGCTGAGCGGAGCGTTGAGCCGCCTTTTGGCCGTGCAAGAGGCATATCCCGACCTCAAGGCCAACGAGAATTTCCGCGACCTTAGCGCGCAGTTGGAGGGCACAGAGAACAGGATCTCCACCGAGCGCAAGAAATTCAACGACACGGCACGGGACTACAACACCTACATCAAAAAATTCCCGCAGAACCTGATGGCCGGCATCTTCAGCTTTGACAGCAAGCCATACTTCAAGGCGGACGAGGGTGCGGAGAAGGCTCCGAAAGTAGAGTTCTAAAGCAAGCACCCACACACAGGCAATTACATCTCCCCATCAACCCAAAGCCAAGACATCAATGCCATTGAAGAAAAAACCGTATGCGCCCTTTGACAAAGCGGCGTGCGCACAGATAGAGAAGGCCATAGAGGAGGCCGAGAAACAGACGAGCGGCGAGATCCGCGTCCACGTGTCGGAGGTATGCGCCGACAACGTCATGGATTCGGCCGTCATGGCGTTTGAGGACCTTGGCATGACCAACACCAAACTGCGCAACGGCGTCCTTTTCTTTTTCGCAACGGAGAAGCGCAAATTCGCGGTTCTGGGCGACAAAGGCATCAACGACATTGTGGGCCAAGGATTTTGGGACGACATCGTGGCCAAGATAAAAGAGGGGTTCGCCAGCGGAGACCCCATAGGGGCGCTGTGCCAATCAATAGCCATGTGCGGAGACAAGCTGCGAGCCTACTTCCCACCCCAGCCCGACGACGAGAACGAGTTGCCAAACGAGGTAAGCTTCTCGCATGACAAAGTGAAAGAGCAAGACACGCAAGCATAGATGAAACTGACGACAGAACTACGGAAAGCCATCATAGCGGTAGCCGCCCCCATTATGGTTCTCATGATGGCAGTGACGAGCGCACGCGCCGGCGTGCCAGACGCGCCCAACCCGCCACGGTTGGTGAACGACTTCGCCAACCTGATGAGCCAATCGGCAGCGGCATCGCTTGAGGACTCATTGACCCTCTTCGCCCGCCACACGTCAACACAGGTGGCAGTGGTGACAATCAGCGACCTTGAGGGACGCGAGATTGCCGAGTACGCCCAAGAGATTGCCGAGAAATGGGGCATTGGGCAGAAAGGGAAAGACAACGGCGTCATCATACTCGTCAAGCCCAAGACATCTGACAGTCAAGGGCGTGCCTTCATTGGCACCGGATATGGCGTGGAGGGCGCATTGCCCGACGTGACGTGCAGCCGCATTGTGCGCGAGGTGATGATTCCCCATTTCAAGGAGAATGACTACGCGGGCGGCATAGAGGCTGGCGCCGTGGCGGTGATGAAAGCCGTGCAGGGCGAGTATGAGGCCGATGAGGAAGATGACGCAACGGGAATTAGCATAGTGTTCGTTCTGGTAATCGTCGGCATCGTCGTATTACTCATAGCCTTGAGCGACTCCGGCAACGGCAATAACAGCAATAATGGCCGGCGAATAACCCGCAGCCCGGGCAACGAGTGGCTTGCTGCCGACCTGTTCGCAGCGGCAAGGGCAAGCCGAGGCAGCGGCGGATGGTCATGCGGTAGCGGAGGCTTCAGTGGCGGTGGTTTCGGCGGCTTTGGCGGCGGGAGTTTCGGTGGCGGCGGAGGCGGCGGAAGCTGGTAGCCTCCCTCCCACCCTCTTGCGGAAAATGGATCGGGATGGCCCTTTCAAAGGCCAATTAGACGGACGCATTTCTGGGGAAAAGCCTCATAGACAACAAGACAAAAAAAAATAACAAGACAAAACTTTGTTAGCGACAAACATAACGATACTGGCGGTCATGCTGCTGCTCTCCGCCTTTTTCTCGGGGAGTGAGATGGCCTTTTTGGCGTCGAACAAACTGCTCGTGGAGATAGGGCGCCAGAAGCACCCACGGATAACGAGCGTCATTGACATTTTCAACGCCAAGCCGTCACTGCTCATAGCCACAATCTTGGTGGGTAACAACGTCACCATGGTCATCTACGGCCTCGTCTTCAGTGACACCGTCGGCCCCGTCATAGGCGGTTACATTTCCAGCCCCACACTCATACTTCTGACGCAGACCATCATCTCGACCATCATAATCATCGTCACGGCCGAGTTCCTTCCAAAGAGCCTCATACAGATCAACCCGTCGGCCATGCTCTATGCATTCGCCATACCGCTCTTCTTCTTCTACATCATCTTCTACCCCATCAGCTTCATGATGCAGAAGGCGTCATCGTTCGTCATCAAATACATCTTGCGCACAAACCAGGAGGAGGCCGTGCAGACCATACTGCCAGGCCGAGTTGACTTTGACAACTTGGTGTCGATGCAGGCGGAGAAGAGTGACGAGGACACCGAGGTTGGCTTAGAGGCCAAACTGATGCGCAACGCTTTGGACTTCTCGAAGATTAAAGTACGCGACTGCTATGTGCCACGCACCGACATGGTGGCCATCAGTGTGAGTGAGAGCGTGGAGAGGCTTCACAAGAAGTTCATCGAGTCAGGCTACTCAAAGATACTGGTATACAACGGCTCGATAGACAACATAATAGGCTATGTCCACGTCTCGGAGATGTTCAAGGGGGCCAAGAGCATCCGGGCCATGATGTCGCCCATAGCCGTCGTGCCGGAGACTATGCGCGCCAACCTGCTGCTCAAGCAGTTCACGAGTCAGCACAAGAGCATAGCCATCGTGGTGGACGAGTTTGGTGGCACGTCGGGCCTCATCACACTTGAGGATGTGCTTGAGGAGATCTTTGGAGAGATAAACGACGAGCATGACGACGACGAGCTCATAGACCAGCGGATAGACGAGAACACATTCGTCTTCTCCGGGCGCATGGAGGTTGAGGACATCAACGAGAAGTACGACCTCCACCTGCCGACATCCGAAGACTACGACACATTGGCAGGCCTCATCCTGAGCGAGACCCAATCAATCCCACAACCAGGCGACGAGGTGGTCATAGCAGGCTTCCGTTTCAAGATTGAGCAGGCAGGTCATGCGACCATTGACACCATCAGGATGGAGAAAGAGGACTGACAAGTGACAAAATGAAGAAAAAGCAGCCGCAAATGGTAAATAATCATGCGATAGCGGCATGGTAAACAGCTAAAGTTTTAAATTATTGCACTATCTTTGCACAAACAAACTAAACAAGATTTTGCGCTAACGCCAGAACTTGAGAGACACCATCTGGCTGTGGAATGCAGCATAATCAACGTCAAAAAATTTCAGAACCAATAATAATGAAACACCTCGTCTGCACCTTGGCCATGGCCACCGCTCTGATCGCGACGTCGTGCCAGTCACCTGCTGGCAGCCAGCAGAGTGCGGTATCAACGTCTGACTCAACCCAGCTTGCGATCGCATACATCAACACCGACTCTCTGCTCAAGGGTTATGACTATGCCAAGAAGCTGAACGACAGCATGAATGACAAGATTGAGAAGATGCGCGCTGACCTCAATCAGCAGCGCCGCTCTGTCGATCAGGACGCATACGAGTTCCAGCGCAAGGTGAACAACAACGCCTTCGCCTCGATGGAGCGCGCGCAGAGCGAGAGCAACCGCATCCAGAAGCGCGCACAGGAGCTTCAGGAGCAGGAGCAGAAGCTCAGCTACCAGTTGCAGATGGAGTCTGCCAACATCAGCGAGGCTCTCATGGACACCCTCACCAACTTCCTTAGCGAGTATGCCAAGGGTCGCTACAAGGTTGTCCTTCATGAGAAGGCAGAGCACGACCTCGTGCTTTACGCAGTCCCAGGCCTTGACATCACAGCTGAGGTCACCGAGGCTCTCAACAAGCGATATGCCGACACCCAGAAATAAATCTGAAGAAGGATAGAATAAAGAGTTCAATTCGCCCGCCAACAATGTTGGCGGGCGTTTTTTTATCTAAGAGAAAGTGAAAAGAGCATTCACACGAGCGCCGAAGCATCCACCTGCATGGGATTGAAACGGGGACGGAAAACGCATACGTGGGAGGTCACAAGTCAAGCTGCGGGAGGCAATGTAGGTAATCAACGGAGAAGTGGCCAACTGAAGAGCAAAAGAGACAAAAAAACTCCCCGCCTGGCATGGGCGGAGAGCAATCAAACAAATCACCATATATATCTGTCTACGATAAAAACTGACGACCCCACGTTTGGGGCTTGTTTAGTCAGTTATCGTCAGATAACCATTGTGCAGACTTATGTTCTTGTCAAAGTGCAGGTTAAGCTCCTCAATGACACTCTCAATGCTCTGATTGACAAATGAAGTGGTTATGAGGACAGAATCCTCAGCGCAGTTAAAATTGACGCCGCGCACCTCGCCATGATAGCAGGTGAGAATCTCATCAGCCACCTGACGCAACGAAGCGGAATGGAACACCATACGACGGCTGCCGATGGATATGCCACCAACAGCAGACTCGCACTTAGACAACTCAGAGCCTGTCCAAACAGCCTCCTCGCCCGCCGTGAGGCGGACCTCCGAGTCACCCGCCGACATTGCCACGCGGCCCTGCTCGACCCGTGTGCGCACACGCTCCTCACCAGGCCAATGCTCAACGGAGAAAGTGGTGCCGAGCACACGCACATTGGCATTTTCCGCATCGACAGAGAATGGGCAAGCCTCATCGTGGCGGACCATGAACTTAGCTATGCCCTTGAGCGACGCGTTTCGCTCATCGTCGGACATAGAGAAAGCGAGTTCAGAGCCTTTGCCAAGAATTACAGTAGAGCCGTCGGCCAAACTGATAGTGTCAGCGTCAGAAGTTGACGCATAGTAGTACACGTCAGAATCGCCACCATTCTTAGCCACAAAGACAGCGGCTGCGGCAAGAGGCAGGATGACTGCCGCCACCCTTGCCATGCGCACCCACATGGGGATTACCCTGCCCTGCGTATTTTGCTCGTGGATGGAAGTCCGACGGCATATGCACCGCCAAGCCGACGCTTTGTCCCCCTCTGCACGCAAGGCTGTTTTTATATTCTCAGCCCTGTCCGCAGGAATGCGGCCATCCCCTTTCAAAATATCTTCTATATCGTTACTCATGACAACAAATCAGAGTTCGCCACAATCAGTGGAAATTGACGACGTTGAATATATTGGCGACCTCAGCCTGAGGCTGCTCCTGCGTCTCGGCCTGCACGGCCTCGCTCTGCTCTGGTTCAGCAGCAGTCGGGGCGCAGATGCGCTCATCGGCCTTGCCGAGCATTTCAGCGAAAAGCTCAAATATGAATTCC
The DNA here is from genome assembly GCA_963620575.1 of Alistipes putredinis. GTDB lineage: Bacteria > Bacteroidota > Bacteroidia > Bacteroidales > Marinilabiliaceae > W3P20-009. The sequence goes on along the minus strand of CAVFBC010000005.1, from coordinate 24,003 downwards.
ATTGCAGTATATCTTTGAGTGTTTAACTTTTGTCTTCCGCAAAAAGAAGAGTGATATGCCCCCTTTTGATATGAAGACAACCAAAGCAAATGAAACACGTATTAAAAAATGAAGTATTTTTGATAAAAGTAGAATAAGTGGTGAAACGTAAACGTTGAACACATAGACCCCTAACAAGATAAGCATGTTGGCGAGATTAGCAAGGGCCGCCATCGCACTGACAGCCGCCATGACAGCGGCTCAAGCGACAGCGCAGACAGACCCTATTTTAAGTGACAAAGATTTCAGGAATGGCAAGGATGCCTATGCGAGAGAGTCTTACGACTCCGCATACGTATTCTTCAGAAAGGCACTTGACACATATCCCAAATCGGCGATCGGCTACAACTGGCTCGGCTATTCACAGTGCAACGCAGGCGATCTGGAAGAGGCTCTGCAAAGCTATCAGAGAGCAGATAAGTTAGCCAAGAGAAGCGACAAAGATACGAAAACAAGCATATTGGAGGGGTTATCCACGACATATAGGCTCCTGAATGACTATGACAAGGCCATAAGCTACGCGGACCAGTTGATAGAGACGGACGACAAGGTGGCGAGATACTACTCCATTCACGCCTGTCTGAGCGAGGACATTAACGACAAAGAGGCCGCCATCGCATATTACCAGAAAGCGACGCAATTGTCACCAGGCTCGTCAAGCAACCAACTGAGCGTATCAAGAATTTATTTAGGGGCTGGGGAGTATGACAAGGTCATAGACATCGCGACAAAGCTCATAGATATCAACGGGAGGGATGCGGATGCCTACGAGGCGCGCGGATGGGCATACACGCTCAAAGGCGACTACGCCAAAGCAGTGGCAGACCTGTTCGATTGCATCAACGCTTTCGGCCGCCCATACGCATTGGCAACACGCCTCACCGTCGAGGCTCCGTCGCGCATGCGCTGGGCATGGAAAAGCGAGATGAGAGGTCACCCGGACGCCGCATTCACATGGGATTTGAAGGGTGAGGTTGATTTCCGCGTTGGGGACACCCAGTCGGCCATCAAGGCGGCAAAAGAGAGCAGGAGCAGAGCCTTAGGCTACGACATTTGCGACATATTGCAGTCGGAGGAGTATTTCGAGCTGCACCTCGGCAACTGGGACAGGGCAGAACGGATTGCAAAAGCCAACCACCTATTCGACCCGACTGATTGCGACTACCTGACCGACCTGATTGACATTGCCATAGAACGCGACAGGCCGGGGCTCGACACCTTGTGGGCCGAAATTGGTGAGCTCAGGCCAAACGACCTGAATTATTACGGCGTAATCTGCCGGAGTGGAGATAAGAACCTGATAAGGAAGGAGCTGCCGAATATCGCCAAATATGTCAGGCTGAATCCCAAAGAAGAGGACGGCTACATCACCAAAGCCATGATGCATGAGATTATCGGTGAGCATGCAGAGGCCGTGGAGTGCGCAGAGAAGGCATTGGACATCATTGACAATAAGACAGAGTACCTAAAAGTTGGCTATCATGACGAATTGGAAACAGCAAGGCTGCAGCCCTACGCCATAACAGGGAAAACAGGGGCGGAGGCCGACAGCCTCATTGCCCGATGCTTGAGCCACAAGATCATGCGTGGCGAAACATTCAGCGCCGTAGCCAGCCTTCGCGCACGGCAGGGGCGCCACGCCGAGGCCATCGCCTTAGTAGACTCAGCACTTCATAACGGGTATTTCAGAGTCAAATGGCTTGAGAGAAACCCGTTGCTGTCATCAATAAGCGGCACGAGCGAATTTCAGGCACTCATCAAACCATATAAGGAGCGCGCAGAGAGGACTGACTCGATCGGATTCGCCCCCGCCGCCAAATCAGTGCCCTACACAACCGGCAGCGACCACAAGCCAATGATCGAGGGAAGCGTCGGCACCCTGAAGGTAGACATCACGCTCGACGAGAAACGCAAATACGCCTCAATCAGCAACGTGGAGTCGGACTTCATGATAAAGAACGGCATCATAACAAGCTCCGACATATACAATGTAAAGGATGGCAGCTTCGTAGTGATTAAGGACCTCAAATTTGGTGACGTCATACTGTCCAAGGTCAAGCTCTGGATTGAGAATCAGAAAGCCCCTATTATCTTGGACCGAAAGGCACTTTGCGTGGCCGGGATGCCAAAGGTGGACAAGGAGAAGAAAGCAATAATCCTCACAAGCCTTGATGACTGAGCGAGTGAGGAATACGCCCGAACGACAAACAAATAAAAAGACTATAAATGAAGAGAGTAGGCACAACCATAGCGATTGGAGCGTCAGCATTGATGACGCTCTCGATAGGAGCGGCTGCGCAAGAACTGAGCTATGACGTCCGCATGGGCATAGACTTAGCACAAAACGGCCAGTACAAAGATGCGTGGACATACCTTAGCAACGAACTCAAAAGGAACCCGACAAGCCCCGAAGCCAACTATTGGATGGGCTATATCTATGATCAAAGCGCCATTTATGGAAGCGCAGGTGATTACTACCGAGACGCCATCCGCTACTCCGACAAAAAAGGCCAGTACTACGACGCGGCAATCAGAGGGTACGCGGACATACTGCTTGCCATCAGAATGCCTCAAAAAGCCTTGGCCATCCACGAAAAGAGCAGTGACCACGATGCGGCATGGTATGCGACACGATCCCTAATATACGCCGACTCCGCGTTAGCGGACTATGGCAAGGCCTTAGCGGACATCAAAACCGCCATGAAGAAGACAAAACGCGGTAATGCGAGCAGTCTTTCACTCCTATACGTGTTGGAGGCAGCCTACCAGCAGCGCGCCGGCAATGGGAACTTGGCCCTCACCGCTATTCAAAACGCGATCGAACTGTCACCCGACAATAAGTCGACCAAATTGACGAAAATAAACCTTGACATCATAAATGGTAAAGAGGGAAGAGAGGACTTGCAAGAGTTATTGCCCCTCTTAGTCGACGCATCACCCGACCCTGACAGTGAAGTTGACTTTGCGACGGTCGCATGTGACGTGATGGTCTTAGCCTCACGCATGCCAGAGGTGGTATTAGAAGAAATAGACAAGATTGATGACGAGAAATGGAAGACGACTGTAAAAGAGATTGTATTCGACTCTCAGAATAACCATGAGCAAATAGTAAAGTTATTCGGCCATATGGACGACGCGGAAACAGACGCATTCGTACCTGACTCTTACGCCCGTCTCGGTTGCTACGGCAAGGCCATAGAACTGTATCAAACCCGCATTGAAAAGGGAGAGAAAGACGGGGTCAGAACGGCCAACGGCCACCTCAACTTGGCAAGAATCTATGCCCAGACAGGAGACAAAGAGGCCATGGAGAGCGAGTTGGAGAAAGCGAAGGAGATCGACCCGCTTCTCATTGACATGTACACATGGAAAGCAGAGTACGACTTAGAGAACGGAGATTACGACTCGGCCATCAGATTGGCCCAATTAGCGATAGACCTGAGCGACGCTGGTGACGCATACGCAGAGGTCACAATGGCGCGCGCCCTGAGACTGCAAGGCAAGACCGAAGAAGCCTTAGCACACGCGAAGTCCGCAGTCAGCATAGAGACGAAGCAAATAGAAACATTCAGCAAACCCGACTTAGATAAGTTGACGCCCAAAATCGGGAAGAAACCCCACTTCAGCATAGCCGCGTTGGCAATCCTTGGCGAAGAGGCTAAATGCAAAGCCGCCATTGACGACGCGACGAGGAGCAATGCAGACCCCGCCGCGTGGTTCGTGGCCGCGATAGCCCAAGCCACACTACACAATAAGGACCTCGCCCTTGATTACATTCAAAAGGCCCTGCAAAGCGGATACGTCAACTTCGCTTATATTGAGCTTGCGCCAGAGCTGGCAGACTGTCGCAAGAGCGAGAGATACGAGAGCATCATGGCCAAGGCCCGCGAAGAGTTCCATCAGCGCGTGGAGAGGGTAATGCAGTATTAAGGATAACAGACAAGGAAATGAAACTGACAAAGAAAATATTGATGGTGGCGGCCACGGCCTTAATCACCATGCCTTCGTTGGCGCAGTTGACGGAGGAAGGCCAAAAACAGTGCCAGAACATATTCTACGTTCACGCGCAGGAGCTAAGTGACCAGAACGACATCGGGGGGGCGTATGAGTACTTCGGCAAGGCATTGCAAGACGACCCCGGTAACGTGTTCGCCCTATGCGAGATGGCCGCGATAGAGGCTGCCAACGACATGACAAGCGAGGCCCTGAACCACATAGCAAAGGTCATCAACTCCGGCAGCAAAGAGTATGACATGGTCGGCTTCGCCTACAATATCCGTCACAGTATAAACATGCAGTCGGGCAACGACGAGGCTGCTCTGAGCGACCTCAAGAACTGCATCGAGGCATATGCTAAGTCTCCTGTCCAAAACCCGTCAGGCTACTTTGCCATGTCTGAGTATTGCGAGAGCAAGGGCGACTATGACAACATGCTCGCATACGCACGCAAATCCATAGAGCTGCGTCCGGTCAACGTCAACTCTCACATTGCGGCGGCGAGAGCCTACAGGCTCTTGAAACGGATTGACGACGCACGCGCAGAGATTAACATCGCCATATACCTCGACAGGCAAACATCACCAGCCTACGCCGAACTGGCGACCATAGCCTTCTCTGAGGGGAAATATGCAGAGGCTGCACGGAACGCCGTGTTGGCAATAGAATATGCGCAGAGCCAAGCTGAGCAACAAAATGCGGTAAACCTGCTCAGAGAGACAGCCAAAGTGAAATATGACGTGGCCGACCTTCATTTGGCGAGCAAATGCGCAGCATCTCCGAACCTGTCCACCTGGTTTGGCATCCGTGCCAATGTGCAATTTAATGTCAAGCGCTACAAAGATGCCATAGAGAACTACAAGAAAGAGCTTGACTTAGTTGATAATAAGCTCCAGACATTGGCCTCACTCAGCGTCAGCTACAGCCAATTGGGCGACCACGCCAACGCTCTGAACTACATCAACCAGTTCATTGAGCAAGACTCCACACTCGCCTACGGATATTTCATGCGCGCAGGTATCAACCAGGATGCGTCGGCCCCCAAAGAGGCCGTCATGGCCGACTACGACAAAGCCATCAAGCTAAGCCCACGCCCAAGTTATTATTACTCTCGCGCATGGTATGAGAGATACAACGGCATGAAAGAGGAGGCCGTTCTCGACATGACCACAGCCATCCAGAACGACCCGGAGGATGCCCACTACCTCCTCACTCGCGGCAACATATATAACGAGCTGGGCGAGAAAGAAATGGCGCAAGATGACTACGCGAGCGCAATAGCCCTCGTGGACAAACTGAGCGAGGAGCACACGGAGACCATGTTCCACGATGCAATGTATTGGCAAAACCAGTGCACCAAGGCCTACGCCCTCCTGTACACAGGGAAAAAGGCTGAGGCCGAGAAACTGATGCAAAGCTATCTCAGCGCGTCTGACGTGACAGACCGCAGCTCAGCGTATTACAACTTGGCGTGCTACTACTCATTGGCAGGCAATGCGACCAAGAGCCTCGACATGCTCAAGCACAGCCTCGAAGAGGGCTACGTGGAGTTTGTGCACATAGGGCGGGACAACGACCTTGACTTTGTGCGCAAAGACCCGAGGTTTGACGCACTCGTGGCCGAGTATAAGAAGAAACTCGACGACAGGCTCGCGAAAGGCGGCGAAGACGGGAAAGAGGCGACGCACAACGGTAGCGTCAGCGAGATTCAGTTCGGACGCGAGGGTGGCGTATTGACAGTCCCATGCACAGTCAACGGCCTGCCACTCACATTCATCTTCGACTCGGGCGCGGCAGACGTGACACTGAGCCTTGTCGAGGCGCGCTTCATGCTCAAAAACGGCTACATAAAAGCCACAGACCTCGGTGACAAGCAATATTACGGCACTGCGGATGGCAGCCTGAGCGTCGGCACAAAGGTCATCCTCCGCTCCATAACATTTGGAGGCGAGACACTGACCAACGTGCCAGCCTCAATAGTCAACACACAGGCGGCGCCCCTCCTCTTGGGACAGACCGTCATGCAACGTCTTGGCAAAGTGGAGATTGACTACGAGAAGAACGTGATTAGAATCACGAATTAAGCAATGGAGAGGGTGATATAACCCACTTCAACGCACCACGTAAAAACAACTGCGGGCAGACCTCACTCACAGAGGTCTGCCCGCAATTGTTATATGCATATATGCCGAAGTGGTGCTATGGCCGCAAAGCCCCCCACCCCGTCATCGAACAACCCTTAGGAATTTTTGCGGAACTGATTGGGGCTCACACCGACATGCTGCTTAAAGAACTTGCCGAACGCCGACTGCGAGGGAAAACTGAGGGACGTGGCAATCTGCTGTACGCTCATATCAGAGAAACGCAACATGACCTTGGCCTCGGACACCGTGTAATCATTAATCCACTCGGCAGCGCTACGCCCACTGCACGACTTGACCATGCTGGAGAGGTAGTTGGGCGTGAGCCCCATCTCGCCGGCGAAGAACAGCGCACTGCGCTTAGCCCCCTTGAACTTAGTGACCAGCTCCATGAACCGCTCAAAAATCTGCTCGGAGCGGACGGGCTTATTCTCACCAGCAGTGTCACCCGCGAATGACTGGGCTGAGCGGACCAGCATCTTGCCGAGCAGTTGGATAAGAGAGTCCATTATGGAGTCCTGCCCCGGGCGGGTGTCATCAATGCCCCTCTCAAGCAGCGAGAAGAGAAGCTCATAAGAGTTGAGTTCGTCGATGGGGAGGTGAGTCACGGCATTGCTGCGGACTCCCATGTAGAAAGACAGCTTGTCATTCAGGCGAATCTGCAACTTGTCCAAATAGGAGTAGGAGACGAGGACGGCCATGGCCTTGAACTCAGACAGCGGCTGAGCGTGGATGGTGCTACTGGTGAAATTGACAAGCATATCACCAGCGCTCAGCGTGTAGGGCCGTAAATTGACATTACAAGAAATCGAACCGGAAAGACAGACGAAAACCACGACGCCGTCTATTCGGCAAGGCTGACGAAAAACATTCAGATGGTCAAGCTGGTTGCCCAAGACAAGCTCATCGCCATAGGCCTTGACGTCCGGGAAACCGAGTTCCTTGATTTTGGCAATGGAGATATTTTTAATTCCTTCAGTCATTGTGCGTGTAATCACGTTGAAATCCATACTCTGGGCACACCATTGTCGCCCATGCTTCGCAAAAGTTGTGGTACAATTTGTTAAATGGCTGCGTAGCATCGCAAATATAGTCAATTTTCTCTTTTAAAACTCCAATTTATCGAAAGCTATTACTTGTCTATGACGGCAATGTTTTAGTACTTTGCACAGGAAAAATGCCTAAGAATAAATAGGAAAAAGATAATATGAAAAAGAAAGCAAATGTCACAATCGTCTTCGCCATCGTCTTGCTTTGCATCATAGCCGCCGTCATAATTGTTGGCGTGTGCCAGCCGGACAGAGTCGAGACCATCCAGGGTGAGGCCGAAATGACCAACTACCGCATAAGCAGCAAAGTGCCGGGCCGCGTGAAAGAGATTCGCGTGGAGGAGGGAGACTTCGTCCATGCTGGCGACACGCTCGTAATCCTCGAAGCGCCAGACATCATGGCCAAGTATGGCCAGGCAAACGCGGCATTGGAGGCTGCGCAAGCAATAGAGGACAAAGCCAACGGAGGCGCCCGCTCGGAGCAAATCCAGGGAGCGTATGAGATGTGGCAGAAAGCCAAGGCCGGCCTTGACGTGGCACAGAAGACCTACGACCGCGTGGCAGCCCTTTATGCCGACAGCGTAGTCTCGGCCCAGAAGCATGACGAGGCTCTCGCCCAGTTGAACGCCTACAAGGCCACCGAGCGCGCGGCCAAGAGCCAGTATGACATGGCGGTCAACGGAGCCCAGAAAGAGGACAAGGCAGCGGCACGCGCACAGGTGAGCCGCGCACAGGGAGCCGTGAACGAGGTCTCAGCCTACATTAACGAGATGACACTGACCGCATCGGCCGACGGGCAGGTGAGCGAAATCTTCCCCAAGCTCGGTGAGCTGGTTGGCACTGGCGCACCACTTCTCAACGTGGCCATGACCGACAAAGTGTGGTTCACATTCAATGTGCGTGAGGATTTGCTGCCGGGCCTGAGCGTCGGCACAGAGACCAACGTCTACATTCCCGCCATCGACAAGACCGTGGCAGTCAAGATAACCAAGATGAAAGACGTGGGCACCTACGCCATTTGGAAAGCCACCAAGGCTTTGGACCAGTATGACCTCAAGACATTCGAGGTCAAGGCAGTGCCGAGCAACATGGCAGACGTAGAGGGTGTACGCGCCGGAATGTCGGCCATCATAAGCAAGGAAGAGGACTAAAGCCATGCTGTCCGCCTACAAGGATAGGATTCTGCGCGTCCTGGACATAGCCCGGCGCGAGGTGGGGGCCTTCAAACGTCGCCCCCTCCTCATCTTCTGCATGCTCGTGGCCCCCATCTTCGGCACCATATTCTTCACGTCGATGATGGAGGCGGGCCTGCCCGACCAGCTTCCCACAGGCTTGGTGGACGAGGACGACACCCAGACCACGCGCAGCATAGAGCGCGTCCTCTCGGCCATGAAGACCACGAGGCTCGACCATCGCTACCATACCTTCTCCGAGGCTCGCGAGGCCATGCAGAGGGGCGACATATACGCCTTCTTCTACATCCCGCGCGGGACGACCGAGGCGGCGCTCAGCAGCCGCCAGCCCACCATATCGTTCTACACCAACGACTCATATTACGTGGCTGGCGCCCTATTGATGAAAGACCTCAAGGTGATATCCGAGATGGCCGGTCTCGCCGTGACGCGCGCCACGCTACAAGCCAAAGGCGTGTCGGATCGGCAAGTGACAGCCATACTCCAGCCCATCGTCATTGAGACGCACCCTTTGGGCAACCCGTATCTGAACTACGGCGTCCTGCTGAACAACCTGATCATGCCGGGCATCGTCATCCTGCTGATACTCATGACCACCACCTACACCATAGGATTGGAGTGGAAGATTGGCACACAGCACTACCTGCTCAACGACTTGGCTGGCGGGTCAGTCCCAGTGGCGTTGACTGGCAAATTGCTGCCGCAGACGGTGCTCTACACATTTGTGTTCTGCTTCATGGACGTCTATTTCTACAGGATAATGCACTACCCGTGCCAATGCGGTCTGCTGCCCATGATGCTGCTGGGCTTTTTCACGGTCGTAGCCGCCCAGGCTTTCGGGCTGACTCTCTACGGGATTTTCGTGGGTCAGATGCGAATGGCCATGTCGTCATGCGCGCTGCTTGGCGTCTTGTCCATCTCGATGGCGGGCTTCTCCTACCCCGTTCCCGCCATGACCCCGCTGTTGCAGCACATCTCGTGGATATTCCCGCTCCGCAACTACTTCCTGATTTACGCCAACCAGTGCCTGAACGGCTACCCTATAGTCTATGCGTGGAAGCCCATCTTGGCCCTTCTCATTATGATGGCCATACCTTTGGCGCTGATAGGCCGCTACCGCAAGGCGTTCAACGAGAAGAACTACATCCCATAGGGCGCAGACAGGCGTGACCAAACACGCCAGCTGCCCATAAACACACAGAGACGAAAAAAATGAATCTTTTTTCTGACATAGTGAACGTGTGGTGGAACGAGATGAAACAGATGTTCAGTGACTTGGGCGTCTTGATTTTCGTCATCGTCCTGCCCTTAGGCTACCCGCTGCTCTACTACTACGTCTACAGCACCGAGGTGGCGCGAGAGATTCCTGTGGCGGTGGTCGACGACAGCAAATCGTCGCTCTCACGCGACTTCTTGCGCAGGCTTGACGCCAGCCCCGAGGTGACCATCTTGTCGCACTGCAACGACATGGCCGAAGCTAAAGACCTGATGGCCCGCGGCACGGTCTACGGCGTAATACGCATACCGGACACATTCTCAAAAGACATCCAGCAGGGCAAGCAGACGCGGATTGGTGCCTACACCGACGTCAGCTCAATGATTTACTACAAGAGCATCCTCCTGCCATGCAGCAACATATCCCTCGCCATGAACAAGGAGATAAAGATTGTGGACATGGCCCAGCAGATGACCGACCGCGAAGTGGAGATAGCCAAAGCGCCGATTGACTACAACCATGTGCAGCTCTACAACCCGCAAGGCGGCTACGCGTCATTCCTCATCCCGCCCATCCTGATGCTCATCCTCCAGCAGGCCATGATCTTGGGCGTGGGCATGTCCATGGGTCGCATGCGCGAGAAGAACAACGGGTTGGCCGTATATGTAGGTTCGCCGGGCTATGACAACCCGTTGGCCATAGTGGTTGGCAAGATTTTGGCCATCCTGCCCATCTTCGTCGTCATGGCTGTCTATATGTATGTGGCCATAACATGCGGTTTCCGCCTGCCCAACCTGGCTCACTACTGGACGTGGATGGCGTTCCTTGTTCCTTACTTGTTAGCCTGCACGTGCTTCAGCATAGTCTGCTCGTTCATGATCTACCGTCGCGAGGACTCCATGCTGCTCTTCGTGTTCATGTCGGTGCCGCTACTCTTCATGTCCGGCGTGTCATGGCCGTCAGTCTCCATACCTGCGGTGTGGAAAGTCATAAGCTGTGTGTTCCCGTCGACATTCGGGCTCAACGCCCACTTGAAGATAAGCTCGCTTGGCGCGGACTTCTCGTCCGTCTCCTACGAGATGACATGGATCTGGATTCAAGTGGCGTTCTACTTCACATTGGCGTGCCTGCTCCAACGCTTCCAGGTTGTGCACCCCGACAGGGTACACACTGACAGCAAGGCGATTGACAGGATGAGGGCGGAAACCAACACCCATAGACAAGCAAAACGAGTAACAGACCAGCAGAAAACGAATCAAGAAGAGGCTAAATAGCCGCACTTGACAACAAACATCCGAAGTCGGCCGAAATGCGCACTGAGAGGTGACTCGGCATGACATAGAAAAAACGAGGCACATTCCCCAGAAAGAGGCGTCAAAGACCTCACATGGGGAATGTGCCTTGTTCGTGCGCCGCCACCGCACCAGACCTGCTCACGCTAAACTATCTTAGGTAATTACAACTTCCATGGCGTCAACCAGTTGCAAACCGCGAAATATTCAAGAAGAACCGACCGACGGACACTATAGAGAAGAAATAATAATGCCCGAAATGGGACAATGGCGCTGTTTTCACACAAGGTGGCACACATAAAAAACGTCGCTGCTTGACATATTTCTTTAATTTTTTTGTATTTTGTGACGAGTACAACCCAATAAAGAATCGAGCCGACCAAAATTACACACGCAGAAAATCCACCTATGATGAATGCAAAATCATTACTTTTCCCGATTGTCCTTTGCGCAGCCACAGTTATCCCCGCCCAGGCCCAGCGTGAGATTAAGACAATCAATGACAACTGGGAGTTCAAGATGCCCACGGACAAGCAGTGGACATCAGTCAACATTCCCCACACTTACAATTTAGATGCCTATCAGGGCAGGAGCTATTACCAGGGGAAGGCCGAGTACCGCCGCATCCTCACACTGCCAGAGGTAAGACAGGGCTACCGCTATTTCCTGAAAATAGACGCCGCCAGCAAAGCCACGTCAGTGAAGGTGAACGGCGCGAGCGTTGGCGACCACGCAGGCGGGTATACAGCATTCACATTCGACATAACCGACTGCATCAAAAGCGAGAACACAATCGAGATAACAGTCGATAACTCAAGACAGGATATTTGCCCCATCTCAGCCGACTTCACATTTTGGGGTGGCATCTACCGGGATGTATGGCTTATCTCGGCACCTGACATACACTTCAACATGCTCAACATGGGCAGCGACGGCATCTTTGTCTCAACCCCTATCGTAAACGAGAAGCAAGGCTCGGTGAAGGTGGTGAGCGAAGTGACGAACGATGGGAAGAAGCCCGCAAGCATAGAAGTAAAGAATGAGATATTTTCGCCAGACGGTAAACTCTTGCAGACATTCAAAAAGAAAGTGGCGCTGAAGGCCGGCGAGACAAAACGTACAGAGTCATTGTCGAAAGCCGTGGACAACCCGAGCCTATGGTCGCCAGAGACCCCGACATTGTATAAAGTCGTCACATCAATCATAGATGCGAAAACAGGCAAGACCATCGACGAGAAAACCCACAAATTGGGATTCAGATGGTTCGCCTTTGACGGAGAAAAAGGGTTCAGCCTGAATGGCAAGCCTTACAAACTTCGCGGTTTCAACCGCCATCAGGACCAAGCACCAGTAGGAGTCGCCTTGCCCGATGAGGCTCATCGTCGAGACCTCATGGTAATGAAAGACTTGGGCAGCAACTACATCCGCATCTCGCACTTTCCGCAGGACGACGCTTTATTGGAGGCTTGCGACGAGCTTGGCATGCTGGCATGGGAGGAGATTCCCATAGTCAACATCGTGCCAGACACTCCAGGCTATGCTGACAATTGCGAGCACAACCTGCGTGAGATGATTCGGCAGCATTACAACCACCCGAGCATCATCAACTGGGGTTATATGAATGAGATTCTCCTCGTCACCCCACGCCCAGGCACAAAAGAGTGGCCAGATTACAGGGATCGGACCGTGGCCTTGGCGCAGAGGCTGGAAAAAGTACTCAAGGAGGAGGACCCTACCCGAAAGAGCGTTATGGCCTACAACATGACCAACACATATAACGAGATAGGCTTGAACCTTGTGGACGTGGTGGGCTGGAATCTCTATCATGGCTGGTATGAGGGTGAGCTGGACGGCTTCAACCGTTGGTGCGAAGACCAGCATCAGCGCTATCCAAGTCAGCCGATGATTATCTCGGAATGGGGAGCGGGGAGCGACCGCCGCTTGCATTCCTACAAGGCTCGCCCATTTGATTTCAGCATAGAGTACCAGCAAACATACATAGAGCACTATTTGCCTTTCATCGAGGAGAAGCCTTGGATTTGTGGTTGCACCTATTGGAATTTCATCGACTTCAACGTGGCGGCGCGTCAGGAGTCGATGCCGAGAGTGAACAACAAGGGGGCGGCATATAACGACCGCACACTGAAAGATGTGGGCTACTATTTCAAATCGATGTGGCGCAAGGATGTGCCGGTTGTCCACATTGCCAGCCGCGACAGGGCCACAAGGACTGGAGAAGCGGGAGCCACTCAGCACATTAAGGTATACTCGAACATGCGGCAGGTGGAGCTCTTAGTGAATGGGGAGAGCGCAGGGGTGAAAAACGTGGAAAACTGTCTCGCGACATTCGATATCACTCTGCCTTTCGGAATGTCGGTCTTGGAGGCCAAAGGCTCAGACGACAAACCATTAGCTGAGGATTACAGGTCTAAGGGAGGCAACACGCAGGACGTGATGAACATCCTGTATAATCCGCTGCCAGACACGTCAAAGGGTGAGGAGTTAGCCATCAATGTGGGGAGCAACTGCTACTTCACCTCATCGCTGAGCGGACTCGTCTGGTTGCCAGACCAGCCCTACAAACCCGGCTCATGGGGCTACACAGCTGGAGGCGATGGGCGCGAAGCCAGCTCCACCGCGGCAAAGGAAGGAGAGCCACGCAGCACAACTTCCGAGATTGAGAACACGACAGATGGCCCCATCTATCAGACTTGGCGCGAGGGCGACTTCGGATATAGGATAGACGCCCCCAAAGGCGAATATGAGGTGGAACTGTTGATGGCAGACGTCACCAGACCCTCGGCCCAGTTGCCCAACCTCCTCGCGCGGAGCACATCGGAGACCGAATCCAATGATGTGAGGTTTGACGTGCTCATAAATGGGGAGACCAAAGAGGCGGATTTCAGCCCTACAGACGGACGCCATTATCGCACAGCATTCAAGCGCAGGTATGTGATACAAAACAACGAATCGTGCATAGACATTGAGTTGAGGGCATCGCAAGGCAAGGCGTTCTTGAGCGGCATCAAGATCAGAAAGATCAATTAAACAGACAAGATTACTGTAGCTGACACACTTTATCCTCACTGGACACAAGGTAGTCTGGTGAGGATAAAGTTGTTAAGTATAGCGATTTACGGCTGAGGGCAGGAGACAAGGCAGGCAGTCGTCAACCTGGCCAAAATGAGAGTGCCGCACCATAGCTATGGCAATTTAATTGTATATTTGCGTTATCATGCTGAGATTATCATTAAGAACCTACAGTCGCGCCATAGCCGTCGCCTTAGTGGCCATAGCTTTTGGCTCCATATACTCAACGGAGGCTCACGCCCGCCGCAAATCACCCACCTATGCCAACATACTCGACTTCGGCTCTTGCGGCCGCCACTTGTTTTGGAAATACGAGAACGGCACTCTCAAGATAAGGGGCTTCGGGCCAATGGACAGCTATGCCAACGCGTCGGACGCACCCTACGCCCCGTTCGCGTCGCAGGTGACCCAGGTCATCCTGTCAGACAGCGTGTCGAGCATAGGCGCCAACGCATTCGCCCAGTTCACCAACCTGCAGTCCATCAACATCCCGCGCTACGTCAACAGGATTGGGCGTCGCGCCTTTGCCAACTGTCAAAAGCTCAACCAGATAAGTTTTTCGCCATTCCTTGACCAGATTGGCGATGCGGCCTTTTTGCGGTGCCGGGCATTCACCACGATGCCCATAACCAATAAAATCAGGAAGATAGGCACTTCTTGCTATCAGGGTTGCACTGGCATAACAGAAGCCAACCTGCCGCAGAGCGTTGTGACGGTGGGCGACCTCGCCTTTGCCGGCTGCACGTCATTGCGGACAGTCAGCATCCCCGCCGGCGTGACCTTCTTCTCGCGGTCGACACTATCCGACTGCCCGTCACTTGAGAGCGTAAATGTGGCACAAGGCAACGAGTATTACACGTCAGACGACGGGGTACTCTACACTAAAGACGGCCAGATGCTCATGCTCTACCCCGCCTATCTGCCTGGAGAGTCCTATGAGATACGCGAGGGGACACGCCAAGTGGCGCAGAGCGCATTCTACGCATCAAAGAACCTGCGCGAGATCACCTTCCCACAGGGCGTGGACAGCATTGGCGACGGGGCATTCACCAACTGCGAGGCTTTGCAGAAGATAACCATCTACGAGCCTTTTGAAAAGTATGGCTCGAAAGTATTCCTCAACTGCAACAACATATCCGAGGTCCACATAACATCGACAGGCGAGGCCTACGCTTTGCAAGACGGCGTCCAGCTGACCATCGACCGCAAGCAGATTTTGGCATACCCGAGCGCAAAGAAGGCAGAGGAGTATGAGGTGCCAGAGGGTGTAGAATCAATCGGCCCTAAGGCTTTTGCCGGCAATAAGAGGCTGACCTCCATCAAGTTGCCCAAATCGCTAAAATCCATAGGGTTGGGGGCTTTCCACAAGTGCGTAAACCTGAAGAGTGTCAAGATTCCCGCCATGGTAGACTCGATAGGCCGCGGGGCGTTCTCGGAGTGCACATCGCTCAAGAGCGTCACCATGCCCGACTCGCTAACCGTGATAGACTCATACGCATTCTATAAATGCAGCAGCCTGAAAAATGTGGAACTGCCCGAGATGCTCAAGAACATAGGCGCATACGCCTTTGCCGAGTGTCCCGCAATAGAGAGGCTTGACTTCCCCGAGTCGTTAGAGTGGGTGGCGGCCCACTCATTCGCCAACTGCACAGGCCTGACCACCGTGACATTCAACAACGAGTTAGACTCCATAGGCAGCCACGCCTTCAGCAACTGCAAGTCGCTCCAGGCGGCTGACCTGCCCATAGACCTCAAGATGATTGGGATGAGCGCATTTGAGGAGTGCCACAGCCTGACGAGGGCCACCCTCGGCGTCATGATAAAAGAGTTACCCTATGGCCTGTTCTATGACTGCTATCAGCTGCGCGACCTCTACATCCTCTACGCTGGAGTGCCCAAGATGGGCCTCAAAGCGATTAACGACCCACAGCATTACAAGCAAGTGACCGTCCACGTCGACGCCGACCAGATAGCCAACTTCCAGAAAGACATACGCTGGAACAAGTTTGAGAACTTCGGCTCATTCGCAATGGAGGAGACAATCAAACAGGAGCCGAAAGATACGGTCGAGGAGTATGACGAAGAGCCGTACGATGACGAAGACAGAGACGGCGGCAACGCAAATGGCGAAAACGCAAATGACACAGAGGCAGAGCAAGAATAGCGGCTCGGAGAGCAACAGCAAGTCATCAAAATTCCGGACAAGGAGCATCATAGCCCTCAAGTTGGCATTGATGACTGTGGGACTCAGCCTCTTAGGCCTTTTAATGGCGGTGGTGGCATATAAGTTCATACCCGTCACCGACACGCAATTTATGCGAACCATGTCAGCGCAGAACAAAGTCGGCGTCAACCAGACGTGGGTGCCTCTTGATAAGATATCACCCAATTTAGCTCTCGCCGTGGTGTCGTCAGAGGACAACCTTTTCACCAAGCACAACGGCTTCAGCTGGAACGCCATCAAACAGGCATGGAATAAGAATGCGACGAGCAAGAAGAAACACGGAGGCAGCACCATAAGCCAACAGACCGCCAAAAACGTGTTCCTGAGCAATAGACGGACATGGCTGCGCAAGGGTTTGGAGACCGTGGCCACAGTGATGATTGAGGTCATATGGGGCAAAGAGAGGATAATGGAGGTCTACCTGAACGTGGTTGAGTATGGTCCTGGCGTATATGGAGCTGAGGCCGCCTCACAGAAATACTTCCACCACTCGGCCAAGAGCATAACAAAGTCAGAAGCGGCATTGATGGCGGCGGTCATGCCAAGCCCCGTGCGCATGAAGATAGCCAGCCCATCGGCCTACGTGTGCAAACGCCAACAGAAAATAATGAGCCTGATGAGAAAGATTGGCTCAGTCAAATATAACCAATAGCCGAAGCGCAACAATTACATTGTCACGGTTGTTCAGACACATCCGCCCCACCCTATGGGCTTTTGCCGCCCTCCTCGGGATGGCGACGGGGGTCTGTGCGCAAAATGGTTCAAGCATCTTGACTAAACGCGTCAAGTTGACGGAGGCCTATTCGGGCAGCCGCGACTCGCTCGTCAAGATTGTCACCGCTCAGACAGGTGTCATCGTTGCCTACTCGTCACGCTCCATGCCCCCGGGGATGGCGACCATGCGCAGTGGCAGTCACACAATGAAAGAGTGCCTGAAGGCAATCTTCGGCAGGTATGACGTCAGGTATGTGTACCATGAGAATGAAGAGGGCGGCAAAGTGGTGGTGACGGCAGACAGCGTGAGGGTTCGCCACGTGACAGGACACTGCCGCGATGCGCAGACAGGCGAGGTCTTGATAGGCGCTCACACCGCAGACACTCTGTTGCGCCGCGCCACGGCATCTAACGAATATGGATTTTTCAGTCTCGCCATCCCCACTGGGCGTGCGACCATCCGCACCTCATTTGTGGGATATGCCCCAGATGTCAGGACAATAGACCTGAGGCATGACACGATAATAGACATCCTACTCAAGCCGCGCATTCTATTGGCAGACATTGAAGTTAAGGCCCCGGCCGAGAGCGAGGATACGGAAGAGAGCGCATTGGGGCAGACAGTCTTCACGACAGACGAGATAGAGAACCTGCCGAGCCTCTTGGGCGAATCGGACTTAGGCAGGGCATTGCAGCAGACGCCTGGTGTGAGCAGCGGCAACGAGGGTTTTGGCGGCATGAGCGTCCGCGGCGGGTCGCAAGACCAGAACAACGTGCTGCTTGACGACGCCCCACTCTTCAATGCCAACCACATGCTGGGCTTCTTCTCAGTGTTCAATTCAGACGCAATCAATCAGGCCTCGCTCATCAAGAGCGGCTTCCCGGCGCGATATGGCGGACGCATATCCAGCGTGTTGGACATCAAGACATTGGATGGCGACATGACCCATTTCAGGGGAGACGCCAACCTGGGCCTCATAGCCTCGACACTTCGGTTGCAGGGCCCAATAAAAAAACAGAAGTCCAGCTTTTTATTCTCGGCCCGCCGATCCTATTTAGATATTTTCTCGAACCTCATCCAGCAGAATGAGGATACAAAATACTCCTATCTTTTCTATGACTTCCATGGCAAAGTGAACTGGAAGCTGTCGGCACGCGACAGACTTCGCCTGTCACTCTTCCAAGGCACGGACCGCCTGACGGGCGACTCCAACGACCAGGACACGGAGATAAGCTATGGTGACAGCGAGACACGCTACCTCTCAAGTGGCGACGAAAACGACGCCAACTGGGGGACATTGCTCGCCTCGCTGAGGTGGAGCCACATATTCGGCTCTAGGGTGTTCAGCAACGTGACGGCCTGGGCAAGCCGATATAGGTTCAGCACATCGCAGAGGGAACAGACCGTCGGGCGCACGAGCAACAGATATATAGGCAACGAGTACCGCAACGGAATTGTGGACGCGGGTCTGAGGGCCGACGTGAGCATCTACCCAGACAGGAGATGGCTGGGCGTGATACGACTGGGCGCATGGAGCTCATTCCGCCGCTACCAGCCGATGGTGGGCATCTATGCGCCAACCGCTGCAGACACTACCACGATGCGGCGATATAACGTGTCGACCGAGATTGACAGGTATGAGATTCACGGATATGTGGAGGACCACCAGCGGATAGGCCGCCTGACAGCCACGGCGGGCGTCCATTTCACCATAGTGTCACGCCCTGGGCGCACACCCTATTTAGTGGCTGAGCCGCGCCTGATGGCGGGATGGAAAGTGGCCGAGCCGTTGACCCTCAAGGTGGGATACTCGCTCACCACACAGTTCGCCTACCAGATGAGGATGATGAGCGTGGCGTCGCCCTCGGACATATGGCTGCCGGTGCCAAGCCAATGGGGACCGCAGAGGTCATCGCAAGTGTCGGTGGAGATGGAGTGGCGTGTGGCGCCGGGGGTGAGGCTCGACATGGAGGCCTACTACAAGAACCTGAGCCGCATCGTGACCTACAAGACTGAGTCGCCCTATGAGTTCCTCCGCAAGATGGATTGGGACAACATAGCCGCCACAGGCTCGGGCTATGCGCAGGGCATAGAACTCTTCCTTAAGTTCAAACAGGGCCGCATGACGGGATGGGCAGGTTATACCCTATCCAAAGCCCGCAGCAAATATGCCGACATAAACAATGGCGACTGGCTCGCCGCCGACAATGACAGGAGACACACGATACAGTTGTTCGCATCGGTCAACGTGGCGCGCAACGTGGACATATCGGCCTCGTGGACTTATGGCAGCGGGACGCCACTGACTTTGCCATCGCAGAGGTATAACATACCCGGCTCGACAGCCTCATATGCCGTTGAGGCCCAGCGCAACGCGCTTCGCATGCCCTCCGAGCACCAGCTGAACATCGGGGCGAACATAAGGTTTGACGATGGCAAGATGGGGTCAAAACTCAGCTTCGGCCTCTATAACGCCTATGGTCACCCGAACCCCATGTTCGTCTATTGGAAAGCGAGCAAGAGGGAGAACAGCGCGCCAACATATTCAATTAAGAAATTCTCGCTCATAGCCTTCCCATGGCCCTACATCAAATACTCCATAAGGTTCTAACGCTCAGCGCAGTCGCAGCCATGACTGTGCTGACATCTTGCGAGATGGACGTGGACGACATCAGCCTGCCAGAGGGTTCACTGGCAGGTGCGCTGAAGTGCGTCATCGACACGGATGGCGCCGTCACTGTCTACGTCACCGGCAGTGTGTCATATGCCGACTCGGCTCTCTACTCCACCCTCGGCGAGACCACAGTGAGACTGACTGTGAACGGATTGGGAAGGACAGAGCGCACAATGCAGGCGGGCGAGATAGCGGTCGACATGGGCCGCGTGAAGTTGGCGGCAGGCGATGAGGTGACCATAGACACGGAGTCGCCATTGACAGGCATAGCGATGAGTGGCACGGCCCGGGTGATGACGACCGTGCCCATTGAGGAGATGAAGATAAGGATGGACGAGACGGACAACACAGTCCATATCTCGCTGCGCATGACAGACGACACGTCAACTGACGACTTTTACCAGGTTGAGGTGCACAGGACAAGTTTTGCGGAAGGTGTGGGCACGGACACCATCATGGACTGCTCATACCTAAGTCAGGTCTTTGCGTCATACTCGTCATATGGCACGGCGCGGAGCATAGGCCTCTTCACCGATGAGAGGCTGAGCACGGCGCAAGACGGGGCGGCCATAAGCAATACGTTAGCTCTGAGCGTGCCGTGGGATGACCTGACGCGCCCCATTACGCAAGGAGTGGCGGACAGCATGGAGATCGGCGTGCGGCTCTATCACCACTCGGAGGATTATTATAACTTCTTGTCGACAGCCAACATAGCGTCGAGCTATATCCTGCTGCCTGTCTTCGGGACGACGAGCATCTCAAGCAACGTGACCGGCGGATATGGCATTGTGGCCTGCTTGGCGTATGACGAGCGGAGGATGACGATGAAGAGGGAGCATGCGGAGTAATGAAGAAAGTCACTAAAATCTTACTCTCGCCATATAGACAATAGGTAGCATCAAATTGTAGAGCCATTGAATATAAGGGAGTCTTTTGAGAGATTAAACTCACCAATCAATGCCTCGTCATGTGAAGCGTCAAACCATTCCTCACACGATGAATACCTCTCAGAAAGATGAATAAAGCGTTGGTTGGATGAGCCGACAATCCTCCGATGAAAGCTACGTAAGTGTTCAACATAGGGTCCATCAATCACAAGGTCGCAGCCTTCGAGAATCGTTACCACATCCTCGAATTTTCGACCAGTGAACGCAATAACGCCAAGCCCAATGTCATGAATAGACTTTGAAAGCAGAGGTAGAGACCGCTGAAGTGTTGGCTCACCGCCAAGGTACGTCACCCCCTCAATGTTGTATTTGGCAACCGCCTCTGATATCACAGAAACAAGTTTTTCGAGTGACATGAGATGCGCTGGCACTAAAGGCTGCATAGACTCATTAGAGCAACCTGGGCAACGGATATCGCAACCTTGAAACCAAATGGCAAGGCGACGATAAGGTCCTTCAACCTCGGTGCACAAGTTTATCCGAGCAACATTGAAAAGTGTCATTCAAATTCAAACTTTAGCCTGTCACCGTCAACATCTACCCTAATAGTAGCCCCCACAAGGTCAGACAAATCTTCCTTATTCTGAAATAGGAATACAGACAAATCATCGAGCATCCTGTCATTCAACGCATTCAAAATATCACGACCGCCTTTGCTGCTGTCTGCCCCGCCAAGGATGAAATTGACAAATGCGTCTTCATCCGCAAACGTCAAATTCAACTTGAATTTTTCCTTAACAAACTCCTTAATGGGTAGCAATTTAGACAAAGCAATCCTTCGGCTGAACTCATGGTCCTTAATAAAATTGAAAGGGACAATATTGTTATTGCCGATTCTGCCTAAGAGTTCTGGACGTTTAAGCTCATCGTTGAAATATCGCTTAACGACATCAACAAACGCCCGCGCCACATCCTCATTTGAACCATGGGGATTAACATCCGCCGCACCCAAATTAGAGGTGAAAATAATCACAGACTCACTGAAATAGACAGTCTCACCTTTATTATCAGTAAGCCGGCCATCCTCAAGTATTTGCAAGAAAATATCGAGAATGCGCGGATTTGGTTTTGCGGCCTTCTCAATCTCGTCAAAGAGAATGATGCTAAAAGGCTTCTCCCGCACAGCATTAGTCAGTTGCCCACCTTCCTCATAGCCGACGAACCCGGGAGGCGCGCCAATGAGTTTCTGGTCACTCGTGTCTTGAGCATACTCAGACATGTCAAAACGTATGCAAGCCTGTTCATCTCCGAAAAGGAACTTAGCGAGTGCTTTAGACAGCTCTGTTTTGCCGACGCCTGTTGGGCCGACAAAGAAAAGGACACCCTTGGGCGCATTTCGGCTTGAGGACTTATGAATACCAGTGAGGCCCATGTAGGCTTTGACAACAACCTTCCACACCTTATCAATGGCCTCATCTTGCCCCACGACTCGCTTGCCCAAAGTCTCCTTCAGCCCGCAAATGGCGCGATAATCCAACTGCTCCCACGGATTCTCCTTTTCTCCATACTTAAAGAGGAAAAACAACTTGTCGAAAGTCAGATTTGGCTGTTTCTGAGACATTCGTGCCATCTGAAGAATCTCCCTGTTTGTAAAATCCTCCATCATGTCAACAAATCCAGCTCTTTTGACAGAATCAGCTTCCTGACGGATGGCGAACATATGCCCATACTTGTCAAACAACCTTTTCCGCTCCTCTCTGTCAGGCTTCGACACAGTTATGCAACTGACATCAGAATTCTTTTGATAAAAGGAGACTGGGAACATGGACAGGTTACGAGTCAAAAATATTACGACATTATTATCCGATGTTAAACTGATGCGCCCAGAAGCCTCCTTCATTGCCTTGGACAACAAGACAAGCCATTGGCGCTCATCTGAATCTGTTGATGTAGCACTGCCAAACACATAATCCGCCCAATTCACAATAAAGGCGATATGCGTGCCGCCTACCGACGTGAGGTTTATGCGGATAAGATTGAATATATCCTTAGGGCTGTCAGCCTTCACAACGCCAGAAGAGGCATCCGGCACTTCAGCCGCATCGTCATCAATATCGAAACGCTCTCCCTGTTGGTCTGAGACCGCATCAAGCCGTAGGTGCTTTGTGTCACCAGACAGTCCAGACACGCCATCCCAACAAACAACATCATAGTTCATCTCAGATAGCATCTTGCTGAGGCAGCCAGTCATATCAGTCAAGCGCCCTGACTTGTCAATGAAAAAGTCATCAACATTCCCATCGAGAATCAAGCACCGTTTGACCCCGACCTCCCTCTCAATCCTATTGAATGCAGTTTTTATAGACATAACTTGTCCTAACGTTTGTCATGATCAATATTTTTCACTTGCCTCTTTTGAGACAATATCTTGTCCGGGTTCTTCCTGATCTCCCGTCGGTCAAGCAAATGGATGCCATAGACCGATTCCAAGTCATCAAGGAAAGGCTTGATATCATTTTGACACGCCTGCCCGTCATACCCGTCAAAATCATAAATGAACTTGCCGTCGAGATTTATAGTGAACTTTGCCACCTCGCCACCAGCCTTTTGCGCAACCAGTGTCACTGTGTCGCCATTTTTGCGGATGTTGTCAGGATTGACAATAAAGCCTCGCTGCAAAATTGCCTTACGTATGATTTTGAGAGATTCCCGGCGTCTGCTCTCGTCTAAAATGGCGTTTGAAGACTTCTCATAAAGTTGCTCCAACTGTTCGGAAGAGGACTGGTTGTCGTCAATAATCAGCGACTTTTCGATGTCGTTATCAGACACCTTGGCCTCCTTCATTTCGAGACGGAGGCGTGCCTTTTCTTTTGCGACTTCCTCTTTGCGTATTTGCTCCATCGCAATGTCCCGGAGACGGGAGGCCTCAGCCAACAAGGCATCACCACTCAGATTGGAATTAACAGAAAAAGCAGTGTGCGCAAATTGACTAAGGACGGGGTCTTCAACAGCCAGCCAAGGCTTGTTTGCCAACTCTTGCTTGGCGGCTTCCTCTTCTTTCCGCCTCTCAATTAGTTTTGCCAACTCTTCACTGACTTCTTTGGCTCTACGCGCACGCTCCAGTCTTTCCGTCTCGACCTTTTGTTTTTTTAAACGAGACTCCTCCTTTTGCCTTTCAATTAAGGCAGCCAAAGCCTCACGATTCACACGAGCGGCCTCTTCTCGCTCCGTCTGCCGTTTCCTTGCCTCTGCCACCCACTGTTCTCTTTGCTTTTGCTCTTCTCGCCAAAGTTCTTCGCGTTGCAGACGAAGAGCTTCACGTTGTTTAAGCATAGCTTCATATCGAGCGTTCCTCTCAGCCTCTTTACGTTCACGCCTATTAGACTTCAGTTGTTCAATAAATGCCCGGACTTTCGCCTTTGACGAAGCTACGCCAGCATTAACACGTCTTTTGAGGTCATAAGCATCATCTCCAAAGTGGAGATTA
>CAVFBC010000004.1:0-153243 GCA_963620575.1 Alistipes putredinis | reverse complement strand
AGTCCGCCCCCCGGAGTCATCTCCGGGGGGCGGATTTTGTTTTGAGTACATTTGGCAATTCAGTCCCTACGATTCTGACTTATTCGCAACCGCGCCCTATATCTGTTCATAAGGTGGCGCGGCTTCCCTCTGCTCAGTAAAATTCACAATCATGTGCTCTGTTTTTTATCCTTTCTTTTGATTATCTTTGGTGTCAACCTTGTAAAATCTACAGAAATGAAACAGCATAACGTCAACATCACCACAAATATATTGCCCTCAGACGAGGCTTTGTCCACTGAGACAGCCGCTCTTCTCGACGGAGCTAAGGCAGCTGCTCACAAGGCCTATGCGCCCTATTCTAAGTTTCGTGTAGGGGCTGCGGCTTTGCTTGATAATGGTGAGATCATCACTGGCTCAAACCAAGAGAATGCGGCCTATCCGTCTGGCTTATGTGCCGAGCGCACTACCATTTTCTACGCAAATGCTAAATATCCTGAGGCGAAAGTCCTACGCCTGTTAATATATGCAGAGACCGACAAGGGACCAGTCCTTACGCCAATCTCGCCATGTGGAGCTTGCCGTCAGGTTCTCCTTGAGAAGGAGACAATCCAAGGTCAGCCTATGAAGGTCACTCTCGCTGGTGCTAATGACCTTTATCATCTCCCAGGCGTCGCACTATCTCTCCTCCCGCTGTCGTTTGTGCCTAAGAGCCTCCAAGGGGAATAAGAGGTGGAATCTGCATAATTTAAAAGTAAAAATTGCGTCGCGCTTCTGTGGCGTATTGATGGAGTCAATGGCAATGCCATTGGCTCTTTTCGTGTTTTTAAGAGTGTGATTTGTTATAGTTAGTCTCCTTCAATGCAATGGTTACTAAAGCCTCTCAGCTCTGGTTTGACGTGAGGTTCTTCCTTTACTTGCTATGGTACTTTTGCAATACTGTACAACTTCAGAGTAAGTATTTGTCCTTGTATTTCCCCTTCGCCTATGTGCATACCACATTAACATGCGGACAAATCTTTATTTAGCAATTGCCCTTCTCAACAGATTGTTTAATTTCGCGCACACACAAAAGAACAGTTACTGATATGTCTGAAATTAAAAAAGTTGCTGTGGTCGGTTACGGCAATATTGGCAAGGCTGCCGTAGAGGCTCTATCCATTGCCCCCGATCTTGAACTTGCTGGCGTTGTGCGCCGAAATCCTGAGGCTTCCCAACCTGTCGAGCTGACTGGTGTCACTGTTGTCGATGACATTAAGAAACTTGGCAAGGTGGATGTGGCAATCCTGTGTACCCCTACTCGTGCCGTGCCAGAAATGGCCAAGTCTATCCTGTCACAGGGCATCGCCACGGTCGACTCTTTCGACATCCATACCCAGGTGCCTGATCTGCGTGACACGCTCGATGTTGTGTCCAAGCAATACAACACGGCTTCAATCATCTCAGCAGGCTGGGATCCTGGCTCCGACTCTATGATTCGTGCCATAATGGAAGCCATGGCTCCGAAGGGTCTCTCGTATACCAATTTTGGCCCCGGACGTTCAATGGGACACACTGTGTGCGTCAAGAGCAAAGAGGGCGTTAAAGACGCTCTCTCGATGACAATTCCCCTTGGCACAGGCATTCACCGTCGCATGGTCTATGTAGAGCTCAAGGATGGGTATAAACTCGCTGATGTCGCTGCTGCTATAAAGGCGGACGACTATTTCGCCCATGACGAGACTCATGTCATTGAGGTTCCCTCTGTCGAGGCTCTCAACAATGTCGGGCATGGTGTCAACCTCATCCGAAACGGCGTCTCTGGCGTGACGGCAAATCAGAATTTCCGTTTCCTCATGGAGATAAACAATCCGGCCCTTACCGGTCAGGTTCTCGTAAGCTGCGCACGCGCTGTGCTTCGTCAGCGCCCCGGCTGCTACACTATGATCGAGATTCCGCCCATCGACCTTCTGCCTGGTGACAGGAGGGAGCTCGTGAAGAGGCTTGTGTAGGAAATTCGTCACTGATATATAAGGCAATCGGCTCGCAGTCGCGTTGACTACGAGCCGATTGCTTTATCTTCTTGCCGCAAATGGGCGATTTGTGGATATCACCTGTGCGAGGTTTGAGCGTCTGCCTGTCCCCGAATACCACTATGTCATAAACGAAAAAAAGACGCTTGGCATAAGCCAAACGCCTCTTCTCCCCGCTCACCAAGTAGGACTTGAACCTACGACCCTCTGATTAACAGTCAGATGCTCTAACCAACTGAGCTATTGGTGAATGTTGTTTTGCTATCGTTTTCTTCCCGATTGCGAGTGCAAAGATATAGCACTTTTGTCTCTTGTGCAATAGGGTGGGGCATTTTTCTTCTAAAAAATTTCATTTTCTCCGTTGCCCAGCGTTTTGCGTAAGATTGATATTGATGTTTCAATCTTGTTAACAAAGGTTGTGCTTGTGTTCCATTCCGTGTAGCTATATTTGTAATAGTATATTCACTTGTTTTGGAGAACGTTGGGGCAGTTTGGCGGTTGCCGAGCTTGCCTGCGCGCTTTGGCAAGTGCGAAAGAACAACTATGGAAAAACTGTCGATTCTTATCCCTACTTACAACAAGGACTGCCTGCTTCTGGTAGATGCGCTCGCTCAGCAGATTGACGAGTTCGCCATTGATGCTGAGGTGGTCGTGGTTGATGATGGCTCGAGCGACCTTAAGGTTCTTGCCGAGAATGCGGCTATTGAATCGATTGAGCATTGCAGGTATATCGTCTCGCCGGTCAACTGTGGCATAGCTGCCACCCGAAACAGGCTTATGGACGAGGCTACGGGCTCGCATCTCCTCTTCCTTGACTCTGACACTTACCCTGCTGATGATGATTTCCTGATTAGGCTCATTGCGGTGGCTGACGATGCTGACGTCATAGTGGGCGGCATCGAGTATCGCAAAGGGGCGGAGGCTGTGGCCAACCCCCTGCGCCTGCGTTATGGCATTAGCCGAGAGGAGAAGTCGGCTGCCGATAGGTCGCGTAGGCCCTATGACGCTTTCAACTCGTCAAATTTCATGATTAACCGTAAGGTGGCCAATGCGGTTAGATTCGATGAGACTTTTGATCGCTATGGTCATGAGGACACTCTCTACGGGGTGGCTATTAAAAAGGCCGGGTTCTCGGTTCTGCATGTTGACGCTCCTGTGTTTCACGATAACACGGACACCTCCGAGCAGTATCTCTCGAAGGTCCGCATTGCCATCCAGAGTCTGAGCATGCATGCTGATAAGTTGCGTGGCAGTTCGCGCCTTCTCTCTCTATATGACAAGATTGACGCGCTCCATCTTTCGGGTGTGGTTTACTCGTTTTTCGGACGTTTCAGAAATTTGATGGAGAAGAACCTCAAGGGTGATCATCCGAGCATGATTGTACTCATGCTCTATAAGATTACATATCTCTGCGGAGTGATGAAGCTTTAGGCACCTATGAACGGCAAATAATATGATAAAGAGCAAACCCGGGCATTGTCCCCGGGTTTTGTCGTTTTAGTGTGTAGGCTCTGAGGAGCCCGCCTTGTTGGTGTTTTTCCTGATAGGAATTTTTTCCCCCCCAAAAAAAAGACAAAACAGTTTTGTCTCTTGGCGGCAGGTCGCCTGTCTCAATGGCGCATATGCGCAAAAAAAAAGAACACCCGGTTCGCACCAGATGCCCTCACTCGCTCACCAAGTAGGACTTGAACCTACGACCCTCTGATTAACAGTCAGATGCTCTAACCAACTGAGCTATTGGTGAAAATGTATATTTTGAATCCCTGCTTGGGATGAGCTTAAATCAGCTGCCCCGCTTGCGCCGGCGTTGCTGAAGTGCCTGTCAGGTTTTGTTTCCCCCGAAAAGCGAGAGCAAAATTATGCACTTTTCCCGAATAAGCAATATCTTTGCGAAAGTTTTTTCGGAAGAAAAATGAAACTTGGTCGCTTTGCGCTGATTTTCAGTTTCTAAAGGAAAATATTTTTTTTGTCTTATTTCTGGAAGCCCGCTTGCCGCATGATTAAAGTGGCGTTTTGTGGACCATCCTTACTAATTATAACAAACATCGTGGAAGCAAAAATCCTCGGCATGGGCAACGCCCTTGTGGATATCCTTGTCCGCATGCCAAACGACAATATTCTCGGTCAATTCAACCTCCCCAAGGGCAGTATGCAGCTTGTTGACGAGGAGCGGTCAGCGGAGATTGTCGAGGCGGTGAAAAACCTTAATCCCAGCATATCGTCTGGCGGATGTGCGGCCAACACCATCTACGGACTTGCGAACCTCGGCATCCAGACTGGCTTCATCGGCAAAATCGGGCCTGATGAACTGGGCGAGAGGTACAGTTCGGACCTGAAGGCTAATGGCGTGGAGCCCATACTCAAGCAGATTGACAAGCATTCGGGGTCTTGTGTCTCGCTCAT
Source organism: Alistipes putredinis (assembly GCA_963620575.1). Lineage (GTDB taxonomy): Bacteria > Bacteroidota > Bacteroidia > Bacteroidales > Marinilabiliaceae > W3P20-009. Next base: position 148,849 of record CAVFBC010000004.1, on the reverse strand, counting down.
TAGTCCTGACTCCGAGCGCACCATGTGTACGAATCTCGGCGCGTCTGTTGAGCTTTGCACGGAGGATGTTGACCCGGCCATTTTCGACCAGTATACGCATTTCTATGTCGAGGGGTATCTCGTGCAGAACCCTGAACTCATTGAGTTCGCTTTTAAGACTGCTCATGAGAAGGGGCTGACGACTATCCTCGACTTGGCGTCTTATAATATTGTCGAGGAGAACCTTGAGTTTATGCAGAGGCTCATCAGCAAATATGTCGATGTCGTGTTCGCTAATGAGGAGGAGGCTACTGCTTTCACAGGCAAGGAGGACGAGGAGGCGCTCAATGAGATAGGTGAGTATGCCGATGTCGTTATTCTCAAGATCGGTCGCCGTGGCAGCCTTGTCAAGGTTGGCGACAAGCGAGCCAAGTGCGGCATCCGAAGCTCCAACTGCATTGACACGACAGGAGCGGGCGACCTCTATGCGGCTGGCTTCATATGGGCGTCTGTCAATGGCATGACGCCTGAGCAATGCGCTGTCGCTGGCGCAATAGCCTCTGGCAATGTTATTGAGGTTATCGGGTCGCACATGGATGCCAACAGATGGACGTCCATCCGTCAGGAGCTTAAGAAGATTTAGCCCCGCAACATCCCTTTTGTCTCAACTGTTTTAAACCCATTTGTTTTGAAGTTTTCAGACTTGCGTCTTCTGCAGCCCGTGGTGCAGGAGAATATAAAGGCTCTCGGATTCAGCCGCCCTACTGACATTCAGTTCAAGGCTATTCCCCACATTCTCGAGGGCGAGGACATCATGGCCATTGCACAGACTGGCACAGGCAAGACGGCGGCGTTCGCCATCCCGGCCGTCTCTAACCTCATGAGGCGTTCGAGGCGTTTCGGTTACCGCGGCGTCCGCTGCATTGTCATGGAGCCTACTCACGAGCTCGCCGCGCAGGTGGCTGCCGTCATCAAGCAGCTCGCCAAGGGCACCGATGTGTGTGTCGTGGCCATTCATGGCGGGGTAGGGCAGGATAATCAGATCGCGCTCCTCAAAGGTGCCGCAGACATTATTGTGGCAACGCCCGGCAGGTTGTTCGACCTCGCGGCTCAAGGGCACTTGATTATGGATCAGGCTGAGATGCTGGTAGTCGATGAGGCTGACCATATGCTTGCCCTCGGTTTCTATGACGACATCTCGCAACTTGTGCGCCGCATCCCCAAACGCAGGCAGACGCTCTTCTTCTCGGCCACCATCGATGCCAAGATTAAGGAGCTTGCCTACTCGCTTGTCTATCGTGCCGTACGCATCGAGATGAGCCAGAACAAGGTAGCCAAGAACGTAACTCATCAGGTGCTGGGTGTCACCATGGATCAGAAGCGGTTCTTCCTTGAGCGCATTGTGCGTGAGAACCCAGAAGCTCACATTATTGTCTTCGTCCGCACAAAGGTGCGTGCGGAGCGAGTCCAGGCGGCCATGGCGCGAGTCAACATCAACGCCGCCCACCTGCATGGCGGAATGACGCAGCCAGAGCGCAATCAGGCTCTCGATGACTTCCGCAACGCCAAGGTCCGGATGCTCATCACGACCGATGTGGCGGCGCGAGGCATTGACATCCCGGCTGTTGATTATGTGGTCAATTATGATGTGCCTGAGAAGCCTGAGAATTACGTGCACCGTGTGGGCCGTACAGGCCGTGGCATGGCTAAAGGCTATGCGCTTACTCTTGCAGACCCGGCTGAGCAGCCTTTGATTGACGCCATTCAGAAATATATGGGAGAGGCAATTTCTATTCTCCGAATGGACAAGCAGGAGCGCGACGCCACTGTTGACCTGTCGGCCGATGGGGCGAATGATTGGCGTAGCCTGATTAAGGACTGACGGTGATATTAACCTGCGCTTTGCCGCTTTTGCGGTCGGACGCGATAAAACAGCGGAGGTCACTCGTGAACGGGTGGCCTCCGCTTAGTGTTTATTTATGCACCTGCTGTCTGAATATTCATTCGCTGTTTATTGCCGTTTTTTGTGATCCCCCCTATTTGAGGGAGGTGGTTTCTGTCATTTTGCCGCAAAGTTTGATATGTAGGTCTCAGATTTGAGGAGGGGCGTTCTGTCTTGTTTAATGGTGTCTGTTGTCTTTAAAATGTTCAATTTTACGTGATACCCCTATTGTTGGCGGCAAAATGTAACTTTAAAAGGGTGTTTTCTGAATTTTTAATAGCAAAAAGGGGCAGTCTATGTCCAAATCTCTTGTTTGCGCCCAGAAACTTTTATAAACTTGCATTGAAATAAGAGGATGTTCAAGATTACAACTACAGCAAACCTCCATTAGATAACTCAAGAAAGAATAAGGACGATATGAGACTTAGGCTTTTATTCGCGTCGCTGGTGCTAATGACGTCAGGGCGTTTGATGGCGCAGACCCCAGTGGGCGGACAGGTCATCGATGAGAACGGTGAGCCAATTGTCGGTGCTCAGATCCAAATCGAGGGCACGACTACCGGTACGGTTACCGACATCGATGGCAAATTTTCACTTCCCGGTGCTAAGCCCGGTGACATGCTTGTCATTAATTTCCTCGGAATGAATCAGCAGACCCAGCCCGCCGCCACTAACATGATGGTGAGCATGAAGTCTGACGACAAGGAGCTCGATGAGGTGATTGTCGTGGCCTATGGCGAACAGAAGAAGTCCTCTTTTACCGGCTCTGCTGGCGTGGTGGACAATAAGTCGCTCGAGAAGCGCCAGGTGAACAATGTCATGGAGGCTTTGCAAGGCAATGTGGCCGGTTTGCAGTCGTTCCAGTCGTCTGGCGCGCCAGACGCGACGCCCGAGTTTCGTATCCGTGGCTTCAGTTCGCTCAATGCGGGCAACGACCCTCTCATTGTGCTTGACGGTGTCCCCTACGATGGCCTCTGGAGCAGCATTAACCCGGCCGACGTAGCGTCAATAACAGTCCTTAAGGATGCAGCATCCAACGCCCTCTATGGCGCACGCGGTGCTAATGGCGTCATTATCATCACGACTAAGAAGGGCGATCAGGGCAAGGCGGTCGTCACGCTCGATGCTAAGGTGGGCTGGAGCAGCCGCGCCTCTAAGCGCTATGACACTATAGACTCACCGGGTGAGTATCTTGAGACTTACTACGCAGCCCTCTATAATTATTATATCGCAAATGGGCAGTCGGCCTATGAGGCTCACCAGAATGCCAACGCGACTCTCTATAAGTCGTCAGCTGATGGAGGTCTCGGCTACATCCCCTACACTGTTCCAGAGGGCGAGTATCTGATCGGTGACAACGGCAAGCTCAACCCCAATGCGACGCTCGGCACCCGTGTCTATAACAATGGTGAGGTTTACACCATTCTCCCTGATGACTGGATTGACGAGACCTACCGCCGCGCATTGCGACAGGAGTATAACCTCAGCATCAACGCCGGCAATGACAAGGGGCAATTCTATGGCTCGCTCGGCTATCTGAAGAATGAGGGTATCGTGATTGGCTCTGATTTTGAGCGTATCACCGCTCGCCTCAAGGCAAACTACCAGGTCTACAAGTGGCTCAACGTGGGCGGCAATGGCAGTTTCACTCACTCTGACACTAACTCGGCCGATGAGGATTCAACAGGTGCGACCAATATCTTCTATCAGGCTGCGCTCATGGCTCCTATTTACCCTGTCTACCTCCGCGATGGCGAGGGCAATATCATCCGTGACGAATATGGCAAGGTGGGTGATTATGGTGACGGGACTGCGCTCGGCTCTTCCTACGTCCGTCCCTACCTCACTCAGAGCAACGGCATCACAGATGCTCACCTCAACACGAATAACACTGTCACTAATTCGTTCCAATTCGACGGTTTTGCGGATATCTCCATCTGGGACGGACTTAAGGCCACTGTCAACGGCAGCGTCTACCACAACTCAAGCCGCATGACGCAGACAATCAACCCGTTCTACGGCTATGGCAACATGAGCTACCCCGGTGGCTATGTCTATAAGTACAACTACAACTACTATTCGCTCAACTTCCAGGAGTTCCTCAAGTACAATAAGACTTTCGCTGAGGTTCATAATGTGTCTCTCATGGCCGGTCATGAGAACTACAAGCACAATTATGACTATATAACTGGCGACCGTAAGAATATGTTCTCTTACTTCGGCAACCAGGAGCTTAATGGCGCGACAACCTACATTTCCAACTCGTCCTACGCCAGTGAGTATCAGACTGAGGGCTGGCTCTTCCGCGCTCTCTATGACTATGACGGCAAGTATTTCGGTCAGGTCTCCTATCGCCGCGACGCATCCTCGCGCTTCCATCCGGACCACCGCTGGGGCAATTTCTTCTCCGTCGGCGGCGCATGGATTATGAGTCGTGAAAATTGGCTCAAGGATGTCGAATGGGTTGATGTCCTTAAACTCAAGGCCTCATTCGGTCAGAATGGCAACGATAACATTGACGATTTCCTCTATACTGACACCTATTCCATCGAGAAGGGTGAGGGCAACGAGATTGGTCTCGTCCTCTCTAACATAGGTAATGAGAATATTACTTGGGAGACTGTCAGCAACACCAACGCAGGTGTCGAGTTCGAGTTCCTCAAGAGCCGCATCCGCGGTGGTGTCGATTATTTCTACCGCAAGACGACTGATATGCTCTGCACCGTCCGAGTCCCCCTCTCTTCTGGCTATGCTGGTTATTCGTCAAATATTGGCGATATGGAGAACAAGGGTGTCGAGATTGAGATTGAGGGCGACCCCATCTCAACAGAGAATGTCAAGTGGACCATCGGTCTTAACCTGACGTCTTACAAGAATAAGATCATCCGCCTCAACGACGACAATAAATACAACGACCTTGAGGGTCACGCCGGTTACACCAGTGGCAGCTACTACTATGGCGAGGGACTGCCAATGTACACCTGGAGGCTTCGCAAGTATGCTGGTGTGGCTGCCGACGGCCAGTCGCAGTGGTATATTCATGACGCTGCTGGCAATCTCACCACTACCACCAACCCCTCTGACATAACCAAGGACGAGGATTTCTTTGACTGTGGCACCGCGCTGCCCGACTTCTATGGCGGTTTCAACACGACGGTCACTTTCTTCGGCTTCGACTTCAACGCTTCGTTCGCCTACTCTGTCGGCGGCAAGGCGATGGACTGGAGCTACCAGAGCCTCATGGCTGTGCCGGAGTCTGGCTTCACTGGCCAAGCTATCCACAAGGACCTGCTTAACGCGTGGTCGTCTTCCAACACGGGTTCTGACATTCCTCGCCTGCAGTATGGCGACACCTACTCGGCCACCACGTCAGACCGTTTCTTGACGGACGCCAGTTGGCTCTCCCTGCAGAACGTGTCGCTCGGCTACACCTTCCCAAAGCACTTGATTCAGAATATCAAGCTCTCTAACGTCCGACTCTACGTCTCGGGCGAGAACCTCACTTATTGGAGCAAGCGAAAGGGCTTCGACCCGCGCATCAGCTATGCCGGGTCTGTCAGCAGCGATGTGGCCTACGCCCCGGCGCGTACCGTCACGGCAGGCATAACCATCCAATTTTAGTGTAACCGACAAGTAATGAACACAATGGTCAAAAAGATATATATACTCCCACTTGTGGCGGCTTCGCTCATGATGGGTGGATGCATTGATGAGATTGAGCCCACCGATGTGGCCTCGAAAACCCAGATTAGCAAGGATAGCGAGTCGTTCGCAAAACTTGTGAATGGTCTGAAGTCCAAAATGATTCAGACTGACACCTATGGCGCAGAGTCTGGCAGCTTCGCTGAGGCCATGGCGGACTGGGGCTACCCCTGCTACATGTTGTGGCGCGACGTGATGCTTGACGGCATGCCCACCACTGGCTCGTCTTGGAATTACCAGTATTCGCTTGAGGCGGCCACGCGTCTCACCAGCTACTCTGGCTACCCTTATTATTACTACTACAGCTTCATCAACAACGCCAACCGCATCATCTCGGCGCGCTCTGAGGAGGCTGCTCCTGAGAGTGTCAAGCAGTCACTCGCCATCACAAGGACTTATAGGGCTCTCAGCTACATGAACCTGACAATGATGTATGAGTTCTACAAGACTGGCATCGATGCTCTCGACCAGCAGGCGGCTGCCGATGGCGTTATAGGACTCACTGTGCCCATTGTCACGGAGAATACTTCGGCCGACGAGAGTAAGGATAACCCTCGCGCCCCGTTCTACACCATGTACCGTTTCATTTACAAAGACCTCTCGATAGCCGAGGAAAATATAGCCTCTTATTCGAGGTCGGAGAAGAATGACATTAACGCTGACGTGGTCAATGGTCTCTTGGCGCGTTTCTGGATGAACCTTGGTACACGTTTCTATCGCAACCCAGATGATTTGACCGCGCAGCTCCAGCACGAGGATGACGCTGACGGATATAAGGCTCTCGGAGTTACCACTGCTAACGAGTGTTTCGTAAAGGCTGCGGAGTATGCCGACAAGGTTATTAATGCCGGCTACTCGCCTGTAACTAAGGATCAGTGGCATGACGTCTCAACTGGCTTCAACACTGCCAACCAGGCTTGGGTGTGGGACATTAAGTACAGCTCTACTGAGCAAACCCCGCGCTACTGGATGACTTTCACCGGACTCTTCGCCGTTGAGCCAACTTGGGCATTCCCGGCTTACACCAAGGAGTACCGCTGCATCAGCAAGAGGCTCTTTGACAAGATGCCGTCGGCCGACTGGCGTAAGACTACTTGGGTGGATCCCGAGGATGCTGGAAAGACTACTGTCCCGTCTGACAAGTATGAGACCACTCTTAAGGATGAGAACGCCACGACTACGGCAGCCAACACCAACTGGAGCCGTCTGCCTGCCTATGCGAGCCTCAAGTATCGCGCTGCCGGAGCCGATATGGATTCGGAGGAGAAGGGTCTGCTGACTGCCATGCCACTCATGCGTGTCGAGGAGATGTATTTCATCAAGATGGAGGCAGCCCTCCGAACCAGCGGCATTGGTGAGGCCAAGAGCCAACTTGAGTCTTTCCTCAACAATTATCGCTACTCAGGCGGCTCTTACACATGCTCCGCCACCACGGCCGATGATTTCATCAGCGAGATGATTGATCAGAAGTATATTGAGTTCTGGGCTGAGGATGTCCTCTTCGCTGACTATAAGCGTCTCGGCATTCAGGTCAACCGTAAGTTCACTGACACCAACTACCTCGATGTCTATCAGCTCAAGTCTAAAGCCGGATATGCGGCGCCATGGCTCAATTTCTATATCTCGGATGTCGAGAAGAGCTTCAACAAGGCCATCGTGATGAACCCTGACCCGACTACCTATATCAGCCAATATTGCAAATAAAGCGCATTATCAGTCACTATCATGAACATGTCTGTTAAGCATATATCCATGGCTATGGCCATGGCCCTTTGCCTCGCCTCGTGCGATGAGAAGAATGATGATTTCACTCCCGGGGCTGCTACTCCCGAAGGTTGCATGCAAGTCTATTTCGACTCAAGCAATCAAGCGGATTTTATCGATGAACCGGGAGCGCGCACATCTGTCAATGTTGTTGTATCTCGTGTCGATGCGACTTCCGCAGCCGAGGTGCCCATCATTTGCAAGTCGGCTGACGATGGTCTCTCCATCCCCTCTTCTGTCAAGTTTGAGGCTGGTGAAAAGCAAGCCAATCTGACTATCTCTTTTGGCGATCTTGAGGTCTCTAAGAAGTATAACTTCACGGTGGCCATTGATGATGACTATGCCGACCACTACTCCAAACTTGACGGCACGTCGGTTTTCACAGGCTATGTCCTCGCCGCCTCTTGGGATGTGTATGTAAAGGATGCGACGATGACTTACACCACAGGCTCTAAGGTTAACACGTGGACTGTAGACATTGAACGCCTCGGAGACACGGATCGTTATAGCATCCGCAAGTTCATGGGCTCGGATCTTGATATGACTTTCACTGTTGGCGCATCTGTCGGCAGCGGCTATTACAAGATTAACCCTTATACCAACTACTACACCTACACTGACGCCTCAAGCAGCGCCGGAGGCTTCTATCTCTACGATACGGCTAATGATGACATGCCCCACTGGACTGTAGGAGACAAGGAGATTGAGGAGATTTGCTTCCTCAATTATTACGGCTCTTCCGAGTACACCTACATCGGTTTCTCAAAGGGTTATGCGGTGTTCTCAACTTGGTGGTCAACTTACACTGACGGCTCGTATGACTATTACAATTATGTCGAGCTCACTTTTGACCCTATTGTGGAGGAATAGTTAAACATAACAAGCATTTGATATGAAAAAGATATATAGTCTCCTGCTCTTGCTCGCAATGCTGTCTCTTGGCCTTGTGGCTTGCGATGACAGCGATGATGTGGTCAAGTCTCCACTCGACACCCCGTCGGTTGAGAATGACGCCACCAAGGTCAGCTCACTCTCTTTCAACTGGAAGCAGGTGGCGGGCGCAACCCAGTACGCCTACGAGTTGTATGATGCCGATGGCAACCTTGTGGCTGGAGGAGTCACCACTGCGACTTCCGCCATTATCACAGGCTTGAAGGCCAACACGGCTTACACGCTCAAGGTCTGGGCCTATGCGGCTATTGATGGTGACAAGTCTACTTCGCCCATTGCGACAATCACGGCAACAACTGCCGCTGTCGTCACGCTTGATGCGCCCGTCCCAGAGGCCGCTTGCGTCAACGGAAGTGTTACGATTTCTTGGCCTGAGGTTGAGAACGCCTCAAGCTATCACTATAGCTACACTGTGGATGGCAAGGAGATTGAGGGCGACACGGAGACCAATAGTGTCACCATCAAGGGGCTCGCTGTTGGTGAGTACACCATCAATATCTACTCTGTCAGCGATGATGAGGCTTTTGCCAACTCTGAGGTCTATTCGCTCACGTTCAAGCGTGCCAAGTCCGAGCTTTGGCGCAAGACTGGAACGTATACTTCTGTTGGACTTGCCAAGTCTTTCGAGGCTGTCATCGTCTCTTATGACGACGGCTCCTACACCATTGAGTCGCCTATTGGCGTGGATGGCTATTCCATCAGTTTCGCGACGCTTAGCGACTCTAAGGAGATTACGGCCGTAGACCCGTATTCAACCGACAGCTACAATTACTCTTACTACTATGTCTCGTCTGAGTATTATTTGGCTATCTACACTGCCGGTGGCTATTCTGAGTTCTCTGGCGACAAGTCTTCCGGTGAAGTCTGGTTCTACTCTTATACCTATGACACGTTAGATGTTCAGGTTGGCGAGGGTGGCTATGACGATTTCACCTGGGGTTCATCTTCCGAGTCGTTGACGCTTAATGATATAGTCGGAACTTATACCGGCCTGTCAAATGGCTATTATTGGTCGAGCGAGTGGGTCACTGTGGCTAATCAGGATGATGAGGTGACTATCACGGCTAACAGTGATGGAACTGTCAGCATCTATAACATCTTCGGTTGGGAGGACACTTTCACAGCAACTGTCGATCTGTCCGCCCGCACAATCACTGTGCCTTCGTCAACTGTATGGGCTACATATTACACTTTCGCCGATGCTTCTTCAGCCGATAAGGATGTCGTGGCGACCATTAATGACGACAACACCATCACGTTCTCTAATTTCAGCGCATGGTATAACGGTTCTGCTTGGATTGCTGAAAATGCTACTTGCGTTCTGACCAAGAAGGCTAAGTCTATCACTCTTGATGACATTGTCGGAACATATGACGCAAAGGTAAGTGGCTCTGACCAATTCACGGATGATTGGAGTAAACAGACGGTTGAGCGAACTGACGAGGTCACTATCTCAGCCAATACGGATGGGACTGTCACCATCAGCAATTTTTATGATTGGGGCTATGATTTCACTGGTGTTGTAGACCTTGAGAAGAAGACCATTACTATTGAGGCTTGTGAGTGGGGCTATTACACTTTTGCTTCCACGGCATCTGCCTCCACTGCAGTTGTAGCTACCATTGGAGACGATGACTCGATTACCTTCTCTGACTTCACTGCATGGTATGCCGCCTACGGATCCTATTATATTTTAGATGGGACTTCTTGTGTCATGACTAAGAAAGCCTCGGAATAAAGAGGTTTCTTGTAATAACATTTTCGTTACTCATCCATCGTTTGCGGTTCTCTTCGCAGACGATGGATGAGTTTTTTATGGTGTCTGGACAAAAAAAAGCGGTGAGCGAGAAACTCGCTCACCGCATCAGTATCTTTTGGCTATTAGGCTAACCTTTCACCTCGTCGTAGAACTTGTTGTAAGCCGCAATGTCGGGGGTCTCGCCTGAGTGCTCCAGCACGGGCTTGCCGCTTGCCTTTGCGTATTCCACAAGTTCGGGAGTCGCATTGGGTGAGCAGATCGTAATTCCGTCGCTCATGTCGATGGCTGTTTTCATGAGGCTCAGGTAGTCCGTGACCTTGACTTTCTTGAGCCCCTTCTCGTCAATGCCCTCCATCCATATCTTTTTGTTCTCGTCGGCCCACTCGCCGTCCCACTTCTCGTCATAGAGGCTGACGATGGTCTTGGCCTTTGCGAAATACGGGTCATGCTTCTGGAGCAACTTGAGGTAGATGGGCATCATCATGGTGAACCAGCCATGAAGGTGGATAATCTCAGGAACCCAGCGCAGCTTCTTCGTCGTCTCCCAAACGCCGCGTGCGAAGAAGATGGCGCGCTCGTCATTGTCCTCGAAGAATTTGCCGCTCTCTGGGTTTGTTATGACGCTCTTTCGGGCGAAAAAGTCATCATTGTCGATGAAGTATATCTGCATCTTGGCTGCCTGAATGCTCGCCACCTTGATGAGCAGCGGGTGGTCAGTGTCGTCAATGACGATGTTCTGACCAGAAAGCCTTATCACCTCATGCAACTGGTTACGGCGCTCGTTGACGCTGCCGAAACGCGGCATGAATGTGCGGATTTCACGGCCCGACTCGACGACGCCTTGCGCCAGTTTGCGGCTCCACTTGGAGATTTCGGATTCCGGCAAATAGGGGTCAATCTCCTGCGAGACGTAAAGTATCTTCGTGTTCTCCATCTTGAAATTTTTAAGCGTGCCAGGCACAGCCCCACAATCTCCAAATCTTAGATGTGGCACAGCGTCCCTTAAACGCCCAGTTCGTGACGCGAAGTTACAAAATTATATTGATTTTTCCTAAAGAAACGACCCGTTGATATTGCTTTATTAACTAATTATTAGTGCTTTCCAAACAAAGCCCCTTAATAGTTGAGTTGTGGTGCATGCCGTGAAATCTCAATATGGGCTGATCATTAATTGTGGTTAAAGACAAAGCGGAGGCAAGAGTTGTCACTCTCGTCTCCGCTTTTGGACGGCAGCACAATCCACATGTTTATACATGCATGAACTGCCACCCATATTAACAAAAAACCATTTTGGCTTACCACCAGAGTGCTTGCGCCTGATGGTAAACCGCGAGAGGTGCCTCAGCGGCATCTCTGCGCTCAAAAAACCAAAGAACGATACATGGCATCTCGCACTCTCTGCGGGTTTGCCAATGCGTCCCGTTGGACGCACAAGACATTTATTGTCAGTCGTGGCACCGACTTACAACATTGCAAAGTTACGTCCGCTGGCTTTCCTTGGCAATACTTATTAGTGACTATTTTGAATGAATAAAAACAATTACAATGGACACATATAGCCCGTTTTGCGCACTCTCTACTCATTTTTAGGTAGTGCGGTTTCCCCCTCCATGGCCATCTTAAGCACTTTGTCCGCTGTTGTTCCCGTCCATCGCGCCGCTCCCGTCTTCTTGACTATCACTTGCCCTGCGGCGTCCACCACTATGGTGGCGGGGACAGAGTGACGCAACTCGTCACGCAGTCCTGCCTCCCCCAAGTCCATTGTCCCGTCTGTCGCAGGGTGGAACATCATCAGGTGAAGTTTCGAGTATCCTCGCCTGCTGAGGTAACGTGCCATCTCTTCGGCCTCGTTGGGCTCGACAATCAAGATGAAGTCCATCCCTGTCCACGTCTCGGCAGCTTTGGCCATAGACCGCAGCTCCGCCCTGCTCTGCGCACTCCACGGGCTGCATGTGTTGATCAGGGTGGGGCGGGCAGGGGGGAAGGTGAGGGAGGTGTCTCTGCCGTCTGACGTGAGCAAACCTACGTTGTCGCATTCGGTAAGGAATACCATTGGCTCGTAGACCTCAGGTTGGACGAGAGCCATGCGGAGGATGCCAGTCATGACGGCGCGGCGCAAAGGTGCAATGGCCAATATTATGACCACTGCCAAGAATGCGAAATCCAAAACTATGCCTTTGAGGCTCTTCCGTGCGCGATAGCGTCTCCACGTCCGGGATAGGACTCCCATATGCCGTCTTCTTTTTTCCGTCTGTCGGCCCTACGCAGCCTTGATCCTGACGGGCGTGGGGATGGTGTTGTGGCGTTTGCCGTTGGTGTTGACGCTCATGCCTATGGCCTTGGCGTTGCAAAGCTCCATGTTGGCCGCTATTAGGCCCGAGAGGTTGATCTCAGTCTCGAATGAGGTGCCTGCGTCGAGCGTCAGAGGCAGTTGGGGCACATTGGCCCTGAATTTGCGCGAGCTGCCACCCATTATGAAATAGACGAGGGGCTCGGCCACCTCTATTTGTTTGCGCGAGTTGTTCTTGACCCGAATCCAATAGGTCAGTTTGCCAGCTCCGTCGCTTTTCAGTTTGCCGCGGATTGATGTGCCAATCGGGTATATGCCGTTGCGGCGCATATATAGGTATGCGATTACGCCGCAGACTAAGATGGCGATAACAAGTGCTATGATCCAGCCGTTGCGAGTCTCGTGCTCCGTGGCTGGCCCTGTCAGTGTGTTGGGGTTGGCTATTGTGGCTGTGTCCTCAGCTGCGGCGAGTGTGTCGGCGGGGTGTGCTATGGCTGGCTCCTCTTTCTGGGTTAGTGGTGCTGCAACTCCTTGTGTCAGTTGGGTGACTTCCCATTGCAGCCTGTTGATGGTGCATTGCTGCATCATTATTACCACCACAAGGCACCAAATCACTAATCTCCAGTGTGCGCCAATCCATTCGTTGGCTTTTATCAGGTAGTTGCGGAATTTATCCATAATGTTCTCTTGTTTTGCTTTGCGTGTCAGGTGAGACTCATTTTTTGAGGGTGGCGTGCGGATTGTCATTCTGCCGTCACCTCACGTACGATTTCGCCGGCTATCATGAGTCCGAATATAGCTGTTATGTGAGCTATCGTGCCGTTAATCTGCGCTTTTGATGAGCACCACTCGTGGTTGACGAGGCTCGGGTCGCCAGGTCCATGCTCCCCTTTGGGGCATACGCACTTGTCGGTGCCGCACGTGGTCTCGCTGCCTTTGTTGGTGAGCAATTCGGGGCTGAAGACGCATTTGAATTTGCGGGATGGGCGTACGCCGTCGCGCTTGAACTTTTTTCGCAGCGCGCGCGCCAGTGGGCATCCCTTGGCATCCCAAAACTCCACCATGCGTATCTGTGTGGCGTCCATCTTGAGCGCCGCGCCCATTGACGAGATGAATTTGGCCTTGCTGTCGCAGGCGCGGAGTATGAGCAGGGCTTTGTCTTTCAGGCTGTCTATGGCGTCCACCACGTAGTCGTAGCTGTCCAAGTCAAACTGGTCGGCCGTCTCGTCTGTGTATATCTTTTGGAGAGCCGTTATCTCGGCGCGCGGGTTGAGGCTTAGCAGGCGGTCGCGCAAGGCGTCGACTTTCACTTGGCCGACGGTCTTGAGTGTGGCCATCAGCTGGCGGTTGACGTTGGTGACGCACACGCGGTCCGAGTCAACTATGGTCATTGTTTTTACTCCACTGCGCACAAGGCTCTCTGCGCACCAAGATCCTACACCGCCTACGCCGAAGATAATCACCTTCAGGCTGCCGAGCCTGCTCATGGCGTCTTTACCCACCAACAGCTCGGTACGCCGCATTGCGCTCTCTGAAATGTCCACTGTCTATGTCGTTTATCTATGGTTGTCTTGGCGACAAAGATACTGTTTTTCCGCGTCATAGAGTGACGAACGCGTGTATTGATATTTGTGCTATCTTTGCTGAGGGGGCAGACTGCTTATCCTCGTTTCCTTGGGGGGCGGAGGCCATCCTTTATCTTATCGACAAAGTCAATCTGATTATCATGAGCAAGACTCTCAAACGTTCCTCCAATTCGATGATTGCCGGCGTGTGTGCTGGCGTGGCTAACTATTTTGGCATAGACCCAACTGTCGTGCGCATTCTCTGGGTTATCTTTACTCTCTGCGGTGGCGCAGGCATCCTCCTCTATGTCATTATGCTTATCTTGATGCCTAAGTAGACTGATTGCCTTTTCACTGCGGACGCACCTTGTGTCTGACCGCAATAGGAGGAGTTGACATGTGAAACCTTGGCATTCGTGTCCAGGTTTTTCTTTTTAATCATAGTGGACCTAACCCTGTTTTCATATTTTAAATGACACACTTACGATCAACGCTGGCGGCTTTGGCTCTCTTGCCTGTCACTGCCGTCATGGCCTGCACTAATTTTATTGTGACGCCTGCCGCCTCGGCCGATGGCTCAACTATCATCTCTTATAATGCCGATGACTATGGCATGTTCGGCTCTCTCTGCCACTACGAGGCTGGCATTCATGTCAAAGGCTCGCTTCGTGACATTGTCAATTGGGACTCGCACGTTTGGGCGGGTCAGATTCCTGAGGCTCCCGTGACTTATAACGTCATTGGCAATATCAATGAGTATCAGGTGGCTATAGGTGAGACAACCTATGGCGGCCGCGAGGAGATGGTTGACACTACCGGACTCATTGACTATGGTTCGCTCATCTATCTCGCCTTGCAGCGCTCTCGGACTGCCCGTGAGGCCATCGAGGTCATGACATCTCTCGCCAACAAGTATGGCTATTCGTCAGAGGGGGAGACGTTTTCCATCGCTGACCCTCATGAGGCCTGGATTATGGAGATGATGGGTAAAGGCCCGGGCTCGAAAGGTGTAGTCTATGTCGCATTGCGTGTGCCTGATGGTTACATCTGCGCTCACGCCAACCAAAGCCGCATTGGCAATTGGCAGAAGCTTGGGTTGCCCAAGGAGGATGTCATAGCTTCTAAGGATGTCATCAGCTTCGCCCGTAAGATGGGCTGGTTCACTGGCAAGGATGCCGATTTCTCGTGGAAAGAAGCATTCGCAAAGCCTGACTTTGAGGCGCGCAGGTTGTGCGATGCCCGTGCCTGGAGTTTCTTCCGTCG
Organism: Alistipes putredinis; assembly: GCA_963620575.1. Classification (GTDB taxonomy): domain Bacteria; phylum Bacteroidota; class Bacteroidia; order Bacteroidales; family Marinilabiliaceae; genus W3P20-009. Next base: position 133,634 of record CAVFBC010000004.1, on the reverse strand, counting down.
CCATGCGGACGGCATGGACCGATATTTTGCATGGGCTGAGGGCTCGGACCCCAATGCCGAGGATATGCCCCTGTGGGTCAAGCCTAACCACAAGGTCTCTGTCCACGATGTGATGATGGGCATGCGCGACCACTATGAGGGTACGCCTCTCAGCCTTGCCGACACCACAAACCTTGCAGGTGGCACTTGGATGATGCCCTACCGCCCTACGCCTCTCGTCTTCAAGGGTGACGATGGCAAAGAGTATTTCTGGGAGCGCCCCACCAGCACACAGCAGACAGCCTTCACGTTCGTGGCGCAAATGCGTCAAAATTTGCCCAATAACATTGGCGGCATCCTCTGGTTTGGAAACGACGATGCCAACATGGTGGCTTACACCCCGATATATTGCGCTTCGACCCGCCGCCCAGTCTGCTACAACACTCCCGGCGCGGATGACGTGACTTTCTCTTTCCAAAACGCTTTCTGGATGTGCAATTGGGTGGCTAACATGGTCTACCCGCGCTATTCGGCCCTCTTCCCCGACCTTGAGGCAGTCCGTGACACTCTCGAATCTGATTTCTTCGCCCGTCAGGCCGAGGTTGAGGCAAAAGCAGCCAAGATGACCACAGAGGCTGCCACTAAGTACCTCAACGACTACTCCATAGCCTGTGCCGCCAAGATGATGGATGCTTGGAACAACCTCGCCATAACCCTCATCGTTAAGCACAACGACATGGCTCTCAAGCCTCAGAACCCTGATGGCTCTTTCATCCGCACGCCAGAGGGCCTTGGCAAGCGTGTCTCACGCCCTGGCTATCCGGCTGCTACCCGCAAACTCCTGATAGAACAGAAGGCGGTATCCGCAGAATAAAATGTGAAGGATTGTCCTCCTGTTCAAGATTAAAATATAAGGCCTCCGAGGTCTGCTGGTTGCAGGTTTCGGAGGCCTTTCCTTTGCTATCTGTTTGCAGGTCTGATTATTAAGAAAGCTGACTGAAGGCCTAATTACATGACATCAAAATTATCCGACTTGGCGGGAATATGCATTTCCAAGTCAAAAGCGGTGTTTGTACACGTGTTACATTAGCCTTGCGCGACGCCCCTCAACTCCGCTAATCGGCGATTAGAAGCAACAAGTTGTTTCATTACTGTCTTGCTCTCAAGGTCGAATTGTAACGGCAATTGTGGAATATGATATGTTTTCATTGTAGTTTTCTTCTTTTCCTTGTTTCTCATGTTAAGCAAACCCCGTTTCGCTTAACACGTTCGCCTTCTCATGTTAAGCAAACCCCGTTTCGCTTAACACGTCAATCTTGAATTTTTCTCCTTGCCCATTGTCGCTTCTTCTTTTTTCTGTGATGCGGAAACCTGCCGAGATTTGCTTATCCACTGCTTTTGCAAAGATAGCTAAATCTTACATTCGGTTTGGGGACAATACAATTCTGAGCTAATCCAATCTGAGCGATGTGAAACCTGTGGCGAGCATGGCGAGTGACCAAATATGTGAGTAGCCATTAAATCTGTGGATGATTGAATTTGCTATACGTAAAAGGCTCCGGCCCTGCAAGAATGAACTTGCCGAGCCGGAGCCTATAATTTATGTCAATCAGTGGGCCTTACTCCTCGTAGCCCAACAGGTTTGTCGCAAACTCCGCCAAAGCGGCGTAGTCTTCAACAAGCTTGTCGGCCAAGTCTTTGCGCCCGTTGCGGTCGCAAACGCGGAGAATCTCGTAGTAGATGGCCATGCAGCGCTCTATGCCAGAGACAGACTGGAGCATCAGGTCGTCGCGCATGCTCAGGTAATAGTTCAACTCTTGGCGGTTGTCAAGAGCGTACTCGCTTATGATGCTGTCACCGTCTGCAGGCTGCCCGGCGCGATAGTAGTCGGTAGCCATCTGGATGGAGAGGAAGTTGTGAGCCACAGCCCAGCTTGGTATCTCGGCTTGGATCTTGTTGAGCACCTCGATGGCGCGGGTCTGCTTTTGGCTCGCTACCAATGTGTCCGCAGTCGAGTCACGCTCGTCAAGAAGAGCAGTGGCCAAACGCGTCAGGTGCATTCGCATGTTAGATGCCATGCGGCTCTTGTTCTCGTCGAGATAGAGCCCCGGCGCGTTGAATGAGCCCCAGCGGAACTTGTTCATGACGTTGTCATACATCTTGTCGGTGTCGACGGTTCCGCTTGCCCCGCTATTGCGGTCTGTGCCGCCCTTGATGGGGACGATGCGCTGCGCGAGGCCTTCGAGCTGGAAGTAGTTGTCAAGACCGTAGTAATTCTCGCGCCCGACTGTGACTGCGTAGTAGAGCGGACGCTGCCAGTTGCTGGTCGTGAGCATGTCGAGAACCATGAGGCAGTTCTTGAGAATGTAGTTGCCACCAGGCGTGATACGCATCTGCTTGACGATGTCGCCGGCTTTTGACGGGGCGACAGCTCCGGCTTTCAAAACGGCAGCCGAATCCACGTCAAGTATGAACCGCTTGGCCGGCACGAAGCAAATGCGCTCTGACGTGTACTGAGGCAGGCTCTTAGTACGCGGGTCCTCACTGTGGATGAAGTCGAGAGCCGAGCGCAGATTGAGTCCGTCTTTCCACTTGTCCTGGTCAATGAGGTATACGACGTCGCGGTCGTGAGTATACTCGTCATGAGTGAATGAGATGGGCAGAGGGTCGCTCTCGTAGGCCTTGCGCTTCATCTGGTCGCAGTACCACTCTGTTTGCAGATAAGAGAGGTTGCAGACGCGGACGTCGGTGCGGCATCCCTCGACCTCTTGTGCGTACCACAGGGGGAATGTGTCGTTGTCGCCATTGGTGAAGATGACAGCGTTGTCGTCGCACGAGTTGAGATAGTTGTATGCCATGTCGCGGGCTATTGTGCATCCCGACCTGTCATGGTCATCCCAATTCTGCTCGGCCATGAGGCCTGGCACGAAAATGAGGCTGAGCAGTGAGGCTGCGATGGTCGCCACCATGCGTGGGGCCTTGAGAGCATGGAGCCACTCAATGAGTTGAAGGACGCCCAATCCAATCCAAATGGCGAAGGCGTAGAATGACCCAGCGTAGGCGTAGTCGCGCTCGCGCGGCTGGAGTGGAGTCTGGTTGAGGTAGAGCACGATGGCCAAGCCTGTCATGAAGAACAGGAGCATGACAACCCAGAAGTTCTTCTTGTCTTTGCCTGCCTGGAAGAAGAGACCGGCTAAACCAAGGAGGAGGGGGAGCATGTAGTAGACGTTGTGTCCCTTGTTGTTCTTGAGCGAGTCAGGTAGCAAATCCTGATCGCCATAGAAATAGTTGTCTATGACGGGAATGCCTGTCAGCCAATTGCCATGCGTCAGCTCGCCATTTCCCTGGATGTCATTCTGGCGACCGCAGAAGTTCCACATGAAGTAGCGCAGATACATGAAGTTGATCTGGTAGCTCAGGAAGAAACGCAGGTTCTGGCCAAAGGTCGGGATGTTGACGACCTGCTTCTGCCCATTGCGCTCCACTTGGACGTTGTTGCCGTTTGCTCCGTTGAAGCCGCTCCACGCCTTATACTGGGACACGTGTGGTGCCTGTGGGCTGTACATTCGGGGGAAGAGGACCTCTGCCTGGTATTTGTACTTGGACTTGTGTTCAGCCACGACATATTTGCCGTCTTTTATCATGTAGACGGGAGCGCCCTCGCTGTCATAGGTGCTCGGGTCTGCCTGTGGTGAGACGAAGGTCTGGCCCTTGAAGAGCGGAGTGTCGCCATACTGCTCGCGGTTGAGGTAGTCGATGAGCGAGAACACGTTGTCTGGACTATTCTGGTCCATTGTGGGGTCAGCTGCCGAGCGGATGACAACCATGGCGAATGACATATAGCCCAAGATGATGACAGCTGCGCAGTTCAATATGGTGTTGGCGACAACTTTCCTGCGCTTGTAGGTCAATATCATTCCGATGATGAGTCCGGCGATGACCAAGATCATCCAGAATATGGCACCCGAGTTGAGTCCAAGCCCAAGACCATTGACGAACAGCAGGTCGAAATAGCCCGCAATCTTGACGAGGCCAGGGATTATGCCATAGAGGATTACACCCAAGATGACGCAAGACACGCAAAGTGCGATGATGACACCCTTGGTCGTGGCCTTGTACTTGCGGAAGTAGTAGATAAGTCCTATGGCTGGTATGCAAAGCAGGTTGAGCAGGTGGACGCCAATGGAGAGGCCCATGAGGTAGGCTATGAGAACCAGCCATCGGTTACTGCCAGGCTCGTCCGCCACGTTCTCCCACTTGAGGATGCACCAAAACACAGCCGCGGTGAAGAGTGACGACATGCCATAGACCTCACCCTCGACTGCCGAGAACCAGAAGGTGTCTGAGAAAGTGTAAGCCAATGCTCCCACCATGCCGGCACCCATGACAGCCCACACGCGCCACGTCTCTGGCTCGCCGTTGGCGTCTTTCTCGGCATCATCTATCATGATTTTGCGCGCAAGGTGCGTGATGGTCCAGAAAAGGAAAAGTATGGTGAACGCCGATGCCAATGCGCTCATGACGTTGATGAACTTGGCCACGAGGGTCACGTCTGGTGCGGCAATGGCGAACATGCGGGCGATAATCATGAACAAGGGGGCTCCGGGGGGGTGTCCCACCAGTAGTTTGTCGGCCGTTGAGATAAACTCGCCGCAATCCCAAAAACTCGCCGACGCCTCTGTCGTCAGGATGTAGGTGATGGCCGAGACGAGAAACGCCACCCAGCCCATCACATTGTTGATCAGTTTGTATTGCTTCATTTAACCTATTACAGGCTGGTTGAGTCACCCAGCCATTTGTTTTGTTACTTGGCGCTAAATGGCCGCGCAGACTGGCGACCATCCGCGAATTTATATCGTTTGACGCAATAATCCTTTTGACTTAGGCATTTAATATATTACGAAACCGTGTCAGCGGAGCGTGACCGTGTCCTCTCCATTTAGACGTGCTCAACATATTGGAAGCATTTGATGTCGTCTGCCTCATTGGCGGCGTCACTGCCTTGCCGTGCCACGTTTGAGCCTTAATCTTCGGCCATCGCGCGCTATGCTATGTCGCTAATTGCCTTTAGCCTCTGCTTTTTTATCTCTCAGAGGTTATTTTTGCCTATCTTTGCGAGTGTCTGCGGAGGGATTTTGATTCCCGATGTGCGGCACCTGGTCACATTTAAAGAGATAATTTAACCCATAAAGCCTTGAATATTCTCCTCATCGGCTCTGGCGGCCGCGAAAACGCCATTGCGTGGAAACTGAAGCAGAGTCCCAAACTCTCCAACCTGTTCATTGCGCCGGGTAATGCCGGGACTGCTCAACTCGGGCAAAACGTGGCTCTCGACCCCAATGACCATAAGGCAGTCTGCGATTTTGTGGTAGACAATGGAATCGACATGGTTGTTGTCGGACCCGAGGAGCCTTTGGTGCGCGGACTTCATGACGCCATTCTGGCTGACGAGCGCACCGCCAAAATCCCAGTGATTGGCCCGCAGGCGAAAGGCGCTGAATTGGAGGGTAGCAAGGATTTTGCAAAGGCTTTCATGGTTCGCCATGGCATCCCGACTGCGCGCTATCGCAGCTTCACTCAGGCCAATGCCGCTGAGGGTGAGGCCTTCCTTGATGAGCTTCGCCCACCTTATGTTCTTAAGGCAGATGGCCTTGCAGCGGGAAAGGGTGTCCTAATTATTGATGATAAAGACGAGGCTAAGCGTGAGCTCCGCGCTATGCTTGGCGGCATGTTCGGACTCGCCTCCGCCACGGTCGTCATCGAGGAGTTCCTCTCAGGCGTCGAGTTGTCGGTCTTTGTCCTTACTGATGGCGATGGTTATGTCATCCTCCCTGAGGCTAAGGACTATAAGCGCATCCGAGACAATGACGAGGGTCCCAATACAGGTGGCATGGGCGCAGTGTCTCCTGTTCCTTTTGCCGATGATGATTTTATGCGCAAAGTCGAGGAGCGGATTGTCCGCCCAACCGTTGAGGGTCTCAAAAAGGACGGGATTCCTTATAAGGGCTTCATCTTCCTCGGCCTCATGAATTGCGATGGCGAGCCTGAGGTTATCGAGTATAACGTCCGCATGGGAGACCCTGAGACTGAGGTCGTCATGCCGCGCCTCCAAAACGATTTGGTCGACCTCTTCATCGCAACGGCTGAGGGGCGACTCAAGGACGAGAAGGTGTCAATTGACCCGCGCGTCTGCACCACAGTCATGTTGGTCTCTGGCGGTTACCCTGGCTCTTACCGTAAGGGGGTGGCTATGGTAGGCTTTGATCAGGTGGATTCGGATTCCATCCTTTTCCATGCCGGGACCAAGAATGCCGCTGATGGCTCTATCGTTACCAATGGCGGTCGCGTCATTGCGGTTTCATCGCTTGCGGGCAGCATCGAGGATGCGCTGAAAGCCTCATACCGCAACGCGGAGAAGATTGCCTACTGTGACAGGTTCTTCCGCCATGACATTGGTCAGGATATGATCCGAATCCGAGACCAGCGTAAAGCCAACTAATCTCAATCGGCTACTTCCACAAAGAGCATAACGAGACTCTGATGCTGTTTCGACTTTTCTCGAGAAACAACCCCTTGGCCTATTTGGCTGTGGCTGTTGTCCTTGTCCTCCTGAGGCTAAGGCTCATATTGACTCCGGAGTTCTACGTCATTGGCGACCAGACGGCTCTCTATGCACCACTTTGGAACTCAGTCTTTGGCCATGTTGGGCAGGCGAGCTTACTGTCAGTCGTTCTCTCCATCGTGGCGACTATGCTTTGCGCGCTGCTTGTCAATAACATTGTAAACCGGTTCGGCCTCGTCCCTCAGCAGGGGGCGGCCGCCGGTTTATTCTTTGTCATTTTGGCAGGCGGCTTGCGCCACTCTATGGCATTCCAGCCCATCATCATCTATTCCCTGTTTTTTGTCTGGGCGCTGGACCGCCTTTTCTCATCCATGCGCAAGGAGTCTCCTTACGCCAGTGTGGGGTGGGGGTTCGCCATTGCGACGGCTGGGTCGCTCTTCTGGGCGAAGGGCATATGGCTCCTCCCACTGCTGTTCCTTGTGCTTCTTGTCATCCGTCAGTCGAGCGCGCGTTGCCTTGTGGCAGCGTTAGTCGGAATCGTCGGGGTCGCCTTTGTGGCTGCCTCTGTCGACCTTTTCGTGTGCAACCCGATTGTTGACGGCCAATTGCTCCTTCGCTCTGCTTTTGACACTCAGGCCTTGTGGAAGATTGGGGCTTTCTCTATCTCCTATATGTCTATCGTCCTCCTGTTGGTGCTCTGGGCAACGCTGTCGACACAGCGCCATCTGGTAGAGATGACCATTCAGGAGAGCCGCCGAATGAGAGTGGCGGAGTGGATTGTTTTCTTGTCAGTGTTTTTCATCACTCTTCCTGGGTTCTCATATGAGATGCAGGTTCTTTTCGCAGTTGGCGCATCGATGTTTTTGCCCTCTTTTGTCCTTCGGCTGCGCTCTGATGCGATGAAAGACCTCTTCCTCGTGTTGCTTATTGGTGTGACGGCTTGGATTATATATGTGTAATTCAGTGGTTTAACCAATCATTATGTTTTTTTTGCCAAATTATTTCTTTTTATGGCTAACTTTGTCCGTATTGTAGACGGACTATATGCCAAACCAAAGCAGCACTGCCGCGCAGCGTAAGTTGCGTAGCTCTTATTTCACGACAACCATTTCCATCTCGCTCGTCCTGTTTCTTTTGGGGATGATCGGGCTTCTGCTTCTTAATGCCAACCGAGTCTCCTCTTATGTCAAGGAGAATTTGTGCCTCACTGTCACTTTCGCTCCCGACACGCGAGATGCGGAGATAAGGCAGATTGAGAAGCAGCTCCTTTCGCAGCCCCAAGTCAAGTCAGTCCGTTTCATTGACAAGGATGAGGCCGCCAAGGAGATGGAGGCTAACCTGGGTGAGAGTTTCTTGGACATGCTCGACGAGAACCCGCTCCTCCCATCTATGGAGGTCAAACTCTTTGCCGAATATGCTAACGAGCAGGGCATGAATGCACAAGCTGAGCTCATCCGCAGTTTCAAGCCCGTGCGTGATGTGAACTTTGAGAAGGATGTCGTCAACTTGATTCATGACAACATACGCAAGATTTCGCTCGTGCTGCTTGGCTTCTCCGCTCTCATGCTCATTGTCGCCATTACGCTCATTAACAACACCGTGCGTCTGATGGTTTACAGCAAGCGCTTTATCATCCGGACCATGCAACTGGTGGGTGCCACGCGTGGTTTCATCCGCAAACCTTTCTTGGCTTCTGCCGTCGCACAAGGACTTGCAGGTGGTCTCATCGCCAATGCCATGCTTGCCGTGGTTGTGTTCTTTTCCGCCCGCGAACTACCTGGTGTGATAGGCTTCACAAATGTGACCTCTGTGGTCGTACTCTTTTCTGTGGTGTTCGTTGTCGGTGTCCTCATCACAATGATTTCAACAACTCGTTCGGTCAACCGCTACCTCAGTCTCAGCACAGACGACTTGTACGTGTAGGTTGTGCGCGAGACAAGTTTTTAAATCCCCTCTCTCCCCCAAAGTTAACTCATGTCTAATCGGTGCAATGGTGCGCCTTATTTAGTGATATAATGAAAAAGTCGGTAGATTCTGTCTCAAGTCAACAAGCAGAGCCCGCAAATGAGAGCGGGATGTCTCTCAAGATGGGCAACTATAAGCTGCTGGCCCTCGGTCTTCTCATCATTGTCATTGGATTCATTCTTATGGCAGGCGGCGGATCTGACGATCCCAACGTGTTCAATGAGGATGTCTATAGCTTCCGCCGCATAACCCTTGCGCCAATTGTGGTGCTCGCCGGCTTCGCTTTCGAGATTTACGCCATAATGAAAAAGTAAATATTTTAACCAGGCAACAGACTGACAATGGATACGTTACAGGCCATCATCATGGGACTCATTCAGGGCCTCACGGAATATCTCCCTGTCTCAAGTAGTGGGCACCTATGCTTAGCTTCTCACCTTTTCGGCATTGAGGCCGAGGAAAATCTCACTTTCACCATTGTGGTTCACGTGGCCACAGTGCTCTCCACCATTGTAATCCTGTGGCGTGAGATATGGAGTCTTCTCAAAGGTCTTTTCGAGTTCAAGATGAATGATGCGACCCGTTACGTCATCAATATCGTCATCTCGATGATTCCCATCGGCATTATTGGGGTCTTTTTCAAGGACACGGTCGAGGAGATTTTCGGCTCGGGGGTATTCATAGTGGCCGTCATGCTGCTTGTCACAGCTACGTTGCTCACATTCGCCTATTTCGCCAAGCCTCGTCAGAAGGAGAAAATCGGCATGTTGGACGCTTTCATCATTGGTGTCTCTCAGGCGTGCGCCGTGCTGCCGGGTCTTTCGCGCTCGGGCACGACTATTGCAACGGGTCTTCTGCTTGGCAACAAAAAGGAGTCTTTGGCGCAGTTCTCGTTCCTCATGGTCATCCCCCCAATCTTGGGTGAGGCTCTTCTTGATGGCATCAAGTTGCTCGGCGACAGCACTGAGGCTATGGCAGCCTCGACTATATCTCCGCTGACACTTTTGGCTGGCTTCCTTGCGGCATTTGTGTCGGGGTGTGTGGCCTGCAAGTGGATGATAGGAATTGTGCGTCGCGGCAAGTTGATTTATTTCGCCATCTATTGCGCCATCGTGGGCATTCTTTCGCTCATTTTCCTTGCGTAACGACGTCTCTTTATCCACATAAAAATATATCGTTTTGGATTTTATTACCGGTGAGCGTCTCCTGATAGACAAACCGCTGACTTGGACGTCGTTTGATGCCGTCAACAAGATACGCTTCCTTCTCAAACGCCATGTCGGCATAAAGAAAATCAAGGTGGGCCATGCTGGGACGCTTGACCCTTTGGCTACAGGTCTCATCATCGTCTGCACTGGCAAGGCCACTAAGGGCATACAGGCCCTCATGGATCATGACAAGGAGTATGTCGCCACGATTTGCATCGGTCAAACGACGCCAAGTTTCGACTTGGAGACGGAGGTCGATGCAACTTACCCGGCAACTCACGTCACGCGTGAACTTGTTGAGAAAACGCTGAGAGAGCAATTCCTCGGTGAGGTCGATCAAGTCCCCCCAACATTCTCTGCCATCAGAGTTGACGGTCACAGGGCGTATGAGTACGCCCGCAAGGGCCGCCATGACGAAGTCGAGCTTCAGGCGCGGAGAATCTCGTTCTACGAGCAGGAGGTTTTGAGTTTCACGCCCGCTTCTCAAGAGAAGCCAACAGCGGAGCTTGTGCTTAGGCTGTCATGCTCAAAAGGCACTTATATCAGGGCTTTGGCGAGAGATTTGGGCGTCGCTCTTGGGTCGGGTGCTCATCTGACGGCACTTCGCAGGACAAAGGTCGGCGATTTTTCAGTTGATGACGCAATGTCAATGGAGCAAGTTGAGGATTTAATCCGTCAGCAGCCCTCCGTAACCCCAAAAGAAACAAACGAGTTGCCGAATGCGTAGCAATGTCTCGGCAACGATAGCACAACAGAAAAAAATATCCATATCATAATATGAAGCTTTCTGAGTTCGAGTACAGATATCCTGAGGAGCAGGTGGCTCAATTCCCTACTCTGCACCGTGATGAGGCTCGCCTCTTGGTTCTCCATAAGAAAACCGGTGAGGTGGAGCATAAGGTTTTTAAGGATATCCTCGGCTATTTCGATGATGGCGACGTGATGGTCGTCAACAACACTAAGGTTTTCCCTGCTCGCCTCTATGGTAACAAGGAGAAGACCGGAGCGCGCATTGAGGTTTTCTTGCTCCGTGAACTTAATCATGAGCAGCATTTGTGGGATGTCCTTGTGGACCCCGCAAGAAAAATCCGTATCGGCAACAAGCTCTATTTCGGTGAGAATGACAACATGGTGGCTGAGGTTATTGACAACACCACAAGTCGCGGCCGAACGTTGCGTTTCTTGTTTGATGGACCGAGTGACGAGTTTCGCCAGCAGCTTTACGCTTTGGGACAAACCCCTCTGCCAGACTGCATTAAGCGTGAGCCTGTCCCTGAGGATGCTGAGAACTATCAGACAATTTTCGCAAAGGAGGAGGGCGCTGTGGCCTCCCCGACTGCCGCTCTCCATTTCAGCCGAGAGCTTTATAAGCGTTGCCTGATCAAGGGTATCGATTTCTCTGAGGTCACTCTTCATGTTGGTCTTGGAGGTTTCCGCGACGTGGAGGTTGAGGATCTTACTAAGCATAAGATGGATTCGGAGAAGATGCACATTCTCGATGCTGCCGTAGAGCGTGTCAATCGTGCAAAGGATGAGGGCAAGCAGATATGTGCTGTCGGCACAACGGTCATCCGAGCTCTTGAGACCGCAGTATCAACTTTTGGTCACATCACTCCTTATGATGGTTGGACCAACAAGTTTATCTTCCCCCCATATGAGTTTCAGGTCCCGACATCTATCATTTCCAACTTCCACCTCTCTATGTCCACCATGCTCATGCAGGTTTGCGCCTTTGGCGGCTACCAGCGAGTAATGGATGCTTACAATGAGGCCATTAAGGAGGGATATCGTATTGGCCCATATGGAGACGCTATGCTGATTATTTAAAGCGTATGCTGACCGAGTAGAGAGTGTATCTTCTCTTGGTATCTTATACGGACGCGTCCGGCAATTGGGAGACCAACTGTCGGACGCATCTTTTTCCGGGTGTTTTAAGCACATTTAGTGACCCAAATCAGGTCTTATGTCGAGGGCCGGGTCGTATGGGTTCAGGTAAGTGACTTCTGCACTTGCGCCTGCTAATTGTTTCTGAAGTTGTCCACCAGGCCGGCAAAAGCCTGTGACTACTTTAGCCGCATTAGCAATCATATATCTGTTCCTCGCCTCTGCCATCCCGTACTTGTCAATCCAAGGCAGCAAGAAATCAGTTGTTGTTAGAACCAACAGCTTGCCGTCTCCGATAGCCTCAACCATGGACGTTGGCCACATTTCAGGGTATGGTCTGTCAAGAACCAAAATTGCTGGTATGTGCCGTTTTATGAGGCTTGAAAGCACAAGGCCCTCCGTTTTTTGCAGGTTACCGCACATTACGCAGTCTTCTTCTGGGGAGAGTCCGTCAATCCAGGCGTTTACTGATGTGAGGCAATAGTCTGGCATTTTTCGTGAGCAAAGGAAGGCGGTCTTGCTCTCTCTGTTCAGCAAATCTATATTCCCGATGGGGGCTGTTATCTCTGATGGCTGAGCCGCAGTAGTCTCATTGGGCTTGTTCGCCTCCTCGGGTCGGTGGTCTGTCTGCATGCTTATGTAATGTGTTTTTAAGGGCTCGTTTCGTTGTTGTAGGACTTTTTACTGCTCCTTCTTGAAATTATTCCTTATGTAGTCTGCGCTTAGACCCGTGCATGCGGCTATTATATCCACATCGATTCCGCTGTCAAACATGTTGCGGGCGGTTTGTAATATGCCGTCTTTGCGTCCTTTCTGCAAACCTTTCTGCATCCCTTTCTGCATCCCTTTCTCCAAACCTTCTTCCAGCCCTTTTTCCACACCTTCTTTTAGTCCCTTGGCCATTGCTTCCTCTTGGGCTTTTTTTATGGCCTCCTCAAGACGTTGTTTTGCCTCAAGCTCAAAGGTGTAGTTGTCGCGCATTATCCTTATGGCCTCGTCGTATTTCTGTCTTTCGCGCGGGGTCAGTTCGGACAAATTGCTTATCGACTCCAATTTCTTGAAGACTTTACTCTTCGCCGCATATGGCATTCGTTCAAGTGTTTCCATGTTCTTTAGGACGTATATCCATCTTTCAAAATCGCTTGAGCATTTTTCAGGGTCTTCAATCTTGAAAAGTGGCAATTGGAGAAATATCAATCTGAGTTTGTCGCTCATCTGTCTGCCGGTGGACTTATCGGCAATGATGGCGTCTGTCCTGAATTCGGAGAGCGTATCATCGGTGAAATTCATAAAGGCTATTCCATAGACCGCCTTGATGTTATAGTCCCACAGCCGTCCTTTTTCGCCTTGCTCAGAGATGGACCGTGACGTGTAGAATAGCATCCTGTCAAGAAACTTATTCTGCTTGCGGTTTTGCATCTCGACGATTATGTACTCGCCAGTGTCCGTCTTACAGTAGATGTCGTAGATAAGAGACCGCTCGCCAGCGCTTCGCCCATGACGCTCCTTGTCCATGAACTCGATGTCGAGAATGTGACGCTCGCCTATTAGCAGGCTGTCAGGAAGTCTATAAGCAGGTCGCTGTTGACCTCTTGTCCGAAAATCTTTTTAAATCCGAAGTCGGTGAACGGGTTTATGAATCTTGACATCTCGCTGGACTTTTGTGACGCTCAAGGCAAATATAGGAAATAACAGTCAACGGACAAATATGTGACGCTTTAAATGTGGCTGTGGGTCGTTTAGCTGGTAATGTGGCGCGGTGACGGATTGTTATGTTCTCTCTGCCTTTATGCAAGTGGCTGCTGTTGCTATAAAACAATTAAGGCGTCCTTGATATGTATCAAGGACGCCTTAGTCAGAGGTCGGTGGCGGATTCGAACCGCCGTGGACGGTTTTGCAGACCGTAGACTAAGCCACTCATCCAACCGACCATCTGTTGACGTTGCTTCGTCTTAGCGAGTACAAAAGTAGGACATTTTTCTTAATCTGCAAAGATTTGACTCGTTTTGTTTGCGATAAAATAAGGGTAGGCTCGTTAACTTGCGCTATATTAGGTTTTTGAGGATGTGTTTTTTTTGCACGAGCGTCGGCTTCGTTCTGTGTCGCACTATAGTGTCATCAAAAAGTCACCCCGCCAAACCAACATTTGGAGGTTTGGCGGGGTGCGTATTCAAAATATAGGCTTTATATCCTATTTCGCTGCTTTAGCCCATGTATCCTTTAGCCCGACAGTCTTGTTGAAGACGGGGTGACCTGCTGTCAGCGTGTCGGGGTCGACATTAAAGTAGCCTAAGCGCTGGAATTGCAAGTACGAGAGAGGTTTCTGCTCTGCGGCGAACTCCTCAACGTAGCAATTATCAAGAATGTGAAGTGAGTCAGGGTTGATAATCTGTTTCATGGCCTCCACTGGCTCGCATTGCTGCTCGCTTGTGATTTGCGACATGGCGTCGCGCGGGTTGGCCACTTTCCACAGTCTGTCGTAGAGTCGCACCTCGGCTTTGACGCAATGGTCTGCGCTCAGCCAATGCAGAGTACCTTTGACCTTGCGATCCGCTCCTGGCAGGCCACTGCGGCTCTCGGGATCGTATTCGCAATAGACCTCCTCAATCTCGCCGTTGTCGTTCTTTTTGCAGCCTGTGCACTTCACGATATAGGCGTTTTTGAGCCTGACCTCGCCGCCGGGGGTCATGCGGAAGAATTTTTTCGGGGCGACTTCCATGAAGTCTTCGCGCTCCATCCACAGGTTGCGGCTGAATGCAATCTTGTGGCTGCCCTCCTCGGGAGCCTCGGGGTTGTTCTGCGCGTCCATCATCTCCACTTGTCCCTCGGGGTAGTTGGTTACCACAAGCTTGACTGGGTTGAGTACGGCAGACACGCGTGTGGCGCGCTTGTTGAGGTCCTCGCGTACTGCGCTTTCAAGCAGGGCGAAGTCGTTTGTCGCGTCAAAGGTGGTATACCCAATCTTGTCTATCAGGTTCAGGATTGACTGTGGGCTGTATCCGCGGCGGCGGAAGGCACAGATGGTTGGCATTCGGGGGTCATCCCAGCCAGAGACGAGGCCATTCTTGACAAGGGCGAGGAGGTTGCGCTTGCTCAGGAGAACGTAGCTTAGGTTGAGCTTGTTAAACTCAGTCTGGCGTGGGCGGTTGTCGCTAAGGTCCTCACCCCTCGTCTCTTTGAGCCAATCAACGAAAAGGTCGTAGAGCGGGCGGTGCACGACGAACTCCAATGTGCAGAGTGAGTGGGTTACTCCCTCGAAGTAGTCGCTCTGACCATGTGCGAAGTCATACATCGGGTAGGCGTTCCACTTGTTGCCGGTGCGGATGTGTGGGACGTTGAGAACTCGGTAGATGATTGGGTCGCGGAAGTGCATGTTGGGGTTAGCCATGTCAATCTTTGCGCGAAGCACCATCTTGCCGGGCTCTATGTTCCCGCTGTTCATTTTCTCGAAAAGGGCAAGGCTTTCTTCAACCGGGCGGTTGCGGAATGGGCTCTCGGTGCCAGCCTGTGTGGGCGTGCCTTTCTGTTCTGCTATTTGCTCTGCGGTCTGCTCATCGACATATGCCCTGCCGCGCTTGATAAGCTCAACGGCAAAGTCCCAAAGCTGCTGGAAATAGTCGGACGCATAGTATACGTTGCCCCACTTGAAGCCAAGCCACTGGATGTCCTCTTTGATTGACTCGACATACTCATTGCCCTCCTTTGTGGGGTTGGTGTCATCAAGACGCAAATTGCACACGCCGTTATATCGCTGCGCCACACCGAAGTCCATTGCTATGGCTTTGGCATGGCCAATGTGGAGGTAGCCGTTGGGCTCGGGCGGGAAGCGGGTCTGTACTCGTCCTCCGTTCTTGCCTTCCTTGAGGTCGGCCTCTATTTTCCGTATGATGAAGTTGCCCAGGCTCTCGGCCTTCTCTTCTGGCTCCAAGTTGTTAGTGCACATCTGCTGTTTCGGGTTATGTTACGACATCAAAGTTACTTAGAAATTTTGTATCTTAGCACTGCGAGGGGTGTCAGTGCGTTAAATAGCCTGTTGTGCGGCCCTTGCTGTTAATAATTTAAAGATTATAGTGAGAATGATTATAGAAATCCGTGACCTCCGCATCTATTCGCACCATGGCTGCTATGCCGAGGAAAGGCAGGTTGGGGCTCTGTTCGTGATTGACGCTGACCTTGATGTCGATGCTTCTCTCCCGGCTCAGACTGACGATGTGAAAGACGCCCTCAATTATGTCGAGGCGTGTGAGGCCATTGCGCAGGTGATGCGTACGCCGCATCATCTGCTTGAATCTTTGGCGACGGATGTTATAGCTGAGCTCAAGGCGCGTTTCGCCTCTAAGGGGCTCAGGGGAGGCATGCTCCGAATCGCAAAAATGGCACCGCCCATTGGGCTTGAGCTAAACAGGGTGGCTGTCAAGGTTGATTTCTAATCGGATTCTACGATTTATGGCGTAGTGTCAGATGCGCTTAGACGAAATAAATAAACCCGCCTCAGGTAATGTCTGAGGCGGGTTTTGTTAATATGGTCACTTTTGTCGGGGATAATGCAACTAATGTCTTCTACTCATTAACCTTGTCAACATTTTCCAGCTCCTTATTGTCGTCGCTTTTTTGCTCCGACGAGTCGCTTGCTATGTTGCTAATTTCGCCCCTGAAGAAAATCAGAAGGCAGAAAATGCCTACGCAAATGGCTGAGTCGGCAATGTTGAACACTGGGCGGAAGAAAAGGTAAGAGTCTCCACCAACGAAAGGCATCCATTCAGGATAACGCCCCTCAAGCAGGGGGAAAAAGAGCATGTCCACCACCCGTCCATGAAGCCATGTGCCATAGCCTCCGCCCTCGGGGAATAGAGTGGCCACCTGACCCCACGACGAATTGAATACAACGCCATAGAACACAGAGTCTATTATGTTGCCAACAGCTCCAGCCAAAACCAGAGACACGCAAGCCACGTAGCCGTTGCGAGCAGTGCCACGGCGGCAGATTTTCACGAGATACCAGCCTATGACCGCAATGGCGCACAGGCGGAACATTGACAATGCCACCTTGCCCCAGCTTGAGCCTGACAGCTGCATGCCAAAGGCCATGCCGTTATTCTCCACAAAGTGAAGGCGGAACCAGTCGCCTATCACCTTGACCTCGTCCCCAAGTTCGAAGTGCGTCTTGATATATATCTTGAACGCCTGGTCGATTATGAGTACAGCGGCGATGACTATGAGGGCTATCTTTGAGTTCTTTGTCAAAACTATTCTTTTGAGAAAAATTTGAGTGGGCAAACCCCTCCGTGGGCAGCGGCGGGGAGTTGCACCCCTCGTGACTGCCGGTATGGGGCTTGTGCGCCCGCTTGACTGTTATGTCACCTATTTCCCGCGACCTTTCTCCTTGGCCTCAATCGACAGAGTGGCGTGAGGTACGACCCTAAGCCTCTCTTTGGGTATGAGTTTGCCTGTCTCGCGGCAGATGCCGTAGGTCTTGTTCTCGATGCGGACAAGGGCTGCCTGAAGGTTGGAGATGAACTTTTGCAGTCGCTCCGCCATTCGGCAAGCCTCTTCCTTGGTGAGCAGGCTCTGGCCTTCTTCCAAAGCGTGGAACGTTGGCGAAGTGTCCTGAGTGTCGTTGACATCGCTGTGAGTAATCTCGTTGCGATAGACTTCGTAGTCGCGCTTGGCCGTCTCGAGCTTTTCGAGGATAATCTCCTTGAACTCTTGGAGTTCCTCGTCTGAATAACGAGTTTTTTCTGCCATGGAAGTGAAAATGAAAGAGGAAGGTTAGGTAAAAGCCTCGCAAACTTTTTGGGGCTTGCGAGGCGCTTCTTGTTTCTTCTGTTAAACTTTCTGGACGGCGACCAGAAGTGTCAGGTTGTCGTCCATCTCGACACTCTGCGCACCGTCCGCCGCAATGGCCGGGTCGATGCTGACCGAGGTCGCTAAGGTCTGGGAGGCAATGTACTGCCCGTACTCCTTAACAGCCTCGTCGGTCTGCTCGTTGGGCTGGATGCGTACCACAATTTTGTCCGTCACGTCGAAGCCAGAATCCTTGCGGATGTTCTGGATGCGGTTGATGAACTCGCGTGCTATGCCCTCCTTGCGGAGTTCGGGGCTGACCTCGATGTCGAGAGCTACAGTCAGGCTGCCCTCGTTGGTGACGAGCCAACCCGGGATGTCCTCCGATATGACTTCGGCGTCGCCAGTCTCAATGCTGACTGCCTCGCCAGCCACAGTCAGGGCGAACTTGCCGTCACGCTCAAATGTGGCTATGTCGTGGGTGGTCATCTTGGCCATCTCGGCAGCTATGCCCTTCATGAGCTTGCCATACTTGGGACCGAGAGCCTTGAAGTTGGGCTTAATCCTCTTCTTCAGCACTCCGTCATCCTCAGTGACGAACTGGAGTTCTTTGACGTTGACCTCTGTGAGGATGAGGTTTTGGATTGAGCTGATCTGGCTCTTGAAAGTCTCATCCGAGGCGGGAATCATTATCTTGGCCAAGGGCTGGCGAACCTTGATGTTGACCTTGCGGCGCAATGCCAATATCATTGAAGACAGGCTCTGCGCGTAACCCATTCGCTCTTCGAGAGCTTTGTCTACGAGATTCTTGTCGGACTCTGGCCACTCGGCGAGGTGCACAGTCTTAGTCTGGTCGCCACACAAGTCGCGATATATGCGGTCGGTGATGAATGGGGCTATGGGGGCCGCCATCACAACGACTTTCTTAAGGCACTCGAAGAGGGTCTGATATGCCGCCAATTTGTCCTGATCCATCGTGCCACCCCAGAAACGCTTGCGGTTGAGGCGCACGTACCAGTTGGAGAGGTTCTCCATGACGAAGTCTTGGATGGCGCGGCCTGCGCGTGTGGGCTCGTAGCTCTCCATCGCGTCTGTGACCTCAGCCACGAGGCTGTTGAGAAGGGAGATAATCCAACGGTCAATCTCGGGGCGCTCGCTGACAGGGACAGCTGGCTCTGTGCCGTTAAAGCCATCGATGTTAGCGTAGAGGGCGAAGAAAGAGTATGTGTTATATAGTGTGCCGAAGAACTTGCGGCGAACCTCGTCTACGCCTGCAACGTCGAACTTCAGGTTGTCCCAAGGCTGGGCGTTGGTGAGCATGTACCAGCGCAATGGGTCTGGGCCATATTTCTCAATCACCTCAAACGGGTCTACCGCATTGCCGAGGCGCTTGCTCATCTTGTTGCCGTTCTTGTCGAGCACAAGTCCGTTGGATATGACGTTCTTGAATGCGACGCTGTCAAAGCACATGGTGGCGATTGCGTGGAGCGTGAAGAACCATCCGCGTGTCTGGTCTACGCCCTCGGCGATGAAGTCTGCCGGGAACAGGTCGGTAGGTTTGGCTTTGCCGTCGACGGGGAATAACTCCTTGTGTTCAAACGGGAAGTGTTGCTGAGCGTAAGGCATTGCGCCGCTGTCAAACCAGACGTCAACCAAGTCAGGCTCGCGGTGCATGGGCTTGCCGCTCTCGGACACGAGGACTACGCCATCGATATATGGGCGGTGGAGGTCGATGTTCTTGGGGTCATAGTTGGCCGCAGAGTTGTCGCCCACCTTGAAGTTCTTATATGGGTTCTCCGTCATGACACCGGCCTTGATGGCCTTGTCAATCTCTGTCATGAGCTGCTCCATCGAGCCTATGCAAACCTCTTCCTTGCCATCCTCGGTGCGCCAGATTGGCAGAGGCGTGCCCCAGAAACGAGAGCGGCTAAGGTTCCAGTCCTGAAGGTTCTCAAGCCAGTTGCCGAAGCGGCCGGAGCCGGTGTAAGAGGGCTTCCAGTTGATGGTGTTGTTAAGCTCTATGAGACGATCCTTGACAGCCGTGGTCTTGATGAACCACGAGTCGAGAGGGTAGTAGAGGACTGGCTTGTCAGTGCGCCAGCAGTGCGGGTAGCTGTGGACGTGCTTGGCAATCTTGAAGCACTTGTCCTCGGCCTTGAGCTTCATGCATATGTCGAGGTCGAGTGTGGGCGCGTCTGCCGCCAAGGTGTCGTCGTAGGCGTTCTTGACAAAGCGGCCGGCGAACTCGTTATACTGCTCGGCGTTGATGAACTTGGCTACATACTCCGGGTCGAGCTCGTCTGCTGTGGCGAAGCGTCCGCGTTTGTCCACCATAGGCATCTGCTTGCCGTCCTTGTCGATGAACATGAGGGGCACGATGCCGTAGTTACGCGCCACGCGTGCGTCGTCAGCGCCAAAGTTGGGGGCGATGTGCACAATGCCCGTACCGTCCGAAGTGGTGACGTAATCACCTGAGATGACCTCGAAAGCTTTTCCGTCGGGTTTGGCAAAAGGCAGGAGTTGCTCGTACTTGATGCCGATAAGATCCTTGCCGCTGAACTCTTTGATTACGCTGAAAGGAATCTTCTTGTCGCCTGCCTTATACTCGTCGAAGCCCTTGTCCTGCATCTCCATGTCGAAATAGGAGGGGACGAGGTCCTTGGCCAAAACAACGGTTTCGGGCTTGCCTGAGTATGGGTTGAAAGTCTTGATGAACTGGTACTCAATCTTCTCGCCTACGCAAAGGGCGGTGTTTGAGGGCAAGGTCCAAGGTGTGGTGGTCCATGCCAATATGTAGACTGGCAATCCTTCTGCGGCAGAGAAGAGAATCTCGCTCTTGGCGTCGCGGATGACAGCGAACTGGGCGGTCACCGTGGTGTCCTTCACGTCGCGGTAGCAGCCGGGCTGGTTAAGCTCATGGCTTGAGAGGCCAGTGCCTGCGGCTGGCGAGTAAGGCTGGATGGTGTAGCCCTTGTAGAGCAGTCCTTTGTCATAGAGACGCTTGAGGAGATACCACAAGCTCTCGATGTAACGGTTGTCGTAGGTGATGTAAGGGTCGGTCATGTCAACCCAGTAGCCCATCTTGTCGGTGAGGTCTGCCCACAGGTCGATGTATTTCATCACCTCGCTGCGGCATGCGGCATTATACTCGTCAACCGAAATCTTACCACCGATGTCCTCCTTGGTGATGCCGAGCATCTTCTCCACTCCGAGCTCAACAGGCAGTCCGTGCGTGTCCCAACCGGCCTTGCGCTCTACGCGGAAACCACGCTGCGTCTTATATCGGCAGAATGAGTCCTTGATGGTGCGCGCCATGACATGGTGGATGCCTGGCTTGCCGTTTGCCGAAGGCGGTCCGTCATAGAAGACGTAGTTCGGGTGGCCTTCGCGCTCTTTCAGGCTGTTGCGAAACGCATCCTCTCGCTTCCACTGCTCGAGGATCTCTTTGCTGGCCTGCGTAAGGTCCAGGCCTTTGTATTCGGCAAATCTCTTGCTCATTGTAAGTTATGCATTGAACGCCCCCGGCGTGCCACGCCTCGCTTTTTGCTTTGTGCGGGCGGCAGCCGCCGCTTTCTAAGGGCGTGCGAATTTAGGAAAAAAAAGGCATTTAGTCAATGATGCACACTAAAATGGGTGGCTGTGAAGCGTAGCCCTATCTCTTGCCCTTGAAAAATATTTTCATTATTTCGGCCGCCTCTGCCTCGCAAATGCCAGGCGTCACGGATGTCTTGGGGTGGAGTGGGGAGGGCGAGAGTCGCGCATAGCCTCGGCGCTCGTCTGCCGCCCCGTAGACTATCCGACCTATCTGCGCCCAGGCGAGAGCCCCGGCGCACATGGTGCAGGGCTCCACGGTGACATAGAGTGTGCAGTCGTTAAGGTATTTGGCGCCAAGGCTTTGGGCTGCTGCCGAAATAGCTAATATCTCGGCGTGGGCCGTTACGTCGCCAAGCCGCTCGGTCTCATTGTGTCCGCGGCCAATGACCTTGTCTCCGCACACTATGACTGCGCCAATAGGGATCTCGCCCTCGCGCTCAGCTAATCGCGCCTCTTTCAGGGCTTCGCCCATCCACCGCTCGTCGGCTGTCATTGTCTGTCGCTATTTGCGTTTGTTTTTGGATTGCTTGCCAAATTTGCGGGCGTAGGCGTCTGGTGTGAATGCCTTTGTGCTGAAGACGACGTGTATGTCCCAGTTCTCCCGCACAGTCACGGACTCCATGTAATAGATGATCTGCTCCGGTTGGCGGCGTTCGGCAAAATTGCCTGTGGTCCATTTCCCGTCGCGGTTGTCGTCAACGAGTATGCGTATCATGTAAGAACCCGGCTTGAGATATTTAAACCCGGCCTTGCCATTGGTTTTCAGATAGTTCTGACGCACCACGTTGCCCTTCGCGTCGGTCAGCTGCAGCAGGGCGTTCTGTGGCACGGAGTCCACGTCTATGTAGAGTGTGCCATATTTGTCAAGTGGCTTTACTTTGACGGATTGACTGAATGGACCATTCCACAATCCGTAAATGTCTGTCACTGCTGCCGAGTCTATCTCTATCTTATACTCTTTGTCCGGGTCCCATTTGATTTTCAGGGCTTTGTGGCAGATGTCCACAGTGTCGTCTATTGCTGTGTATTTGACGGGCTTGAACAATGTGTCCACTTTGACGTAGAGCCTGACTGAGTCCCACGTGAACCTGTCAAATGGGGTGGGCGACATGACGGAAAGCTCGCCATATGGAGCCACGGTGTTTGTCGCCTTAAGGCTTAGCAGAGTGATTTTTGGCTTGTCATCCTCCTCTTTCTTCTTTCTGCGTCGTTTGTTGTCAGACTCCTTGGCTTTTTTCTCAAAGTGCCATTCGCGCAGTGTATCCACTTGGTCCACAAGGTTACCTACGGAGTCTTTTATCAGGTAGTTGACGGAGAGGACGACGGAATCCTTTTTCCAAATTGTGGTGTCGGTCATCCAGATGGTCACAGTGTCATTGGTCGGGCTGTATTGGTTGACCGACAGCCCTTTCTCTCCCTCATGGCCGACGAAGTTGATTTTTGGTCGCCGAGCCATCGGTTTGTTGAGGGCTATTTTTATCTTGTTGCGCTCTTTGCGCTCGTCCACGCTAATGTATTGGTCGTAATTGTCTTCGCTGAAGGCGAAGAGTTTGAGCGAGTCGGGAGTGTATGTCAGCGTGTCGCGCGTTATGGGTGTGTAGTAATAGTGTATGGTGTCGTTGACCACGAATGTCGAGTCGGTCTTGACGCTGTCCGCCACTTGGCGAATCTCCCACGAGGGCGTGACGTGGCGACCCAACCACGCTATCTTCTCGCCCGGCTGGTCGAAAAGGAAGTTGCGGTTTTGGTCATCGAGGGCGTAAATGTCATACTCCTGCCCGGAGGGGACGTTCTTTATCGCGAAACGCCCTTGGCTGTCGGTCTTAGCGACGCGGATGGGCATGGTCTTGGTGAAGGCTGTGTCCGTGAGGTTCTGGTGCAGGAGGACGTAGATGCCGTCAACAGCCATGACGGTCTGGGCGTCGTATATGTTGCCCGAAATCATCATAGAGTCAGTGCTCTCGCCAGTTGAGAAGGTGAACGTGAAGTTCTCGTACACGTTGCCCTCGTTGAGGTCCGACAGGCAGTCGGCGAAGTCGAGCGTGTAGGTCGTCGATGGCAGCAGCTGCTCATCGGCGTCAAAGGTCACCTTGACATATTTGCCGTGAGCCTCCACTCGCGGTTTCTTTGCTGTGGGTGGGCTCATGACGAATTTCTTGTCGGCGTCCTTTAGCTGCACGTTTTCGTCAAAGAATATGGTCACGGCCTTGCCGTTGAAGTTCGTGGCTCCCGGCGTGGGGGTCGATGTGACCATGACGGGCGGCTTGCGGTCTCGCGGGCCGCCTGTGGGTGTGCCGGGGTTGGCGCAGCCTATGGCCAACGCTCCTAATAATGCGCATGACGCCAATGCCTTGACTATGCGCCGTGTTATGTTGCTCTTTTCCAAATCTTGTCTTGTGGGTTGTCGATGCCGCGAAGATAGGGATAATTTCTCTGTGGATTGGACTAAACAAATCACCCTGCGACACGCCAATCAATGGCATGACGCAGGGTGTGACTTTTTTAGCTTTCTGGGGCTTGCCCTTACATACTCTTGTGGAAGCCGATGATGTGGCGGACCTCCTGGAGCGTGGCGTTGGCGCTCTCGCGTGCTTTCTCGGCGCCGCGGCGGGCTATGGCGCGCAGGTTGTCGGTGTCGGCAGCGTAGGCCTGAATCTTCTCGCGGATGGGTGCGCAGAATGCTTCAACGTCCTCGGCCAATTGACCCTTGAGGTCGCCATAGCGAATTGAGCAGTCGTTCCACTTCTCGTCAAAGTACTTGACAGTCTCGGGCTTGGAGACTACGTTCATGATGGTGAAGAGGTTCTCTATCACCTCGGGCTTGGCGCTGTTGGGGGTCTGCGGACCGCAGTCGGTGACGGCTTTCATCACTTTCTTGCGGATGGTCTTTGCGTCATCCTTCAGATATATGCAGTTGTCCTGGCTCTTGCCCATCTTGCCGCTGCCATCGAGGCCGGGTATTTTGACGGCGTTCTCCGTGAAGTGGAAGGACTGAGGCTCGGGGAAGAACTCAACCCCGTATATGTTGTTGAAGCGGCGGGCGCATTTGCGTGCCATCTCCATGTTCTGCTCCTGGTCTTTGCCCACGGGGACTTTGACTGCGCGGTGGATGAGGATGTCCGAAGCCATCAGGGTGGGGTAGGTGAGCAGTCCGGCGTTGACATTGTCCGGCTGCTGGCGAGCCTTCTCCTTGAATGTCGTGACGCGCTCCAGCTCGCCGAGGTAGGTGTTCATGTTAAGGTACAGGTAGAGCTCGAGCACCTCGGGCACGTCGCTCTGCACGTAGATGGGGGCTTTCTCGGGGTCAATGCCGCAGGCCAAGTACTCCGAGAGGATGGTGTTCGCGCTCTGCTGGATGTCCTGAGGCTTGGGGTGTGTGGTGAGTGAATGCCAGTCGGCAATGAAGAAGAGGCAGTCGAACTGGTCTTGCATCTTCACGAAGCTGGTCACGGCTCCGAAGTAATTGCCAAGGTGGAGGTTTCCTGTTGGGCGTATTCCGCTAACAACCTTTTCCATTTTGTGTGTGTATGTTTTTGTAAGACGGCAGCGCGGAGTCGGATCCCGCATTGGGTTGCGGCAGTCGCGCTCACCGACTTGGTTAATCATCGCAAATTTACTAAAATTCCAGTTTGGCGGATTGCTGTGCAGCTATAATAAACTCCTCAGCCTGCCGACCCGTTCGGGGTGGATATGGCATGTGCGCTTGACTTATTTCCGCATGGGCGGAAGCGGCTGTCGTAACGGGAGGGACAAAAAAGAGTCATCGGCTCGCCAAAGCATTCAGCTATTGGCGAACCGATGACTTATATCAGACTTGTATTTGTAGAGCCTGTGTGTGCAGTGTTCCTCTGCGATTACTTAGCGTTGAGGTCGCAGATAGCCCAGACGAAACCTTCAGGCTGCTTAATCTTCTCCTGAAGTTTGCTGAGGGGGGCGTAGTCATCGCCAAACACCAAGTGGCCGAGGTCAGCGCGGACCGAGAATCCAAGCTGCTTCATGGCTGCAGCCATGGAGTCATCCAACTCAGGGTAATCTGCCGTGACGTAGTCGTTGCTCAATCCTGCCAACTCGGCTGCCATGTCGATAGCGTCATCGAGGTTGCCAAGTTCGTCAACAAGGCCGATGCCCTTGGCGTCTGCACCAGTCCAGACATGACCACCGCCAATGCTGTCAACCGACTCGAATGTCATGCCGCGTCCCTCGCTCACACGTGAGGCGAATGTGCGGTAAGTCCCCTCGACTGAGGCCGAGAGAGCGTCACGCACGGGTGCTGAAAGTGGAGCGACACCTGTTATGATGGGGTTCTTGTTCGAGCTGACGTAATCAAATGTGACGCCATGGTCATTGGCAAGTTTGCCAAAGTTAGGAATCATGCCATACACGCCGATTGAGCCGGTGAGGGTGACAGGCTCGGCATAGATATAGTTGGCAGCGCACGAGATGTAGTAGCCGCCCGAGGCTGCATAGCCGCCCATGGATACGACAACGGGCTTCTCCGCTTTGAGAAGTGTCACCTCGCGCCAGATGATGTCCGATGCCAAGGCTGAGCCGCCTGGTGAGTTGACACGCATCACGACGGCCTTGACTTTCTTGTCCTTACGCAAAATGCGGAGTGTCTTTGCCAAGTCATCTCCGTAGATGTTGGCCTCGTCGCCATCTCCAGAACCGTCGAATATCTGGCCCTCGGCGTAAACTATGGCAATCTTGTCTGCCGAGTTGTCTGTTGCTGTCGCGATGTCGGTCGCAGCCTTGCCATACTCGAAGATGTCCTTGACGTACAGATTGTCGTCTTCTGATATGCCAACCACGCCGCGCAGGCTTGTCAGCACTTGGTCAAAATAAGCTCCTTTGTCAATAAGGCCAGCCTGGACGGCGTCAGACATGTCGGCCTTGAGACCCTTGACCTCGTCTACGAAATTATCAATTGTCTCAGGCGAGATGTGACGGGCTGCGGCGATGGTGTCGCGAATCTCGGACCACAGCACATTCACGATGCGGAGGCTCTGCTCGCGGTCCTCATCGCTCATGCTGTCGCGGAAATAAGGCTCAACCGCGCTCTTGTATTTTCCGTGCTTGATGACGTCGAAGTCCACGCCATATTTGTCGCCAAGGTTCTTGACGTAATATTTGCTGATGATGCAGCCCGTAAGGGTGGCTGCGCCTTGTGGTGTGACGAAAACAGAGTCGGCTGCGGAGGCCACGTAGGCCGAGCCGTTGGACAGTGAGTTGCCAAAATAGTAGACTGGCTTGCGCGAGTTCTCGCGGAACTCAACAATGGCGCGGCGCAGGTCGCGGAGGACGGCGAAGTCTGCTGATACGTAGCCGCCGGTCAGGAGTATGCCGGAGATGTTTGGGTCGTTGGCGGCCTCGTCCAGTTTGTCGCGGAGGGTGTTGATGCCGCTCTGTGTCTCGCCTCCGTTCAGCGCATTGCGCACGCGGTAGGCTGGCGAGTCGTAGCCCCGGTCGCCAATGTTCTGGGTGAGGTCTATCTTGAGAATGGTGCCAGGCTTGGTCTCTGTTTCAGTGCCGCTCATTGACGAGACGGCTATCGAGCTGATGATGATAATCGGCAGCATCATCAGGGCTATCCCGGCCAAGAGTACAGCGGCAAATGTCAAGAAGAATTGCTTCATGCTTGCGGTTTTTGTTTGTTTATTTTGAGTGTTGTTAGATGTCTGTCATTATGAGGCCGAAACCTCCTCATACTCGATGTACTCTCCACCGAGTATGTCCGATATCCGCTGGCCGTTTTTGCGCGACGGCTTGAGGATTACCTCATCCTCTTTCCACCATTTGCTGCTTTTAACGGTCTCTGTGCGCGAGTCCTCTTCCTCACCCTTGTCGGATGCTTGTCCCGATGTGGGCCCGCTGAATGCCGACTCGTCAAACCCCGCTTTCTTCAGCATTCTCTTGGCGAAGAGCTTCAGGAGCCAAGGCCCTATGAGGGCGAAGACCCATTTAAGCACCCAGAAGACGAGGATGATAGTCAGAATGGTAGCCATAAACTTCTCCACGATATGCTCCCTCCTTAAATTTTACGAATTTCTTCAGCCACACGCTTCATGAGCCACATGGGCGTTGACGTGGCTCCCATGATGCCGACGGGTCCAACCTGGCCCTCGAACCACTCTCTGCGCAAGTCCGCCTCGCTTGTCACAAAGTGGCACTGCGGATTGATGCCGCGGCAGATGTCATAGAGGACCTTTGAGTTTGAACTCTTTGTCCCCCCGACAAAGATCATGGGTGTATGGTTGCGTGCAAAACTTTCCATCTGCTCTGCGCGTGCAGCCATCTGTCGGCAGATGGAGTCATGAACTTCGACTGTCGATTGGCTGCGCTCTTTTATCAGCTTGGCCACATTGGCATAGACTGACGGGTTCTTGGTTGTCTGTGCGAACAGCTCTACCGGGCGGGTTGGGTCCACTTTGCTCACGTCCGCCTCACTCTCAATCAAGATTCCGTGTCCACCAGTCTGCCCCATGAGGCCTATGACCTCTGCATGGCCTTTCTTGCCGAAGATGACCACTTGACCGCCGCTTGCCTCCATTCTCGCGTTGGCCTCGCGGATGCGCTCTTGCAGTTTGAGAACCACAGGGCATGTTGCGTCTGTAAGTCTCAACTTGTTGTCCCGGACAGTGGCATAGCTCGCTGGCGGTTCGCCATGAGCCCTGAACAGGACTTCAGCATCGCTAAGGCTGCCAAGGTCCGAGCTCTCTATCACCTTGAGGCCCTTGGCCTGCAGGCGGGCAATCTCCTGCTCGTTATGAACGATGTCGCCCACGCAGTATATGTCCGCACCGCTGCTAAGCCTGCTCTCAAGAGTGGCTATCGCACGGCGTACGCCAAAGCAGAAACCCGAGTGTGTGTCAATCTCTACTTGCACCGTGCTAATCTTTTTGTGGCAAGTGGTTGATGACGAAGTCGAACTGCTCTTCGCGTGTCATGTCGCTGTTGTCTAAGACAATGGCGTCATCGGCCTTGCGAAGGGGGGACACGGCGCGTGTTGAGTCTTGCCTGTCGCGCTCCTCGACGTTACGCAGGATGTCCGCAAAGTCGGCATCCTGACCCTTGGCCTTGAGCTCGTCAAAGCGGCGTTGCGCTCGGACCTCGGGGCGCGCCGTCATGAATATTTTCAGGTCGGCATTGGGGAAGACTG
Source organism: Alistipes putredinis (assembly GCA_963620575.1). GTDB lineage: Bacteria > Bacteroidota > Bacteroidia > Bacteroidales > Marinilabiliaceae > W3P20-009. Next base: position 105,502 of record CAVFBC010000004.1, on the reverse strand, counting down.
TCGTCCCTATGTCTCGACCGTCCATGATGACACTCTGGTTGCGGCCCATCTCGCGCTGCCAATCGGTCAGCTTGGCGCGGACAGCCGGAATTGCCGAGACAGGGCTGACTCGGCTGCTGACCTCCATGCCCCTTATCTCGTCCTCGACGTTTTCTCCGTTAAGGTAAGTGGTGTTACGCCCTGCGCACTTGTCAAAATCGAATGTTATCTTGATGTCGTCAAGGTGTGCCGCTATGGCTTCCGCATCTGGCTCCATGTCAGCGAAATATCCGTTCCTGATGGCATAGAGGGTCACGGCGCGATACATGGCCCCCGTGTCGATATAGGCTATGCCCAGTTTCTTTGCCACGGCCTTTGCCACTGTGCTCTTGCCGCAAGATGAGTGTCCGTCTACTGCAATGACGATATTCTTCACTTTCTGTCCTTTTTCTGTGTTAACCTGTCTGGAATCTTATCTCTTGATAATTCGCATCACGCCATAAACTATGCCAAAGGCCGCAAGTGTGACAATAAGTGCCACTATGGCAGAACACAGCAACCTGAGTGCCGATGACGATGCGTAGAACGCCGAGTCGAATGAGGTGACGTAGACCATTGGGCTGACTGTGCCGTCTTTCTCGGCTATGTCTGCCATTTTGCCTGTCAGGGGGTGGGCCGTCATCACTGGTGTCTGCCCCGGCTGGGCGTCATAATCTGCCATGACCGCCAATACTTTCTCGCCCGACGATAATGACATTCTGTAAATCTTGACATAGTCCCCCTCGTTGGCCGGGTGGCGTGTTATGGAGAATGAGCTGGTCGTTCGTTTGATGGCTGTTTTGGTCGAGTCGCTTTGGCTAACCATGACCTCGCGCACAGTTGCGTCATCTGCTGCCCCCTCTTTTATCTGCCAATAGCCGGTCGCGCTCAGGCTGTCAGCCGTCAGGGTGAAATACATTGGCAGTCCTTGCTCTACGCTGTTGAATGATGGGACTGACTCGCCAGCCTGTCTGCCAACTTTGGGCGAACTGTCCTCCGCGGCCTCATTCGTGTCAAAACTGCCATTAGCCCATGTTATTATGCGGTAGGCGTCTACAGATAGCATAGTGCCGACGAAGATGACACCAGCTGCGGCTATTGCGGTCAACTTGCGCCAATTGACGCCCCCGTTCTGCTGCCTGTTGATGATGATGCGCCCTATCACCGCCACCACGGCAATGATTACGACGACAGTCAAAATCTGCTCGTTTTCCATCTGTCCCGATTATAGATATGAGATATGTTTGTGGTTGGTAGTCTTGGGTTACAGTGCTTCGACAAGGTTGGCGTCTATGTGGAACTCCGAGTAGTAGTCGCGCTTTTGGAATTCGATGAACGCCTTTTTTGCTGCTATGTCGTTTTTCATGCTTTCATAGGTCTCTTTTCCTATGTGCCCTGCCGCATATATCGAGTCGGCCTCCGCCTCTTTTTCCCGCAGGTCGCCCTTCGTGGTTTGGGTTTCGCCAAGCACACCTCGGACAGCCACTGCGTCCCCTCGGTTCAGGCTGTTAGTCCCTTCGGAATCCGTTATGTCCACGCGCAGAAGGTTGACGCCGCAACTGTCTGACATTACTATCGTCTGGGTTTGTCCATCGCCATCCGTGCAGACGCTATTCACAATGCCCTTCACTGTCATGGTGTCACCCACGTAGACTTCGGCCACCGTCAGGAGTGAGTCGATCGTTATGGCTTCAGAAGCCAAGTCTGTGCGTGGAGCGCATGAGGCTACAAACGTTAGTGTGATAAACGCAAGCGGCAATATGTGGCATTTGTTCATCTCTGTGTCTTTTCTTTTTGTGGCCCACGCCTGCCTGCTGACAACAGTCTTGCGCATGAGGATGGCAGGCGACCTTAACCTCTGTCATATAGCCTTTTTCGGGGCGGGGCTGATATGCCGTGTCTGCATGCTTTCGCAGGGCGTGGGCATCGCAAAGATAGGCTTTTGTTTCCTATTTATTTAGTACCTTTGTCCGATTATTGTCCCTTTTTATGGCACAAGGCACAACTCCTACTCAAAAAGAGGCGAACCGCAGGGGGCTGAGGTCGCTTACCCCGCTGATGTTTTTCTTGCTCGCCTATTTGGGCGGCTCGGCCGTGTTGGGTGACTTCTACAAAATCCCCATGACGGTGGCATTTCTCGCATCGTCCATTCTCGCCGTGGCTGTTAGCCGTGGCGGTCTCAATAAGCGTATTACCCGTTTCTCCGCTGGGGCTGGCGACAAGAATATCCTCCTGATGGTCTGGATTTATGTCCTTGCCGGGGCCTTTGCCAATTCAGCGCAGGCTCTTGGGGCGGTTGACGCCACCGTGGGTCTCACTCTGCGCATCTTGCCGCCCTCTATGATTTATGTGGCTTTGTTTGTGGCTGCCGCTTTCGTCTCTCTTGCCATCGGCACGTCTGTGGGCACCATCGTGGCTCTTGTCCCCATAGCGGCAGGCGTCGCAGGGCAGTTGGGGCAGGAGCCTGCCACCCTTGCCGCCCTTGTGGTTGGTGGGGCGTACTTTGGCGACAACCTCTCTTTTATATCTGACACTACCATCGCGGCCACGCAGACGCAGGGAGTCAAGATGAATGATAAGTTCAAGATGAACATCCGCATTGTCTGGCCCGCTGTCGCTTTCATGCTCGTCTATTGTGTTGTCAAAGGTGTTGGCTCTGATGTGGTACCAGTTGACAGGCCTGTGCAATTCCTTTATGTCTTGCCCTATGCGGCTGTCGTAGGGTTGGCCATATGGGGACTCAATGTCATGCTTGTTCTCTCTGTCGGCATCGCAATTACTGGGCTCATTGGCATTCTGGCAGGCAAGTTCGATTTTTGGGTCTATCTCTCTAATCTCGGTGACGGCGTGACAAGCATGGGCGACCTGATTATTGTGGCCATGTTGGCGGGCGGCATGCTTGAACTTATCCGTGCCAACGGTGGGCTTCGCCTGATCATTTGTCTCCTCCAGAAAGGCATTCGGGGCAGGCGCGGAGCCCAGATGGCGATTGCCGCTCTTGTCTCACTCGCTAATGTCTGCACCGCTAACAACACGGTGGCCATAATAACGGTTGGCCGCATTGCGCGGGATGTCTCCGCACGCTTCGGTGTAGACCCACGGCGGACGGCGAGTATACTTGACACGATGTCTTGTTGCATCCAGGGGCTGTTGCCATATGGCGTCCAGATGCTTCTCGCCAGCAAATTGGCAGGATGCTCCCCTCTCGACATTTTGCCATCGCTCTATTATCCCGCCCTCTTGGGTGTATGCACGCTCGTGTCGATATTTCTTGACAGGAGGTCAAGTAGCCTCCGCCCTCAGCGGTGTGAGTAGTGGGTGCTTTGACAAGATAGACAACAATACACTATATTTCAGCAGATGAATATTATTCTGATTATCATAGGGGTAATCACTGTCGGCCTTATCATCTACATAGCCCGGGTGCGCACATTTGAGCCTGATGAGGCAGATAAGCCCGCCGCTCGTAGCCATGTCCCCCCCGTGACATGCTGTGGTGCACATGAGACTTGCGAGGCGGAAAGCCTTCTCGCCATGTCCGATGAGATAATATACTACGATGACGAGGACCTTGACCGCTTTGCCGGCACAGGCCCCGATGACTATGATGACGATGCGGTCGATGAGTTCCGTGACGTGCTGCTGACTTTGCAGACCCACGAAGTGGCGGGATGGCTTCGCAGCCTTGCGCTCCGAAAGATTGAGCCGCCAACCGAGATTCGCGAAGAGGCTTTGATGATAGTCTCCGAGTTCCGTGACGAGCGTCGCAACTCTCATGCGTGATGCGTTGACGATTAGCTGTTTAGAATAAAAAGCCATCATTTCATAGTTTTACTATCGTATAAATTATGCTCGGAGAAAAACAAGAGAGGCTCGGCAAGGCCCCCCTCGGCAAATTGTTGGTCGAATTTGCTCTCCCGTCTATCATAGCAATGACCGCCACCTCTCTTTACAACATGGTGGACTCTATCTTCATTGGCAAAATGATTGGCCCTCTGGGACTTGCCGGACTCACTGTGACCTTCCCCCTCATGAACCTCTCTGGCGCATTTGGCGCGATGGTTGGCGTTGGCGCCGGGTCGCTCATAGCTGTCAAGATTGGTCAGCGCGAGGTCGACACTGCTGAGTACACTTTGGGTAATGTGGTCAATCTCAATGTGGTCATCGGCATCTTGTTCGCTGTTGTCGCACTTGTCTTCCTCGATCCCATCCTCCTCTTTTTCGGAGCGTCAGAGAACACCTTGCCCTACGCCCGTGACTACCTGAGCGTCTTGCTCTATGGCAATGTCCTCACCCACCTCTACTTGGGTCTGAATGACGTGGTTCGCTCTTCTGGCTACCCGCGCAAGGCTATGTTGGCCACACTTACCGCTGTCCTTATCAACGTGTTGTTCGACTATGTGTTCATTGTCGTCTTAGGCTGGGGCATCCGCGGTGCTGCTTTTGCCACACTCTTGGCTCAGTTCATGGCCTTCTGCGTTGTGTTTCATCACCTCACACGCCCATCTTCATTCATCCGTTTCAAACGAGGCATTTTCACGTGGCGCCCCAAGATCGTAAAGGCTATCCTTGGCATCGGACTTGCCCCTTTCTGCACCAACTGTTGCGCCTGCCTTGTCGTACTCCTCATCAACAACGGCCTCTTGAGCTATGGTGGCGACACTTACATCGGTGCTTTTGGCATCGTCAACCGCATTTCGTTCATCTTTGTCATGGTGACGCAAGGCATTTGTCAGGGCATGCAGCCGATTGCTGGCTTCAACTACGGGGCCGGACTCATCAACCGCTCGTTGCGTGTCTACAAGTATGCATGCATTGGCGGCATGATGGTCATGACGTGCGGTTTCCTCATTGCTGAGATATGTCCATCCTTCGTCACCGGCCTCTTCACGTCAGACCCCGATTTGATGTCTGTGGCTGACAAGGCCTTGCGCATTGTCCTCGTCGCTTTCCCCATTGTCGGTTTCCAGATTGTGACTGCTGGTTTCATGATGGCTCTTGGCAAGGCGCCGCAGGCCATTGTCATGAGTCTGTCGCGCCAGTTAATTTGTCTCGCTCCGCTTGTCGTCTTGCTGCCAATGGCTTGCGGAGTCTCGGGAGTGTGGATAGCCATGCCGGTTTCTGACGCGTTCGCAACAATTGTGGCGGTCTTTATGGCCTTTTATCAGGTGCGACGTCTTAAGAGGATGGCTGCCTGAACTTTTTGAAGCATCGTCTCTTTCGCCTTGTCACAAAGGCCGAAAATATGCTTATATTTGCCTAAACATTATAAATTAAGGAAGTCATGATTTTCACCATAGGACGTCAGGTCGGCTCGGGCGGTCGACTGATTGGTAAGATTATAGCCCAGCGTCTCGGGCTCGAGTTCTATGACTCCGAAATCCTTCAGATGGCGGCCAAGGAGAGTGGCATCAAGGACGAGTTCTTCGAGAAGTCCGATGAGCGCAATTCTCTTTGGGGGCGTTTCACGAGCTTCTTCATGAGCGACCACCTTTTGCCAGCCGAGAACTGCCTGTCGCCACAGAGCCTCTTCAAGTTCCAGAGTGATGCCATCCGCCAAGCCGCCAAGCAGGGCAAGGGGGCTGTCTTCGTTGGTCGTTGCTCAGACTATATCCTCCGCGACTTCCCCGACCGCGTGGATGTCTTTGTCTCAGCCAAACTTGAGAACAGGGTCAAAAGAGCGTCTCACTACTATAACGTCTCAGAGGAGGAGGCTGCCAAGAAGATAGCCGACATGGAGACCGCACGCTCTGACTATTACAATTTCTACACGGAGAAAACGTGGGGTATGGCCTCCAGCTATCATATCTGCGTCGATTCGACTGATATAACCATCGAGCAGGCGGCGGATGTGATAATTAACTTCGCCAAGATCTCTGGAAAACTGACCGAGTAGGCTCGCCTATCTGACTGATGAATTACTACCTCTTGCTGGGTGGCAACCTCGGTGGCGTTGATGCCACAATGTCCGAGGCGCTCCGGCGTTTGGATGAGGGTGGGCATGTCGTGTCCGTATCGCGGACTGTTGTCAGCCCACCGTGGGGCTTTGAATCTTCATTGCCCTTCCATAACCTCGTGGCGCATTATGTGACAGAAGTCGGCCCTTTCGCCCTTCTTTCTTACATCAAACACCTTGAGGTAGAGTTGGGACGAAAGCCAAAGTCAAATCCCGATGTCTATGAGAACCGCCCCATCGACATTGACATTCTTTTTTGTGGCAACGAAGTGGTGAACACAGAGGTTCTGCAAATTCCACACCCTCGGCTTCACCTCAGGCGTTTCACGCTGATGCCGTTGGTTGACATTGCCCCAGACTTAGTCCACCCCACGCTGCGTCGCACGGTGGCTGAACTTCTTGCCGACTGTCCGGACGACTCCGTTGTCACTTTCATCTAAGTCGAAGATAAAATCGTAAAATAGCATAACCCTATAGTATAACAGCAATATATGTACAATCGCATACTTCTCAAACTCAGTGGTGAGTCTCTCATGGGCCATCAAGGCTACGGAATTGACGTTGAGCGTCTCACTGAATATGCTCAGCAGATCGCCGAGGCGGCTCGCAAAGGAATTAAGATTGGCATCGTAATCGGCGGTGGTAATATTTTCCGTGGATTACAGGGCGCGTCAAAAGGTTTCGACCGATATAAGGGAGACCAGATGGGCATGCTTGCCACCACCATTAACTCTCTTGCGCTCTCTCAGGCCATTGCCCAGCAGGGTGTTCCTGCCCGTGTGCTGACAGCTATCCGCATGGAGCCGATTGGTGAGCTCTATTCCAAACCACGTGCAATGGAACTGCTTGAGGCTGGTGAGGTTGTAATCTTCGCTTGCGGCACAGGCAACCCCTATTTCACGACGGATACAGGCTCAAGCCTCCGGGCAATTGAGATGGAGGCCGATGTCATGCTTAAGGGAACTCGCGTCGATGGCGTCTATACTGCCGACCCTGAGAAGGATAAGACTGCCACCCGCTTTGAGGAGATCTCATATGACGAGGTGTACAACCGAGGCCTGAAGGTCATGGATCTTACCGCCACCGCCATGTGCAAGGAGAACAAGATGCCTATCATCGTCTTCAACATGGATGTCGTTGGCAACTTGGCAAAGGTTCTCAGTGGCGATAAGAGTGTCGGAACTCTTGTGCATCTCTAAAAACGCATCATCTGTTTATCATCAACAATACACACAAAAAATCAAGAAATGAAGAAGTTAACTTTTGCAACCATGGCCGCGATGGCCGTGGCGGTGTTCTGCTCCCCAGCCAATTCGGTGGCGCAGACCAACTATGCTGAGGCCTACAAAGGCTTGAGCGTAAATGTCAAGCCCGTCGAGGCTCCATCTTTCCCGGATAACAAGATTGTCATCACCGAGCTCGGCGCAAAGGGTGATGGTGTCACGCTTTGCACAGAGGCTGTCAAGAAGTCCATCAGCAAGCTTGTCAAGCTTGGCGGTGGAACTGTCGTAATCCCTCGTGGCGTGTGGCTCTGCGGACCAATTGTCCTCAAGAGCAACATCTGCCTCCATTTGGAGGACGGCGCCATTGTGGTCTTCTCGCCAGACAAGACTCTCTTCCTCAATGACGAGGGTACTCGCAGCCGCGCTCTCATCCGCGCATCCGAAGCTGAGAATATCGGCATAACAGGTCGTGGCATTCTGGATGGCAATGGCAAGTATTGGCGTCATGTGAAACGCTCCAAGGTGAGTGACGTTGAGTGGAAGGAGTTCAAGTCGCTCGGTGGACAGGAGAGTGCCGATGGCAAGTACTGGTTCCCCTACGACCTTAAGAACTTCAAGAATGTCACTTCAAGTCCCGAGGACGAGGAGAAACTCCGATATGACTTGATTAACTTCCAGAAGTGCAAGAACATTCTCATCAAGGATGTGACCATTCAGAACTCGCCTCGTTTCCATCTCCACCCCTGCAAGAGTGAGAACATCATTATTGATGGCGTGACTGTCCGCTGCCCTTGGAATGCTCAAAATGGTGACGGCATTGACCTCTCCAATTGTCAGCGTGTCCTCATCACCAACTCCACTGTCGATGTTGGCGATGACGGTCTCTGCATGAAGGCTGGTGCTGGCGATAAGGGTGTCAAGGATGGCCCCGTTGCCGATGTCCTCATTCAGGATTGCCGTGTTTTCCATGCCCATGGCGGATTTGTCGTTGGCTCTGAGTTCTCTGCCGGCATTGAGAGGCTTGTTGTTCGCAATTGCTCTTTCTCTGGAACTGACACCGGTCTTCGTTTCAAGAGTGCGGTAGGTCGTGGCGGCTCTATCAAGGACATGCATATTTCTGACATCACAATGAATGACATCAAGGGCGACGCTGTCATCTTCAGCTGCTCTTATGTCGATAAGAAATATGACGATGCGGCGTGGGACAATAAGGCTACTGAGACTCTCAAACCCCACACCCCGGAGTTCGCAAATATTCTGATTGAGAATGTAGTTTGCCGTGAGTCTGAGGTCGGTGTCAAGGCTGAGGGTGCAGTCTATTCAACTGAGGATGGTGGTACTTTCCGTTCAATCCACGACATCACCATCCGCAACTCGACTTTCTTCTACCTCAAGAGTGATAAGGCTATTGACGCTAATTCGGAAGTCAAGTTTGAGAATGTCAACTTTGTGACATATTAATTGACATAGCTCTAAGACAAGGATAAAAAGCAAGCGGCTGCTGGTCTTTAAACCGGCAGCCGCTTCGCTTTTTATAGTGACTTATTTTGCTAAGAATTTGGTTGATTGTACAGAGCCATCAGAGAGTACTTCTCGTTTGATGTAAGCCCCTTTAGTCAATGTGGTTACTCTTTTACCCGTAAGGTCATATATTTCCGATCGAGTGACAGAGTTTTGCGAGTTAACCACTTTTGCGGCTGTCGTCTCTCCTCCATTTGCGACAATTTTATTGCCGTCGCTGTCGTAAGATGGTCCTGTGGATGGGTTGGCGATAGCCTTCTTAAACTCGGTGGCATCAGATGAGGTCGGTAATTCATCGGTATACGCTTGCCACACCTCTATTTTGCCAGCTCCTGAGTATTTGGTGCAGATGGACGGCACGTCTACTGTTTTGTCTAAATTGTTCACGGTGTAGCTCTCTGCCGCATCGGTCGGCTTCCATGTTGATGTCTTGAGTTTGTATGTCTTGTCTGTTTTCGTTCCATCAATGTTAGAATATCCCTCTATGAGCCTTTTGCAGTCCTTGTATATGATGCCATAGCCCTCTTCGGTGCTGATGTTCAGTCCTGTATACTCATCCTTGTCAATAAGGATGGGGGCTTTGGTGTTCTCAAAATAGCACGCCTCAACGCAGCCTACTGCATTTTTACGAGGCGCGTATCCGTCAGAGCATCCCAGCATGTAGTTATTGTAGTAGTGGAGGAAGCCGTAGCGTTGCATGGGGAGTCGAGAGCCCTCTATGTTCTCAAAAAAGTTGTGGTGGAATGATATAGTGCGCTCATAGTTATCGCTGTTGCCAGGTCCAAACAGGCAGCTCTTGTCATGGTTGTGGAAGTGGTTGTAGCTTATTGTCACCCATTTAACGTTGTTCTTGCAGTCGAGCAGTCCGTCATAACGGTCTTTATTGTCAGCGTCACCATTTGAAAATTCGCAATGGTCAACCCATATGTGTCCACCCCAAGGGTCTTTGATGCTTTCTTTGTCCGCTTGGATGCCAATGCAGTCTGGGTCTCCCACTTCCACCTGCTTGCCTTCTCTGTATGCGACAATCTTGTTCTCGCCACTTTTGAGGATTGGCACGCCAACCATGGTGAAACGGCAGTTACGTATTATGATGTTATTGACGCTCTGCATCACAAAGGTGATTCGCGAGAACAGGGGTGCGTTGCCCTCGGCGTCCGCAACACCTATGAGTGTCTTGTTGGACGCGATGAGGATGCGTTCGCCATATGTGGTGGCAACTCCTTCTGAGCCGTCCTGATTGTCGCACAAATGGCCAGCGTTGATGTCGTCAACATAGGCGGTGATGCCAGTCGTGATGTCATGAGTAACTATGACTATGTAAGGTTGTTCTGCTTGCAGATAAGCCTGCAACTCAGAGAAGTTGTCTGCCAAGACAACTTCTCCGCCAGCCCCACCTGTCGTGGCTCCGTTATGGAAGAATGATGTTCCGGCGTCGCCCTCGTAGGCGGCAAATCCGTCAATAGAGAAGTCGCGACCATCGATTGTCTGGGCCGAGCTGTGTGTTGCCATCATCAAAAAAGTGGCAAGGCATAAAATGTTCAGTCTCATTTGAGTTTTGTGGTATAAGATGCACAAAATCAACAAGAGTATTTTTTTTTTTTTACAAAATTTTGTTCGCTCAAATTTATAACCCAAATGTCTTTTCCAAGAACAGTATGTCATCACGACAATTTTCGATAGAGACTGATTTTTGCATGATATCCTTTTTCTCCTATTGTCTCTTTCTTATCATAAAACACTAATCCCCCGCTGGCTTGTGCGCCAACGGGGGATTAACTATTTATTTGTTTGTGTCAGAAGCCTATGCTGGCATTTTGACTACATGTTCTTAAGCTCACTTTGAACTTTGAGAAGACGCTCAAAGAGCTCGTGGCCGCTGACTTTCTTGAACACGATGTCATGCAGCTCTGAGATCTTGACTCGCCTTTGCTCCATGGTGTCGCGGTCGCGAAGGGTGACGGTGTCGTCCTCAAGAGTTTGTCCGTCAACGGTGACGCAATAGGGGGTGCCGATGGCGTCCTGACGGCGGTAACGCTTGCCAATGGAGTCCTTCTCGTCATACTGGACGTTCATGGCCAACTTGAGGGAGTTGACAATCTCGTGTGCCTTCTCGGGCATGCCGTCTTTCTTGACGAGCGGGAGGACTGCCAACTTGACGGGGGCGAGCACGGGCGGCAGCTTGAGCACAACGCGGCTATCTCCGCCCTCGAGTTGCTCCTCTGTGTATGCGCCAGCCATGATTGAGAGGAACATACGGTCTACACCTATAGAGGTCTCGATGACATAGGGCACGTAGCTCTCGTTGGTCTCGGGGTCGAAGTACTGAATCTTCTTACCTGAGTACTGCTGGTGCTGGCTGAGGTCGAAATTGGTGCGGCTGTGGATGCCCTCAACCTCTTTGAAACCAAATGGCATGCGGAACTCGATGTCGGTAGCCGCATTGGCGTAGTGAGCCAACTTCTCATGGTCGTGGAACTGGTAGTTCTGGTCGCCCATGCCGAGAGCCTCGTGCCAGTTAAGGCGGTAGTTCTTCCAGAACTGGAACCACTTCATCTCCTCGCCCGGACGGACGAAGAACTGCATCTCCATCTGCTCAAACTCCCTCATGCGGAAGATGAACTGGCGAGCCACAATCTCGTTACGGAATGCTTTGCCAATCTGGGCGATGCCGAACGGAATCTTCATGCGACCAGTCTTCTGCACGTTCAGGAAGTTGACAAAGATGCCCTGTGCGGTCTCCGGACGGAGGTATATCTTCATTGAGCCGTCGGCGGTTGAACCCATCTCGGTGGTGAACATCAGGTTGAACTGACGCACGTCGGTCCAGTTCTTGGTGCCTGAGATGGGGCAGACAATCTCCTCGTCGAGGATGATCTGCTTCAGACCCTCAAGGTCGTTGGCGTTCATGGCAGTCTTGTAACGCTCGTGCAGAGCGTCGCGCTTAGCCTGGTGAGCCTTGACGTTGGCTGAGGTCTCGCGGAACTTGGCCTCGTCAAAGCTCTCACCGAACCTCTTGCGAGCCTTGGCTACCTCTTTCTCAATCTTGTCGTCATATTTGGCAATCTGCTCCTCAATGAGGACATCAGCGCGATAACGCTTCTTGCTGTCGCGGTTGTCAATCAATGGGTCGTTGAATGCGTCCACATGGCCAGACGCTTTCCAGATGGTCGGGTGCATGAAGATGCTTGAGTCCAGGCCAACAACATTGTCGTTGAGCTTGACCATAGCGTCCCACCAGTACTTCTTGATGTTGTTCTTCATCTCGACGCCATTCTGACCATAGTCATACACTGCGCCAAGTCCGTCATAAATCTCGCTGCTCGGGAACACGAATCCGTACTCCTTGCAGTGCGAGACCAGTTTCTTGAAAACGTCTTCTGCCATTTTCTGCTTTGTTGTGTGTTGTTTTTATATTTCGTTTTGCCCTGGCGCGGAGACCTTTGACGCAGGTTAGCGCCGTCCCCCTCCTGAGCATTCATCTGAGCGCAAAGATAGTTCTTTATTTATATTTATCGTAAATCTCAGCGTAAGCCTCTGGCGCAAACACTTGTTTGTAGCCTAAGGAGAGCAGCAGCCAGCCTATGGCGATGACAACGCCAACTATGACACCGCCTATGGCATGGTGCAAGAACTTGGGACCCGATTTCTTCTGCGGAAGGACAACTGGCTCTACGACCGAGAAAACGGGGGTCTGGCTGACAAGTTCCAGACGCGATGTCTCCAGCTGAGCCTGAAGAGTTTGCAAGAGGTTGTAGCTCATCTGATACTCATCCTCCAGCATTTGGCTCTCAATTCCTGTGCGCTCCTCTATTATTCCGCGGTTTCGGTCTTTATATTCCATATACCTTTTGCGAGCCTCGGAATACTCTTTGTTTGTCTTTTCAATCTGCTCCTCTAAATATTTGATGTTGAGGCGCGCGTTCTTTGTCGAGAACTCCGTGACCGCAGTCTGTATCTGCTCCAGCACAATTCGGGTCAGCTCGGCACACTGAATCGGGTTGCTCGCTGTGCATGTGACTCTGACCAAGTCCACCTCGTCGTCTATGTCAACAATGATGCGGTCTTGCAAGTCTTTTATGCAGTCATCCTGTGTCTTGTCAAGTGTCATGGGGGTGAAGTTCATGCCCTGCCCATTGCTCTCGTTTTGCGAGAACTCAGCCATAATCGGCTCGGGCTTACCCATAATCGCATCTTTTATTGTCCAAGGCAGGCGGATGGTGTATGCCATCAGATAGCCGCCAACCGACATGACGGTGTCTCGCTTTGCGTGCGAATAGAGGCTCTCGATGGTGTCCGGGTCCGTCCATGTCACGGGCGTGTTCATTATGTTCAGCATCACTGGGGTGCTGTTGATAATCTCCGAGAAGAGCGTCGGCCCGATGTTGACTTGCGTTCCGCCTCCCATGCTCGATATGTCTATGCCTGTGATTGACGCTGCCAATGCGCCCAGTCCTTTAAGTCCGTTCGATTGTTTGGACAATGGAAGTATGGAGGCCTCTGACTCAAACACCTTTGGCTTGACTGCGAACATAATCATAGCCACAGCCAACGCAATGCCGGTTATCTTGGCCACGAATTTGCGTTTAGCGGTGACGTAGTGAAGCAGCCACACTATGTCGAACTCCTCTGTTTGCTTCTCCTCTGTCTTTTTCTCGTCTGTCATAATCGTTGCTCTCTCTTATTTTTATTTGACAAGGGCGAACACCACTGCCACCATTGAGACTATTGACGAGCTCATGGTTATGGCCGTGGGCAGGTTGAAACCACTCTCTGGCTTCTTGGGTACGATGACTTCCGAGCCGGGGCGAACCTTAGGATAGATGCGGACGAAAAGTATGTGCCGCACGGTCTCGCTCTCTCCGTTGGCATGGACCACATATGTCTTGCGCTTGAATGCGCGGGGCGAGAATCCGCCCACGGCTGCCACGTAGTCGTCAGCGCGCCAACGCTTGTTCCATCGGGTGTTCGACGGGTTTTGCACGAGGCCCATGACGCGGACTGTCTGAGACATCTCTGGCACTTCAATCTTGTCTCCGTCTGTCAAGATGAGGTCTTCTTCGCCACCTGGGTTCCCCATCGCCTCGCGCAGGTTGAGAGAGACGAATTCGTATGTCTCGTCCCCGCGGTTGAGATAATAGACCGTTGTGTCGCCTCGCATGTTGCTTTGCAACTGGCGAATTCTGCGCTCTGTGTCTGATATCTTCACTTTGCGGAAGAGGTGTGCGCCCTCCACGTTGGCCATCTCAGTGAAGCCTCCGCAACGCTTGATTATCTCTGAGATGTGCGTGGCGTTGCTTGTCAGGCCATATGAGCCTGTGGCCAATACTGCGCCTGTTATATCGACAGAGCCACCTATGCGGGCTGCCGCGAACTCGCGGATGTAGACGATGTCAAATGGCTCCAGCTTGAAGTTGTTGCTTGCCGAGCCGAGTGACAGGTCTTGAGTTATGGTGACAGTCTCGTAGTTTGACGAGCGCTCACTCTGGTTCTCCATGTCGTCTTTTGACAGGCGGCGAGAGACCTCTACATTCTTGACTGAGGCGAACTCTTGCAAGCCTCCAGCCAAGACGATGAGGTCGCCTATGGTCAGGTTCTCCCGGTAGTCAAATGTACCAGGGTTAAGCACTTGGCCGACAATGCGCACCGTGGGCTTCTGCCTCATGTCGTCTATTGACGCTATGGTGATGACGTCGCCCGCCTTGAGCTTAATCTCTTCCGCACCGTTTGCTGCGTCCAAGACGTTGAAATTGAGAGACTCGAAGGTGTAGTCGTCCTTAAGGCGGGTTATCACGCCGCGGCTCAGGAAGGCGTTCTCTGTAAGTCCGCCGGCGCGGTCGATAAGGCTTTTAAGCGTCGATCCGTCAGTGTACTCAAACACGCCCGGTGAGAATACCGCTCCCTCGATGGTCAGCATGTTGTCCACGCGCTTTGTGTTTTTTGCAGCGCATGTTATGCGGTCGCCGTTTGTGACACCCTCGCTCGCGGGTGATGTGACGTCCTTATACTCAGTGGTGTACTTGCCAATGCGGTAGAGTCCGATGTGGTCGCTCTGAGCCTCGGGAGTGAAGCCGCCGGCGTAGCGGATGACGTCCTCTATGGTCTCGCCCTCTTTGGCCTCAAACAATCCGGTTCGCTTGAACTGTCCCTCCACCTTGACTCGCTTGGCGTAGGTGGGAATCATGATGATGTCTCCATCAGCAAGAGATGGGTTGACGTCCGTCTTGCCGTTGAGGAGGAAGTCGTATATGTCCAAATGGGCTATGACGCGCCCACCGCGTATGAGCTGAATGTCGCGATATGAGCCGTTGATGCTCGGACCGCCACACAGATAGAGCACGTTGAAGAGTGACGACGCCGCCGAGACTGTGAATGTGCCCGGCGCATGAGCCTCACCCATCACGCTGACTGATACGGGTGTGGCGTTTGTTATCCTGAGGGCGACCTTAGTACGCCCGCCAAGGTCGGAATATATGCTTCTTAGTTTGCTGATGATGGCGCTCCGAGCCTGCTCAACGGTGAGTCCGCCCACTTTGATAGGTCCAACCATTGAGATGGTCACAGTGCCATTGTTAGACACGACTAAGTCGTATGTCTCGTCCGATGCGCCATAGATGTCCACTGCCAGCTCGTCGCCAATGCCAATTATGTAGCTGTCGCCCACGGCAAGGCTTGTGTTCGGACTGAAGGTCAGTGACTTCTGGTTGAATATGTTATATCCGAATACCTGAGAGTCTTCACTTCCCGCCTGTTGTTGCTTGGCTTCTGGCTCTGCTTTGACTGACAGCTCTTCAGTTTGGGTGACAGTCTCTTTGCTGCTGGAAGAAGATGATGAAGACGATGAGGAGGACAGGTATTTAGAGAAACGCCTGCGGAGCTGGGTTATCTGTGCGGAGGTTGCGCCTTTCTTTTTCGCCTCGTCAAGAGCCTCATCAAGTGTCAAGCCGGCGTCTTTTATCTTTTCGGCGTATGACTTTATGGTGGCTTCGGGGATCTGAGCCACGTTGATGTTCTTATAGTTCATTGACGACGAGATGCCAGATGCCGATAGCGTCTGGGCCGTTGTCTGGATTGGGGCTGCGCAGAGGGTGACAATAAGTGCCGCAAGCACTGCTACCCTCGATTTTATCACCTTTTGAATCACAATTGATTGGTGCTATTGGGGTTTCTATTCTTTTTGTTGTTAGTCCTCTTGGAACTCTTTGCGGACTGCTCCGAGGGCTGACGCCACGACCTTGTCCATGTCATAGTATTTATACTCCGCCAATCGACCGCCAAAGATGGTGGCTCTTTGCGACTGTGCCAATTCGGCATATTGAGCCGCCATGACGCTGTTCGCGCTGTCGTTGACAGGATAGTAGGGCTCCATGCCCGGCTGCCATTCTGTCGAGTACTCGCGTGAGATGACTGTCTTGGGCTGTGTGCCAAACTCGAAGTGCTTATGCTCGATGATGCGAGTGTAGGGCACCTCTGCGCTCGTGTAGTTGACAACGGCATTGCCTTGGTAGTTGGCCATGTCGAGTGTCTCTGTCTCAAATCGCACTGTGCGATACTGCAGGTGGCCGAACTTGAAGTTGAAATACTCATCTATGGCTCCTGTGAAAATCACTTTCTTGGCCAAGACGTTGAGCTCTGCCCGGTTGGTCAAGTAGTCCACGCCCAACTTGACTTCTGTGCCTTCAAGCAGTTTGTCTGTCAATGCGTTATATCCGCCAATGGGGATTCCCTGATATGTGTCGTTGAAATAATTGTTGTCAAACGTCAGTCGCACAGGCAGGCGGCGTATGATGAATGCCGGCAGCTCGGTGCATTTGCGCCCCCACTGCTTTTGGGTGTAGCCCTTGATTAGTTTTTCGTATATGTCTCGACCCACCAGCATGAGTGCCTGCTCCTCAAGGTTGCGCGGTTCGCTCACGCCCTCGGCTTTCATCCTGTCGGCTGCCTCTTGCCGTTGCTCGGCAATTTTGGCCTCGGCTTCGGCGGGGGTCACCACACCCCACATCTGGTGGAATGTGTTCATGTTGAACGGCAGGTTGTACAGGCGTCCCTCGTAGTTGGCTATGGGCGAGTTGGTGTACCTGTTCATCTCGACCAACTGAGTCACATAGTCCCACACTTGGCGGTTTGAGGTGTGGAATATATGGGCGCCGTAGGTGTGGACGTTTATGCCCTCCACTTGGTCGCAATGGATGTTGCCGCCAGTGTGGTCGCGCCTGTCCACCACAAGGCAGCTCTTGCCGCGCTTGTGGGCCTCGTGGGCAAAGACGGAGCCGAACAGGCCGGCTCCGACAATCAGGTAGTCGTACATATGTGTGTTTGGTTTCTTATGGTCTTGTTTTTCTGTTCTTTCTGCTCTTAATCCATTGGGACACACGGTCCATCACCAGGACTATGATGATATATCTGACTGCTTTGCCCACAAACATGAGAGCTAATGTCCCAAAGATGGGGGAGTGGGCTATGCCGAGAGCCGCGGCCATCGGGTCGCCAATGACAGGCATCCACACCAACAGCCCACACCAGGCCCCGTAGGTCTCCACCCATGCCTGAACGGCACTGACGCTCTCTGCCGACATGCCGAGCCAGTCTATGATTTTATCCATCCCGAGCCACCAGCCTATGGCGTAGGTCGCGACGCCACCCAGCCAATTGCCTATGGAGGCTGTCCACACGAGTGTCCACGCCCTGTATGCGCCTGCCGCGGCTAATGCGGCCAAGCCAACCTCTGAAAACCCGGGCAACAGGGTGGCTGACAGGAAACACAGAGCGAAGATTCCGGCCAACCCCCATCGGGCTATGACGGACTGCTGGTCAATCATTCAGGCTGCTTAACTATGGCAATCTAATAGAGCGATTTGCTCCCTAAGCTCTTGAGAGCCTTGCTTATCACTGGGTCTTCGCTGTTGAGAATGGGGTATATGCCGCCTTCATCATTGATGGTCTGGGCCATGAGGGCGCGCACCTCGTTGTCTATGATGTCACGCTCCTTTGCGTCAATTTTGTCAGGTCGGGCCAGCCCGTGCTCAGCGGCATACGCCATCAAGCCATCTATGTAGCTTTGGCTCTGCAAATAGTGTACGAGGTCTGGCAATTTCATGTCCTTGAGTCTCGGACGCTCTTTTTCGGCCTGCTTCATGGCGTAGGTGTTGGTCATTCGCTTGGCCCTGAGTTGGTAGAGATATTGAGAGGCCTTGGCTGTGTCCACTGGGACAAAGATGTCGGGTATGATTCCACCACCGCCAAAGACCGTGCGGCCACTGATGGTGTGGAATATGAGTGCGGAGTCTGCCTTCATCTTATCGGCCGAGAGCAATTCGCCGCTCTCATACCGTTTGTAGACATCCTGATAATATTCATCATCATTGTGCTTATATGGCTTCTGGATGCAACGCCCGGATGGTGTATGATACCTTGACACCGTGAGTCGAACAACCGAGCCGTCGACTAATGGAATCTCGCTCTGAACAAGACCTTTGCCGAATGAGCGGCGACCTATGATTGTCGCGCGGTCGTTGTCCTGCATCGCCCCTGCAAAGATCTCGCTTGCGCTGGCTGAATATTCGTCAATGAGGACCACGAGGCTCATGTCTTGACAAACACCGGTGCCGTCGGCTCGTGTCTCGGCCCTCTCCTGATGGCAACCTTCTGTGTAGACTATCATCTGGCCCTTGGCAAGGAACTCGTTGCACATGGCTTGGACCACATGCAGGAATCCGCCAGAGTTAGAGCGTAGGTCAACAATGAGTTTGTCGCAGCCCTGGGCTTTCAACTTGGCTATGCCGTCGAGCATCTCATTATATGTTTTTTCGGCAAAGCGGTCTATCTTCATGTAGCCCACGCCCGTGCCTATCTCGTAGACCGACACAACGCTTGTGAGGGGTATCTCGCCGCGCACAATGTCGTAGTTTATCTTAGTGTCCTCGTCGCGCAAGATGGTTATGTTGACTTTTGTGCCAATCTCGCCGCGAAGCGAATCCAAAACAGCCTGATTGTTAAGCCATGAGCCAGTGAAGTCATAGCCGTTCACCTTTATTATTTTGTCACCGGGCATGATGCCGAGTGCTGACGACGGGCCGCCCGACACGACACTGATCACGCTCACCGTGTCATCTTGCAGGCTAAACATGACGCCTATGCCGCCGAAGTCGCTCTTCAAATCGGCAGCCACATGCTCGACCTCTTTGCGTGGGATGTAGACGCTGTGCGGGTCGAGCTCCTTGAGTATCATGGGGATTACTGCGTCCTCCAACGAATCGGCGTCAACGGGGTCCACATACAAGCTCTTGATCATCCCTATGACAGACGTAGTCTTGAAGTTCGGGCCAAAGCCATATGCTTGACCAATCTCCTCGGACAGGTCATTCTCCGCTGCATTCTTGCCAGCATTGTGACCGAGGAAGAGGCCTGCCAATGCCGCAAGAACAATAAGTACAAGTATCCAGCAGTTTTTTATTGCGGTCTTCATTGATGTCTTTTATTATGGTCTGATGTGCGTCATGCGCCCCTGAAATCTTTACATTACCTTGACGTTTAAGCGTGGGGCTGCGCCATCAACTTTAATTTTAAGCCTTGTTACTTGATTATAATTGTCTCCTCGACCTTGTCAACCGCTATGCCTGCGCGGCGCAGAAGCTCAATCCCGTCCGCGTTACGGTAGTCGTCCGAGTAAACCACGCGGCTTATGCCTGCCTGAATAATGAGTTTTGCGCACTCTATGCATGGCGAGGCGGTTATGTACATTGTCGCGCCGCTTGAGCTGTTGTTACTCTTTGCCACTTTGGTTATGGCATTCGCCTCGGCGTGGAGCACGTAAGGTTTCGTCACGTCGCCATCTTCGCACACGTTCTCAAAGCCTGACGGGGTGCCA
The DNA here is from genome assembly GCA_963620575.1 of Alistipes putredinis. Classification (GTDB taxonomy): domain Bacteria; phylum Bacteroidota; class Bacteroidia; order Bacteroidales; family Marinilabiliaceae; genus W3P20-009. The sequence goes on along the minus strand of CAVFBC010000004.1, from coordinate 85,917 downwards.
TTATACCCGTCGCTTATTATCATTTTGTCCTTCACCATCAAAGCCCCCACTTGCCGACGTTCGCAGTAGGAGTTGAGAGACCATATGCGCGCCATTGCTATGTAACGCTGGTCTAATTTGGTCTGTTTTTCTGTTTCGGACATGATGCTCCAGTTTTTGCAAAATTAATGCCAAAAGCATTTAATGACAACACAGGCGGCACATTTAGAGTCCGTCAATATGGCTATTGCGCATCTCTGTCTATATCTCGCCCGCCACCTCGCGGCGGACATAGTTTATCTCGCCATATGTGAATTTTTTATAGAACTCTTGGTCAGGACGCCAGTCAGGGGCGGCGTTAGATACAATCTCTTTAAGCTTCTCATGACGCTCTTTGCCCATCACGTCGTCTATCGTCAGCTCTTCGCCTATGCAGTCGATAAGGTGGCCCACTATTGTGCCGCGTGTCAAGTGGCGCTCTTGCATCACAGCGTCAATGGAGCCGAGTCTGTTGAATGCCTCAAGGCTAATCTCTCTTGTGTTCAGTTTTTTAGCCTTTTGCCCAGTCTCTGACAAGTCGGCTTTCCCCAATGTGGGGGCTGACGTTGACCCGATGGCGGGTTTAACTCCCATCTGGGCGTGCAGACGTGTTATTTCGAGTATGTCGTCGCCATAACTGTCCATTTTTTTCTTTCCCATGCCTTTGATTTTTTTCAATGTCATGGTGTCGGTCGGGACGGTGTCCGCTATTGCGAAAAGAAGTGAGTTGTTTGCAATGATATATGGTGGCACGTCCTCCTCTTCGGCTTTCTCTTTCCTCCATTTGCGCAATGCGAGGAAGAGTTCCTTATTGACCACCTCGTTTGCGTCTGCTTGCGAAGTTCTTTCTGCAGTTGGGGTGCCGACCTCCGTCTCATCATCCATCTTAGTGTGGCTGAGGGCTAAAGCCTTTGCAGCCAGCATATTCGAGGGGCTGAAGCCTTTCTTTGCGATGGCTTGGAGAATGGCGCGTTTTAGCTTGACGGTATTGACAAATGTGCTCATGTAGTTGTCAAGCCTATTGTTGGCGGTCTTGTCGTCAAGAGTGATGTCTGCGTTCATCTTAACGTTTTCGCCGAAATCGGCAATCTTCGCATCGAAGAATGCTGCTCCACGTGCGGCTTGCGCCATCAGTTCAGATGATTTTTCTATACAACCAGTCTGCGTGTGCTTGAATTGACATTTGCGGATAAAGGTCTCGCCTATTCTGGCAATCTCATCGGCATCCTCGTGGAGAAGCGCATTTAAGCTCTCTACACTATTGGCATATTTATCACCCTCTCGTTCCAGTAAGCTTAACATTTGATTCACAGGGACAAAGATGCTCTCGAATGTGAAAAGCTCTGTTATGGAGGCGAGTGAGTACTCCGCCGCGTATTGCTCTATGGCGCTGGCGTCTATGATGTTTTGGCTCTGCTGGTTGTAGAACTGGTCAACGTCATGGTTTGTCCTGACGCAGCCGCGGTCTATGGTGGATGAGAGGACGAGACCCTCGAAAGAGCGGCATCTTGAGAGTGCCACATAGACTTGTCCGGGTGAGAATGAGCGGCCTGCGTCTATTATGGCCTTGTCAAATGTCAGTCCCTGACTTTTATGAATGGTGATGGCCCACGCCAAGGTCAGAGGGATCTGAGTGAATACGCCTTTTATCTCCTCTTTTGCCAAACCGGTCTCAGGGTCTACTACATAATTGACGTTGTTCCATTTCTCCCAGCCCACTTTGATCTCTTCTCCGGCATCGTCTGCCGATTTTACTGTTACCGAGTCGTCATCAAGGGCGACAACGCTGGCTATCTTGCCATTATAATAGCGTCGTGGGGTTTGAGTGTCGTTCTTGATGAACATGACCTGCGCACCCACTTTCAATGTCAGTTCGGCTTCTGCCGGGTAGTTTTTTTCATCAAATGTTCCTTCGACGGAGCATTTATATGTGACTTCTTTTGTCTTAAGGAGTTTAATTTTTGACTCGTTCACTCTCTCCGCGCTCTCCACGTGTGTGGTTAGCCTTATGTACCCCTCACTGTCGTCTGGCTCGAAGTCTTTGCGGTATCGTGAGTTGAGCATCGCAAGGGACATGTCGTCAAGCCGACATGTGCGCACTTTGTTAAGGAGGTCTATAAACGTAGCGTCGCTTTGCCTATATATCTTCTTAAGCTCAATGGTCACCATTTTGGTCTGCGAGATGGCGTGGCTTGAGAAGAAGTAGCAGTTGTTATACTCGTCTCTGAGCAGGTCGACTTCGTCTCGTTTCACTACGGGCGACAGCTGCATGAGGTCTCCTATGAGCAAAAGCTGGATGCCGCCAAAGGGAAGGCGTGAGTGCCTCATCTCCCTTAGCCTCTTGTCTACTGCGTCCATCAGGTCGGCGCGGACCATGCTTATCTCGTCTATGACAATCAGGTCGAGGCTTCTGATGAGTTTGAGTTTGTCTTTTCGTATTGTGCGCTCTTGTGGAAGAGGTTTTCGCGATGTGTATGTCCCTGGGGGAATCTGGAGCAGGGAGTGGATGGTAACGCCTCCGGCGTTTATGGCAGCGACACCTGTCGGCGCCATGATTACCATGCTCTTGGTGCTTGCCTCCCTCAGGTTTTTCAGGAATGTCGTCTTGCCAGTTCCCGCCTTGCCGGTCAGAAACACGTTGACGTTGGTCCGCGTCAGGCATTGCCAGGCGGTCCATGCTTGCTCGTTCTCTTTCGGGTCGTAGGGGCAGCGCATATTATCGGATTTAACTCATGCGGGGCGCACTCCGATGTCAGGTCGAAGTTCGCTTTCTTAAGTGGTGGGTGTTACTCGTTATTCTTTTTCAGGCGGTTAAAGCACCTGTTGAGAGCTTGTCGCCAATGGGGGACTTTGACGCCAAAGGTGTTGGCTATTTTCTCTGTGCTCAGGACTGAGTAGTGAGGGCGGCGTGCGCGGGTGGGGTATTTGTCTGTTGAGACAGGGTGAATCTCGGTCTCCGCCTCGGCTATCTGGGCTATGCTTATGGCAAAGTCATACCATGTGCATGTCCCGTAGTTGGCGAATTGATATATGCCGTCCTGCCCTTCATACTCCAACGCAATCTTCACGAGGGCCTTGGCGAGGTCTCCTGCATAGGTCGGTGAGCCAGTCTGGTCATTCACTACGTTTAGTTCGTCTTTCTCCCCGAAGAGTCTTAACATGGTCAGGAAGAAGTTTTTGCCGTCTGCGTCATAAAGCCATTGAGTTCTCACTATGACGTGTTTGCAACCTGTCGCTATTATGGCGTCCTCTCCTTCACTTTTGGTCTTGCCGTATACTCCCAATGGAGCTTTGCGCATCTCCTCGGTGTATGGCGATGTAGCCTCACCATCAAAAACATAGTCCGTTGAGACGTGAATCAGCAGAGCGTCATTTGTTTTTGCTGCCTTTGCCAAATAGCCCGATGCCAAGTTGTTCACTTTGTCGGCCGTCTCCGCGTCATCTTCTGCCTTGTCGACAGCCGTATAGGCCGCGCAGTTTATGATAACATCGGGAGCGAACTCCGCCACAGTCTTGCTAACCGCCTCGGGGTCTGTTATGTCGCAGTCGGCAGATGTCAGTCCATAGGCTTTGCCCACCTTTTTCTTGACGAGGCTCTCGATGACACGCCGTCCCAACATTCCGTTGGCTCCAAACACTATTATGGTCTTCTTGTCAGACATGCTATTCCTCACTTAATAGAGTTTGTCGTTTATGTCAAAGAGGCCTTCCGCCTCTGCCAACGTCTTATGCTTTAGGTCCTTGTCACTCAAAAGAGCTTTGTCCATAGGGATCTTCCAGTCTATGCCGAGAGCGGGGTCGTTAAATGCTATTGCTCCTTCGCTTTCTGGCGCATAGAGGTTGTCGCACTTATACTGGAAGAGGGCAGTCTCGCTCAAGACTGCGAAACCATGGGCAAAACCACGGGGAATGAAGAACTGGCGATGGTTGTCACCTGACAGCTCCACTGCCACGTGTTGGCCGAATGTGGGGCTGCCGCGGCGGATATCTACTGCCACATCAAGAACAGTGCCTTGAATTACGCGGACCAATTTGCTCTGAGCCTTGTCGCCTCGTTGGAAGTGCAGTCCGCGCACCACCCCGTAGCTTGAGAAGCTCTGGTTGTCTTGGACGAAATCAACTGGCCGCACAAGGGTGTCGAAGTCGCGTTTTGAATACGACTCGAAGAAATATCCGCGGCTGTCACCGAAGATTTTTGGCTCTATTATGACGACGCCGTCAATGGCTGTCTTTATTACGTTCACTTGTTTGTCTGTTTTTTCTAATTGTGGCTCTTTGTCTTACATATCCGCTATCTTAAGCAGGTATTGGCCATACTCGTTTTTCTTCATTGGTTGGGCGAGGCGGATGAGGGTGTCGCGGTCAATCCACTTGTTGCGGTAAGCAATCTCCTCAAGGCAGGCCACTTTCAGTCCTTGCCTCTTCTCGACGACCTCTATGAATGTAGAGGCCTCAGACAATGAGTCGTGTGTGCCAGTGTCCAACCATGCGAAGCCTCGTCCTAGCCTTTGCAGGTTAAGTTGACCCCTCTCCAAATATATCTGGTTTACAGACGTTATCTCCAACTCTCCGCGCGCCGAAGGCTTGAGGTTGGCAGCTATGTCAACCACGCTGTTAGGGTAGAAGTAAAGCCCAACAACCGCATAGTTTGACTTCGGTTTTGCAGGCTTCTCCTCGATTGATATGACCTTTCCTTCATCGTTAAACTCTGCCACGCCATAACGTTCCGGGTCCGAAACCCAATAGCCATATATCGACGCCTCGCCCCTCCCTTCGGTCGCCTCAATTGACTTGTGTAGCATCTGGTCGAAGCTTTGGCCGAAGAATATGTTGTCGCCCAGTGCAAGGCAAACAGAGTCTGAGCCAATGAACTCACGCCCTATGATGAACGCCTGAGCCAGCCCATCCGGACTCGGCTGCTCGGCATAGCTAAGGTTGATGCCATAGTCGGACCCGTCGCCCAAAAGACGTCGGAATCCTGGCAGGTCAGCAGGCGTAGATATGATGAGAATGTCCCTTATCCCGGCCAACATAAGGGTCGAGATGGGGTAGTAGACCATGGGCTTGTCATATATGGGCAGTAGCTGTTTTGATACTCCCTTTGTGATGGGATAGAGCCTGGTTCCACTGCCGCCAGCCAGAATAATGCCTTTCATTCTCTTGTTTATTATTCCATTAAAAGTCTAAAAAGCCACGAGGCCAGACTTCCTGCTTATTATGCATGGTGATCTCGCCCCGTGGCTATATTATTATGTTTGGCTTATTTGAAAGCCCAAGTTTTTGACTATCAACCTCTGGGACTGGCAGCAATGCTTGCCTGCGCCTACTTCTTGGTGAAGTTGTCCTGTGAGTTGTCGTAGTTGACGTAGTACTTGCCTTTCGCCAACGTTGCTATGTTCACGCTCTTGCCGAAACCTCTGAACACTATGCCACCGTACTGGTCGTAGATCTCATATAATGTCTCGGCGCTAAAAGTGAGCTCGGCGTTTGTGGCCTTAAACGTCACTTTTTCCATTGGGTCAGTTGTCGTAGCCTCTTTTGAGTAGGACTGGACTTTGCGGTTCGCTGTAGCCTGTCGAACGCGGTATTTGTTGACACCGCTGTGGTTGCGGACCTTGCTCTCGTAGGTGTTCGGCTTGTTATGTCCTTTGCCCATAACCTCGCCAACTTTCACCCATTTGTTCCAACGGTACTGCTCAATGACGAAAGGAAGAGAGCCAGTCTCGCCCGACGTCGTGAATGTCAGGACATTGCCGTTGACCTTTATACTCTCGAACTTGGCTGGTTTCTGCACCTGAAGAGCGTTGGCGTTGAGAACCATTGGCGTGCAGTCCTCTTTATATTTGATGACGATGCTAACCTCGTCACCGACATTAAATCCAAAGACGCTGAGGTCAACCTCAAATGCGCTCGAGTTGATTTCGTCGGTGGTTATCATCCCGTTTACCGTTACCTCATAGGCGCAAAAACCTACTCCCGATGGTGCAAACGGGTTCTTGACATACAAGTTCTCACCTTGATAAGTGCCTTTGACGACCAATTCCTCGGCCACCATGTTCTGTGCGGAGCAAAGCCCGATTACCGCTGCGGCAAGAGCGCGGATAGTCTTTCTCATTTTAGTAATTCGAGGTTACAACTAACAATATTAGTGATTTTTGCCCTAAAAAGCAAATGATTTGCTATCGGTTCGCTTGATTTGTTTGTCAGTCCATCTGCCGTCTTCTCTAATTATCTGTTTTAGAGCCTCTAAGGCTTCTGCTTGGTCGATGGATCTTCTGACTACTTCTTTGCCTCTGTAGAGGGATATTTTCCCGCGTCCGGCACCAACGTATCCATAGTCGGCATCAGCCATCTCGCCAATGCCATTGACAATGCAGCCCATGACGCCTATCTTGAGACCCGCCAAATGACCGAACTCTGCCTTTATTTGTGTCACGGTCTCTTGTATGTCATAGAGTGTGCGTCCACAACCTGGACATGAGATGAACTCAGTCCTGTCAAACCTGGCGCGGCAGGCTTGAAGGAGCATTTGGCCGCTCTCTGCCGCAACCTCGGGACTGATGCCCGGGGCGTCAATGCATATGCCGTCTAATAGCCCGTCAATGAATAACCCGCCCATGTCGGCTGACATTTCAAGTCTGAACTGGTCTATGTCAGTGGCCGTGGAGTGGTAGTAACCTACCAACGGGTTTCTCATCCCTTTATTCTCTAATTCAAGAGCCATGGCTCGCAATTCAGCCATAGGGTCGCCCGATTTGGTTATGCCTATGTAGGCGACGCCATCTTGCACTTGACCCTTTCCTCCGAAATTACTGTTCAGCAACTCTTCCATTGTCAATGTGGAGTAGGGGAGGGCTGCGTCTATGCTTCGTATTGTGGCGTCCGCATTGTTGACTTTGTCAGCGTCGCAAACTACAATGACGGCAGGGGGCGTTTTGCCGCCAACGAGGCCTACACAGTCAGTATCGCGCCTGCTGTATGAGTATGGGGTGTATTTCGTGGTGTCTACTGGGCTTATTGACTTTGCACTTGCCAATCGTTGACAGTGGTCTGCGAGAGTCCGAGCCACTGGTATTTCAGCCTCGGGTGCCTCGGTCAGTGACACGCGTATGGTGTCGCCTAATCCGTCATTGAGAAGAGCGCCTATGCCTGCGGCCGACTTGATGCGCCCCTCTGCGTCGCTTCCCGCCTCTGTGACACCGAGGTGCAGAGGGTAAACCTCGCCCCTCTTGCGCAGTGTGGCTGACAAAAGGCGTACGGTGTTGACCATGACGCGCGTGTTGCTGCTTTTTATGCTTATGGCTATGTCTCTAAACCCAAGTTCCTCGAAGGCGTCAAGATATTCGGTGCATGACGCAACCATTCCTTGTGGAGTGTCTCCATATTTTGCCATGATGCGGTCTGAGAGGGAGCCGTGGTTGACGCCTATCCTGATGGAAGTCCTATGCGCCTTGCAAATCTCGACGAGCGGGCGCAATTTTTCTACAATCAAATCGTGCCACTCTGCGTCGCTCATCTTGTCGGCATCCTTGCTGAAGCGTTTTGCCTCGCCGGTATAGTTGCCAGGGTTTATGCGGACAGCCTCGACAAGGGCGGCGGCAGTCTCCGCTGCCTTAGGGTTGAAATGGATGTCTGCCACCAATGGAGTGTCACAGCCACGTTCTTTGAGCTCTTTGCTGATAAGTCCGATGCTTTTTGCCTCGCGCTCACCCTGTGTCGTCAGGCGCACAATCTCCCCACCGGCGTTGACAATGCGCAGGCTCTGCTCCACAGACTCCTCAATGTCGTTGGTGTCTGTGGTTGTCATTGACTGGACTCGGATTGGTGCGTCGCCACCTAAAGTGATGCACCCTACGTTGATTTGGCGGGTGCGCTGGCGTTCATATTTAAAGAGTGAGGGGCAATAACTGTCAGGACTAATTTCGCTCATTGGTATCTACGGTTTTTCCAATGTGCAAATATAGTTCATTTTGTAACCTATATAATGTCAACACGGCCCTAAATGTCATTAACCCCATAAAACAGAGGGGGCTTTACTGAAAACGCTTCTGTTTATTCCCAGTATGTCATACGCAAAAAAGAGCCCCGCCTTATGAAGACGGGGCTCTTGTCGCATTGCTTGGAAAATTGTCTTAATTCTTGACAGCCTTACGGGCAGCGTAGCTGATCTTCAAGGCCTGAGCCTTGCGGAGAGCTTGCTTGATGTCGGTGATTGTACCCATTTGGATGTCAGCGTCGGCCTTAATCGAGACGGTCATCTTAGGACGATCGGCCTCGCTCAGGCTCTCGCGCTCCTGGAGAATGTAGTTCTCAATATCGTCAACAGTGGCGTATGAGTCATTCAGCTGGATTCGCGGCTCAGTGCCATATTTCTTGGCCTGAATAGGTTTGCCAACGTAGATGTAGCTGACGAGCGACTTCTGCTCGAGCTTGGTAATCTCAGTGGCCTCTGGCAGTTTTACCTTGACTATCAGTGATACCTCTTTCATGTTCGATGCGACCATGAAGAAGAACAGAAGCATGAACACGATGTCAGGAAGCGAAGAGGTGTTGACCTTGAACTGCCCTTGTTTCTTGCTTTTTCTGATAACTGCCATTACTTCTTATAGTTTTTAGGTTCTGCCTCGGAAATCTTCTGAGGATAAACTTTCTTTATGGCATCCTTCTCGTCGTCAGAGCAGTCCTCGAATGACTTCTTGAACTGCTTCTTCGCAAACTCGTCGCGGAGCTCTGTGTATGCAGCCTGAAGCTCGTTCTGGATCTCCAGGTACTTCTGATACGTACTGCCGCGGTCGTTCTGAAGAGATATGACACCCTTTGAGACCATCACCTTGCCGATGCCCGGGACGTCGGTCTCGGATTTCTCGGAGAGGGTAGGGTCGTTCATTGGGTTGGCGATGAACTCCTTAGCCTTGTTCTTGAGGTCGTTTGCGTTCTCCTTCCACTCTCCGTTGACGAGCAGCTGGTTGTTGTAGTTCAGCTGAACCATGAACACGTTGCGCTCTTTGATGATAGGAGCGTCGGTCTGGTCTTTCGGGGCCATGGGAGGAAGCATACGGCTCAGACCAAGGTCAGAGGTCATTGTCGTCGAGACGAGGAAGAAGACCAGGAGGAGGAATGCGATATCCGCAGTGGAGCTCGCATTTACGTCTGGCGTTTCTTTCTTATTCCCCATAATTGCTAATGATTAATAGATTGGGTTTTCTTGGGAGTGGAGCCGAGCCTTTTATCGGTTAGCCCCGTTGCCCAATCCTACTTGAAAAGGTTGTATACCTCGGAGGCAATGACTGAAATGATGCCGATTGCGAGTGCCAAATAGATGGCGTAAAGGCCCATGTCTGACACCTTGAGCCACCAACCCTGGTTCTCGTCACCCTCGTAGCCAATGAGTGGCAGTGGGGTGTCGTCACCAAGTGCCCAAAGAATTCCGCAGACTACTACTGCTGCAACAACTGCGATGCAGAGCTTGAGGAGGGTCTTGGGGTCTGATGCGGCAGAGATTGCTGCTGACGCAGCGGCCGCAATAATGCCGAGAGCGGCAAGGCCGATAGACCAGAGGATTGCCATGTCGCAGATAGAACCATCCTCAAGAGGGTTCTTGTCCATGAAACCTCCAATGACAAGGCATGCGCTGATTGCCATCAGGATGCCCATCACAATGGTCGTTATTTTCTGTACTTGTTTCATCTTCCTTTGTTTTTGAGACTTTTAGCATTATACCGGCATCTTTTAGCCGGCGATCCGTCTAATAACATCCGTGCCGATATTGCTCGCCGTTAAATGGCGCAAGGGCGCGGAATTGCGGATTTTTAGTGCTTAGCCTGATACTTGAGGATGATGTCCATCAGAGAGATGGAAGCGTCCTCCATCTTGTTGACGATACCGTCAATCTTAGCGACGATGTAGTTGTAGAAGAGCTGGAGGCAGATAGCGGCGATAAGACCGAAGATAGTGGTAAGAAGAGCGACCTTGATACCGCCTGCGAGAGCGACAGGGCTCATGTCACCAAGCTGCTGGATTGAGTCGAATGCCATAATCATACCTACGACAGTTCCCATGAAGCCGAGAGACGGAGCGATGGCGATGAAGAGAGAGATCCAAGAGAGACCTGACTCCATGCGACCCATCTGGACTGAGCCGTAAGATGCGACAGCCTTCTCAATCATGTCGGGACCCTCGTTGTAACGCTCAAGACCCTGAACGAAGATTGAGGCGACTGGGCCACGGGTGTTGCGGCAAACCTCCTTGGCTGCGTCAACGCCACCCTGCTCGAATGCAGCCTCTACTTTCTTGAGGAGCTTCTTGGTGTTGGTGTCGCAAGCGGTGAGGTAGATGATGCGCTCAATGGCGATAGAGAGACCGAGGACGATGCAGGCGAGGACGGGGAGCATCCACTCGACACCACCCTCGACGAACTTCTCCTTGAGAACCTGGTGGAGGCTCTTCTCCTCGTTTACAGTGACTGCTGCGGCTGCCTCGTCGGTAACCTCCTCAGTCTCTGCGACAGTGGCCTCTGTCTGCTCGGTAGCTGCTGCGGCCTCTGCGTTCTCATCCTGTGCCATGGCAACAGAGCCGAAACTCATCATGCCGAAGACTGCTAAATAGGCAAAAAGCTTTTTCATAATCTGTGATAAATTTGACTTTTTATTAATTTTTGTTTTTTGTTGGTTTTGCGTTACTGCACACCTATGTCAGTAGGTGCGCTTTGCGTGACTAAATTACTAATTTTTTAAAACATAGAACCCTTTCCCTTTGCAAAATGCGACTTTTAAGCACGTTTTTAATGCCAATTGTTGCAGGACATGGGGGGCTTTGGGAAGGACAGGTAGATGCTTTTCCGCTGTTTATCTTTTGATTGATAGGCTTTTGACACTGCTTTTTTTACAGCCGAAGTGAATTATAACCTTTTTTTATCGTTCAAGGCCTTCTCGCCTATTTTGTGCCGAAAAATAGCCGCATGGCGTTGTCGTGTGTTTGCTGTGCGACTTCTTCCGTGGGCTTGTTGAGTGTCTCGGCAAGTTTAGTTACAACAAGGGGGATGAATGATGGCTCGTTGCGCTCTCCGCGGTGCGGCACGGGTGTTAGATAGGGGGCGTCGGTCTCGGTGAGGATGCTTGAGAATGGGACTGCGAGTGCGACCTCTGCGACTTTTGAGTTTTTATAGGTGCATGAGCCACCGAAGCCGAACATCAGCTGTGGCCATTTCCGACATATAACTTTTGCCTCGTCAACGCTCCCTGTGAAGCAGTGGAGTGACCCGGCGGGCACGTGCCCACCCATCTCTGTCAATACTTCCATGAGTAGCCATACGGCGTCGCGGCAGTGTATTGATGTCGGGAGGTTGTTGTCGTATGCGTAACGCAACTGCCACTTGAGGACTTCAACTTGTTCATCGCGTCGTGTTTTGTCCCAATGCAGGTCAAGCCCAATCTCGCCGACTCCTACGCGTGGCAAGGAGTTGCTCTCTGCGTAGTCCATTATTGCCTCGGCCTCCTCCAGCGGGTTGTCGCCCATCTCGGTCGGGTGAAGCCCGTACATGGCGAAGCATTCGTCGGGGAATCTTTCGCAAAGAGCCCTCACTTGGGCTGAGTCTGCCAATGTGCACGATGGCAGTAGCATTTTTGTGACGCCTGCCGTCTTGGCTCGCCCTATGACTTCCGCGATGTCGTCGGCGAACTTGTCCTCATATATGTGTGTGTGTGTGTCTATCATTGGTTGTCTGTTGTTCTGTCTAATGTGGTGTAGTAATCCATTTCTGTCTCTTCCGCTGCGTAGGCCAATGTGCCGGCATCGTCAAAATCGGCGTCGTAGGTGTTTTTTATGGCTGTGTTGCGCAGGTTTTTCTGTTTTTGGCATTCTCTGCGGGCTCCGTCTATCAGTTTGGCGGCAGTTTCCATGGTCGCATCAATTTTGTCGGGCTTGAGTTGACACTCCCATATGACCATTGTGCGCCACCCTAATGCGCGCAGCTCTATTCTCACGCGCTCGTCGCGCGCTTTGTTGCGGGCGAACTTCTCTTGCCAGAACGGCGTGTTTGTGCGGGGGGTGGAGTAGGCTTGGCAGCCTTCGTGCTGATGCCAGAAGCATCCGTGGATGAAAATGGCTGTGCGTGCGGTTGTGATTACGATGTCTGGTTTACCGGGCAGGTCTTTCTCGTTTTTACGATACCTGTAGCCGTGAGTCCAAAGCCAACGCCGGGCTGCCAACTCGGGCCTTGTGTCAGTCGAGTGGATGGAGGCCATCACCTCGCTTACCGTCTTTTTCTTTTTGGGGCGGTGCGGCTTTCGCCTCGGAGTGTCACGCGCTGTCACTTCTTGATGATAGATATGGACCAGACGCGGATGTCTTTGACTGGCCTGTCGCCTTTGTCTCCGCCAAGTTGGACGCGTGATATCTTATCCACGACGTCCATCCCTTGCGCCACTTCGCCAAAGACAACGAACTCGCCATCCAAGTGGGGCGCACCACCCGTTGTGGTGTATGCCTTGCGTTGCTCGGATGTGAATGTTATGTGTTCTTCGCGCGCTATCTTGTCAAGTTCGGCCTCTGTGAAAACGCGGCCGCTCACGGCATAGAACTGGCCTCCGTCGCATTTGTTTTCGGGGTTGCGGTCACGTGGTAGTTTGGAGGCCGCAATGGCTCCGCGCTTGTGGAAGTGCCGCTGGTGGTCAATGTTAGGCAGTGTGTAGCCTGGCCCTTGCCATCCGACAACGTCGCCAGGCTTTGCGTATTTGCTGTCGGCAGCGCCTGTCTGGATTAGGAATGCCGGCAGCACTCGGTGGATGAGCAGGCTGTCGTAATAATGGTCTGACACTAATTTGATGAAGTTGTCGCGGTATTGCGGCACGTCATCGTATAGCCTTATTGTGAAGTCGCCCATTGAGGTGCGGACCTTGAAGCCTGCGATGTCTTTGTATGACATATACGTCCGTCCCGTGTGAAGCCTCAAGTCATAAACCGATGCGTGCTTTGTGGTCTGCCTTTGCACTAAGCTGTCGAGTTCTGCCCCAGTGGCGAAGTTGCCATCGGCTGATGCCACCATCCTTAGTCTGCCATGATTGTCAAACACGCCTGCGCCAGGTTGTAGACCGTCGACACAAGAGGATTTTACCGTCTTCTTGAATATCTTGCCATCGTAATTGGCGTCAACTCCGAAAAGGGTGTCGCTTGGTGAGGTGGCAGTGGTCTCTACTTTCGTGAAGTCGCTGTGGCGTTTGCCAATGCGAAGGAGTACTATGTCTGACTTGAAGTCTAAGGCTGTGAATCCATAGATGGGGTACTTGTCCGGCTCGGTGAGTGTGCTCGCTTTGGCGGCATAAGCCCCGCGTATCAGGGAGAGAGGGGCTGCCACGATGTCGCCGCTCACATAGGTGGCCATGCATGAGGCGATGCTGTCACCCATGCCATCATATGTGACTATCCTGACCTGCGACTCGGCATCCTGGGCGTAGTAGTTCTGGACGGGTGTCGCCGTCTTGCCCGTGCTGCCGGTGTTGTCGGAACATCCGGCGAGGACGGCAGTCATGGACAGCAGGACGGCTGTGGCTGAGCGAGTTTTCATTGCCCCGACGGTTGTTTATCTGTTTGAGTATTGCTCCTCGTAATACTTTTCGTAGGCTCCGGACGTGATGCGGTCCATCCACTCTTGGTTGTCGAGGTACCAGCGGACGGTTTTCTCTATGCCCTCCTCAAATTGGAGCGATGGCTTCCATCCGAGCTCGCGGCTGAGCTTGGTGGAGTCGATGGCGTAGCGCAAGTCGTGTCCCTTGCGGTCTGTCACGTAGGTGATGAGGTCTAAGCTTGCGCCCTCGGGGTTGCCTATGAGTCTGTCTACGGTCTTAATGAGAACTTTGACGATGTCGATGTTCTTCCACTCGTTGAAACCTCCTATATTATATGTGTCTGCCACATTGCCGCGGTGGAATATGACGTCGATAGCCCTTGCGTGGTCCTCCACAAAGAGCCAGTCGCGGATGTTCTCTCCCTTGCCGTACACGGGGAGCGGGCGCCTGTGGCGTATGTTGTTGATGAAGAGTGGGATAAGCTTCTCGGGGAACTGGTATGGGCCGTAGTTGTTTGAGCAGTTGGTCACGATGGTCGGCATGCCATAGGTGTCATGGAAGGCGCGCACAAAGTGGTCCGATGACGCCTTCGATGCGCTGTATGGGCTGTGAGGGTTGTAGCGCGTTGTCTCGGTGAAGAGGGTCTTGTCAAAGTTGAGCGCACCATACACCTCGTCGGTTGAGATGTGGTAGAACCTCTTGCCCTCATATCCTTCCGGCAGGCTCTCCCAATATGTCTTGGCGGCTTGCAACAGGCTGAGGGTGCCCATGACGTTGGTGCGTGCGAAGGTAAAGGGGTCGCGGATGGAGCGGTCAACGTGACTTTCTGCAGCCAAGTGGATGATGCCATCAACATGATGTTGTGCCAAGAGAGCCAAAATCGTGTCGTAGTCGCATATGTCGGCGCGCACGAATGTGTAGTTGCTCGCATTCTCCACATCCTTGAGGTTCTCAAGGTTGCCCGCATAGGTCAACTTGTCAAGGTTGATGATGTGGTAGTCAGGATATTTGTTGACGAACAGGCGCACTACGTGGCTGCCAATGAAGCCAGCCCCGCCTGTTATTATTATGCTGCGTTTGAAGTCGCTCATTTTTTTAGCTGTTATCTGCTGTGGGGATTTCATTTACCCACTCGTTGCAAAATTAACTATATAATGGCAAAAACAAAATTGATGCCACTTGTTAGGAAATAAGAATAATTTGACTAACTTTGCGCTCGATTTGCGAGTTGACGGCATTTTGTGGTCGTTCTCGTCAAGTGGCATCGGCCTCATAGTTCAAGGGATAGAACGGGAGTTTCCTAAACTCTAAATTTCAGTTCGAGTCTGAGTGAGGCCACTGTTCATGGATGTTGATTTTTGCCTGACTGTCCCTCTTTTGGAGCAGTCAGGTTTTTTTTGCGTGGTTGTTTTGGCAACATAAAAATGCTAAATTCGCACTTATGTTCGATATTTTCATAGTTGTCGTGAGTGTCATCGCCTTTGTCCGTGGAGCTTTTCGCGGACTCATTGGAGAGTTGGCTGGTCTTGCCGCCATCGCCCTCGGTCTTTATGGCGCAGGGCGTTTCGGACCTATGACAGAGGAGTTGATATCTCCGTATCTCGCCGGCTATCCCACGCGACTCATAGCCTTTGGGTTGACCCTTTTAGTCATAGTGTTGGCTGTTTACTTCATATCGAACCTTGTGACGCGTTTTGCCAAGATGGCCCATCTCTCAGTCCCCAACCGCATTGCCGGTGGTGTGTTTGGCGTAGCAAAGGTCTTGCTTATAGTCAGCGGTGTGATTGGCTTTGCCAACCGCATGTGGCCTGGAGACGAGGGCTTGCTCACCGAACAGCAAAAGGATGAGATGGTGACCTACCGCTTTGTCGAGTCTTTTGCGGGCTACGCTTTCCCTTATATTGACAAGGGGCTCGACGCAGTCAAAAATATCAACCCGGAGAATTAGATTCTGTCCTCCGTTACAACTTATTCAGATGCCCAACGTATATTTTCTCTTGGCTGACAATCAGGATGTCACTCGTGCGGGACTCCGCTATTACATTGAGAGGTCTTATCCCGATGCAGTGGCTGTTGATATCCGTGACGAGCGGACGCTGAGGTCTGAATTGGAGAAAAGACCGACTTCCGTGGTTGTGCTGGACTACACCTCCTTTGACATCCGCAGTGTCGATTGTGTGATAAACATCAGGCAGCGTTACCCACTCAGCCAGTGGGTTATGTTTTCAGACGAACTCACGCAGGAGGCCATTAGGCTCTTCGCCTCCGAGGAGGGTATGAGCATTGTCCTCAAGGAAAACTCAGAGGATGAAATCCGAAGTGCTCTCCGCTGCGCCACAAGGGGCGAGAGGTTTTTGTGTCACCAGATAACTAATCTGCTCATCGAGGAGCGGACGCAAAGGTCGTCTCAGGGCAAGCTGACCCCAACAGAGGTTGAGGTTCTTAAACTCATAGCCAAGGGTAAGAGTGTCAAAGAGATAGCATCTGAACGAAATTCAAGTGTCCATACTATCATTACCCACAAGAAGAATATCTTCCGAAAGATAGAGGTCAATAATGTCTATGAGGCAACTAAGTATGCGCTTCATGCCGGACTTGTCGACCTTATGGAATACTACATCTAAACCAACCAAGACATTTAAACATGAGTGATAAACACCTCGTCATAATGGCGGGCGGTGTCGGAAGTCGCTTCTGGCCCATGAGCCGCCCCGAAAACCCAAAGCAGTTCATTGATGTGTTAGGCTGTGGTCGCACGCTCCTTCAGCTGACGGCGGATCGCTTTGGTGATGGTTTCGCCCCCGACCACACATGGGTGGTGACATCGCAAAGGTATTTTGACAAGGTTCACGCTCAGTTGCCTGAGGTCCCTGTGGAGAATATCCTTCTGGAGCCCTGCATGCGTAACACTGCACCGTGCATCAGCTATGTCATCTGGAAAATGCGTCAGCGTTACCCGGATGCCGTCGCGGTTGTCACTCCTTCTGATCATTTTGTCGCGAATGTTGATGAGTTTCGCCGCATCATAAGTCGAGGCGTGGAGTTTATCTCTGGCACGTCAAAGGTCTTGACGCTTGGCATGACGCCTACTCGCCCCGAGACAGGCTATGGCTATATCCAATCAGGTGAGGTGGCCGACCATGACGTCCTCAAAGTGAAGGCGTTCAAGGAGAAGCCGGCTCTCGATGTGGCTATGAGCTATTTGGCGGAGGGCGGCTATTACTGGAACTCTGGCCTCTTCCTGTGGGAGGCAGCCACCGCCGAGGCTGCCATACGCCAATTCCAACCCGAGATTGCGGGCAAGATGGATGAGATGGCATCAAGTTTCTATACTGCCTCGGAGCGAGATGTGGTCAACCGCCTGTTCCCCGAATGCCCCAGCATCTCAATTGACTACGCTGTGATGGAACCTCTTGGAGGCAAAAATGTGGAATTGCGAGGCATGGAGAGCGGCGTCTGCGTCCTGCCTGCCGATTTCGGCTGGTCTGACCTTGGCACGTGGGGTTCGCTCCATAATCAATTGGACAAGGATGAGTCTGGCAATGCGTACGCCGGCTCTGGTCAAGTAAGTTTCATCGAGAGCTCTGACTGCGTGGTGCGTACGTCGGGTGACATGAAAATCGTCTTGCAAGGCCTTGAAGGTTATATCGTGGCCGAGGATAACGGGACTCTCCTTGTCTGCAAAAAAAATCAGGAGCAAAGAATTAAACAATTTAGCGAGACGTTAAAAAATAATTAACTTTGTCTTTGGCGTAGCTTCTTTCTGCTATGTCACGTCACTTTGTGCCGCATGACAGTTCTTTGTGCGTGGGCAACATAAACGTCTCGTGAATTGAATTAAAAATGGAGAATTTCAGTAAGTTAAGTATGCGCGGCCGATTCGCCAAGTCTCTGCTGACGGCGGGAGTGGTGGTCTTGGCTTGCATAGCCTATTTCGTGTCCGCATACATATATTCCGGGGCTGGCTATGGGTCTGTATGGAACATGCTTTTTAGCCGCGGCATATTACTCACTTTCCTTTTTATAGCTGTCATCTGGTCTTCCATCGAGGCCGCGATGAAGCTCAATGAGGTCTACCGCAGCCGCCCATATTCCTATATCCTTGTTCTTCATGTGGTGGAGAATGTGCTTGGTGTGGCGGTCCTTCTGCTTGTCATGACCATCTTTGGTATGCCAAACTATGGGCGTGACGTCATCGTGCTATTCTGCGTCCTCTCCACTCTCTTAGCTTTCGGTGCCAAGGTTTTGTTCTATCATGTCTTGCGCACCATCAGGCGCAACGGCCGAAACATGCGTAATGTTGTTTTTGTCTGCGACAGGAGCGGTGAGCGTCTTTTAGCACTTATCAAGCGGCATTATGAGTGGGGGTATAATATAACCGCTATCATTGGTGACGACTACATATGTGGGAAGTATGATGGTCAAGTGCCTGTTTACCCCTTGGCTAACGCTGATGTCGAGTCCATCATCTCGCAGAAGGTTGAGGAGGTGATATACGCCCGCAAGGACATGGATTCGAGAGACATTCTTCGCATGCTCGACTTGTGTTCCGACCTTGGCATCACATTCCGACTGAGTTCAAGCTTCCTCAACCGCATGTCCAGCTCGGCCTATGTGAGGTATTTTGACACCAATGCGGTCCTGACTATATCCAACTTGCCAACTAACTATGTCAGTCTGCTCGTCAAGCGAATCTTTGACATTCTCTTCTCTTCGATGGTTATCCTTGTCGGACTTCCATTTTTCATCATCATTGCCATTCTTATAAAGGTTGACAGCAAGGGCCCTGTTTTTTTCAAGCAGAAACGTTCTGGTCTGCGTGGACAGGTCTTCGAGGTGTTCAAGTTCCGCACTATGGTGGTAAACGCCGAGGCTTTGCAGAAAGACCTTATGGCTCAGAATGAGATGACTGGCCCAGTGTTCAAGATGACCAACGACCCGCGTATCACACGTATGGGACGTATTCTCCGAAAAACCGGTATTGACGAGTTCCCGCAGTTCCTTAACGTGTTCCTTGGCGACATGAGCATTGTTGGCCCTCGCCCGCCCCTCCCTAAGGAGGTTGCCGAGTATGAGCGTTGGCAGATGAGACGATTAGCCATGAAGCCTGGCATCACTTGCATCTGGCAAGTCGCACCCAACCGAAATGATATAACTTTTGAAGATTGGATGAAGATGGACATGGAGTATATAGACAACTGGTCTCTTACTCTCGATTTTGTTCTTATCTTCAAGACAATGGCTACAGTGGTTCGCGCCGATGGCAAGTAAAAAAGACAATAAGCGCAAGTATGTGATAGCGTCGTGCGCCTCCCTCGTGGTGGCGTGCGTCGCCTTTGTACTCTATCAGGTTTTTAAACCCGATGTGCCAGACGAGAAGACCATGGCTCGTATGGTGGCTGACATCTATCTCGCCGACGCTATTCTTCAGGAGACTGGCACTAATGGCACCCGTGACAAGAAGGCGGAGAACACTTATCACACTATCTTGGCAAACTACGGGATTAACAAGGTGCAGTATGACTCCGCCGTGGCATGGTATTCGCGTCACCCTAAGAAGTTCTCCTCGGTCTATGAGAGGGCGGTGGCAATCCTTGTGACACGTGAGGATATGATTCGTGTCATAGCTGAGCGAAACGACTCTATCTCTAAGAGCATTGAGGCGTTGAACGACTCTCTGACGCATGATTTCATCGGTTCTAAGCTGACCATTTCGCTGCCCCTTGCTAATGGAAGTGATTCTTTGGCCTCTTATCTTAAGCCCACGGCAAAGAAATACACTAAGGTCGAGAGGTCTTTTGAGCTTGACTCTGTCATGGGTGGCCACTTCGACATCTCTTTCCGCTATGTGATAAGCAAGGCGGAGAAGAAACTGAATATCGAGTTGCGTAAGGGAACGTCGGCCTTGTCGCAGCAGTCAAACCGCCGAGCCTATGCCCGCATTTTTATATCCTACGCCGACAGCGTCGTGACTTGCGACTCGACTTTCATGCCTGTTCTCAACAGGGCTGTGCAAAAGGAGGTCTCGCTCAGGGCTGACTTGAGGGATTCTGTGCCTGCCACTGAGGCCCGGGTTGTCTTTTTTGAGGAGGATAAGTTGCGCGACATGACGATGACTCTCCGTGAAATCAAGGCGACTTATAAACCATATGACGTTGTAGACACCACAAGCTATGATTCTTTGCTCCCATCTCTGTTTGCTTACTAACGGCTCGTTGGGTCGTTTCCCCGTGGCTCACATCGGGGCTGATGGCGCAATCACTAAGTTTGAGCTTTTCCCTGAGGGACCTGAGGAAATTGGCGGCATGGTTTTCAAAGGCGGCGTGATGGTCTGCGGCTTGCCTGACGACTTTCATGGCCTGACGTCTTCCGGACGGGAGGATTTCTTAAATAAGTTGAGTGACTTCGGCTTGACTGAGGGTGGGGGACATGTCTCTGTCCTTGTCGGCGGTGACCTGTCTACGCTAACTGGTACTTTCGTCAAGTGGCAACCACACCTTTCTGACTAAGCTCATATAACACGAACAATCACTGATGAACCTTATCAACGGTCTCAAGTCTAAATATTCCCATGTGGCGACTGTCACCACTCTTGTGGTCTTTGTCGTCGCAATCCTCACAGCCTGCTCCACGAAGCATAACACGGCTCTGAGCCGCGGCTATCAAAGGCTGTCATCCCATTATAATGTCTATTATAACGGCTGTGAGGCTTTCGACCAGGGCATTGATAACTGCCGCCGCGCTTTCCGCAATGACTATAGCCACGTCCTCCCTGTCTTCGAGTTCTCTAACGAACAGGCTGCCCGCTCAGCGCAAGGTGACATGGAGACTGCCCTGAAGAAAGCCCATAAGTTAGTGCAGCTCCACTCTATAACGGTCAAGCCCAACTATAGTGGGACTTTAACCGACGAGCAGAGGCGTTTTCGGTCCAAAGAGGAGTTTAACCCCTATGTGGCCGAGGGCTATCTGCTTATGGGTAAAGCCAATGTCGTCATTCACTCTGAGCAGGAGGCCATTGAGCAGTTTGACTATATCAGTCGTAAGCATGAGGGCGAAAGGGCCTCTTATGAGGCTAAGATATGGAAGTCGATAGCCTATGCCCAGCTCGGTCAGTATAACAGCGCAATCGCGGCCCTTAAAACCTATGATCTTGACGGAATAGCACCGTCCGCTCTCTACGCCGACTATCAAGCCGCCTACGCTAACATCTATATTCTCCAAAAGGAATACGCCAAGGCAATCCCCTATATGGAGAGGGCTGTGACAGAGGTTAAGGATTCGCATTGCCGAAATCGTTACGCCTATATCTTGGCACAACTATATCGTGAGACTGGACAGAAGGAGAAAGCTGCGCCTATTTTCTTGAAGCTCTCACGCCTGATGGGCGATTATGATATGTCTTTCGCCGCCAAACTTGACCTGCCGTCTGTCGCGTCAACACCCGAAGAGGTCTTGCAGGCCGAGAAAAAACTTAACCGCATGGCGAAAGACCCTAAGAATGCTGACCAGCTCGATCAAGTTTATTACGCCCTCGGACAGCTTGACCTTGGCCGTGGAGATAAGTCTGGCGCAGTGGATGACTTTAACAAGTCGGTCCAACTGTCTGTAACAAACGACAATCAGAAAGGTTTGTCGTTCCTCTCGCTCGCTGATATATATCAGTCAGAACCTCAGTATATTGAGGCTTCGCAATCCCTCGATAGCGCGGCTGTCTATCTCGACGACGCTAACGAACGAAAGGAGGAGGCCACAAAACGAGCCAAGACTCTTCTGCCTCTCGCCGACCAACTTCGCACGATAAGAGATAATGACTCACTGCTCCGTATAGCCAAACTGCCATCTAAGGAACGCGACGCTTTGCTTGATAAAATTGTAAAAGAGCATAATGATGCCGTTGAGGCCGCACGCCGGGCCAAAGAGGCTGATGAGGAAAACGGCATGAGCCAAAGTGACTTCTATCAACTATCGGAAAGCTCAAGAACCTCAGGTCAATCCTCGTGGTATTTCTATAACACTCAGCTTGTCGCGGCAGGTAAGGCTACTTTCCGAACAAGGTGGGGTAACCGTAAAAATGAGGATAATTGGCGACGCTCGGACAAAAGTTCCGCCGCAATGGCCGATCTCGCGGATGGTGAGCAGGCTGATGACGATCAAGCCCGACTTGATGAGGCGCGTGAGGAGATAGCCACATCCGAATCTGATAAACTTTGGACTCGCGAGCAACTGATAAAGGATCTCCCAATATCCGATGAGGCTCAACGTGCCAACGAGGCCCAAACAGCTGATGCTATGCTATCCGGCGCCTCTATTCTCTATGACGACATCCGAGACTACCAGTCGGCTGCGCAGTTGCTTGATGAGTATCGTCGCCGTTTTGGTAATTCGGATAAGCTGTACGACGCCCTCACTCTTCTGCACTTCGCACAAGGAAAGATTGGTGACAATGCAGGTCAAGCGGAGACGGATAGGCAGATCACAAGCAAGTTCCCAGAGAGCCTTATGGCAAAGAACATAGCCAACCCGTCCTTCCTCAATCAGATTCATTCGGCACGTTCTGCTGCCAATGATGAGTATAAGGCTGTCTATGACACTTACATAGCGCGAGATTATCCCTCCGTCATATCTAAATCCTCTGTTGTGTTGTCGTCGCAACCTAAGGATGCCGAGCTGAGGCCTCATTACCTCCTTTTGCGTGCCATGGCTCAAGCCAAGAGCGGAAATGCCGAGCCTTTCAGGGCTGACCTCCAGCAAATTCATGTCGACTATGCAGGAACACCTCAAGATTCTCTCGCTGTCCTGCTGTTGGCCAAGCTTGATGAGGGGCGCATGCCTGTAAGTCAGGCCGATTATCGCTCACCTCTTGAACAGCGCAATTCGGCATCCGCTGAGGCTGAGGTTGTCAAAAAGGCCGACTATGTCTATGAGCCAGACTCAGCACACGTAATTGTTTGCCTCGTAGGTGACGGAAAGTTAAAGGAGGCTCAGTTTGTCGTCTCTGACTATAACTTCTCCAACTTCCTCATTCAGGACTACGATGTCGCCATGCGAAACCTCCCTCTTGAGTCGCAGGCAATCATTATCAGCCCATTCACCAATCGCAAGGAGGCGGAGACCTATTTCTACGCCATCAGGGAAAAGACTTTCTGGCGTGGGCTGACGGATAGCCTCACACCACAGATATTCATGATGAGCGTCTCGAACTTGCGTCTCTTCGTCCTCTCCGGTCCCGACGATGCTTTCATGAGTTTCATGTCGGAAAACTACATTAAGTAGCGAGTCACTTTTTGACAACAACCACACCAAAACTTCATAGCCATGGCTAATAGACGTATTCTTTGGGCCGACGATGAGATCAATCTGCTTAAGCCCCTTGTCATATTCCTTGAGGGTGATGGCTATGAGGTTGTCTCTGTCACCAACGGGTTGGATTGCCTCGAAAAGATTAAGGAGGAGAATTTTGACCTTGTAATCCTTGACGAGCAGATGCCAGGCATGACTGGTCTTGATGTCCTCAAACAAGTCAAGGACCTTAAGCCGTGGGTCAATGTCATGATGATGACCAAGAGCGATGACCCGGCAACCATGGACAAGGCCTACGGAAATCTGACGAATGACTACTTGGTTAAGCCAGTCAACCTTGGTCAGCTGCGCTCGTCGGTGAAGAGAATCGTGGACCGCGAAGCCATTGAGGAGAAGGTCAAGTGTGAGGCTTTTCTCGCGGAGAATGGGCGGTTGAGCATGGAAATAGCCATGTGCAGGTCGTTTGATGACTGGAGCAGGCTCTATGGACGAATTGTCTATTGGGAGTTGCAACTTGAGAGCCTGAAGGATATGGGGTCCGTGGTCTCCGATGCGGTTCTTGACCTGAAGCGGGAGGCTGACATCTCTTTCTGCAAGTTCATAACCAAGAATTACGAGGCGTGGATTTCTGCAAAGCCGGGAGAGACAGATGCCCCACTTCTGTCACACAGGATATTGAGTGACTGTATTAAGCCTCTCTTACGCGCGGGCGAGAAGGTTGGCCTTATTGTGATTGATAATTTCCGACTTGACCAGTGGGAAACGCTGCGTCCACTTATTGAATGCGAGTTCAATGTGTCAGCTGGCACCTATTGCTCCATTTTGCCTACTGCTACACAATATTCGCGAAACGCTATTTTCTCTGGACTTCTCCCTTCCGACATAAAGAAGATTAACCCGCACATGTGGGTTGATGACAACGATGACGAGGAGTCTCTAAATGCCTACGAACGCGAGCTGCTCGCTGACTATTTCTCAAGGCAGAGGCTACTGAAACAAAACTCTTATTACAAGGTGGGTTCTAACACCAGCGGTGAGGAATATATCAAAAAATTTAGTGGCTACCAGAAAAACGACCTTAACGCTATTGTCTACAATTTCGTTGACGAGCTTAGTCATCTCGGAACCTCAACGCGACCCGTGCGTGACCTTATTTCGACAGATGCCGGCTATAGGAAGTTGACCAAGCAATGGTTTGAGACGGGCACACTAAAGGATATCATTCGCCTTTTCATAACCAATGGCTATAAAGTGGTCCTGACGACTGACCACGGAACGATTAGGGTGAAAGACCCTGTAGATATTACAGGCCCTAAGGAGATTAACTCGAACCTCAGGTATAAAGTGGCCCGGTCTCTGCAGTATGACGAGCATAAAGTCCTTTCTGTCTCTCATCCTGAGAAGATTGGGCTCCCCACGCCTTCCGTGTCATCCTCTTTCATCTTTGCGCTGAACAGGGACTTCTTTGTCTATCCGAACAATCGCAATGAGTTTGTCCGCAAATTCAGCGGATCACTTCAGCATGGCGGCATCTCGCTTGAGGAGATGATTCTGCCTCTTGCTGTCATTTTCGCAAAATAAATCTATCCCCCCTCAATCTCGTGGGGGCATCATAGCGTCAGTCAATGCCTTTTGCTGCATTGGCTGACTTTTTTTCTGCACGTGCTAACCTTGTCATCTTAGATATATGGCTGTGGTAAGGTCATCTGTCTCACATCTCGCCATTTCCCCTATTAGGTCAAAAGAAAAAGGGCCGATGTCATCAACGACACCGACCCACATCATCAAAAATATACCACAAAAAATCAACCTACTAATAATCTCTTTCAGAAGTTCAAGACGAGGCATTAAATGGGGCTTCCCCCGCCTCATCTCTCGCATCACAAATATAGGACGTTTGCTTTTTTTTTAGGTGTGGTAATTTAACCCATTTGGGAGGGTAGTCCGACAAATTTGCCATGCTTTGAGGATGTGGCAAGGGGTGGATTGTTCAGAATATGGTAGAGTGATGTTTAAACGTATTTTTTAACGGCTTGATAATCAGATAAAATATTTAAATAGTCCCCAAACAGGCTTTTTTTCTTTTATCGGTGGTGAAATATTATCATATTAAGATAGTTTTTTGCTCACATGTGGTTTCTTCTGATGTCAATGCATACTGGGAAGGTTTTGTTGATTTTTGGCAACCGCTTGTTGGCGTAAATCCATTTTTTGCATAAGATTTCAAGGCCAATGCGGTCGAAAGGTTTCTATCCGAAAATTTATCTTTACATTTGCACCTTGAAACGGGGACGCTTCTCTTCTTCATCCAAAGACGGAGAGTCTTGTCTTCCCATCAAAAACACGACATAGATTTAAGAAGTAACGAAAACTTGCGATTGCAACGTCGTTTGACTTATGCCTTGACATCGGGTAGTTTTCCGGTGCGGTTTTTGCAAAGGACGGAAATCTGAAAATAGATCAATGAAAAAACTATTGGCAACGTTCGCCCTCGTCTGCATGTTTGCAGTCAATTCGGCGGCGCAGACTGAGTTCCATTGGGGCTTCAAAGGTGGTATCAACTTTACTACTTATGACAGCGACGTTGATGATGTCCAGGCCCGTATGGGTCAGTGGGGTCTCGTAGGTCGTTGGAAGTTCAACGATAATTTCGCTCTCCAAACTGAGCTCTTCTATGCTCGCATGGGTGTGCGCTCACTTGAGAAGCCTCTCTACTGGTTCGGAGAGCACGACTCCTATTATCAGAATGAGGACCTCCTTAATAAGAAGTTCCGTCTCCAGCTCTTGACCGATAACGTTCAGCTCCCTGTCATTTTCAAGTGGTATCTGCCTGTCAATATTTTCGGCGGACGTGGTCTTAACATTCATGCAGGTCCTTTGGCGAGCATCCGTTTCGACTATAAGATTTCAACTTCAAGTCCTCAGGGCTATCTGCTTGATCCGAAACTTGGCGGTGAGGGCTCAACTGACCCCAACGTCAATAACAGTCTCCGAAATATTGCGCATGCGCAGAACAAGTTCACCATGCATGCTGTCTATGGCATCGGCTACGACTCTCCCTCTGGCATCGGTGTCGACATCCGTTGCCAAATGGGTATAACCCCCGTCTTCGACAAGGACCACAGATATTGCTATAACACACATTCTCATGACCGTGTCTGGGCTGTCTGCTTCAGCTACACGTTCTAAAAAGGAAATACAATCCTGACAGCTAAGGACTATAATAATATTCCCGGCGCGGACGGAAGCGTGGCACTTTATTGATGTCGCGCTTCTTTTTGCGTTATTATCACAACAATAAGATCAGACAATGGGACTTCAATGCGGAATTGTCGGCCTGCCCAACGTGGGCAAGTCTACACTCTTCAACTGCCTCTCAAATGCCAAGGCCCAATCGGCCAATTTCCCTTTTTGCACCATTGAGCCTAATGTGGGCGTAATAACCGTGCCAGACAACAGGCTCGAGGTTCTCAACGAGATTGAGCATCCTCAGCAGGTAATCCCCACCACCGTGGAGATTGTCGACATAGCCGGACTTGTCAAGGGCGCAAGCAAAGGTGAGGGACTCGGCAATAAGTTCCTTGCCAATATTCGTGAGACGGACGCTATCATCCATGTCCTCCGCTGCTTCGATGACGAGAACATCACTCATGTCGATGGCTCTGTCGACCCTGTCCGCGATAAGGGTGTTATTGACACTGAGCTTCAGATTAAGGACCTGGAGACTGTGGAGCAGCGCATTAACAAGTGCGAGAAGCAGGCTATAAGTGGTAAAGATGCCGATGCCAAGAAGCTTCTCGACCTTTTGCTCAGATATAAGGAGGCCCTGATGAATGGCCAAAATCTCCGCACTGTCGAACTGACTGAGGCCGAGACTAAGCTTGATAAGGAGCTTTTCCTCCTTACCCGTAAGCCTGTCATTTATGTATGCAATGTTGACGAGGCGGCCATAAACAAAGGTAACGCCTATGTTGAGGCTGTCCGCAACGCTGTTAAGGAGGAGGGGGCTCAGGTTCTCGTGATAGCAGCGCAGACAGAGAGCGAGATTGCTGAGCTGGAGACTTATGAGGAGCGCAAGATGTTCCTTGACGACCTTGGGCTCAAGGAGAGTGGTGTGGCTCAGCTGATTCGTGCGGCATATGGAATTCTCAACCTCCGCACGTTCTTCACAGTCGGCCCCAAGGAAGTCCGCGCCTGGACTTTCCATGCTGGCGATAAGGCCCCCCAGGCTGCTGGCGTCATCCACACCGACTTCGAGAAGGGCTTCATCCGTGCCGAGGTTATCAAGTATGACGACTATGTAGCGCTCAAGAGTGAGGCCGCCTGCCGTGAGGCTGGTAAGCTCGGAATCGAGGGCAAGGATTATGAGGTTCAGGATGGCGACATCATGCACTTCCGCTTCAATGTTTAATGTTTCACTGACTATCTCATCCCTCCAAAAGATATGAACGTCGTAAAACCAAGCATACCCAAAGGAACGCGTGACTTCGGCCCTAAGGAGATGACGCGCCGCAATTATATTTTCGACACCATTAGGCGTGTATTCCGCCGTTACGGTTATCAACCCATTGAGACCCCGGCCATGGAGAATCTCTCGACTCTCCTTGGCAAGTATGGTGACGAGGGCGACAAGCTCCTCTTCAAAATCCTCAACTCTGGTGATTTCCTCCAGGCAGCCGGCGGTCCACTCCCAGTCAACTCAGACAAGGCAGCCCTGAAAATATCAGAGAAGGGTCTGCGTTATGACCTCACTGTGCCTTTTGCGCGTTTCGTCGTACAGCACCAGAGTGAGCTTACATTCCCTTTCAAACGCTACCAGATTCAACCTGTTTGGCGTGCCGACCGTCCGCAAAAGGGACGTTACCGTGAGTTCTACCAGTGTGACGTTGATGTTGTCGGAACTGACTCGCTGCTGTGTGAGGTTGAACTTGTTCAAATTGCTGCCGATGTGTTCAAGGCTCTCGGTATTAATGTCTGCCTCAAGATTAACAACCGTAAGATTCTTGCCGGCATGGCCGAGGCTATCGGTGCCCCCGACAAGATGATGGACATAACCATTGCCATTGATAAGCTCGACAAGATAGGCATTGACAATGTTAATGCTGAGCTTCGTGAAAATGGACTTTCTGATGAGCAGGTGCAGGCTCTCCAGCCGATACTTGGACTCAAGGGTACTAAGGAGGAGAAGCTCGCAGGCTTGGAGTCAATCTTGACAAGCGAGGTCGGTAAAAAGGGCATTGAGGAGGTCCGAACCCTCTTTGGCTACATTGATAAGCTCGGTGTTGACATAAAGACTGAGCTTGATCTTACTTTAGCGCGTGGACTTAACTATTACACTGGTGCCATCTTTGAGGTTAAGGCTCTCGATGTCGAGATAGGCTCTATCTCTGGCGGTGGGCGATATGATAACCTCACGGGAATCTTTGGCATGGACGGACTCTCTGGCGTTGGCATCTCTTTCGGCGCCGACCGCATCTATGATGTTCTCGACAAACTTAACCTCTACCCCGAGGAGGCTAACGCCACTACCGATGTCCTTCTCGTCAACTTCGGCGGTGAGGATGAGCTTTACAGCCTTGGCGTGCTGGCTAAATTGCGCGAGGCGGGCATCTCTGGCGAACTCTATCCCGAGGCTGCCAAGATGAAGAAGCAGATGGGTTACGCTGATAAGCGCGGCATCCGTTTTGTCGCTCTCTGTGGCGAGGACGAGCGTAATGCTGGGACTGTCACCGTGAAGGATCTCTCCATTGCCGACAAGGAGGCCACTAAGCAGTGGACCCTCTCGCTTCAGGAGGCCATCGACCTCATCAAGGGCTAAGTAAAAACATTCACACCACACCTCACATGCAAGGCGTTGTCATCCGCTCCACGGGCAGCTCATACACGGTCAGGACTGACTCGGGCGACACCTATGAGTGCCGTCTCAAGGGGCGTATGCGCCTCAATGGCATTAAGAGTACTAACCCTGTGGCGGTGGGTGACGAGGTGATTTTTAGTGCTGAGGAGCGTGACAATGTTATATCTGAGGTTTGCGAGCGCAGGAATTATATTGTCAGGCGGTCTACTAATCTGAGTAAGCAGAGTCACGTGATTGCGGCTAATGTGGATCAGGCTCTACTCGTCACTACCATAGACTATCCAGAGACCACAACTGTCTTCATTGATCGTTTTTTGGCTTCGGCCGAGGCCTATGGGGTGCCTGTCATTATAGCATTTAACAAGGTAGACCTCTATGATGGAGAGGTGTGTGACGAGTTGGACTATCGTGAGGCTGTCTATGGCGACATGGGTTATCAGACGGTGCGTCTGTCGACTGTCAACGGGTGCGGAATTGATAAGTTGAAGGATTTGCTCAAAGGTAAACTGACGGCCATAGCTGGTCACTCCGGCGTTGGCAAGTCAACTTTGGTTAACACTCTTGAGCCTGGCCTTGACATTCGCACATCCAGCATTAGCGAGGCGAATAATAGTGGGCGTCACACCACTACCTTTGCCGAGATGCATCATCTCTCTTTTGGCGCAGATATAATTGACACGCCTGGCATACGTGGCTTTGGCATCATCAATATTGAGCATTCTGAGGTGGCTCACTATTTCCGCGATATCTTTGCTCATTCTCAAGGATGCCGCTTCCCTAATTGCACTCACACTCACGAACCCGGCTGCGCGGTTATCAAAGCCGTAGAAGAGGGGGTAATAGCCCCTTCGCGCTACGAGAGCTATCAGAACATCATGAGTGAGGAGGAGGGTAAGTATCGCTCGGCTGCCAAGTAGGTGTCGCCTGAAGGAAATAAAAAAACAGACACGCCCCCGACTGTAGAAGAACAGTCGGGGGCGTGTCTGTTTTTGTCAAGAATGTGTTGTTAGCTGTCCGAACTGAGCGGAGTGCTAAAACTGCCTTTTTGAGATCGTGTCGGCAATCTGGTCAACCACCTGTTGCAACTTGCCGCCAATGAGTGGCTTGAGCATGAACGGGATGTCGGCTGTCAAGGTTATCCTGATACGGCTTTCGGGCTCAGATGTGGGCTCTGGTGCCTCTTTAATTTGCACAAAGAGGTTCATCCCGAGGGGCATGGCTGCCTTTAGTGCGTATTTGACGAGCGAACTTGGTTGTTTCTCGTCAATGCAGATAGACACACGCCCAATCTTGTCGACGGTGAACTTGCATTCGTCGGCTGTAGACTCAATGTCCTTGGCCATTGCCTGAGCAGGTATGGCACTGCCAACGCGGCTCATGTCCGAAAGAGTCGAGTAGATGGCCTCGGTCGAGCCTTTGACCACCTTAATCTTGCTCTCGTATTTTTCCATATCTATGGGTCTGTTCCTTACTGTCTCCAGGTTGATGGGCTTTGACGCCACTCCTTGAGGGTCTCTATGTCAGCCTCGGTGACATAGCCGCGCTTAACGGCCTCGTCAATGAGTATGTTGTAGTTGCTCAGTGTGGTGAGTTCGACATTGGCCGCCTTGAATGCCTCTTCGGCCACGGGGAAGCCGTAGGTGAAGATGGCAAGCATGCCAACGACCTCGGCCTTGGCGTCGCGGAGTGCGTTGACCGCCTTGAGTGAGCTGCCGCCGGTTGAGATGAGGTCCTCAATCACGAGTACTTTCTGACCCTCGTGAAGCTCGCCCTCGATGAGGTTGCCCATGCCATGATCCTTAGGTGCGGAGCGGACGTAGATGAATGGTTTGCCAAGGAGGTCGGCCACGAGGGCACCCTGTGCGATGGCGCCAGTGGCGACACCTGCCACTACGTCAAAATCAGCATATTTCTGGCGTGCTGTCTCGGCAAATGCGCACTTGATGATGGTGCGAATGTCGGGGTAGGCGAGGGCCTTGCGGTTGTCGCAATAGATGGGTGACTTCCAGCCTGATGCCCAAGTGAAGGGCTCGGCAGGTTGGAGCTTGATGGCCTTGATGTCCATCAGGCGGCCTGCGATGATGGCAGATGTGTTGTTATCCATGACGTGGAGCTTATGTGTTGTTTTTTCGTTTCCTTTTTATGTCTCAGCTAAAACTTATAGAAAAAGCCAGCTTGCACGATGCCGTAGCTGCCAAAGCCGAGTTCGAGATAGGCGCCAGCCTTGCGTCCCCACACAAAGCCGAGGGGTGAGACCTGATAGCCAAAGTAATGCTGTTTTTTGCTCTGAACCACATAGGTCTCGGTCTCGCTCATGTTGGTGAATGAGTCGCCTATGAAGGTCATGCCGACTGCGAACTTGCTGTAGATGCGGAAGAAGTCTTTGCTATACTCGGCCCAGTTGAGTCGAATCAATGGCGTGACTGTTATATACCTGTTGGTCAGCTCGCCCACTTTGGAGTAGTTGTCCACTCGTTGGTGGCTGGCATTGTATGTCGTGTTGTTGAATACGCAGTCTTCCTTGGTCAACTCAAAGCCGGCTTGTATGCCGAAACTGAAGAAACGTGTTGGGCGATGCGTGTAGCCAAATGATATTGTGCCTATGCTGGTGCGGTTGGCCGCCTCGATGGTGCTGCTCATGTGCGAGAGTTCGAGCTCCTTCATCCCGTCAACAATCATCAGGCATGACTTGTAGCCATATCCTATGTTCCAGTCGTTCTGTGTGAAGCTCTTTCCCCATGTGGCTTTTTTGTACTTTTTGGCCTGTGCCGGGGTGCATATGGCCAGCGCAATGAGCATGAGCAACGCTATGGTGTTTTTCATCATCATCTGTTTTTGTTTGGATTTTAGAGCTGTATTCGGCGGGGCGTGTCTGCACAGCACGCTTTGTGCGCAAAGTTAGTGATTTTTTGATAGCTATCACTTTGGCTTGCCTTGCTTTCGGATGGACATCCCCCTTATTTGGGCTATTTACGCCAAGTGTTATAATGCCTGTCTATGCCTATTGCCGCGTCTCGCTCATGATGCCGTTATAGACGTTCAGTAATTGCCGTCCGATGTAGTCATAGCTGAACTCGCGGCTCGCTGCTCTTATCTCGTCCCTGTTGAATGTCTTGTCTCCGTTCATTATGCTCAAGATGGCGTCTGCCAAAGCCTGTTCGTCACGCGGCTCGACAAGAATCCCGTTCAGGTCGTTGACAATCTCCGGGATGGCTCCCACGCGCGTCGATATCGTTGGCAGTCCGCTAACCATGGCCTCATGTATGACGACCGAGGAGGTCTCGCTGTTTGAGAAGAGGATGAGTGCGTCGGCCGAGTGCATATATCGGCTGACGTAGGCTGGGGCAACTTCTCCGGCAAATGTCACGAACTCCTCCATGCCGAGCTTTGCCACGGTTTGTGTGACAGAGGGAACCATCTCTTTGCTCAGACCCACAATGGTGAGGTGAAAATCACGCCTCTTGCGTGACAATATGCTTAGGGCTCTGATTGTGCCTGCTGTGTTCTTTAACTTCTCGTCTACCGTGGTGACGCATAGCAAGCGGAAAGGCCCGTATTTCCGCTCTACGTCTTTTTGAGTGAAAAAGCTATTGCTGACAACGTTGTGGATTGGCATCCAACGTTTTGCCTTTATGCCGCAGCTCTGCATGGCTTTAGCCAACTCATTAGAGACTGGCATGACGACGCCTGCTTCTTTGCAGACGGCCTCTGTTATCCGCCTCCGCCAAAAACCTTTGTATCCGTTCCTGTTGGGCATATATCGCCCCCAGTGCTCAATGACGGCGTATGGGATGCCTGACCTCTTTTTCAGCCACCAAGCCACTGCGCCCATGCGCGTCAGTATGTTAACTTGGCAGATGTCTGGCCGGCCATGTCTCTCCGTTGCCATACGGTAGGTCGCTGCGAATGACCGTATGAAGTTGACGATTATGGATATCTGTTTGAGAACTGGCACTTTAGAGATGGGGTAGTATGCCAAAATCTCATCAACGCCATCCACTGTGCGACGCTCTATCTCGAAGTCCGTGACAGTCTTGTCCGACCTTACTCGGATGACAGACACCTCTGCGCCCGCACGTGCCACAGCCTGAGCGTGTTTGCGGACAAAAATTCCGTCCATGGCGTCGTGCCG
This sequence comes from Alistipes putredinis, assembly GCA_963620575.1. Taxonomy (GTDB): domain Bacteria; phylum Bacteroidota; class Bacteroidia; order Bacteroidales; family Marinilabiliaceae; genus W3P20-009. The sequence continues at coordinate 53,048 of CAVFBC010000004.1, read as the reverse complement.
GTTGGGGTACCATGGCGTGAGAAAGAGGACGTGCATAACTTGCGGTTGGATGGTGATGCTTAACTCAGGATTTTCTTATCTTTCTTAGACTTTTGATGGCCAACTTGGCTAAAGGATTGGCGTATAGTGTCGCAAAAACATAATGGGCGGGTTGTCCGCCGTAGTGTCTGTATGTGCGCGCTATGTTTGGAATCATAGACCCTTCAAAGTCGAACGTCAACCCGCGTGAGAATGCATACTCCATGGCCTGCACGGTGAGCCACTCCATTGAGCCGTCTGTCCTGTGAGTGGGGTTTATGGCATAAGTCAAATAATAGGCTGTCGTCTCGTCGTGAGTCAAGAAGAGGGCGGCGGCTGTTTGGTTTTGCGTGTCTTTGGCTCGCAATATGACTCCACAGTTATTTTCTATGGCAGCTGTCGCAAGCGATGTGAATAGGTTGCGACTATAAGACACTGTGCCATATGCCGTCATGAGTTCGGTGTACATTTCGTCTGGCGTCATGGTGGTGTCGAGTGACAGGCCGTGGGCTTTGCGCAGTGTTCGTCGTTTGTCCGAATGGAAATGACTGATGACCTCGTCCACCGTGGTGGGGGCTATGCGATAGCTCACCCGCCTCTCAATCTCGAAACCCATAGATGAGAGTGTCGCCACGTCGCTCTCCGTCATGTAGTCCGCCACTTGAGTTAAGGCTGTCCTACGGTTGCGCATCAGACGTCTCAACTCCCTGACAAGAGTCTTGATAGCCTCCGCTCTGTCAGCCTCGGGGGCGAATTCGATGTGGTTGGTTTGGGTCAGTTGCGGGAGGAGAATGGCCGAAAATGGTCCGCAGCGAGTAATCTGACATGGCATGGAAGCCATGACATGACCACTTGAGTCGCAGGCTGTCAGCCTAACCCACTCCTTTCCGACTGGTGACGAGACTGCGTCCCACCACCAGGACCGCGCCATGAGCGGAAGTGCGCCCTCCCCCTTCTCCGACATCTATTTCTCGGCGTAGACAACTGTCAGGACAACCTCGCCGACATCCTTGAGCGTCTGCGGGCATATGTGGTCTATCACGTCGTCTTGCGTGTGCCACGTGTCGCAGAATCCCTTGTCATTGTGGTTGCTGTAGTGGATGATGTCTATGGTGGGGATGCTGGTCAGTTTGTTTAAGTAGTAATGGTCGTCGGTTATGTAGCTGCCCTCGGTGCGGACAAACCTGTCGCTGTGTCCCGTGCGCTCGGCAATGGTCCACACTTTGTCCACGATGTCGGCTGCCTTAGCCTTTGAGAAGAGCTCGACAGGGAACACGGCGGACGAGTCGCCAACCATGTCGAGCAGAATCCCGAATAGGTGTTGCGCGTCGCGTCCTGGGCCTTTGCTCCAAATCTGGCTGCCTACGCACCATGTGTCCTCGCGATATTCGGCAGTGACTTTATGGTCTGGTGTGCCAGCATCCTCCGCGTCAAAAAAGATGATGTCCACTCCCACATTGGGAGCCTTGGCTTGCAGCTGACGGGCTATCTCCATCAAGACGCCAACGCCAGAGGCTCCATCATTTGCTCCACTGATAGGCTTGTCTCTCAATGTCTTGTCTTTGTCATGGTCTGCCCAAGGGCGGCTGTCGTAGTGGGCGCAGAGGAGTATCCTCTTGGCGCGGTCTGGCCTGTAGGAGGCGATGATGTTCCTGACAGGGCTTGGCGTGCCGTCATACGCTGTGCCAGTCGCCTCCTGTATGCTTACCTCAGCGCCGAACTGGCGCATCTTGGCTGTCAGGTAATCGACGCACTTTGCATGAGCAGTGGTGTTTGGCACACGCGGACCGAATGCTGTTTGCGCCGCCACGTAGCTGTATGCTGAGTCTGCCGAGAATGTGACTTGCGGCAGTGTGGCTTGTGCCGTTTCGTTGCCCTGTGGCAATGGTTTGCTCCCGCCATTACATGCTGTGAGGGCGAAAATGGTGGTTAGTGTCGCTATGGATATTCTTGTCATGTGTCTATCTTTTTAAGTGTAGCCTGCGTTCTGTTTTCGGGCTGTGGCGTTTCTCTTTTGATGTCAGCCACCTCGCAAAAGGCGCATGGCGCAAAGTTACAACTACTCATGCATAATGTTTGAAATTGTCAATTCTTTCTTCTAATTTTAATCTTTGTTCTCTGTCAACAGCCAAACAGACTTTATGAAAAGACCAGACTACGTAACACACACCTCTCTCTTCATGTCCATTGCGCTCGCACTTTGCGCATCTGTTTTTGCCTCTCTCTCTGCTGAGGCGTCTGACAGGTTTTGGGACAACCACATCATACGTCATGTGGGCATGAAGGAAGGCTTGCCCGGCAATTTTGTGGACGACATTTGTGAGGATGGCAACGGCTTCATCTGGTTCGCCACTGGAGGCAGCGGTCTCGTGCGCTATGATGGCTACTCTTTTGTGACGTTCGATTGTTCTAACACGCCCGTCTTGCGAAGCAACTTCATCCACGTGTTGTCCGCTGATCGCAATGGGCGTCTGTGGATAGGAACGGACAGGGGTGTCTGCTGCTTTGACACTAAGACCGACAGGCTCGACTCTGTGTCGGTGCGCGACAAGCGCGGTGTGAATCTCTCTGATGGGCAGGTGACACGCCTCGTTGTCGATGATAATGACAACGTCTGGTTCTCGTTGCGCCACAATGTGGTGTGTGTCAAGATGAATGCCGACGGCACGGTCGAGCTTGTTGACCGATATGAGTTTGGACAGTCGGTCACGGCCATTGAGCGCGGCAGCCGAGGAGTCTATGTGGCCACTTTTGCTGATATCTACATCTGTAGTGTCGATTCTGATCAAAATCGCATTCAGGTTAAGCCGGATCGGCGTCCTTCTATTGTCGAGTCCAATAGTGTGGTTGAGACTCTCTCCGAAAGTTCTGGCTATTTGTGGATTGGCTCAAACAATGGGCTCTTCCGTTTCAACATGACGACGGGCGAGGAGAGGGTGTATACGCATTCGGACCGTGACCCGAACTCCCTCAGCCAGAACCGTGTGACCGACATAACAACTGATGATGACGGACGTGTCATTGTCGCGACACTCAAGGGACTAAACATCTATAATCACGAGACTGACAACTTTGAGCGTGTCTCACAGGATGACGCTGTGGGCGGTAAGTCGCTCTGCTCCAACTTTGTCAATTGCCTGCTCTCAACCAATCAAGGAGTCTGGGTGGGTACGGATATCGCCGGCTCGGATCTTGTCAGCCCTGTCTCGCTCGATGTGACTAACTATTCCACAGATGAGATTTGCTCGTTCAACTCAGATAGGTCCAATCAGGCGCGTGTGCTTCGCCCTGTCAACTCAATTGCCGAGGATGCTGACGGGACTTTGTGGGTTGGCGTTGTTGAGGGTGGTCTCTCCCGGCGCGTGAGGGGATCCAAGAAGTTTGAGAATCTTAATAGCTTCAACCACGGACTGAGCGACAATAATTTCTCTTCTCTCACGATAGATGGCTCTAACCAACTCTGGGCCGGCACGTGGGGTGGGGGTATTGACGTCATAGACATCTCTAAGAAGAACCTCCCCATTGTGAGGCATATCTACGCCGGAGAGCGTATGGTTGGCGGTCTGAGCAGCGACTACGTGGGAGCTATGGAATATGACTCCATAAATGGTGGTGTCTGGGTCGGCACCATCCGCGGAATTGATTTCATTAAGGATGGCAGGATAACGGAGCCCATGGGACGTCAGACTTTTGCTGACATGAATGGCGCTCTCGGCTCTTGCATTGATGGACACGGAAGGCTCTGGATGGGAACATCGCTCGGTCTTTTCATCATCGACCTCAACACCTTTGACCATGCTGCCGGAACTGTGAAGTTCACTAACATTTGCCATAAACTTGATGACCCGAACCTCGACGGCGACCCGCGTGTCACTTTCTTGCACTACAGCCGCGCGACTCACCGGGTTTTTGCCGGCACTAATGGCTTTGGTCTCTATGTCTGTGACGAGGACGCTCCCGAGCTGAAATTCGCCAATATCTCAACCTCCGATGGCTTGGTCAATAACTCCGTGTCCTCCATCTCCGAAGATGGCGACGGCAATATATGGGTTGGTACAGCCAACGGACTGAGCCTCCTGGCCTCAGATCTTACGATTATCAACTCTTACACCACGGCCGATGGCCTTTTGTCCGATTGCTATTACTGGAATGCGGCGTGGAGCTCACCCATCACGGGCCACGTCTTCATTGGCAGTGTCGATGGCGTGAGTGAGATAGGGACGTCGCTCAAATCGGCCTCTATGCAGACCCGCCGCGCTCCTGTTCTTACCAAGTTGTTGATTAATAATGCCGAGGTCATGCCCGAGAGCGATGGGCTGATCTCTATGTCCATTGAGGATGTCAACGACCTGACCATCCACGAGAGTTGCAAGAGCGTAGGCTTGGAGTTCTCCTCACTTAATTTCTTGGCCCCGTCGGCCGTTAGGTATCAGTACAGGCTTGACGGCTTCGACACAGATTGGGTCAACGTCCCCAAGGGGCAGCGCGTGGCTCTCTACACCAACCTCTCCGCAGGCGAGTATAAGTTGAGGGTGCGCTATGCCGCTGCCAACGGCAAGTGGAGCAATGAGCGCGAGATGAAACTTGTTGTGACGCCTTTCTTCTACAAGACCACTTGGTTCATTCTCCTCTCCATCATCCTGATTGTCGGCCTCATCTCGTTCATTTTTAAATATCGAATGCGTTACATCGAGGAGAGCCGCAAGATGCTCCATGAGCAAGTGCGCCAGCGAACCCACGAGCTCGAGGTGCAGAAACAGGCACTTGAGAACAAAAAGGCCGAGCTGGAGCAAAGTAACGCTAAGCTATTGGAGCAGAATAACTACATATCTCGCCAAAAGGAGAATATCCTTGAGATGACCAGCAAGATTCAGCGTCTCTCGATTGATAAGTTGCAGTTCTTCACAAACATAAGCCATGAGTTGCGCTCGCCGCTGACCCTCATCACTGGCCCTGTCAAGCGCGCCCAGTCACTTTGCAAGCAGCCGGAGGTGCAGACTCAGTTGGACCTCATTGAGCGCAGCTCGCATACCCTCCTCTCCACTGTCAATCAGTTGATGGACTTCCGCAAGGTTGAGACCGGCAGCATCGAGTTGCACCCCGTCTCAACCAATATCGAGGACTACATTACCAGCATGGTCGCTCCCTATGTGGCCTACGCTTCTGAGCAGGGTATCAAGCTCCGAACTTTCTTCCACCTCGACTCGCCTTTCGTTAGGATTGACACCGACTCGCTCACCAAGATTATCGCCAATCTCATCTCCAACGCCATCAAATACTCGGCTGGTGGCAAGGTTGTCGACCTCTTTGTCTGCCAAATGACCATCGATGGTCAGCTCTTCACCTACATTTGTGTACGTGACCATGGCGTAGGCATACCGTCTGACCAGATTAACAAGGTGTTCGACCGCTTCTATCAGGCAACGTCAAGCCCCAATGGCCGTTTAGTCTCATCCAGCAGCACTGGTATCGGTCTCTATGTCGTCAATCGCATTGTCATGCAGTGCGATGGCGAAATCAAGGCTCGTAACAACCCGGGTGGTGGCACTTCCATGCGCGTCTTGCTACCCACGCCTGCGGGCCGATCCGTCGACAACGGAGAAACCGCAGCCAAGACAGAGGCTGACGCCACAGTGGAACGCACTAACGGACAGGCGGCTGACAATGAGCGCATGACTATTCTTGTTGTTGAGGATAGTCAGGATATGCGACTCTATATCCGTACCATTCTGGAGGCTGAGTATCACGTCATTGAGGCAGAGAATGGTGTCGACGGACTGACGGCTCTCGCCGAGAATGATGTCGATTTTATTATAGCTGACCTCATGATGCCCGTCATGGATGGTTTGGAGTTCGCCCGCAAGGTGAAGAGTGATTTCGCATTCTCGCATACGCCCATTCTCATCCTCACTGCACAGATGAATAGCTCGTATCAGACTGAGAGCTATCGTATTGGCGTGGAGAGCTATCTCTATAAGCCTTTTGACGAGGGTATGCTCAAGGCTCGAATTTCAGGCATCCTCTCAAGCCGTCAGAAGAACCAAAAGAGGTTCCTCAACACACTTGACACTTCCGACCTCAACATTGTCCGCGAGAGCGAGGATGAGAAGTTCGTGGAGCGCGTGACAAGCTACGTCAAGCAGAACTATAAGGACCCCGAGTTCTCAATAGATGACATTGTGAGCGAGGTGGGCTGCTCCAAGAGCATGCTGCACAAGAAGATGCAGAGCGTCATGGGTCAAGCTCCTGGCAACTTCATCCGCACCTATCGTCTCAATGTGGCGCGTGAGATTCTTGCCAACAAGCAAAACAGACTCAATGTGAGCCAAGTGGCCTATGAGGTGGGATTCAACGACCCCAAATATTTCAGTCGCTGCTTCACCAAGGCCTTTGGCTACCCGCCAAGCATGATAAACTGATGAGCAGTCGCACTCGCAACAGTCTGCGCAACGGAGTCTGGGCGACTGCGCTCATGCTCGTCAATGTCATTCTCGGCTTCGTGGCGCGTGGCGTCTTCATCCGCCACGTGGGTGTTGAACTTCTTGGTCTCAACACCTCGGTCGAGAATATGCTCGGGGCGCTGAATCTTGCTGAGCTCGGTGTCAGTTATGCCATATCGTCGTCTCTCTATGGCCCGATGGCAAGTGGCGATAACAAGGCGGTGGCGGATATCATAGCTTTGCAGGGTTGGATCTACCGCCGTGTGGCGTGTTTCATCATTGCGGCGTCGGGCGTTTTCATGGCTTTCTTCCCCCTCATTTTCAGCGATGCCGATTTTCCTCTTTGGTATGCCTATGCCGCCTATGCCGCCTATCTTTTCAGTTCGCTCCTTGGTTTCTTTGTGAATTATAAGATGGTGGCAATCGAGGTGAGGCAAGAGTCCTATAAGATTGACATCGCCACCCGCCTGCCCAATGCTGTGCGCACCATTCTCCAGATTCTGGCCCTCGCTTTCACATCCTACGGCTATGAGATTTGGCTCGCTCTTAATGTCTTGTGCGCCATCACCACCTCTGCCATTTTGTCCAAGACTGTCAAACGAGACCATCCTTACCTCACTCACCCTGTCGAGGTTAACCGTTCTCTTTTCCGTCAATACCCTGAGGTGGGGGCAAAGGTGCGCCAATTGATGGTTCATCGCCTGTCGGCTGTCGTTTTTCAGCGATCTTCGCCCCTCATCCTTATGGCTTTCGCTTCTATTGCCGATGTGGGTGTCTATGGCAACTATATGCTCATCTTCACAGGCGTCTCCATGCTCGTGGAGAGCCTTTTCAAAGGCATGCAGGCCAGTGTCGGTAATCTTGTCTGCTCCTCGTCGCGCGGCCACTCCGCCGAGGTCTTTGGAGAGATTCTCGCCATGCGCGTCATTGTGGCGGCGGTCTGCGCTTTCGGGTTCTATGTGTGTGCTCCTTCTTTCGTGACCCTTTGGGTGGGGGGCGAATTTCGCCTCGATTCGCTTGCCACGTTGCTTCTCTCGGTCATTCTGTTCATTGACGTCTCCCGCTCGGCTGTCGATTCTTTCATTAATGCCTATGGTTTTTTCTCTGACGTCTGGTCGTCTGTGGCCGAGGCTCTCCTCAATGTAGGCCTCTCCGTCGCCTTTGGCAGCTTGTGGGGGCTGCATGGCATACTTCTCGGCGTTGTCGTCAGCTTAATTGTCATAATATTAGGATGGAAGCCATATTTCCTTTTTCGCCTCAAACTGGGTCATGGTTTCCGTGCCTATTGGCGAGCCTATGCCGTGGGCGTGGTTGCGGCTGTCGTCTTTTCGCTTGTGTTCATTGCTTCGCGCAAAGCCTTGTCCCCCTTTCCAAACCCTGTGGCTGAGTTAGCTGCAAGTCTCTGCGCATCCGCTCTTTTCGCCATTGCCTTGTCGGCATTCCTCTGCGTCACGTCTCATGGTGCGAGGCGTCTTTTCGATAGGCTGCGGGGAATGGTTGCGAGATGAATCTCACACCTTTATCAAATCTTTTTGCGCTGTGAACCAAGGAATGAATTTGATGCACAATGGGATTATGGCAAGGTAGCTGAGCATGACTATGGTCAGTGTTATCACGCACATCCATCTGGATGGAACGAAATCGGAGAACCCGATATGTTGCAGAATTAGCCATATACCCTTGAGTGCCAATAAGTGGGTGCACAGGATTATTATTGAGTAGCGACCCCAATAAGACACCAAGGACAAATGCCCAATCCACTTCGAGAGGAGTAAGACAGCCAAAGACCCAGCGAAGCCGCCAACGATAATATTCATCATAGTCTCATTAGGGTCGAAACCGAGTCCTTCCTCCCCTCCCCGAAAATAAAATGTCACGCCCGCCAAGATTATCAGCCACAGAGGGATGTACTTGTCCATCATGTTTGGAGTCAGCACATCGGTGTATCGCCTGAGCAAATATCCGAAGCAGAAGAATGGCATGCATGACAGGGCTGTGTCAATAAATGCCGGAAGGTTGATGCCCGACGTGCTCATCCCATAACCAGCGGTGCGGCACAAGGCAGTCAGAGCAATGACGGAGCAAATGCGAGCTTCGTCCTCCTTGGATATTTTTTCTGACAGGGCCACTATGCCATAGAAAATGGTGTTCACCCAAAATAGGCACAGCAAAAACCAAATAGGGATGTTAGGAAAGTCTTCGGGTGTGATGAACGCATATAAAGATGACCAACCTAAATGTTCCGAGTCACATGTGTCTAAACCAATCCAATGTAAGGCGTTTGGGAGCAAAACGGATGTGAGAAGGAAGAAAAAGAAGAATGGTATGGCAATCTTATTTGTCTTTCGCTTCAGGAAGCCGTAAAAATTCTCATATCTCTTGAAGAAAAGTCCGCTTACGCAAAAATATAGCGGCATGCGGCATGTTTTAAAGATGGAGTGAAGCGGGAAATCTACGTTACATAAGCCTGTCGCATGAAAAGTTACTACCAAAATAATGCATATTCCTTTCGCAAGGTCAATAAATTCTATACGCCCCCCCCTTATTTTGAGAAGAATTTAACATGTGATGGTGTCTATGTGATGTAATATGGACTGCATGCTAAATTAACAAAATTGCGAATGCGCAGATATGTGTCGCATAGTGATTTTTAGAGAAACATCGTGTGACGTTTCTCCTAATCAGCCATCAATCATCCAGTCTGCACTTTTGGGGACCGTAATCCCCAAAAACATATATAATTTGGGGATTAGGAAAAGTGTAATTAGATTTGTTGTATGATTATCAGGGATATACAATGGTAGAATCCCTCTTCATCAGTGAGAGGCGAAAGGCCATAAAGAACTCAGGCATAAGACCCAAAGGTTATTTTGGGCGGATGCAAGCCCAACAGTATATAGACTATGTTGAGGAACTCGACGGCCGTTTCTCAGTCTTCGAGATGAAGTGGAACCCGAGAAAAGCCAACGCCAAAATCACTAAGGTTTTTACGGACACATATGACGTGAAGGAGTGCCGTTTGGTGACGTCGGAGGACTGGGTGTCGGCGGTTTGCGGGGAGTGAGAGGGGGATGGAGGGAAGGCTAAACCTGCTATATTGCGCATGCCCTTGGCATATAAATTGCAGAAGTGTTAACTTTGTCAGAAAAAGGAGATTCCAAATTCAACTAAATGTAGTCTTGTGTTTTATCTTACCATTTTTGCCATAATCGCTATAGCGATGTTCTTTGCTCAGAAATTCTATGCAAAGTGGCCATGGGTCTTTTGGGGTATTGTTTACGTGACGATTTTGGGTGTCTCTTTTTTGATGGGTGCACGCGATAACACAATAGGGACTGATGTTCTCTATTATGGTCGTGGGGAGTGGCTGACTGCGCGTGCATATTTAGGAAATTTTTGGACGGGTTTCTCGCACGTCCGACGGGAGTTTCTATACTACGGGCTCAACTATTTTGCTGCATCGGTCTCTGACAGGTTCGGATTTTCTTTGTTTTTGATACAGTTTATTATGCTTTTCTTCCAAGTACATGCTTTCAAGCGCTACATGGACGTCGTGCCTCTTTGGCTTTCGATGACTGCTTTTAATCTGTATTTTTTCAATTTGAATCTCAATCTGTTGTGCCAAGGAATGGCCTGCGCATTCTTCCTTTGGTCGATGAAGTTCTATGAGGAAAACAAACTAAAGAAACTGCTCCTTTGCGCTGTGATTTGTTTCTTTATCCATAAGTCTTCGGCTGTTGCCTATTTGGTTGTGTTCTTTTTGTACTTTGTGAAGGGGCGGCAAGTAGAAAAGCAGGGCAAGTGGCTTGTCTTGATAGTTATTGGACTTGTGGTTTCTGTTTGCGCCTATTTGGTGGTTCTTAAGTTTTTGACAGAGACCATCCCTCTCTTCCGTAGTTATGCGGCTTATGGCAAGGGCGTGTTCAAGGCAAACGTCTCTACTCTTGACTTTTTGTATAGGTTGGCTGTCATTGTCTATGCTTTCATTGCATATAAGTGGTTGGGGGTAGATAAAAAGTTTGCTTTTTTTGTGCTGCCAATCTTGTTTGTCGATTTGGCCGTGCAGCTTCTTGGGCTATACACCGGTTTTGCGACTCGATTCGGTTATTATTTCTTTTCGTATGAAATTATATTTGTCTTCTTGTTGCTTGCAAAATCCAATATATCCAAGGAAACAAGGTATGTCGGTCAGGCTGCAATTCTATTGTTTATGACTTACTTATGTGTAAGGTTTAACTTTGTAATGGGGAACAATGCGACTTATCCCTACACCTCCGACTTCCTTGGCATCTGATCCGCATATCTGGCTCTAAATGAGTAAAAAGCATATTATGCCCCTTGGCTTAATTGATTGGGCTGTTGTTAAAATGACGAACATCTCAGCCAAGTTGGGGCTGAGCAATTTGACGTTTCGCCTTTACCAAGTGCACTACGCGTCGGCAAAGCGTTTCCTCAAGAATATTCTCTCGGATACTTTGGCCAAGTATAAGAGTGTCCCAACTTCTGCAGGAACAGAGTCAGTCAAAGACATTTATATGTTGTGGTTTCAGGGCTTTGACAATGTGCCGCCGGTCGTTGACTTGTGCGCAACTCAAGCTAATAGGTTGCAAGGTTATAGATTGAGAAAACTCTCGCTCGCTGATGTTCAGGCTTTACCCTTAGATGAGAATCTAAAGCGAAAGTTTGAGGAGCGGAAGTTCTCTTTTGCTCACTATTCCGACATTGTCCGTGCCTTTCTCCTCTCTCATTGCGGCGGAGTGTGGATGGATGCGACGCTACTCGCTTCTGGCTTACCTGGTGATTTGATGTCTCATTCGTTCTATACCTGTCACCACAAGTCCGATGGCTCTTTCGTGTCTAACCCGTCGATTGTTAAGACTTCCTGTGGATTTGAGAGTCTGTGGACCGGTTTCTTCATGTATTCGCGGCGTGGTGATGTGGTTACTTCTTTCCTTTATGACGCATTCTGTGAATACTGGGCAAAGATGGACTATCTTGTTGATTATTTCCTTATTGACATGGTGGTCCGTTTGGGTTATGAGGAGATTCCTGAAATACGTAAGGCAATTGACTCTGTGCCTGTTAATAACCAAGGCGATCTCTATTAGCTCCGGAGTCTGTTGGAAAGTGATGCCGAATGGAGTGAGAAAAAGTGGTATTCACTAAACAACTCCATCTTGAACATTCATAAGTTAGACAAAGGGATTAACTTCTCCACAGGTGGCAACGTTTTTGCCGCAGGTCTGACGCAGCACATCAATGCGCAACACAGAACATCTGAAATTGAATGAAAATACTTGAGGTAAACGTAGATGACATAGGCAACGGCGGGGTCTTCTCGCTCGTGCGGAACGTGATTCGCAATAAACCCGCTGGGGCGGTTGTGGATATTGCCGCCATAGAGCCTTTTGAGAGACAAGAAAATATAGACGAGCTCGTAAGTCTTGGCTGCACTGTGCATTACGTCGGTCGGCAGGGAAGCAAGGCACTCAAGCAGTTCTATGTCTTCCGCAATGTCAAGCGGCTTGTGCGTGATGGCGGCTACACGGTGGTGCATATCCATTCTGATGTTGCCAACAAACTACTTGTGTCAGCCCTTGCTGCCCGTTTTGCGGGGTGCAAAAAGGTTTTTCTTCACTCGCATGCGACAGGTGTCGATGGTAACCGCCGTCTGCTCAAACGCATTTTCCACTACGCTTGCCGACCTTTGCTTAAATTTGTCGGAACGGACTTTCTTACATGTTCCGATTTGGCTGCCCGGTGGATGTTCCCAAATGTCAAGGCGGAGGACGTCAAAATGGTGAAGAACGGCGTAGATCTCGAAAAATTCAAGCTCTCGGAAAGCGTACGCACTGATGTGCGGCGTCGGCTTGGCATCGAGAACAGGTTCGTCGTTGGTCACGTCGGGCGCTTCGCCTACCAGAAGAACCATGATTACCTCATTGAGATCTTCCGTAAGTTGCGAGAGACGGACAATTCGGCTACCTTGCTTCTTGTCGGTGAGGGCGCTTTGAAGGATAATGTCATGGCTAAGGTGCAAGAGTATGGGCTTACGGACACTGTCATTTTCTATGGAGCAAGCAGCAATGTGTCAGAACTTTTCATGGCCATGGATGTCTTTGTCCTGCCAAGTCATTTTGAGGGGTTGCCAATAGTGGGCGTTGAGGCTCAGGCAGCCGGATTGCCTTGCCTCTTTGCTGACACCATATCGCGTGACACAAAAGTGGTGGCTAATGTCGATTTCCTCCCAATAACTCATGATTCCATAGGCCTGTGGGTTGAGAGGATAGAGGCGATGAAAAAGAATAGCCGCAATGACAGCACGGCGGCCATGTCTGAGGCTGGCTTCTCAATAAGGGAAACGGTAGTAAATTTGTGGTCTTTATATAGCAGATAAGAAACAAAGTTAAGAGATGATATATATAGCAGCTCATAAAAAGGTCGACCTGCCCGAGATGGTGGGGTATGAGATTGTTCAGGCTGGTGCGGCTCAGCACGATGCGTTACCCTATATTTCAGACGCCTCCGGAGAAAACATCTCCGCCAAGAACCCTTATTATTGCGAGTTGACCGTCCTCTATTGGGCATGGAAGAACTCAGCGGCAGATTATAAGGGTCTTGTCCACTACCGCCGTTTCTTCGGGCGGAACGAGTTGAGTTCAGACCTCTCTACTGTCTACTCAGAGTCCGCTCTTCGTGCCATGCTCACGGATGCCGATGTTGTTCTCCCGAAACCCGAGTATTTGCTTGACGATGCTAAGACGGACCTCTGTAAGGAATGTTGCCGCCCCGAGGTCTTTGACAAACTCAGGGAGATTATCTCCTCTCGCTATCCCGACTATATCCCCGCCTTTGACAATCTCTTTAAGGGCGACAAGGTGTCACTCTATAACATGATGTACGCACGCCGCGAGGTCTTTGACTCCTATTGCAAGTGGCTTTTCTCCATCTTCTTTGAACTGGAGGGGTATGTCGACATGACAGGCTACACGCCTTTTCAACAGCGACTCTATGGTTTCGTCTCGGAGCGATTGCTCAACGTGTGGTGCGCTCGTAACGGTATGCGCATAGTTGAGGTTCCTGTCGTTAATACAGAGCTTCCTCTCTATGATAAGGTGCAGGGCGTGCGCCGCCGCTATACAAACAGATTCCGTTTCTGGCTAAGGACTGTCTTGCGCAAGTAGCTTATTCTGTTGCCCCAGAAGAGCTCCGTGCATCCTCATCCAGTATGTCCATAAGTTTGTCGCTCCTGCCAGTCTCCACTTTGCGGATGAATAATTTGCCGCAGCTACGGATAGTCTGGAGGTGGCTCTCGTCAAGAACCATGGGACCTGGCCATATGATGAGTCGCATGTCGTCGTTCACTATGTCATCTTTCAGCTCTGAGTTTATTATAGCAGTCTGATAAAAAGTCTCCTCTCCGTCGAGGCTGTAGCGCAAGCGGTGTTGGAGGTCCTTTGATATCTCACTGTGTAGCAGGTGGTCTACTGCTTTTCTCGGAATGGACATATATGACGATCCACCATAGATGGGGTAGGGAGGGAGATAGAAGTTCTTGGTCTTCCAGAACTGGGCTATCTTGCACAGTCTGTTGAGTGCCCTGTTGCAAATCGGAAACCTCGTGTCGGTCCATCGTGCGAACGTGAAGTATTTGTAAAACTGGTAGCCCCCGTCCCAGCTTGGCCAACAACTTCTCGGGATAGGCTCGTTGTGTATGTATATCTTGCCTGGCTCAATCAGTGTGTCGGCCTCTCTGAGGTCTATTGCAGGATAGTCTTGGCCTGTGATTAGGTGGAAGTAGTCAAAATTCCTTTTGTCAGCCATTGCCACCTCCATCATGCTGATAAAGACTTCCACATGGACAAAACTGCCCCAGTAGATGGGACGTCTCTCAATTCTTATGGCCCTGTCTGATATATCCTTGTCGCTTATCAGGCTCTTCTTGTCGATATGGATGAAGATGCCCCACTCGTGCGGAATTCGGCCTATCAGCCTGTTTATCTGCTTGGCATCCTTATATGCGGTTATCAGCACGCAATGCTTCATCGTATTCTCTTTGGGTATGTATTCTTATATCCTGTTCGGCAAAATTACTTCGCTTCTGCCAAAATGTGACGCTTTGTCGCTATTTTCGCACCGTGCGGCAGGCTTTCTATGCGCATTGCCAGTCTAATCAATAGAAAATAATCCATGGGGTCGAAATCCTGTTTTCAAAATACGTCATCGGTCTGCGTAGGCTTTTTTAGAATAACACTTCATGAATAAAGTAGTCGCTGTCGTTGTAACTTACAATCGTCTTGATAAACTAAAGAGAAGCCTTGCTGCGCTCTCCGAATCCGACACGCCTTGTGATGTGCTGGTGGTGGACAATGCGTCTACTGACGGGACGTCAGAATGGCTCGCCTCGGTCCGTTCTGAGACGGTTAGTGTGATTAACACTGGCAAAAACATAGGTGGAGCGGGTGGCTTCAATCTGGGCATGCGCAAGGCCGTAGGCATGGGGTATGAATTCATTTGGCTGATGGATGACGATTGCATGGTTCACCGGGAGTCTCTTTTGCGACTTTTGGATGCTGATCGGATTCTTAGCGGTGACTATGGATGGTTGTCCAGCGTGGCTCTGTGGACTGATGGCAGACCATGCAAGATGAACAAGCAGAAGGCGGTGACGGACTTCTATGACAATGCAGATCTGCTCGGCTATTCTCTTCTTGCCGCCACGCAAGCGACGTTTGTGTCCCTTTTTGTCCGCTCCTCTGTTGTTCGTAAATTCGGTCTGCCAATAACTGACTTTTTCATTTGGGGTGATGACGTTGAGTTCACTCGGCGAATCGCTGTTAGGGGCGGATTGCGCTCTTTTGTTGTTGGAAATAGTGTCGTCACGCATGAAATGAAAGATAACAACGGCAGCAGCATTGCCCTCGATGGGCAGGAGCGAATCCAAAGATATCGTTACGCCTATCGCAATGAGGCCTATCTCTATCGTCAGGAGGGAGTCCGTGGCATTGCCTATTTCGTTGCTAAGTGTGGACTGAATATTTTCCGCATCATTCGCTATCACAGGCCTCACACATTCGGTCGACTCCGAGTTCTTGTCTCGTCAGCTATCTCAGGCTTTTTCTTCAACCCAAAGGTGGAGACTTTGTAGGCTTCTTTCCTTAAAAAGAGCACCCTAATCGGTATTCCCGCTTCTTTGGAATGGGTACTCGCAGCGATTCGCCGATTGCAAACAAGGCTGTAATTCCTTTGCAAATAATTTCAGCCAACACCTCCCTATGCTAAGTCAAGAGCCGCTATCAGGGGATTTTTCCCCCCCCCTTGCTATTGTTTGCGTTTTGGCATTATCTTTGCAACGCCGTTTGCGCAACGAAAAAGCAATACTAACGTAACAGAGATGCTAATCAAGATACTTGTGGCTGCCCACGTCTCGGCGCCTATGCCCACCGACCCGTGCTACCTCCCGCTTCATGTGGGCAAGGCGGGCAAAGAGCCTATCGGCTATGACACCGATGACACTGGCGATAACATTTCTGCACGCAACCCTTCATTCTGTGAACTGACAGGTATCTACTGGGCGTGGAAAAACCTTGAAGCGGACTATTATGGCCTGACGCACTACCGACGGCTCTTTGTCCGCGGTTTCCGCTTCGGTACGAAAAAACGTCTCCGTGCCGCTCTGTCTACGGCAGACTATGAGGCCCTTCTCCAAAAGGCCGATGTCATATTGCCAACCAAACGACACTACTTTGTCGAGACCACCCGCAGCCAATATGAACATGCGCACAACCCCCGTGATTTGTCTGTCCTGGAGCAGGTCGTGGCCGAGATGCACCCCGAGGCCCTAAAGGCTTTCTGTCACGTCATGGGCCAGACTTCCGGTCACCGTTTCAACATGTTTGTCATGAGCCGTGAGAAATTTAATGACTACTGCGGCTTCGTCTTTCCCATTCTTTTTGAGGTCGAGAAGCGGATTGACATTTCGGATTACGATGACTACAACCGCCGAGTGTTCGGCTTTCTCGGGGAGAGGCTTATGGATGTATGGATTGAGGCGCGTGGAGTCAAATATGTTGAGCAGAGCGTGGCGTTCATCGGAGATATGGGTTGGCCGCGCAAGGTCTACAACTTCATCATGCGTAAAGTCCGCGGTGGGGTGAAGTTCACCAAGTGATGTGGTGCACCTCTCTGTTTTAGAACCATTCCGCTGTCTGACAATAGGGAAATTATATAACTTTGCGAGCCGTTAAGCAAGTCTGCGCTACCCATCTGGCGGCATAACGACCAAGGATACACTATGCGATATTACATCTTCGGAGCCTCTGGCTTCATCGGCACCCATCTTGTGGAGGCCATTAATGAGCAATACCCAGGCTCCGATATATTCAATCTCGACCTTGTCGGCAACAACCATGGCGGCCGCTCGACTTATGTTGAGTGTGATGTCCGCCGCGAGATAACCTTGCCTGAGGGTGTGGCTGCGCCATGCCCAGATGACGTGGTTGTTAACCTTGCCGCCATACATCGCACACCTGGGCATCCTGACTACGCCTATTACGAGACCAATATCCTCGGGGCTAAAAACGTCTCCGACTTCGCTGCCAAGTATGGCGTGCGACGTCTCGTCTTCACCAGCAGCATAGCACCCTATGCGGCCAGCGAGGATGAAAAATTTGAGGACACGCTCCCGACTCCAAACACACCTTATGGCATATCCAAACTCGTGGCAGAAAATGAGCATCGCACATGGCAGGCTGGAGCTCCGGATCGCGAGTTGACTATTCTCCGCCCCGGTGTGGTATTCGGGAAAGGTGAGAACGGCAATTTCACACGTCTCTATTGGTCCATCCGTGGTCGCAAGTTCGCTTTCCCAGGTCGCAAGGACACGGTCAAGGCTTGCATCTATGTCAAGGACCTCGTCGGTTTTATTCTCTATAATATCCATAACCGCAAGCCTGGCTCTGTCGAACTCTACAACTGCACCTACGAGCCAGCTTACACCATAGGTCAGATTGTGGACCACATGAAGTCGGTCACAGGTCTCAGCTCATGGACCCCGCTCGTGCCCAAATGGGTCATCATGCCTGCCGCCTACCTCTGCCTGATAATTGGCAGCCCCATGGGCATATGCCCCGCTCGTGTCCGCAAGCTAATGGTCTCGACCAACATTTGCGGCAAGAAGATGGCCGCAACGGGCTATAAAATCCGCTACTCAATCGATGAGGCCATAGCCGACTGGCTCCGCGACTCGGGCGGCGACGGAATGAAATAGAATATTGTTCAACCGGAATATCTTTGCGCCTCTACGCTGATCAATGCGTGGGGGCGCAAAACATTTATGTGCTTGCCGTGCAAAGCCTATCTCAAATAATTATCTTTGCAAACGGAAAATATTTAAAAATAAAGCATTATGGCTACATCTGCAACCCAAACATTCACTGTCGACGTCCCTGCCGATAAGGTGGCATTCGTAAAGACTTTCTTCAAGGAGATGGGCATCTGCTTCAAAAAAGGTAAGGAGGAGAAAAAGAGCGGGATTGAGAAGTCTTTAAATGATTTCTCTAACGGGCGATATACCTCAGCAAAAGATGTGAATGAACTTCTTGAACTTTTGCGCAAATGACTTATCGCATAGAATTTTCTAATGAGTTTCGCAAAGCATACAAGAAATGTGCGAAGCGAGGTCTCGACATGAAGTTACTCGATAATCTTATTTCGGAAATTGTAACTCATGGATGCGCTCCCCAGGAGTTTCGCCCTCACAAGTTGAGTGGCTCTTATTCTGGCTTTTGGGAATGTCATGTTAGTGCCAATTGGCTGCTGGTGTGGAGTTAGGATGACGAGGATATGGTGTTGCGTCTGCATAGCACCGGCTCGCATAGCGACATCTTTTAGCTCCCACTTTGCCCCCTCTCACCCCTATGTCTTTTCACGGCAAATAGTTATCTTTGCGCGCAAAATATCTTTTCATGGCCACATCTTCAAACGAGAGATACACCTTGCGCGGCGTCAGTGCCGCCAAGGAGGACGTGCACAACGCCATCAAGAACATCGACAAGGGCCTCTACCCTAAAGCTTTCTGTAAGATTATCCCCGATATTCTCGGGGGAGACCCCGAGTGGTGCAACATAATGCACGCCGATGGGGCGGGGACTAAGAGCAGCCTCGCCTACGCCTATTGGAAGGAGACGGGTGACCTCTCTGTCTGGAAGGGCATTGCGCAAGACGCGCTCATCATGAACATTGATGACCTCCTCTGCGTGGGGGCTGTTGATAATATCCTCGTTTCCAGCACCATTGGGCGCAACAAGATGCTGGTCCCTGGTGAGGTTATCTCTGCCATTATCAATGGCACCGACGAACTCCTCGCCGAGCTTCGTCAAATGGGTGTGGGTGTCTATGCCACCGGAGGTGAGACTGCCGATGTCGGAGACCTCGTGCGCACTATCATTGTGGACTCCACTGTCACCTGCCGCATGCGCCGCAAAGATGTGATTGACAATGCCAATATCAAGGCGGGCGACGTCATCGTTGGCCTTGCTTCATTTGGTCAGGCAACCTATGAGAAGGAATATAATGGCGGCATGGGCAGCAACGGACTGACCTCGGCTCGCCACGATGTATTCTCCAAATATCTCGCGCAGAAATACCCGGAGACTTATGATGCCGCCGTTCCCGACGACCTCGTTTACTCTGGTGGCCTCAAGTTGACTGACGCTGTCGAGGGCAGCCCTGTCAACGCTGGCAAGCTTGTGCTCAGCCCGACTCGTACTTACGCACCTGTGGTAAAGCGTCTTCTCGATGAGCTTCGCCCCAATATCCATGGCATGGTTCACTGCTCTGGCGGAGCCCAGACCAAGGTCATGCACTTTGTTGAGAATGTTCACGTAATCAAGGATAACCTGTTCCCAGTACCACCTCTCTTCCGCACCATCAAGGAGCAGAGCGGCACTGATTGGAAGGAGATGTACAAGGTGTTCAACATGGGGCACCGTCTTGAGGTATATCTCGACTCTGCCGATGCTCAGAAGGTAATTGAGATTTCTAAGAGTTTTGGCATAGATGCTCAGGTTATCGGTCGTGTTGAGGCTCGTCCCGAGGGCAATAAACTCACCATCAAGAGCGAGTTTGGCGAGTTCGTCTACTAATACATTATAGTCGCACCATGGTTTATCTCATCATCCTCATAGCCGTCTGCGCCGGAGTCTTATTCGGCATAGCCCATCAGCTCTTCGCCACGTGGAATGTGGATGGTTGGACGGGCAGGGTCGTGAAACTTGTCCTGCTCATGGCATGGGTGTGGGCGTCTTGGCGCTTGATATCTCGCAACTTAGCTAAAAAGAAATAATATAAATGTAGTGGAGTGTCGTGTGAACGAGCCTCCGCATCTTAAACAACATAAAGCAAACAGGAGCGGCACAATCCTCGCAGCCTGCGGCATTTTGGCGAACATTTCAGAAGCCGCAAGCCCAATTTGGCGGCAGTGTGATTTCCGAGTCCTGTTAACAATAAATATGGCATCAAACTCAATACTCGACCGTCTCGATGGCCTCGCTTCTCGCTTCGAGGAGGTCTCGACTCTCATCACCGACCCCTCTGTCATAGCCGACCAGCGTCGCTACGCCAAGTTGAGCAAGGAGTATAAGGATCTCGGTGACATTTTGGCCGTCCGTAAGGAGTATGTCGAGGCTCTCAATGGCATTGACGAGGCTAAGGAGATTATAACCAACGAGTCCGACCCCGAAATGAAGGAGATGGCGCGTGAGGAACTCTCTGTCTGTGAAAAACGTGTGCCTGAGCTTGAGGAGCAAATCAAGCTGCTCCTTGTGCCTGCCGACCCCGAGGATGACAGAAATGCTGTCCTTGAGATTCGTGGTGGCACGGGTGGCGATGAGGCTGCCCTCTTCGCCGGCGACTTGTTCCGCATGTACAGCAAATTCTGCGAGACTAAGGGCTGGAATCTTACGGTCTCATCATGCTCTGAGGGTGCTGTGGGCGGTTTCAAGGAGATTATTTGCACCGTGACTGGTGAAAAGGTTTATGGCACACTCAAGTATGAGTCTGGCGTGCACCGAGTTCAGCGCATTCCTGCAACCGAGACTCAGGGACGTGTTCACACCTCTGCCGCGTCTGTGGCAGTCCTCCCGGAGGCTGAACCCTTTGACGTCGAGATTAACGAGGGTGAGATTCGTTGGGATACATTCCGAAGCTCTGGCGCTGGTGGACAGAATGTCAATAAGGTTGAGTCAGGTGTCCGTCTGCGTTACAATTGGAAGAACCCTAACACTGGTGTTGTCGAGGAAATCCTCATTGAGTGTACCGAGACGCGAGACCAGCCTAAGAATAAGGAGCGAGCACTCAGCCGACTCCGCACTT
Organism: Alistipes putredinis; assembly: GCA_963620575.1. Taxonomy (GTDB): domain Bacteria; phylum Bacteroidota; class Bacteroidia; order Bacteroidales; family Marinilabiliaceae; genus W3P20-009. The sequence continues at coordinate 32,217 of CAVFBC010000004.1, read as the reverse complement.
TCATCTATGACAAGGAGCACCAGAAATATGTGGACGACATCGCCAAGCGACGCAAGACCCTCGTCTCCACTGGTGACCGCTCTGCAAAAATCCGTACCTACAACTATCCGCAGGGCCGCATAACGGACCACCGCATCAACTATACCATTTACAACCTCGGCGCTTTCATGGATGGCGACATTCAGGATTGCATTGACCACCTCATCGTGGCCGAGAATGCCGAGCGTCTCAAGGAGAGTGAACTCTAACAAGATAACAACATCATAGTCATGAACAGGCAGCAACTTATTGATGTCATCAAGCAGCGTAAGACTTTCCTCTGTGTAGGTCTCGACACTGACATAAAGAAGATCCCGCAGCACCTCTTGTCTTCTGAGGACCCGATCTTTGAGTTCAACAAGGCCATCATTGACGCAACTGCGCCTTTCTGCATGGCCTATAAGCCCAACCTCGCTTTCTATGAGAGCCTTGGCGTGAAAGGCTGGGTAGCTTTTGAGAAGACCATCAAGTATCTCAAGGCCAACTATCCGCAGCATTTCATTATTGCTGACGCTAAGCGAGGCGACATTGGTAACACCAGTGCCATGTATGCGCGCTCTTTCTTCGAGGAGTTGAACATCGATTCTCTCACTGTCGCCCCTTATATGGGTGAAGACAGCGTCTCGCCTTTCTTGGGCTATGATGGCAAGTGGGTTATCCTGCTCGCCCTGACCAGCAATAAGGGCAGCCATGACTTTCAACTCACTGAGGACCCTCAGGGCGAAAAGCTCTTTGAGAAGGTTCTCCGCACCAGCCAGAAGTGGGCAGGCGCAGACAAGATGATGTATGTGGTAGGTGCGACACAGGGGCAGGCATTTGAGGGCATTCGTAAGATTGTCCCTGATAATTTCCTGCTCGTCCCCGGTATCGGTGCTCAAGGTGGCAGCCTTGAGGAGGTTTGCAAATATGGCATGACTAAGGATTGCGGACTCATTGTCAACTCCAGCCGAGCCATCATCTACGCATCCAATGGGACCGACTTCGCCGAGGCGGCAGCCAAGGCGGCAAGTGACGTCCAGCAGCAGATGGCCAAGGAGGTTGAGGCCCGCATGGCCTAACCGCCCGCATAAATCAAAAACTGATATTTAAGTTAATGCTCACCCGCAACGCTCGCCCGTTTCGCAAGCCGCCCGTCGTCTTTCGCCGATGGTCACGCAGTGGTTATGCGCAATTCGTGAGTATGAAGCGCGAGGTGGTCATTGCCCCTCTCAAGGCCTCAATATGCTATGCGTCAATGCTCAAGCAGGGCATCCTGATGAATGACGACCATAGCCCTGAGGTTTACCGCCGCAAAGGTGCCGACGATGATGATGATGGGTCGGGTGGCTCCCCGCAACAAGCTGCGGAGTTCATTTCTGTCTCTACCGCCGTCACCATGCCGGTCGCCCCTTGCGTTCACTGCGCATCTGACGGCCGAAAGGGGCATTGTGTGACCTCATTAGAAGCATGTAGCTTAAATAATACGATACAACGGAACCCGCACGGGTGCTGAATCTTGACCTGATGAAGGACAAGAGACTCAGCCCCGGGCGGGTTCTTTTTTACTCTAACCGACACAAAAAAAAGACCAAAGTTTCACAGATACAATGACAGCAGAAGAACTAATAGCTCTCGGCGAGAGCGTCAAGGCTGGCCACAATGTCACCTTCTATGAGGCCCGTCGCGCTGCCCTCAGCCCCGAGAAAAAGACTCTATATAAGGTTGCTGATGACCTCCGGCGTCATTTCCGCGGCGACCATTTTCAGACGTGCTCTATCATCAATGCGCGTTCCGGCCGCTGCTCTGAGGATTGTAAATGGTGCGCTCAGAGCCATAAGCACCACACCGGCATCAACGAGTATCCTCTCATCGATGCCAAGGAGGCCATTGAGATGGCGGTCCACAATGCCGTGAAAGGTGTGGGGCGCTTCTCTCTTGTCACAAGTGGCAGAAGGCTGACTGATAAGGAGATTGACCATGTAGTGGATATCTATCATCAGGTGGCCGGTCAAACTAATATTGACCTTTGCGCCTCTATGGGTTTGCTCTCTAAGCCGCAGTTGCAAAAGCTTTATGACGCCGGCTTGCGCCACTACCATTGCAATGTTGAGACTGCTCCATCTTTCTTCCCGCAACTTTGCTCCACTCATACAACCGAGGAGAAGCTCCAAACAATCCGTTGGGCTCAGGAGGTGGGCTTCGGCATCTGCTCTGGCGGCATTATCGGAATGGGCGAGACGCTTGACCAACGAATAGAGATGGCCATCTTCTTGCGCGATGACGTCCACGCCGTCTCCATCCCTGTCAATGTCCTCGTCCCGATTAAGGGCACCGCTCTTGAAAATCAGGCACCTCTGTCGCCTGAGGATATACTCACAGCTTTTGCCATATTCCGCCTTTGCAATCCGAGTGCAGAAATCCGCATGGCGGGTGGACGTGTCAAGTTCTCGCAGCATCAGGCTGAGGCCATTGAGTGCGGTGTGGATGCGTCAATCGTGGGCGACTTGCTAACCACCACAGGCACTGGCGGAATTGATGACGATATGCGCCTTTTCCGTAGCTGTGGCCGTGACCCGAAACCAGAATGGAAAAAGGACTAATGGCATGATTGACTACGAATTTGACCGCAAACACTTGTGGCATCCTTACACCTCTGCCATAAATCCTCTGCCATGTTATGGTGTGGAGCGGTGCGAGGGGACACACATCATTTTGGAGGATGGACGTCAGTTGATTGATGGCATGAGCTCATGGTGGTGTGCTGTGCATGGCTATAACAACCCTGTGCTTAATGAGGCTCTTGAGTCCCAGTTGCACAAGATGAGTCATGTGATGTTCGGAGGCTTGATACACGATCCCGCCGTCACGCTTGGCAAGAAGTTGCTCGCCCTTATGCCGAGTCAGCAGTGGGTGTTCTTTTCTGATTCAGGTTCTGTCTCTGTCGAGGTGGCGCTCAAGATGGCCATCCAATATCAGGCGGCTGCAGGTCACCCGGAGCGTTGCCAGATTGCCACCATCCGCAGCGGATATCATGGCGACACGTGGCACGCCATGAGTGTCTGCGACCCTGTCACAGGCATGCATGGGCTCTTCAGCAGCCAGTTGCCAGCCCAACATTTCGCCCCTGCGCCACAGATACCTTTTGGTGGCGAATGGGATGACAATGATTTGGAACCAATGCGCCAAATAGTCCGTGAGCATGGCAAACATATTGCTGCCATCATTCTTGAGCCTATTGTGCAAGGGGCTGGCGGCATGCGCTTCTATCATCCTGAGTATCTGCGTGGTGTGCGCCGCCTTTGCGATGAGAATGGGCTTCTTCTCATTGCTGATGAGATTGCGACTGGTTTCGGTCGCACGGGTAAACTTTTCGCCTGCCATCATGCTGGCGTGACCCCCGATATTGTTACAGTGGGCAAGGCTCTGACTGGCGGCTATATGAGTTTCGCCGCAACGCTATGTACTGACCATGTGGCTCAGGTTATTTCAAGTGGTGAGTCTGGCTGTTTCATGCACGGCCCCACGTTCATGGGTAACCCATTGGCCTGCGCTGTGGCTTGCGCCTCCATTGATCTCCTCCTCAGCAAGGATTGGCAGACCAAGATTGCGCATATCGAGTCCATCATGCGCGAGGAGTTGACTCCTTTGTCCGATCTTCCGCAAGTGGCTGACGTGCGTGTGCTTGGCGCAATCGGCGTTGTGGAAACACAAAAACCTGTCGATATGGCCTCTCTTCAAAAGATTTTTGTCGAGAACGGGGTTTGGATTCGTCCCTTTGGCAGGCTTGTCTACATCATGCCGCAATATATCATCTCAGACGACGAGTTGCGCCAATTGTGCCATGGCTTGGCTGTCGGTGTCCGCTCTATGGCGTAAATAAGCATAGTCCCCCTCTCTTGGTAAATCATTAATATGATAGACTATCAAAAAGAACTAGCCAACCTCCAACAGGCTGACAGTCTGCGCTCTCTCCCTACTGCCGACACTTCTGGCATGGTCAACCTCTCCACCAACGATTACCTCGGCCTCAATGACCGTGTTGGTCTTTATGACGAGTTTCTTGGCTCTTATTCGCCCTCCACTCGTTCCATGAGTGCGGCCAGTAGCCGACTCCTGACAGGCAATCATGCGGAGTATCAGCATCTTGAGAAGACACTTTCAGAACTCTATGGCGGCTTGTCAGCTCTTGTATTCAACTGCGGATTTCATGCGAACACGGGTGTCTTACCAGCCTTGGCGGATAAAGATGACCTTATAATCGCGGACAAACTCATTCACGCCAGTCTGATTGATGGCATGAGGCTTGCGGCTGCCAATGGCACGCAGACGTCGCGTTTCAATCATAATGATGTCTCTCACCTCCGCCGCCTGCTCGAAAAACGACGTGGCGCATCAGGGCGGACTTTTGTGGTCGTTGAGAGTATATATAGCATGGATGGTGACTTGGCTCCGTTGGCTGAGTTATGTGAGTTGAGGCGGGAGTTTGGTTTTGTGCTCTACGTCGATGAGGCTCATGGCGTGGGTGTCCGCGGCAGGCATGGTGAAGGGCTTGTTGGCGAGCTCGGTCTGCTGGGCGATGTTGATATAATTGTTGGCACGTGTGGCAAGGCTCTCGCTTCTGAGGGGGCTTGGGTCATCTCTTCGCCTGTGGTTCGACAATGGCTTGTCAATAAGTGCCGGACTATGATTTTTACCACGGGTCTCCCTCCTGTCAATGTGGCATGGACTGATTTCATTGTACAAAAGGTGGCATCTATGGAGGCGGAGAGGCTTAACCTTCGTCATCTGGGCTCTTGGCTGACTCGCCAACTCGGTCAGGAGGAGCAGCAAGGTGGCGCAACTCAAATAGTGCCATATCTTTGTGGCGAGAATGCTGTGGCTGTGAGCCTGAGCGCCCATTTGCGTGACGCTGGTTTCTATGTCCTTCCCATTCGCCACCCTACAGTGCCTATGGGTCAAGCCCGCCTGCGTTTTTCTCTCAAAGCGAACATGCGGCAAGATGAACTACGTCCCATGCTCTCCATCATCAACGACTTTAAGCAATGAAATATAGTCAGATAAGTTCAGATCCTAATTCGACCGAGGTCACCCTGTGGTTTCTCGGTTGGGGGTTCAGTGACTCCATAGCGCCCTATATAAAGGATTCTGGCAATGTCATTCTCTTTTGGGATTATACAGATTTGCGTATGGACCTCGACCTCAGTTGCTGGACTTCATTCCGCATCAAGGCGTGGAGCATGGGTGTGTGGGCTGCAGAGAAGTTCATGCAGGCCAACCCCGGACTTCCTGTTGTCCGCTCTATGGCTTATTGTGGAACACCCCGCCCTTGTGATTCTCTCTTTGGCATTGGACTTGTTAATGTTAGGCTAACTGCCGACAATTGGAGTGAAGTTAACGCTCGCAAGTTCGCAAGGAAGATTGCCATAGACGCCTCTTTGGCGCAGACGGTGCTGAGCTTGATGAGTGTCCGCTCTCTTGATGGCCAACGTGCCGAACTTGATGCTATTTGCGCACAACAGTCTGCGGATGCAGTCCCCTCCTTGTGGAGTGAGGCCGTGATAAGTCTACGTGACCGCATTTTCCCGGTCGAGTCGCAGCGCCGATGGTGGCAGTCGCATGCACTGCATGTCGATGAGCGTGACATTCCACATTGGCCATTCTGAAAATACCCATTTGACGGATGATTAATGAAGTAGCCCGGCGATTCAGTCAATGCGCTGAGACTTATGATTGTGCCGCTCCAATCCAACATAGTGTGGCAGAGCGACTATCTATTGAAGCCTCGCAATATATTCCTCATGGCGCTCATATCCTTGAAATAGGGTGTGGCACTGGCGCTTTGACACAATCAATCACAAGGATTATGCAGCCCTCCTCTTTGACGCTCAATGACATAAGTCCTGAAATGGTAGATAAGGCTCAAAAGTGCGTCATGTCTACCATGGCAGATTCTCAATGCCATATAGACTCCCTTGTCGGGGATGCCGAGCAAATAGCGTGGCCCGAGGCGGACGCTGTTGTCTCTTCTTCAGCCGTCCAATGGTTTCAAAATCCACTTTTTTTTATCACGAAAGCCAAGTCGGCCCTCCCCAATGGCGGTGTTGTATCCATAGCGACATATGGGCCTATGACTTTTAATGAGTTGCGTTCTGGTGCTCCCAATGATTATCCATCTCTCTCACAATGGGCTGACGAGTTTACCAACGAGGGCTTTCAAATTCTTAGTCAAAGTGAGGCTGTTGAATGTCAGTCTTTCAACACTCGGATGTCGTTGCTTCGCATGGTTGCGCAGAGCGGAATAGGTGGTCGTCGCGGAAATCAGTCAACCGCTGCCCTATGTGGCAAATGTCAGTTGACGTGGCACGAACTTTTTATCTGCGCGCGGATATAAATACTATCGCTTTTTGATTGTCCCCCCCCCATTATCCTTTTGCGAGATGATGGGGGCTTTTTGTTGAGTGTCAAAGGCGCAGCTGTTTGTCTGAGTATATTTTATCATTTGTTATTTGGAACATATAAACATTGTAACTAATTTAGACGTCGAATAAACAAAAGCGGCAAGGCGACAATAGGCTATCCGATGTCAACACAAATTTCGCGAATAGCGCAGCTATCAGTGCTAAAGGTGGCAATGGCCGCCTTTGGTGTGCTGACTCTCTTGCTGTCTTCTTCGCTATCTTGCCAAGCTCAGGCCCAAGTTGATGTTTATGGGCGTGTGCTTGATTTTGCCAATGGCGAGTCTCTGCCTTTCGCTGCTGTCGTGCTGAGGCGGGGTGGGGTGGTCGTCTCGGGCGCGGCTGCCGATGCTGATGGCAATTTCGCCCTGTCATCTCTTGCTGGTGATTCTGTTTGCGCCACTTATATTGGCTATGAGCCTATTACCCTATGCGTTGCCCCGAAAGTGGAAATTAGGCTCATAAAGACTTCAGTGTCCCTGTCCGAGGTGCGTATCACTGCTTCCGAGTCAAGGAATTCGGCAACATCAACCTCCGTGATTGGTCAAACGGCTATGGAGCATTTGCAGCCGGCGTCTCTTACAGACCTTATGGCACTCCTCCCTGGAGGTCAGACGCAAAGCCCCCAGCTTGGCAAGACTAACTCCATCTCACTACGCGAGGTGGCTGTCGATGATCAAGATTATGCCATTTCGTCGCTCGGAACCAAGGTCAATGTTGATGGTGCGCCCATTGGCACTGACGCTGACCTCCAGAAAATTACCGATGCGGGGCAGACAAGTGCCGATGCCAACCGCCAGCATGTTAATCGTGGTGTCGATATGCGTGCCATCCCGACGGATGAGATTGAGAGTGTAGAGGTGATCCGTGGAATACCCTCTGTGCGCTATGGCGACCTGACGAGCGGTGTGGTCAACATCCACAGGAAGAAAGGTGGATCTCCGCTCACTGTCCGTTTCAAGGTTGACCCTTATTCGCGCATTGTCAGCGCCTCAAAAGGTCTAAGCTTTCCTTGTGGCTGGGGCATGAACATAGGAGCTGGGTTGCTCAAGTCTAATATCGACCCGCGTAATAATTATGAGACCTACACGAGGGTTAATGTCTCACTGCGAGGAAACAAATCATGGATAAACCAGGGCTTGTCAATCTCTTGGCAGCCTACGCTTGACTACAATCAGAATATCGATGCCGCCAAGCAAGACCCCGAGATTCAACTTTCTAAGGAAGATAAATATGAGGCGCGGCACTGCGGCTTCACGCTCTCTAATGCGCTAACATTTCGCCATGGAGTTCTCTCCATCTCTTTCCGACATAGCGCAGCCATTAGTCACGATGTGACTGAGCAGACCAAGCGAGTCGTGAACACGCAAAATTATTATGCCCCGTCTGAGGTCTCTGACGGATTGCCTCATGACGTGTTGCCTCTCGAAACCAATTACATTGCCAACCATAAGGTCGACGGACTGCCTTTCTACTCAAACCTTGCCGCAAATGTCCGTACTGAGCTCACTACAGGCCTCATATCCCACAGCCCATCCGTTGGCATCGAATGGCAATGCAACAAAAACTATGGTGACGGCCAGGTGTTTGACACGCATCGTCCGCTTTCTGCCACAACAATGCGCCGCCCCCGTTCCTTCCGCTCTGTGCCAGCGACCAACATCATCGGCTATTTTGTTGAGGATGAACTTGGCGCGACCCTCGGTCAGTTTGACGCTCGTCTCACTCTCGGTGTACGTCTATCTCAAATGGCTGGTTTGCCACAAGATTACGCTATGAGCGGGAAAATTTATGCCGATCCGCGAGCAAATTTTTCACTCGATTTGCCATCTTTGCGAGGCGCACGGTTCAATGTGACGCTTGGCATAGGACGACTATGTAAAATGCCAACAATGGACCAGTTGCATCCCGACAAGATGTATGTGGACATATATGAGCTTAACTATTGGCACGCCAAATCTGAATATCGCCGAGCCATTGTACGCTCTTATGCCGTCAATCTTGACGCCCCAAATCTTCAACCTGCGCATAATTTGAAGATGGAGGGGCGACTTGGCGTTAATTTTTGTCGTCATTCGTTGTCTGTCAGTGTCTTCCGCGAAAAGATGAATGACGGCTTCAGGTATATGAAGTCCCCCATGACGTTCGCTTATGTGAAATATGACGCGTCGGGACTCTCCGGCTCAAATGCCCAATATCCTGACACTGCCGCCCTGCCTCGCTCATCTGCCAACCGATTGCGTGTGTTCACTTCGGCGCAAAACGGGTCACGCATTGTCAAGCAGGGTGTCGAATGGCAATATGAGTCTCCGCGGTTGCCTGCCATTTCTACACGCTTGAGTGTCAGTGGGGCTTGGCTGCGCACAACGAGGGAGAATAGTGAGCCGGAGTGGTACCAAGGCTCGAACAAGACAGTCATGGGAGTGGTGGTGGACGATGTCTACGCTGGCCTATATGACTGGCATCAGACCTCGGTCCGCAGCCGCACTTCAACATCATTCACTGTCGAGAGTTATTTCGACCGTATCGGCTTCATCTTCTCCGCAACGGCCGAATGTCTCTGGCATAGCCGGACTACCACGCCGCTGCGTAACGCCCGCCCCATTGCCTATATGACTGAGGATGGCGTGAGGAGGGACTATACCGATGCCGAGGCTGCCGACCCCGTCTTGAGGTCTCTCATCCTCAGTTCGACAGATGCGAGCTTTACATCCACTGAGCGACCATACGCCACTTTTAATTTCAAGGCTACCAAGCGTTTCGGCTCCTATGTGTCGCTAAGTTTCTTTGCTGATCGCCTCTTGGCTGCCTCGCGTGCGTATAGCCAAAGCGGCTACGCTGTCCGACGTTCCTTCTCGCCTTATTTCGGTGCGCAGGCTTATGTCCGTTTCCTCTAAGAAAACACTTACCTTAATACAAATCTATCTTAACACAAGATGAAGATTACCAATCTACTCTCTCTACTTGCTGCAACTCTTCCTGCACTCGTACTTTTCTCTTGCTCTGGCGAAGATGACCCAAGTTTCACAGAATGCCCCATCATGTTCACCCAACCTAATGGCTATGAGGATATCGACGCCGATTCTGTCAAGCTCGTGGTGAAAAATGTCTCTAACAATGTGGAGACTACTTACTCTCTTGAGAACTATCCCGTTCAAGTTAAACTCGAGGACGGAATCTATGACTTCACTCTCTATGTCTATGTGACCAAGGCTGATGGTGCTCGCAAATACTCCGAGGTCTTGAGGGACACGAAGCAGAACGTGTCTGTGTGTGGGGGTGAGTGCTCACTCTCTTTCAGCCCCGTCCGCATTAGTGGTGGTCAGGGCTTCGTCCTTGCGGATATATGTCTCAACAGTCGCCTGCCCGAGGGGGTTAAGACGAATATCGGGTATGCCTGGTTTCGCATCTACAACAATTCGTCTGATGTCCTTTATGCTGACAGCCTCTGCATTTTCGAGACCAAATTCAACACGACTAATAAGTTCGCCAACTATCAGCCCGATGTGATGAGCGAAGCTGTCACGCTCATTGCTCTCTATCAAATTCCTGGCGCTGGTAAGGATTTCCCTGTGCAGCCCGGCGAATCCATTCTCATTGCCGATCGCGCCATTGACCATACGGAGACAAATTCTCTCGCATTTGACCTCTCATCGGCTGATTTTGAGTGGTATGACGAGACGACCAACGGCATCGACGTTGACAACCCAGACGTTCCCAACCTCACTTGTGTCTGGAAGTCTTCCAAGTCGGTCTGGACTCCTAACATCCAGGGCAACACGGCTTTCGGCATCGGATACATAGGTGGCGAGAGTGGCGCGCTGGCAAATGATGAGTACCTGACGGATTATGTCTATGACTACTCATATGATCAGACTATAACTGGCAAGGACGGTACAACGACCACCAAGACCATGACGCAAAAAGGGTTCTATAAATTTCCTAACCAATGGGTGCTTGACGCTGTCACGTTTGCCCCATCTGAAGCCTATGTGTGGAATGTAACCGCTCAAAGCCTTGACGCAGGCTATGTGTCGCTCGGGGCGACTGGCTCTGACGCTAATAGGCTCGGCAAGTCCGCTCGCCGTAAGTTCTCCGATGGAGCGATTGTAGACACAAATAACTCGTCCTCTGACTTCAATGTCATTGATGCCGACAAGGTTGACCCTTCCTATATATTTAAATAGACTTCACACGACAGCGTGATGATGCTACTTCACAAGCAGACAGCCATTTCTATATCTTCTTTTTTGCTTCTCTCAGCCTCCTCTGTGTTTGCTCAGGAGGCTGAGAGTGGGCTTTTTGATGACCGTCGCCCATCTGCAGCCACAGAGGCTGATGTCAATGCGCGCCTTATGACCGGTGTGTTTGACAATCCGGCCATGAGGAATGCTTTGCGAGACAGCTCGTTGTCATGTGTCGAGGTTGGCTATCTTGGCAATCGCAATGTGAGCGAGTATGCGCAAGATGGTGAAGGATGGAATGGTTGGAATGCCGGTGGTGATGCATTCATCCGCATATCGGGTGACATGGTGGCGTGGGGTGGAGCTTCCTATGAAAAGGGACTCCGAATGAATGTCTATTTGGCAGAGAGCTCCGATTATATGGAGGTCTTGCCAATGGCTGTGGCTGATACTGCCTACGCTGACAAGGAGCGTGAGGCCTATGAGTTTAACGCCGGTTTTGCTTGGGAGGGACGTCGCGCAGGTGTGGGACTCCAGATTGACTACTCGTCGGCCTGCGAATATAGGACCACTGACCCAAGACCCAAAGCCGATGCCGTCGTGGCGCGTGTCCGACTTGGTGGTGTTTGGAAGATTGCTGACAGTCACACGCTTGGCCTATATGGCCTCTTGCGCAAGTATTCGCAAGACCTTGACATTGACTTTTATAACGAGTTTAATTCAGCCACGACGCTCTTCCAAATGCAGGGTGTGGCTTCTGACTATTCGCGTTTCTCTGGCTCATATTCAGAGGCGCATTATAGGGGGCGGCTCGCTGGCGGTGGGCTCACTTACGGCGGGCTCGTTAATTTCCGCATAGGCTTCTCGCGCAGACATTTGGATAAGGAGTTGCCGGAACTGCAAAACGCAGTCATCAACGAGACTTATACAAATATGGGGAGGATTGACATATCGCGAGTGCTGTCACAAGGTTTTTGGGATGCCACGCTCATCCTTTCGGCCTCTGCATCGCAACTTGAAATGAAGCAGAACATATATGATGATGGCACGACTAATTATCACGTCATAGCGACGCGTAGGCCCTACACGTTCGATGTGCGTAATGCGGACTTTATCATCTCGGCCGTGAGATATAATCCCTCCTCCCCCTGGGGGTTGGACCTCCGTTTCCACTTAGGCTGGTCATATACAGACGAGAGTGACATTGATGACGCAAGTGTACTGAGGAAAACCCAACTACTCTTTGATTTGTCTCCATCTGCATGGAATGACTGGACGCACTGCCGCCTGACATACGGCCTCTCCCTTCACCATCGCAAGGCAGTGGGTGTCAAGGGCGACCTCGGTTTGCCAAGGTTGTCCTCATCAGACCGCTTCTATGATGCCGCGGAGCGAGATTTTGACCGTCAGACCACACCCCGCACTGGTGCGGATGTCAATCTCCGTCTTGACGTGGATCTGCCGCGCCATCTGCGCACGGTCTATTTGCGCACTTCATTCTCCTCAGATTGGTATGCGGCGGCTGCTTATCCGCGCTCTTGGCAGTTAGTCTTGGCGGCTGGCGTCACCATTTGATTTCTACGGCTCTGCTCCTTGTCTCGCTATTTGTGCCACATTCCGGACTGCCTGTTAGCCTTGTCGACCCTGTCCATGAAGGGCTTGCTCTGCTTGATTGTGTAAAGATTGAATTTGGTCTGGATTTGCAGCAATTTCTCCGCGTCTAAGCCCAAGGCGGCCTCCATCAGCAATGCGCTTTTCTCGTTAAGCGGCCGATGCTCGTTTATTATCTCGCTTAATATTGATGGCGACATGTCTATAATCCTCGCCAACTCGGATTGCAACATCTCCCGCCTGTTTATCTCGTGCTTGATGATAGCGCCGGGATGCACGGGCTGCTGCGTGCTAACGCTTCTTACTTCCATGTGTGTTTGATTTGAAAAGTTGATTGGTCTCGTCACTTGCTCGCGCAAGTGTTGCCGAAATTAGGCAATTCTGATGTTGTAGGCAACATTGAATTGATTAAATACTCCATTTTTAATCGTATTATGTAAAAAAACACCCCCCGCCATGGCAAGCCATGGTGGGGGGTGTCCCATCTAAAACTAAAAGAAGAGCTTGTGACTTTACTCGTAGCGGATCGCTTCTATGGGATCGAGGTTGGCCGCCTTGCTGGCCGGAATGTAACCAAACCCGACACCTATGATTGTGCAAACTGCAAATGATACAAAGATACTCCAAAGCGGGATGGATGTGGGCAAACCAAACTGGCTGCACAGCAATGTCCCGAGCCATCCGACTATTATGCCCAGCAAACCTCCTGTGAGACTTATCATTACGCTCTCTATGAGGAACTGATTGCTGATGTCGAATGACCTCGCACCAACACTCATACGTAAACCAATCTCTTTTGTTCGCTCTGTGACCGAAACTAACATAATATTCATGATTCCGATGCCTGCGACAAGAAGTGAAAAGGCGGCTGCGACAACCAAAATTATGGTTATGGTGTCCATGGTGCTGCTCATGGTCTCCATCATCTCCTGCTGGCTGCGGATGGTGAAGTTGTCGTCGTCTGAGGCCTTTAGCTTGTGGTTGGACCTGAGGATGGTGGTCAGCTCGTCAATGGCCTCGTCGGTCAACTCCTCTGTTATGGCCGAGCAGTTGATTGAGCTGAAGAATGTCTGAGCCAAAAGTCGCTTCATGACAGTGGTGTAGGGGGCTATGAGGACGTTGTCCTGATCCATGCCCCAGTTGTTGTAGCCCTTGCTTTTCAGCACGCCTACAATGCGGAATGGTGTCGACTTGAAGCGGATGGTCTTGCCTACGCAGTCGGCGTCAGCATCGCCAAAGAGTTCCTTCACAATTGTCGTGCCAACAAGGCAGACCTTGGCGTTTTTCTTTACATCCTCCTCGCTGAAGGCTTCGCCCTCTTTTATCTCCCACTTTTTAATGTCAAGATAGTCTAAGCTCTCACCATACATTGATGAGCTGGTGTTTTTCGCCCCATATATGACTTGGCCGGAGGTCGAAACCTCGGGCGAGACATAGGTAACGTAACGCTTGTCTGCCAATATGGCCTCGTAGTCCTCAACTTTGAGAGTCTGCATCTCGCTGGGGTCCATGCGCACACCACCCATCTGCTCAGCGCCTGGGCGAATCATTATCATGTTCGTGCCCATTTGCGATATGTTCTCGCGGATGCTCTCCTTCGAGCCTTGACCAATGGCCATCATGATGATGACGGCGGCCACGCCTATTATGATGCCAAGCATGGAGAGGAACGAGCGGAACTTGTTGCTCGCCACGGCACGCAGGGCCACCTTGAAAAGGTTGATGAAATTCATTGCTCGCTGTGTTTACTGGTTAGTCGTCTTGCGGCTTGGGCAGGGCGGCGAGGGCCTCGGCGGCCGAGAGTATGTGGTCGTTCAGCATGTCCTCGCGAATCTTGCCGTCGCGCAGCATGATGTTGCGGCTGCTGTATTGGGCAATCTCGGGGTTGTGCGTGACGAAGATTATGGTGCGACCCTCTGCGTGCAGACGCTGGAAGAGAACCAGCATCTCAAAGGAAGTGCGGGTGTCCAAGTTGCCCGTGGCCTCATCGGCAAGGATGACGGCGGGGTCGTTGACCAAGGCTCGCGCTATGGCCACGCGCTGCATCTGACCACCGCTCATCTGGTTGCTCTTGTGGTCTAACCTGTCACCCAGTCCAACCGCTTGCAAGGCTTTGATGGCGGCCTCGCGGCGCTGAGACGCGTTATATTTGCTGTTGTACATGAGCGGCAGCTCGACATTCTCGACGGCCGTGGTCTTGGGCAGCAGGTTGTAGTTCTGGAAGACGAAGCCAATCTTGCGGTTGCGCAGTTTGGCTCGCTGGTTCTTGCTCATGGTGCGGACCGCGGTGCCGTCAAGGTAGTACTCGCCGCTCGACGGGGTGTCGAGACATCCCAACTGGTTGAGCAGCGTGCTCTTGCCAGAACCAGAGGTTCCCATGATGGTGACGAACTCGCCCTCGTATATCTTGAAGCTGATGCCGCGCAGCGCATGGACTGTCTCATCGCCCACACGGAAGTTGCGCCGCACATCCTGCAACTCGATTACTACACGGCGCTCCGCAGAGTTTTTCTCTTCTGCCATGTGTGTCCCTCCTTGCGCTTTATTTCTTCTTCTTGTTGGGAGGCCCGGGCATGAACGGGTTGCTCTTGGTCTCACCATCGGCCGACTCGTCAACTGAGGCTGTGGCTCCGAGCTCGAAGCTGACCACTACTTTGTCTCCCTCTGCAAGTCCGCTGACCACTTCGACCTCAGTTCCGCCATTAAGACCGGTCTCTATGGGGCAAGCCTTGAATGTCTTGCCGTCAAACTTCCAGACCTTGGTCTTGGCGTCTGGGGCGTCCTCCACGTTCTGGTCTTTCGTCATGAGTGCCTGGTTGGGGGTGAAGCGCATTGCCTTGCTTGGCATCACGAGAACGCCGTTGCGCTCGGCGGTATAGACTGTGACGTTGGCGGTCAAGCCTGGGAGAAGCTTAAGGTCTTTGTTTGGAGCCGAGATGACGACCTCGTAGGTGACGACGTTGCTCTCCGTGGTGGCCTCTTTGCGCACCTGTGTAACGTTGCCTTGGAACACGTCATCGGGGAATGCATCGACAGTGAATGTGACGCGCTGACCCTCTTTCACTCCGCCTATGTCGGCCTCGTCAATATCGGCTATTACGCGCATGTCGGTCAAGTCCTGAGCTATGTTGAACAGGGTTGGGGTGGTCATTGCTGATGCCACGGTCTGTCCCTCTTCCACCTCGCGGCTGAGAACGACGCCATCGATAGGGCTGGTGATGGTGGCGTAGCCGAGGTTGGTCTGGGCTTTGGCTACATTCTGCTGTTGCACCACAATCTGTTGGCGCGCCTGCTCATAGCTGAGGCGGGCAGTCTCGTAGTCGTTGACGGACACGAGGCCTTTCTCAAAAAGTGCTGCATACCTGTCGAAGTTTGACTTCTGGTATTCAAGGTCGCTCTGGGCGTTGGCAAGCTGGCTCTTGGCGGATGTGAGCTCGGAGAGAAGGTTGGTCTTGTCGAGTTCGGCAATGACTTGACCCTTCTTGACCACACTGTTGTAGTCGACATATATCTTGGATATGATGCCGGAAACCTGGGTGCCGACCTCCACTTTGGTCACAGGCTCGATGGTGCCGGTGGCGGTGACAGATGTCGATACGTCGCCACGCCCAATAGTGGCCTGCGTATAGCTGACCTGACTCTCTTGTGAGCAAGATGTCAGCAGGGTGAGGACCGCAGCCCCCGCTATTGCTATATGTTTCATTTCCACTTTTTTATTCTTGTGTACGTGTTGTCTCTTGTGTCTTTTCTTAAAGTGCGAGCTCCTCGCCAGCATAGAACTTGAGCAGGGCGATGTTCAACAGCGCTGTATACTTGCTCTGGAGTTTCTGCTGCTGCGCCGTCAGCAGGTTGCTTTTGCCCTGTGTCAGCTCGGCTATGTTCTTAAGTCCGAGGCGGAACTGCTCGGAGACGAGGTCGAAACTCTCTTGCATGCTCTGCTCGTTGGCCACGGCAGCCTGATATTGCATTTGCGCGCTTTGCGCATTTAGCCAATAGGTCTCCACCTGCTGATATATCTTGTTCTCAGCGTCCCGCTGGTCGAGCTCGCTTTGCCTGCGCTGGATTTTAGCCTTGCTGCGGTTGGTGCGAGTCTGGCGGTTGTCGAGGATGGGGACGTTGATGCTCAGGCCTATCGAGTTGTTGACGTTCTGCTTAATCTGCGTCCCGATGCTATTGTCATCCGCACTGTTGTGACCAGTGGACACCCCTGCCGAGAGGCTGATGGTGGGGTAGTGCCCACCACGTGCAATCCGCTCCTGAATGTCAGCCTGCTCAATGCTCAGGCGGGCGTTTTTCATCTCGGGACGAGTCTCTATTGCGGCCGCAAACACCTCGTCTATGGTTGGCAAGGCTGCGAGAACCTTGTCGTCGCTCAACTCCGGGATTGCCACGTCGAAATCACTGCTCTTGATAATCTCCAAAATCTGGCGCAACTGCATCTTATAGTTGGCCACTTGCGTCAAGGCAGAGACTAAAGAGTATTGGTCTTGCGACATCTGGGCCTCAAGCTGGGCAAGGTCGACTTTGGCGAGCTGGCCTGCCTCGACCATGGCTTTGCCTCTGTCGCGCAGCATGGTGCTGGTGGCTAATGTGCTGTCCGCCACGCGTGCGGCGTCTGCCTCGTAAAGAATTTGGATGTAATATTGGACAATCTGCTCCTCGATGGTTGTCGCAGTCTGGTTGTTTGTGTTCTGCGCTTTCTCAACGTCTATTTTGTAGCTCTGACGCTCGCGGCGTGTGCGTCCTCCGTCCCACACGGTCCAATTGGCCTGAAGCGCATAGTTGCCCGAATATGTCACGTCGTTTTGCGTCGAGGTCATTGTGCCACCACTCAGTGACACGGTGTTCTGACTGAGTGGACGCCATCCTAAGTTGTGGTTGGTGGAGAAACTGAGAGTAGGCATAAGTTGACCCGTGGCACTCTCTACTGACACCTCAGACTGTTCCAAGGTCAACTCTCCGCTTTTCACGTCGATGTTGTTGGCCAATGCGTAGTCAATGCACTGCTGCAAAGTCCATTTCTCGCCCTGTGCCACCACTTGCGCCGAGTCGGCAGTCTGCGCCTGAACGCATGTGAGTGCGGCGGCTGCCAATGCGAAGGCTGTCGTGAGTCTCGTTATCATTGTGCGAATCTTTTTGCTGTTGTCTCTGTTTGCCATATATGGCAGGTTGGTCTCGCGGTCGGGAGGATGTCCCTTCCCGCTTTGACTGACGCAAATATATTGTCATTGCGTCGTGCGCCGTGCGCAAAACCGACAAACGCCCTTTTTTTGGAGACAAAGAGGGGCTATAAGGCAAGAGGTGACTTTACGATTTTTGCCGTTTGGCTCCGTGTGGACACGAAAAAAGCGCCTCCGATATCCCATCGGAGCCGCTTTCAATTACAAAAGAACAGTTATGGACTATACGGGTCTCGCATAACCGCACTCTATATGTCGAGTCAGGTTAGGACGATTCTCGAACCGGCTTTTATGTCCGACCCGTTAATCAATGGCAAATTTACGCGATTATCTTTTATCTGCAAACGAATTGGGTGTTTTTAGCTCGATTATGTTTCTGTTTGAAAGTAGAAACTTGATATTTGCGTTGAAACGAAACTTGGTTTTGTCCTACACTTCTTTGAGAATAGCCGCATTTTATTTTCTATTGATGCTGTTCGCAGATTTTGAATGTTACAATCTTGTGTTTTTATACGAAAGTTGCTAAATCACTTAAAAAATAAATTTTAGCGGGGATGGTGGTTAAAAATGGGGGCTGTCGGTCGCTTTTGTGCTTTTATTAACGGATTCACCCTATCAATTAAGGGGGTGTGAGAATGTCGTGAAATCTATTGGTCTCCTTTTATGTCACACATTTATGGGTAAGTATGAAATTTTTAAGACTAAAAATCACCTAAATTTGCCATTCCAATAACAACATAATCTCTTGCAGATGCTTAAGTCAGGCAAAGTTAAGAATATAATAAAGCGTGGGTCTGGCAGTCTTCTCGCTAAGTTGACCATCACGTTTGTGGTTTTTGTCATTCTGATGAACATAGTCCAGAATGTCAATGTCAGTCTCTCGCGCAGTAACGCCCTCCGTGACTATTTCGTTGAGGAGGTAGAGGGTAAGATGCAGACTGTGTGGGGCGTGAACCGTGAGAGGGTGCTGGATTTTAACCACTATGTGGATGTCATGGAGGAGATTTACCCCGAGATTGCAACCTCCTTGGCTACCGATGACTACTCCACGCTTGAGTCCATTGTGCGTGAGGCTGTGAAGGTGCGCAACCTCCCTGGGTTCGTAATACTTGATTCTAATCATGAAGTAAGGGCGACGTCCTATGAGGGGTACACTCCGGCCCAAGAGGAGCAGATGCAGGGCCTCATGTCGCATCTTTTGCTTTCGGACCAAAAGTCCTATTCTGGTTGCGTCGACTTGATGGGGGCGGGCATAAGCCTCGTCACGGCGCGTCTGTTTGCTGATTCTAATGGCCGTTTTGCGGCCATGGTGGTGCTCTGCCTCACGCCCATTGAGGATGACAACTACCTCAAGACCCAGGCCTCATTCACGCAGAGCAACATGAGCATCTATCGTGACAATGTCATCTCCGCAACTTCTTATGACAAGGAGGACGTGGATATCCACGGGCTTTCCATCCCTCAGAAATGGGTGGCTGATTCCGCTGCCTTATATCGCAAGGACATAACGCTGGCCGAGGTCGCTGGCACGTCGGATGTGTTCTCGTCTTACAAACCGCTGATTAACTATGACGGCACTGTTCTCGGACTCCATCACGTCTGGCTCAGCATACGTGTGCAGGCTGATATAGCTCAGCGAATTAAGTCAAGTACTATAATTGTCTCAGTCATTTGCACCATTGTCTTCATCCTCTTTTTCTACCTCTTTGTGCGTCGCCATGTCACTAAGCCCCTGATTGCTTTGCGAGACGATGCCATGCGCATAGCGTCGGGTGACCTCTCAGAGAGGGTGACTATGCCACGCACGCACGACGAGGTTGAGCAACTTGCCGATGCGATGGACCGTATGCAGGATTCGCTCCGTGAGTCGCTTGGCATCATGGCCAAGACGGGTGAGGTAATCCAGTCCAGCAGTGCGCAGATAGGCAAGGCGAGCGCAAGGCTGTCTGACATCTCCAACCGCCAGGCGTCAAGCCTTGAGGAGGTCGCGGCGAGCCTTGAGGAGATGTCCGCCAATGTCCATATGACCACAGAAAGCTCTGTCGTGACGGACGGCCTTATGTCTGAAGCTAACGTGGCGGTGGCTAACATTGCCGACAACGCTACGGACAGCATGAACGCCACGCGCCGTATAGCAGGCTCTCTCCGTGCGATAAACAGCCTTGTGAGCCAAACTAATGTGCTGAGCCTTAATGCGTCGGTCGAGGCTGCTCGCGCAGGGTCGCATGGTCGCGGTTTTTCTGTCGTTGCCCGTGAGGTGGGTCGATTGGCTGAGCAGACCCGTGTGGCCAGTGTCGATGTCTCTGAGACGAGTACGCTCTCTATCGCGGGTGCCGAGAATATCAACAAGATGATTGATGACCTTGTGCCGCAGTTGCAAAAGGTGGCTGACAGCATCAAGGAGATCACGAGGGCGAGCCGTGAGCAGGCTGTGGGGCTTGACCAGATAAACAGTGCGGTGGAGAACCTGAATAATGTCACTCAGGAGACTGCGGCAGATTCTGAGGAGCTGGCGGCTAATGCGCAGGAGTTGGCGGAATTGTCTGTCAAGATGAAGGAGATTCTTGACTCTTTCTCTCTTTAAGGCTCAATTATAATTCTGTTCTCTCATGCCTGACTTGCTCACACACTTGACTGCCCACGTTGAGGCGGGTGCCGATGAGGCTGGCCGAGGCTGCCTCGCCGGACCTGTCGTGGCTGCAGCAGTCATTTTGCCGCGAGACGTCTCAGCCGCCGACCTTCCTGGTTTGAATGACAGTAAGAAGTTGACGGAGAAAAAGCGTGAGGCACTTCGTCCCGTTATTGAGAATGTCGCCGTGGCGTGGGCTGTGGGAATAGCCTCGCCCGATGAGATTGACTCAATCAATATTCTTAACGCCAGTATTCTGGCCATGCATAGGGCGATACGTACCCTCTCCGTCATCCCTGAATATCTGATAATTGACGGCAACAGGTTCCACCCCTTTTATAAAGATTTCGAGAGCCTTGGCATCCCAAACGGTGGCGAGCCTGACTCTTTGCGCCTCCATGACGAGTCGACTCTCATTCCCCACCAGACCATAGTCAAGGGCGACGGCAAATATCTCTCAATAGCAGCAGCCAGCGTCATCGCCAAGACTGAGCGAGACCACATAATGACCCGTCTCTCCGCCGATTTCCCCGCCTACCGTTGGGATGTGAACAAAGGCTATCCCACGGCGGACCACTATGCCGCCATAGCGAGAGAAGGTGTCACACCCTGGCACAGGCGGAGCTTTAAGTTGTTCAGGTGAAACTTTATGGGGCTTGGGGGCGCCTTTTTAGAAAGGTTGGCAGTTTTTATGTTTGGACAAATCCTCCTCACATGCCAAGGATGCGAGGTCTGCATAGTTGAGGTCTTCTATGTGCCGTTTTATCTCATTTTGTGCAAAGTCATCGTCTAATTCTTCGCGTCTCGCTTTGCTCATTTCGCAAAATGCATCTTCCTTCTCTATGCCAGCAAATCTGCGCCCGCATAGATTGGCTGCGATGCCTGTGGTTCCACTACCGCAAAATGGATCAAGTATCCAATCATTAGTATCTGTTGATGCAAGTATGATTCTTGTGAGCAGCCGTAGGGGTTTTTGAGTAGGGTGTTTTCCGCATGTCTTTTCCCAGCGGCCGATGGCTGGCATTCTCCACACGTCAGTCATTTGTTTGCCCCCGTTTATTTCTTTCATCAGGCCGTAGTTGAATTTGTGAGGCGTTTTAGCCGATTTACGTGCCCAAATTATGAATTCTGTCGAATATGTGAAGAAACGACACGATATGTTGGCTGGTGGATTTGCTTTCTGCCATGTTATGACATTAAGTATTTTGTAACCAAGAGATGTGAGGCAATTGGCGACTGAGAATATGTTATGGTATGTTCCACTAATCCATATGGTGCCATTGTCAGCAAGTTTCTCCCTGCAAAGGCTTAACCACTCTTTGTTGAAAGACATCATGTCATGTTGGCTAAGTCCTTTGTCCCACTCTCCTTTGTCTACGCATACAACTTTACCGCTTTGTAGTGAAATGCCGCCGTTTGACAGAAAATATGGAGGGTCGGCAAAAATCATGTCGAACTCAAATTCAAATTCATTGAGTGTCTTGAAGCAGTCTCCTTTCGCTAAGATGAAGTTGTTATTTTGCGACCTGAAATAAGTACTAACCATTGGCTGCGCCTGTTTTGATTGTTTGCGGCTATCGGAGGTCTTATGCTCTCTTTATTTTGCTAATGAGCAAGTCAATTGTTGTGAGGTTGTATACGCTCGGTATGGATAAATATGCTTCCTCCAGTTTGTTTTTAGCTGAGTTCCATCCTTTGCCATCCGTTATCCAGACGAACTCAATCCTGTGATGCTGTTTATTTTAGGTGCGAGCTCGGTGTAGGCGCGTGATACTTCGTTGAGTTTTGAGCCGCTACTGCTGTAAAAGTTTACCTCTATCAGGAATGTTTTGCGTGGAGTTTCGATGGCAAAGTCGAATCTTTTCTCATCGTTACCCAAGGCCTTTTGAATCCTCGGCCATTCTTTTGAGCTGACTTCGTGGCGGAAGTCTATGTCCGCATTTCTTAGTTTTCTTGCCACGGTCATCTCCATGACATCTCCGCTTCTGTTCTTGCGCCCATTGCTATCCATGCCGACTTCCACGCCAAACACGTAGTCCGTGAGGTCGCTTATCTCTCCGTGCTTGAAAATCTCAGCAAGTCCTGTCTCTCTTATGAACGTCATAACGCCGTCGACAGAGTTCAGGTATGAACAGACTCGAACGCATTCGCCATCTTTGGTTAAGACTTTCTTTTTGTCCTTGGCTCTTAGGGCGACAAGGATCTCAAGTGCGCTGAAGGCTTCGGGGGATCGACGCCAAATGGTCTCAACGCTTTGTCGGAGGCTTCTTGCGCCTATCAGGCTGTTTAGGATACATAGGTCCAAACGCACATCATCCACGTTGCGAATTACTTTGTTGAAGTCGCATATGGTATCAAGTGTGAGGTTCGTTTCTGCAACTGTGACAAGAAAGTGTCGAAATCTTTGATGTATGCCATTCCGATTGTGTTTTTTTGTGATTATTTGAAGTTGAGTATGTTTGCGCTATTAATTGTGTTAGCGTAGTTTCTGATGGTGATTTCTTTTATCTTGCCGCGTCCTGATCCGTTTGAGTTGACGTTACGAGCCGCCAATACTCTTTCTCTCAAGTATTCGTTGTATAACTCATCGAAAAAGCCGAGGGGCTTACCTTCTGTCATGTCATCAGAGTTGCTGAGCAGGAATTGGTGTCCAGCTTCATTAATCAGGTCGCAGAATTTCTTGAGTCTTATCTGTGAGTCGTCGTTGAAAGCCTCCTTTGCGTAGTCGTTGAAATTTGAAGTTGCGCTGAGTGGGCGGTATGGCGGGTCAAAGTAGAAAAACGAGTTGCCTGCAGCAGATGCCAGTGTCTGTGTGAAGTCGCCGCATAATATCTCGACGCGTTTCAACAACTCGCTGTCTGCTAGTATTGTCTGCTCGTCACATATGGTCGGGTTTTCGTATCTGCCGAACGGCACATTGAAATGTCCTTTCTTATTTACTCGGTAAAGCCCGTTGAAGCAGGTCCTGTTAAGAAAAAAGAAGAGCGTTGTGTTTTCTATGTCATTCGCGGCTTTCTGGTTGTATTGTTCTCTCTTCTTAAAGAACATTTCCCTCTTCGCTTCTATGTTTGGTAAAGAGTAGTACTCTTTTTGTATGTCGCGCAAAGCGTTTAGTAGTTGGTCAGGGGCGTCTCGGACGGTCTTGTAACATGTTGTAAGGTCTTGATTTATATTGTTGATTATTGCTTTGGTGATGCTTTTGTGCGTTTTGAGCATGTGAAACAGCATGGCTCCACCGCCAATGAAAGGCTCTATGTATGTAATTCCTCCCCTCCTGTCTATATCCCCAGGTAGCAACCCTTCAAGTTGGCCTATTAGCTGTCCCTTCCCTCCTACCCATTTTATGAATGGTTTTGCTCCTGTTTGTGCCATGTCTGTGCGTTGCTTATTTATTTTTCACCCGCAAAAATAATAAGTTTCACCCTCAAACTCCCCATAAAGCCCAACCTTTGCCCTTTCGCATCTCCTATTGTTTAATTTGCGAAATAATCTAAAATTCCATCAACTTTCACATCAAATCTGCGTACACTTGTCCAAGAGATAATAAAAAGTTCAACAACGGGGCTCGACGTCGGGTAAGGCGGAAATGGTCGCAAGGCAGTTCCGTCATGTCGCTCCAAGTTGAACAAAACTTTTGGGATTAAGAATATTCATGTGCGTAGATTATGAAAAAGGTATTAATGATGTTAGCCATTGGTGTGCTCGCTCAGCACGCAGTGGCGCAAGACGAGGAAAGCCTGATTGTTGACGGCTCTAACTCTTGGAGGGCTCTCCCAGTAGCGGCTGGAGTTGGCACCTCTATCGATTTTCTCAATGACTGGGGTGAGTTTAATCTCATCTACGAGCCAATCTACAAGGAGGATTATAAAGGCTATAAGGTCGAGTTCTCTAACCTCAAAGACTTAGATGGAGGCGGCGTACACCTCAAAATCGGCAAAGCCGTCATGGATGGCGACGTTGACAATGGCGTCTACACTGTCGTGCCTCTCGCAAGTGCCGAGAATGGTGTCCTCGTGGGCGAATTCCCCGAAAACCTTGACGACGAGGTCTCCACTTTCACTGTCCAGTGCGCCAAGGCCGGCGAATCTGTCGACATCACCAACTTCACGCTCATCACAGCCGATGGTGAGGAAGAACCTGCTGATCACCTCGGCGGAGGCCTATGGGGCTGCAAGTCTCATGCCGATATCAAGGGCGTCACCTTCAAGGGCGTCTATGGCTATGAGAAGATCCTTGCCGCTGACGGCTCGGCACTTACTTATGACCCTGAGACCGAGAAGAACATTGTCTACACCTACACTGTCGTCTTTGAGCAGCCTCTGACAAACACCTTGCTCTTTGAGGCGGATTACCTCAAGACGAAGAGCGACGGAACTCAGAGCGACGCCTGCCTTGTCCCCTTCTATGCTAACGAGGGCGACACGTCCATCACTTTCTCTATTGGCGCCAAGCATTGCTACGAGAAGGTGTCTAACATCTATGTCAAGGCCAACTCGACCCACGACTACCCGTTCACTGTCTTTTTCAAGAGCATAACCCGCACACGTGTGGACAACACTCCCAAGCAGGCGGCCCACGACTATTCTCTCCTCACGGGTGACGACATCATTCTCCAGTCTGACCTTGAGATGTTTGATGATAACGATGAGGTGGTCTTCTACTACTCTTACGCATGGGATGACGCGTCTATCAGTTTCGCTGGCTGGGGCATGGGTTCACTCTGCAGTGCTGCCGACAAGAATACTGCCATTGTGGACATCCATGGCGCCTCTAAGCCCGGCTGCTATGAGTACCACACTACGGTCAAGGCACTTCTTGACATTTGCGGACACCATGAGGCAGAGGGCGAGGGCCGTTGGAAGGATAACACAGAGTGGGATGGTCTCTACTGGTTCATGTGGGACAACATCAATGAGGCTGTGAGGTGCGTTACGACAAAGATTGATGTCCTGGTCTACACCGACGTTGAGGTCCGTGTCCCGAATAATAACGACAATGGCATCAATACAGTCGCAGGCTTAGTGACTGTCGATGAGTCTGCCCAAGTGGTTGGCACTGTTTATTATAATCTCGCTGGTGTTATGTCCACCACGCCATTCAAGGGTGTCAATATCGTACGCGACACTTTTTCTGATGGCAGCGTGCGCGTGGTTAAGGCTCTGATGAGGTAACTGTGGCGATATAGCATAAAAATCAACCTTGCGCTTGCTCCGTGGGCCGCCATATCTGTATGGTGGCCTACGGAGCAAGCTTTTTTGTTCGTGGAGGGCATATGATTTTTGCTTCCTGTCTTTACTGTTCGTAAAAAATAGCCCTAAAATTTGCATCATAAATAAACATATTTTATATTTGCCTCTGAACCGAAAATTACAATTAGAAGCTTGATTATTAGCGAACTTAGTTATACTGTTCGCTATTGTTCGGCTCTAATATGAGAACAGATTTTATTAACAAACACTCATTGCGTATGAAGAAATTGTTATTTCTTTTGGCGGCTGGCCTCTTCGCCCATCAGGCCATGGCTGCGGATGTAGAGACTCTTAAGGTTGACGGCTCCAACACTTGGAACGCAACCCCGATTGCTGGTGTTCGCACTCCCATCTCTTTCACGAGTGGCTATGGTGAGTTCAAACTCATCTCGTCTTCAATCACCAAGACGGCCTACAAGGGTTTCAAGGTTGAGTTCGCGGATCTTGTTGATGTTGAAGGCGGTGGCGTCCATCTCAAGATTGGCAAGGCTGTCACTGTGGATGGGAAAGACAATGGTGTCTATCAGTATCTCAACTTCTCATCCGCTACCGATGGCATTTTCTCTGGCGAGTTTGCCGACGACCTTGATGACGAAATCGCTACGTTCAATGTCCAGTGCACCAAGGCTGGCGAGTCTATAACCATCACAAAGTTCACCCTCATCAAGGCCGATGGCTCTGAAGAGGAGGCAACGTCGCTTGGTGGGGTGTCTTGGGGCTGCACTGCTCAGCAGGACATCTCGGGCATAACCTTTACAGGTCTATGGGGCTACGTGAAGATTGTTGCTGCTGACGGCTCGTCGCTCACCTATGACCCTGTGGCAGAAAAGGATATTGTCTACACCTATAACATTGAGCTCGCCGAGGCCGCTGGCGTCAAGTTCCTTTGCGAGGTTGACAAGGCAAAAGAAGATGGAAGCGACACTGGCATGAAGTGGATTAATGTCGCGGCAGACCAGACCACCATCACTTTTGAGGTTAGTGCGGCTACCTGCACTTCTCCCGTCACCAACATCTACGTCAAGGCTGATCAGGAAAATGTTTACCCCTTCACTGTCAACTTCAAGAGCATTACGCGCACCAAGGTTGACAACTCTGTCAACACCGACCTCAACAAATACTCTATTCTCCGCAGCTCTCAGGTTATTCTCAAGTCAGATCTTGAGAAGTTCGATGCGACTGACAAGGTGGTCTTCTCTTACTCCTATGAATGGGATGACGCTTCTGTCAGCTTCAACGGCTGGGGCATGGGCGGCATCAGAAGTGCTGCCGACAATGCTACAAATCTTGTCGATATCAAAGGAACCAGCACTCCTGGCACTTACGAATACGTGACCACCGTCGGTGACCTCATCGCCATGTGCGGTCACCACAGTGCCGAGGGTGAGGGCGAGAACAAGGACAACACCGAGTGGGACGGCCTCTACTGGTTCATGTGGGATAATCAAAGTGGCTCTGTCGTTTGCACCACCACAAAGATTGGCGTCACTGTCTATTCAAGCAAAGAGGTGACCATCGACCCCGATAAGCCAACAGCGGTTAAGGATGCAGAGTCTCAGCTTGAGGTTGTGTCTGCCGACTACTATAACCTCATGGGTGTCAAGTCCGCAGCCCCTGTCCATGGCGTCAACATTGTTCGTCAGACTCTCTCCGACGGTTCTGTCCGCACCATCAAGACTTTCGTTAAATAATCGCGACATACTGACTCTCTTCTCCCCTCATGGGGCCAACCCCATGACTACAATTCAGGCAACCTGAATGCGACTGACGCTTGCGCCACGAGCCGCCCCACCGCCACTGCGGTGTGACACGGCTCGCGGCGCAAGTTTTTGTATCTTGTTTCGTCATAATTGTTTATCTTCGCGACGGGGGTGGATACCCCCCTCTCTAAAACCTGATAATAGTCAACACAAGAGTGCCGGCAGACGGGCGCATGCTCGTCATAAGGCAACTGTAAATCAAACAAATGACTGCCAACGAAGTTCGTCAAAGCTTCTTGGACTTCTTCGCCTCGAAGGGTCACAAGATCGTCCCATCCGCGCCGATGGTCATTAAGGGCGACCCCACGCTGATGTTCACCAACGCGGGCATGAACCAGTTCAAGGACATCATCCTCGGTAATGTTCCCATCACCTCTCCTCGTGTATCCGACTCGCAGAAATGTCTCCGCGTCTCCGGTAAGCACAACGACCTGGAGGAGGTCGGACATGACACCTATCACCACACCATGTTCGAGATGCTCGGCAACTGGTCTTTCGGCGACTACTTCAAGACCGAGGCCATCGCCTTCGCATGGGAGTTCCTCACCGAGGTCATCAAGCTCGACAAGGACCGTCTCTATGTCACAATCTTCGAGGGCTCGAAAGAGGAGGGCGTCGCCCGCGACACTGAGGCGTTTGACGCTTGGGCTTCGCATGTCGAGAAGAACCGTATCATCGACGGCAATAAGCATGACAACTTCTGGGAAATGGGTGACACCGGCCCATGTGGCCCCTGTTCCGAGATCCACTATGACATGCGCCCCGAAGAGGAGCGCAAGAAGGTGAATGGTCGTGACCTCGTCAACAAGGACGACCCACAGGTCATCGAGATCTGGAACCTCGTCTTCATGCAGTATAACCGCAAGGCCAATGGCGAGCTTGAGCCGCTGCCCAACCACCACGTGGACACAGGCATGGGCTTCGAGCGCCTCGTCCGCGCCGTGCAGCACAAGACTTCCAACTACGACACTGACGTCTTCACGCCTCTGCTCGATAAGATTGCCGAGATAAGCGGTGTTAAATATGGAGCGGCCGAGAAGACTGACATCGCTATGCGTGTCATGGCCGACCACATCCGCACCATCGCTTTCTCCATCACTGATGGTCAGTTGCCAAGCAACAACAAGGCGGGCTACGTTATCCGCCGCATCCTCCGCCGTGCCGTTCGTTACAACTACACGTTCCTCGGCGGCAAGGAGGCTACTCTCTACAAGCTCATCCCGACCCTCGTCGAGACCATGGGCGGTGCCTATCCTGAGCTGAAGTCTCAGCAGGAGCTTGTCACTAAGGTCATCAAAGAGGAGGAGGAGGGCTTCCTTAAGACCCTCGCCACGGGCATCAACATGCTCAACGGCATCATCGCCGACACCAAGAAGGCTGGCAAGTCTAAGATAAGCGGCAAGGTGGCTTTTGAGCTCTATGACACCTACGGCTTCCCGCTCGACCTCACCGAACTCATCCTCCGTGAAAATGGCCTTGAGGCCGATACTGCCGAGTTTGACAAGGAGATGGCTGCCCAGAAGGATCGCGCACGCAATGCGACGGCCATTGAGGCTGGCGACTGGGTCGTTCTTGACGAGAAGGCTGTCAAGGAGGATTTCATTGGCTATGACGAGGTCGAGGCCGATGTTCACATTGTCCGCTATCGCACTGTCAAGGCTAAGAATAAGGAGCAAATCCAGATTGTCTTTGACCGCACTCCGTTCTATGGTGAGAGTGGTGGTCAGGTTGGTGACTCTGGCATCATCCGTGACGCATCTGGCAAGGAGGTTCGCATCATTGACACCATCAAGGAGAATAACCTCATCACGCATATCGCGTCCGAGCTTCCCGCCGTCCTTGATCAGCCTGTCCACGTCAAGATTGACGCATACCGCCGTCAGCTCATCGCCAATAACCACTCGGCAACCCACCTCATGCAGGAGGCTCTCCGCGAGGTTCTTGGCTCTCACGTCGAGCAGAAAGGCTCGCTTGTGACCCCCGAAGCCCTCCGTTTCGACTTCAGCCACTTCCAGAAGGTGACGGATGAGGAACTCGCAAAGGTTGAGCACCTTGTCAATCTCAAGATTCGCGCTAACATGCCTCTTGAGGAGGAGCGCGCCATGCCTATTGAGGAGGCTCGCAAACTTGGTGCCATGTCTCTCTTCGGTGAGAAGTATGGCGACAAGGTTCGCGTCGTCAAGTTCGGCTCTTCCATCGAGTTCTGCGGTGGCACTCATGTCAAGGCAACCGGAAACATCGGTTTCTTCAAGATTGTGAGCGAGAGCTCTGTCTCTGCCGGTGTTCGTCGCATTGAGGCTGTCACTGCCGATATGGCAGAGAAGATGGTCACAACGCTTGTCGCTACTCTTAAGGATCTTGGCGAGGCTCTCAAGGGCAGCAAGGATCTCCGTAAGAGCATCGAGCAGCTCGTTCAGAACAACGCTAAGCTCCAGCAGCGCGCTGAGACCATGATGACCAGCATAATTGCCGCCGAGCGCGAGAGCCTCAAGCGTGATGCCCAGATGATTGGCAACCGCGCCCTCATTGTGGCCGAGGTTAAGCCCATCTTCGTTGAGAAGCTTAAGGATCTGGCTTACCAACTCCGTGGTGAGTATGATGAGGCTGTCATCGTCCTCGGCTGTGTGGCCGAAGG
Source organism: Alistipes putredinis (assembly GCA_963620575.1). Taxonomy (GTDB): domain Bacteria; phylum Bacteroidota; class Bacteroidia; order Bacteroidales; family Marinilabiliaceae; genus W3P20-009. The sequence continues at coordinate 2,496 of CAVFBC010000004.1, read as the reverse complement.
CAAGCCCCAGTTGCTCATCATCATCACAGATAACCTTGTCAAGAATCTTGGCCTCAATGCGGGTCAGACCATACGCGACGTCGCCAAGTTCATTCAGGGAGGTGGTGGCGGTCAGCCTTTCTTCGCTACTGCAGGCGGCAAGAACGCCGAGGGCATGGAGGCTGCTCTCCGTGAAGCCAAATATTTCTTCAGCAATAAGTTGAACGGCTAAAAGCCACGGCTCACAATATCATTGAGTCCCCGTCTTTCCCACATCTGTGGGTGAGACGGGGAATTTTTTTATGCCGTGATGTGTGCTTTTTAATACTATTGTGAAAAAATGAGAAAAAGTATTATTACTTTTACGCGTCACACAAACTCGACTTTCAATCTTAAAACCTATTTTTCATGCAAATGCTCCAAAGGCTCTTGGGCTTCGACCCCAAGAAGACCTCAATCCGCACTGAGGTAATTGCTGGTATAACCACATTCCTCACCATGTGCTACATTTTGGCGGTTAATCCGACAATCCTCGCCACCACTGGCATGGACAAGCCCGCGCTCTTCACCGCCACGGCTCTCGCCTCGGCCATTGCCACACTCCTCTTGGCTTTCATGGCCAAACTGCCGTTTGCTCAGGCTCCCAGCATGGGTCTCAACGCCTTTTTCGCCTTTACGCTTTGTCAAGCCATGGGACTTTCGTGGCAACAGTCACTTGCCATTTTGCTCATCGAGGGCGTCATCTTCCTCCTCATCACCTTCCTTAATGTGCGAGATAAGATTTTGGAGTGCATCCCACTTAATCTGCGTTACGCTATTTCCACAGGCATTGGCATGTTCATCGCCTTCATTGGTCTGAAGAATGCTGGTGTCGTGGTTCCAGACCCCGCCACATGTGTCAGGCTCGGCACTTTCAATTTCTCCAGTCTCCTTGGCATCTTCTCCATCTTGCTTAGCGGGATCCTTATGGCTCGTGGTGTCAAGGGGTCGCTTTTCATCGGCATCATAGCTGCCACGCTCATTGGCATTCCTCTCGGCGTAACTCAGATTCCTGATGGTTGGGTTCCAGTCTCCGCCCCTCATAGCGTGGCTCCCATCTTCTGCCAATTTGATTTCACTGGTTTCTTCAGCATCAAGACGCTGCTCATCATCTTCTCTCTTCTCTTGGTAAACATCTTTGACACTCTTGGCACTCTTGTCGGGCTCGCTGAGCGCACTGGCATCGTTGGCCCTAATGGTGAGATTCCTCGTGTTCGTGAGGCCATGATGAGTGATGCGATTGGTACTACATGTGGTGCTTTTCTTGGCAGTTCCACCATCACCACTTATATTGAGAGCGCGTCTGGCATCTCAGAGGGTGGACGTTCCGGACTCACCTCTTTCGTCACGGGTGGCCTGTTTCTTCTCGCCATATTCCTTGCGCCCATCTTCTTGCTCATCCCTGGCGCCGCCACCAGCGGAGCCCTTGTCATGGTGGGCGTCCTGATGCTTGAGTCTGTCAAGAAGATCAAACTTGACTCCATCTCAGATGCTTTCCCGGCCTTCATCACCATCATCACCATGGTGCTCTGCTATTCTATCGCAGACGGCATCTGCCTCGGCATCCTCAGCTATGTTCTCATCAAACTGTTCACGGGCAACTTCAAGGATTTGAATGTCACGCTCTATGTCCTTGCAATTCTCTTTGTCATTAACTACGCCTTTGCTTAGAATTATATGGGAAAGAGAATCTTAACTTTTGGCTGTGTCGCTTTGGCAAGTTTAGCAGCGGCGACGAGTTCCCGTGCCCAGGTCAATGCCCAACTCTTCTATGACTTCGGAACAGACAGGCAGTTTGCTACTCTCACTCTTGAAATGTTCAAGGGCGATAAATGGGGTAGCACCTATTTCTTTGTGGACCATGACTTTAATTATAACCAACATGTCGAAGGCCCAAACGTGGCGCAAGGTGGGACTTATACCGAGATTGCCCGCGCCCTCAATTTTTGGCAGGAGTCTAACCTCAGTCCGCTCAGCCTTCATGTCGAATATAATGGCGGCATAACCCGAAGTTACCCGATTAACAACGCATGGCTATTCGGTCTCGACTATTTCCTCCATTCGCAAGATTTCCGCAACACGCTGACTCTTGAGGTCATGTATAAGACTATTCGCAAGACAGACAGCAAGGTGCCGTTGCAGATAACTGCGGTCTGGGGCTGTAAAGATATATTTGGTCTCACTGGCGTCACTTTCTGCGGTTTCGCCGACTTCTGGTGGGAGACACACAATGTGGACTATCAGGCCGACGGCTCATGCAAAGTCAAGGAGACGGTTTTTATCACCGAGCCTCAGGTGTGGTATAACATCGGTCGGCATTTCGGGGTTGACAATCTGAACCTGGGCACAGAGATTGAGCTGAGTGCCAACTTCGGCTCCGTCGGTGGCTTCAAATGCCGCCCATGTCTCGGCGCCAAGTGGGTGTTCTGACATGATTTTTGCGGTTAACAGAATATATCCATAGAAAACAACTGGGTG
>CAVFBC010000003.1:0-188715 GCA_963620575.1 Alistipes putredinis | reverse complement strand
CCGCGCCGATGGTACTGCACACGAGTGTGGGAGAGTAGGTTGCCGCCCCTTAAACCAGTCCGCCCCCCGGAGTCATCTCCGGGGGGCGGATTTTTTTTCGTAACTTTACCTTGCTGCGCTTCTCTGTTTTATCGTTTGCAATGAGTGCCTGCACAATTATGGCAAACTTGTTTTGCAATTTTCCGCATTCCCCCACAGGGCATAGAGTAGCCGGTCCATGGCAGTAAGTCTAATCATTTGTCACGCTAACGACTCCCTTTTCTAAATGAAAGAAAATTTAGCGGCATTGCTCTTGGCTGTTTCACTTTCAGTTGCGCCAGTAGTGACCCCTTTATGCCAGAACAAAGTAGGTGGCAGTGTGTCAAAAGAGTCAGATGCCATTGACCTCGGTCTATCAGTTAAATGGGCGCCTTGGAACATTGGGGCGAGCAAACCATCTGATTATGGAGAGTATTTCATGTGGGGCGAGATAACTCCCAAGAAGGAAGCTGATGGCAATTGCCGCTATTATGGTTGGAATACGTATAGTCTCGGCTATTTTGCTGATATGCGAGCCGTGATGCTCAAGTACAATGATGCTGACGGCAAGACCACTCTCGAGCCTTCCGACGACGCAGCCGCCATCAACTGGGGCGGCAAGTGGCGCATGCCAACCCAGGCCGAGCTTGCCGAGCTCTCCAGTGAGGACAACTGTGAGTGGGCGTGGATAGACAATTACAATGAATCTGGTCACAGCGGCTATGTCATCAAGAGCAAACAGGCAGGTTATGAGGGCGTTTTTCTCTTCTTGCCCGCTGCTGGCTACTGGTGTTATTCGGACCTCTACGACGAGGGGGCTTCTGGCTTTTACTGGTCGCAAAAACTCTTTCCTTGTAGTCCCAACTATGCCAATAACCTCAGCTTCAACTCTGGTGGTCGAAGCGTAGCTCACAGCCTCAACCGTTGCTTTGGTTTCTCGGTGCGTGCGGTTTGCCCTCTGTGATAATTAAGTTTTTCAACAGGCAAATATTACAGGTAACCCCTATTCCTATTACTGTCTCAAAAATCGACACAACAAAAATTCCCCATAAAAACCTCCGTTGTGTCAAGAATTGAAACAGCTATGCGGTTATCTTTGCATTGTCGGAACGATGGAGGCGATGTTTCTTCTCTACTCGTTCGGATGAAAAGTTAAGATGACGTTTAATTAAAAGAACACAGCATAATCATGGCAGACAGCTCTGAAGATATCAAGGCGAAAAAATTGGCGGCTCTTAAGCTGACCATGGACAAGATTGACAAGACCTACGGCAAGGGTACCATCATGCGCATGGGTGACCGCCAGGTCGAGAAGGTCCCGGTCATCCCGACAGGCTCTCTCGGTCTCGATATGGCCCTCGGAGTGGGTGGCTACCCGCGCGGTCGTATCATTGAGATCTTTGGCCCCGAGTCGTCAGGTAAGACGACCCTCGCCATCCATGCCATTGCCGAGGCTCAGAAGTCGGGCGGTATTGCCGCTTTCATTGACGCTGAGCACGCATTCGACCCCACCTATGCCGAGAAGCTCGGCGTCGATATGAATGCCCTCTACATGAGCCAGCCGGACAATGGTGAACAGGCTCTTGAGGTCGCAGAGCAGCTTATCCGCTCTTCCGCGATTGACATCATTGTCATCGACTCTGTGGCGGCTCTTACGCCCAAGGCTGAGATTGAGGGCGAGATGGGCGAGGCCAAGATGGGTCTGCACGCGCGCCTGATGAGTCAGGCTCTCCGCAAGCTCACCGGCGCATTGGCTAAGACTAACACCACCTGTATCTTCATCAATCAGCTTCGTGAGAAGATAGGCATCATGTTTGGTAACCCGGAGACTACCACCGGTGGCAACGCCCTTAAGTTCTACGCCTCCATCCGTATTGATGTCCGCAAGGTCAGCCCCATCAAGAATGGCGATGAGGTGCTGGGTAACATAACCCGTGCCAAGGTTGTGAAGAATAAGGTCGCGCCCCCATTCCGCAAGACGGAGTTCGAGATTCGTTTCGGCGAGGGCATATCAAAGGTCGGTGAGATTCTTGACCAGGCTACGGCCTTGGACATTGTCAAGAAGTCCGGCTCCTGGTTCTCTTACGCCGGCTCTAAGTTGGCTCAGGGACGCGAGGCTGCCCTCCGAATCCTTAAGGACAATATTGAGTTGCAAGAGGAGATTGAGGCCAAGGTGCGCGCTGCTTTCAGCCAAGGTCAGGAGCCGGAGGGCTCTATTGGTGAGCCTGAGACCGACCCCGAGGAGGATATCGAGCCGACAGAGGAGGCTTAGACACTTCAGACCTGTTTAAGACGACATTTACCAGCCCCGAGGTGCGGTCATTCCGCCGCCTCGGGGTTCTGTTTTACTATTAGACCTCCTTCTGCTGCTCATCGCATGCCAATTCAACTCTTTTGCTGACGGTGGTGTGTCCAAACGGGCAGGCGTGTTATTGCTAACTGTGAACTGTTTAGTAACTTTGCCCTCGGATGGTCAAAGGCTGGCTAAATATGGCATCTATTCGCATTAAGGCCTGAGCCTCGCACCATGCCCTTGCTTTTCTTTACAGATAATGCCCAAAGAGACAGAAGAAACAACAGTTATAACTCTCGCCAATGGCATCAAGGTGTGCACACTATGGGCTCCCGGCCCTGTGGCTCGCTGCGCCTTGGTGATTAATGCGGGAAGCCGCGATGAGGCCGATGATGAGTACGGGCTCGCCCATTTCGTGGAGCATACCGTGTTCAAAGGTACACGCAAAAGGCGCGCCTGCCACATCTTGAGCAGGTTGGACGAGGTGGGCGGTGAGCTTAACGCCTACACGACAAAGGACGAGACTGCCATTCATGCGGCTTTCCTTGAGGATGATTTGGCGCGTGCGGCCGAGCTGATTGCCGACATGGCGTTCAATTCAGTTTTCCCGGTCAAGGAGCTTGACAAGGAGCGTGAGGTCATTATTGACGAGATTACGAGTTATGAGGACACCCCCTCTGAGCTTGTTTTTGACGAATGGGAGCAAAAGGCTTTTGCTGGCACTCCCCTTGGGCATAATATTCTCGGGACTCCTGAGACAGTTGCCCGTTTCTCAGGTGAAGACGCGCTTCGTTTCATCGGACGCGCTCACGTCACGGACCGCATGGCTTTTGTCTATATCGGCCCCACGGACCGCAAGAAGGTTCTAAAGGCGGCTGAGAGGTATTTCGGCTCAGTCTGCGCGCGCCTTGGCAGGCCTGAGCGTGTCAAGGTGGATTCTTTCGCCGCATTTGATGAACGTGTGGACAAGGGGACGAGCCAGGCGCACGTGGTCATGGGGTGCAAAGCCCCGGATTGTTTTGCGGATGACAGGCTTGAGATGAATGTCCTATCCAACATATTGGGCGGCCCAAGCATGAATTCGAGGCTCTCTGTGGCTCTGCGTGAGCGCAACGGCATAGCCTATAATGTGGAGACCAACTACACGAGTTTTGATGACACGGGTCTCTTCAGCATCTATTTCGGCACAGACCCGCAAAATATTGACCGGAGCATGAAGATTGTCGGCCGTGAGATTGACAAACTATGCCAATCGGCTCTCTCGCCCTCTGCTTTCCATAAGATTATAAATCAATATGTCTGTCAGACCATGATGGCTGCGGACGACTCGGAGAGTCTGATGCTCGCTGCCGGACGTGCGGCCATCCTCTATGGGCGTTACTTGACGGTCTATGAGATTGCCGACATTATTCGTGACAAGGTTTCGCCAGAGTCGATTCTCCGAGTTGCCCAAAATGTATTAGGCGCGTCGCCCATGTCCCGACTCATTTTCGCATGACACCAGAAATAGAGCAATATATCTTTGACCATTCTGACGCTGAGCCGGCTCTTCTGCATGAGCTGGAGCGTCAGACGCATCTGCGTACCATTCAGCCGCGAATGTGCTCGGGTCTCCTGCAAGGCTCGCTGCTAAAGACATTTGTGCAGATGCTTCAGCCTGAGCTGACCCTCGAAATAGGCACTTTCACAGGCTATTCCGCCCTCTCGATGGCGCAAGGCCTCACAAATCCCGACGCCCGCATCCATACGGTCGAGGTTAATGATGAGCTTGAGGATCTGATAATGAGTTTTTTCTCACGCTCGGTGCATGCTCATCAACTGGTGCTTCACATAGGTACTCTTGACAATGCTTTGGCTGAAATAGAGGCAGAGACGGGTGGGAAGCTATTCGACCTTGTCTTTATCGATGCCGACAAGAGGGAGTATCTCGATTATTATGAGGCGGTGCTGCCCCGTGTCCGGAAAGGTGGGTTTATCTTGGCGGACAACGTCTTGTGGGATGGCCATGTGGTTGATGCCGTGGTCAAGTCGTCAGACCGTCACACAGCGGCGGTCAAGGCGTTTAATGACCATGTGGCGGCTGACAGGCGGGTCGAGAAGTTCATCCTCCCAATACGCGACGGGATGACTATCATTCGTAAACTCTAAGCCCCTCTCTCTTCGCGCCTCTTCACCTCTACTTTTATTTTCTCGACCTCTTGCTCCCACGTCAAGCGGGGGGCGAGTCTTGCCATGTTTTTCTGCCAAAGGGTTGTGCGCATGGGGTCGGACATGACGCCTCTTATGGCCTCGGCGAGTGCGTTCGCATCCATGGTGTCAATGCACAGTCCCACAGGAAGCGGAGTCCCCTCCTCGTCTTGCTGCTTTTCGACTATTGACTCTATCTCGGGCAGGCGACTGCCAATTATGGGCAGCCCGGCTTGGATGAAGTCGAATACCCTGTTAGGCAGGGCGTACTGGTAGTTGAGTGATATGTTTCTGAGGAGCACGAGTCCCACGTCAGCTTTTGCCATGAAAGGCGCAAGGTCTCTAAATGGCACTCGGCCAATGAATTTGACCCTGTCCTTTACGTCCATCTTTGCGGCGAGAGCCTTAGCGTCGTCCATCACGTCGCCATCGCCCACCACGACAAAGCGGCAGCTCGGCAACAGTGGCAATGCGCTAATCATCTCCTCGACGCCTCGGCCCACGTTGACCGCACCCTGATAAAGTATGGTGAACGGTCGCTCGGATGTGTCTCTGCCAACTTTCTGAACCTCGCTCAGACGCGATGCTAATGGGGCGTTGCGCACCACGAGGAACTCCCGACCATATTTCTCAAGGAATATATCCGCTATTGATTTGCAGACGGTCACCGCTATGTCCGTTTTACGCAGACGCGGCACGCAGAAGTTCTGAATGGCCCACCACACTTTTTTGACCATGGGCTTGCCCGCAATCTCTGGCACTTCGGGGAAAAGTTCGTGGCTGTCCCACATGAGCTGCGTGCGGCGAATCCTTGCCGCGGCCTGACAACCCGCCAATGTGTCAAGGTCTATTGAGACAATAAGGTCCCACGACTTGCCGAAGAGCAGTCGCAGAAAAAGACGCAGGTTGAGTTCGGCGTAAAAAAGTGGCCCATGCCAAAAGAAGTGGCGCATATAGTCCACTTTGTCAGATGGCGTTCGCCCGTCAGTTGGATGACTGCGGCCCAAGAGTGTTACGTCATATCCCAATGAGGTGAGTGTCTGACGCATCTTCTCCACGCGGTAGTCCGTGGCGAAGTCGCTTTGGGAGCAAATGACAGCCCTAAGTCCCTTTTCCCGGGTCACAGTCTCCATGAGTTGAAGCCCTCAATGTGCCTGAAGATGCCATACACGTCGGTCAGAACGCCCCCCCTCCGCAGGTGACTGTCGAAGAAATCTTGCCCGAGGCTCTTAAAGCAGTTGTGTGACGTTGCCACAACTATGGCGTCGTATACCCCATCAGGCTGCCCTTTGGGTGTGAATCCGTAAAGGGCTTCCGCGTCTCTCGTTGAGGCCACGGGGTCCATGACGTCTATGTGGCTGATGCCGAAGTTGCGAAGCTCGCTGAGTATGTCAATGGAGCGTGTGTTGCGGACGTCCTGCACATCCTCTTTATACGTCAGGCCCATTATCAGCACGCGGGCTTTGGTCGGGTCGGGTGACACGCCCGTCAGCATTCGTTTGACGGTCTCTGCCGCCACATATCGCCCCATGGAGTCGTTGACCGAGCGCCCATGGTTGATAATCTGGGTGTGGTAGCCGATGCTCCGTGCCTTATAGTCAAGGTAATAAGGGTCCACTCCGATGCAATGCCCGCCCACAAGCCCGGGGTGGAAGGGCAGGAAGTTCCATTTGGTGGAGGCGGCTTGCAGCACGTCGTCGGTCTCGATGCCCATGCGGTTGAATATGATGGCTAATTCGTTCATGAGGGCGATGTTGACGTCGCGCTGCGTGTTCTCTATCACTTTGGCGGCCTCGGCCACGCGGATGCTCGAAGCGCGGAACACTTCGGCGCTGATGACAGATTGGTATGCGGCGGCCACAAGGTCAAGCCCCTCGGGCGTGCCTGCCGACACTATTTTGCGAACTGTGGTGAATGTGTGCTTCTGGTCGCCCGGGTTGATGCGCTCGGGGCTGTAGCCTATGTTGAAGTCCTCATTGGCCTTGAGCCCCGACTTGGACTCCAATATCGGCAGGCAGTCCTCCTCGACGCACCCGGGGTAGACGGTACTCTCTATGACCACGGTGTCGTCTTTTTTCAGTGTCGCGCCCAAGGTGCCCATCGCCATCTTGAGCAGCGTGATGTCTGGCGTGCGGCTCTCGTCTACCGGGGTCGGCACGGCCACTATGTGGAAATTGGCGTGGCGGAGCTCGTCGGCGCTGCTCGTGAATGTTATGTCGAGGTTGTCAAATCTCTCGGGGGGGACGGCGCCGCTCGGGTCTTCATGGCGGCGCAGCATCTCTACGCGCTCTTTTGAGTGGTCGAAGCCGATGACGTGATATTTTGTGGCGAAAGCGAGTGCGGCTGGCAGGCCCACGTAGCCCAGTCCCGTGACTGATATGGTCAGCCCGGCGAGTTTGTCTTGGATTGTCATGGCTGGTAGGAAAGAGTGGTGTGAGACGTGTAGTCCTCTTTGCGGAGGGAGTAAACTCTGTCTATGACGCTCACGACGGCCATCCCGTCGTCTATTGTGGCGGTTGGCTCCGCGCCGCGGAGAAGCACATCCGCCACGTTGCTGAAGACGTAGCAGTGGTTGGCGGCCGAGCCTTTATATGCCCCATAGTCGTTGGGCGGGTTTGGGGGCGGGAGTTGTGGCATGACGTAGCCAGGAATTTTGCAAAGTGCGACGTCGCTCATATATTGACCCGCCACTTTGACGCTTCCTTTTGTGCCAATGAGTGTGATGGATGTCTCTAAGTTCTCACCAGGCACGGCCGTTGTGTAGCTGAACGAGCCGAGCGCACCGTCTCTCTTTGTCCGGAAGAGGAACGCGCCTGTGTCCTCAAAGTCGGTTGTCTCCTTGTGGCAGAAGTCCGCAAAAGTGGCCGAGAGGATGTCAATGTCGCCCACGAGCCACAGCAGTATGTCCACAAAGTGCGAGAACTGCGTGAAGAGCGTGCCGCCGTCAAGTTTGGCCGTGCCATGCCATGAGCCGGGTTTATAATACCTCTCGTCGCGGTTCCACTGGCAGCCGACAATGACCGACGTCAGTTCGCCAAGTGTCCCGTCACTCACGATGCCTTTGAGCCACTCAGAAGTCGGTGTGTATCTGTTTTGGAAGACGCAAAAGACTCGTCCTTCCGACTCTTTTTCGGCGGCGGCAATGAGGTCCGCCTCTGCTCTGCTCAGGGCGAGAGGCTTCTCCATCAGGACGTTGGCCCCGCTCTTGAGTATCTTGATTGCCATCTCGGCGTGGTGGCCGTTTGGCGTGCATACGCTCACCACGTCGAGTTTGCCCTCCGAGGCGAGCAGGTCGTCGATGTTACTGTAAAATTGGACGCCGCTCGGAGCGTCGCATTTTTCCGCGGGGCGTATGTCTGCCACGGCGACGAGTTTCATCTCGGGGTTGGCGTCAATCATGGCAATGTGCCGATGGCCTATGTAGCCACAGCCCACGACTGCCATTCGCAGCGTCTTTTTATCTTGTGTTGACATTTTCTTTCAATCTTCTTCCGTCTTGGCCGTTGGCGTCGTCGGGTTTACGTGTTTGCGTCCGTCGCAGTCTGTGGAGAGACTGTATGTCTCACCAGTCTCAGGGCAGGTGGCCATACCGTCTGCGCCAAACTTCAGTTTATGGCCGGCTCGCGAAACCCAGCCTTTTTGTCGGGCGGGGTTGCCCATCATCAGCGCATAGGGTGGCACGTCTCGCGTCACGACGCTGCCCGCCCCGATGAGGGCGAACTCGCCTATCTCGTGTCCGCACACTATGGTGGCGTTGGCCCCTATGGAGGCGCCGCGGCGGACTATAGTGGGGCGGTATTCACTCTTGCGTGATATGAATGCGCGCGGATTGATGACGTTGGTGAAGACGGCTGAGGGGCCGACGAATACGTCGCTCTCAAGTGTCACACCATCAAACAGTGACACGTTGTTCTGGATCCGGCAACCGTCACACACCACGGCTGTGGGCATTATGACTACGTTCTGACCTATGGAGCAGCGCGAGCCGACGTGGCAGCCCGACACGAGGTGGGCGAAGTGCCACACGCGGGTGTCTGAGCCAATGGTGACGTTGTCGTCTATTACGGCTGTGGGGTGGATGAACATGATGATAGGGTAGGGTGGCTTATCTGCCCCTGTGGGCGCCTATGTGGAATGAGTTGACTGCCGCTGCCACTTGGCTTATCGTCTCGTCTGTAAGCTCCGAGTGCATGGGCAGTGACAATACGCATTTTGCGGCCTCGTCCGCCATGGGCAGGTTGTCTGCCGTCCCGAAAACCGGTTGATGATGGATTGGCTCCGGGAAATATATCATGGTGGAGACACCCTGCTGGGTCAGGAACTCGCGTATGTCGTCGCGGCAGCCGTAGTTGACGTGGAGGGTGAACTGGTTGAACGTGTGTCCGTCAGCCATCTGTGGGCATACCACGAAGTCGCAGTCCGCCAGAGCTTTGCGATATTTGAGGGCGGCGGCTCGCCTGCGGCTCAGGCACTCGTCTATGTGCCTCAGCTTGATGCGCAAGACTGCTGCCTGTATCTCGTCGAGTCGGCTGTTTATGCCCACCATTTCCGAGTGATATTTCTTCTTCGCCCCGTGCGATGCTATGGCGGCTATGCGGATTGCCAAGTCCTCATCGCTCGTGAAGACGGCGCCGCCATCGCCCATGCAGCCCAAGTTTTTGGTGGGGAAGAAGGATGTGCAGCCAATCACGCCTGCCGAGCATGCCTTGACCCTTTTGCCGAAGATGGTCTGCTCCGCGCCAAAAGCTTGTGCGGCATCCTCAATCACGAAGAGGTTGTGCCTGTGCGCAATGTCCAAAATAGGCTCCATTGGCGCCATTTGTCCGAAGAGATGAACGGGGATAATGGCTCGTGTGCGCGGGGTGACTATCCGCTCGACACTCTTCGGGTCAATATTGAAAGTCTTTGGGTCAATATCGGCAAATACAACCCTCAGCCCCAGCAATTTGCAAGCCTCGGCGGCCGCAATGAAGGAGAATGTGGAGGTTATGACCTCGTCCCCTGGTTTGAGGTCTAAGGCCATGAGGGCAATCTGGATAGCCTCGGTGCCGTTGGCGCATGTGCGGCAGAACGCTGTGCCGGCATATCGTGCCAACTCGTCCTCAAGGGTGGTGACTTCGCGGCCGCGGATGTAGCAGCCACTCTCTATGACACGTTTTATTGCTTCTGAAAGAGCCGGCTCCATCCGTTTATGGAGTGCCGGCAGGTCCTGCATCTCTATTTTGTCATGCACAGGCTTGTAGGTTTTTATGGGGTATCGTTTTGCAAAAATATGTAAAATATCTCTTGGTTGCTCAAACGTGTGCCTGTTTTATGTCTTGGCTCGTCATGTGGCTTTGCAGAAGCCCGCTATTCACAGTTTTTGGGGCGCATCAAGATTTGCGTGAGGTCATGTCATCATACCCTTAGGTTTTGCCGGTCGGCCATTTTTGGAGTGAATAATAGCAGAGTGACGAGTCATCCCCATTTTGTAAACGTTTGCATTTGTCAGAGCCCCGGCACACACTTTTGATGGTCACCCAATTGCGGAGTTTGTCAGCCTATCGAGGTCGTCGTATTGTGTATATTGCCTCCTTTTTGCATTGTTTGGATAAAAGAAGGGTGTCTTGACTGTTCGGCTATCGCTGAGGGCCAATGTTATTCGGTAGAGAGGCTTAAATATGTGTTTGCATTTGATGTAATTTTTTATTCCGTTCGCATTAGGGTTTGTTAAATGCAAAATAGTGGCTTGAGAATTGTATTTTAATGATGCTTAATAAGTTGTGTGGTTTGTCTCTTATGCGGAGTGTCAATCGTTTGCGGGCTTTGTTTTTTGATGTGAAAAACATTCTTAAAATATGTATTGCAAGTCTCGATTTTTTTTTAGTACTTTGCAACGTTTGCTAACAAGGACAAACGATAGCACAACATGAGATTATTGCAGAAATGCCTATAGTCGCACCTGCCATCGCCGCCCTTGCAGCTCATCTCCTATCATAACGATGAAAAATCTCTCTCTGTTATTAACAAAAAACAACCACTAATGCACTACAAAAGCATCCGCAGGCTCGCAGCGAGCCTATTGATGGCCCTCGTGGCGGTCGTGGCGATGGCGCAGGACATCACGGTGTCTGGTGTCGTCAAGGATAATACGGGTCAGCCCGTTCCTGGCGCCGCCGTTGTCGTGGCGGGGACTACGGTCGGAACTGTTACCGACTTTGATGGCAACTATACTCTCGCCGCACCATCCAATAGCACTCTTCAGGTCTCTTTCATTGGCTATGCCACTGTCACTGAGGCTCTCAACGGCCGCACGACGGTCAATTTCACACTTCATGATGACGCTCAGGAGATTCAGGAGGTCGTGGCTGTCGGCTACGGCACGATGAAGAAGAGCGACCTCACCGGCTCTATCTCTTCTGTCTCAACTGAGAAACTCGCTTCTAAGGGCGCAACCTCAGTGATGGAGAACCTCCAAGGCGCAGTCGCCGGTGTCTCTATTACGCAGAGCACTGGCCGTACCAATGGCGGCTTCGACATTGAGATCCGTGGTAAGAGCTCCATCAGCTCAGACACCAAGCCTATCTATGTCATCGACGGTGTCGTCTGCTCTGACATGGACTTCCTTAACCCTCAGGATATTGAGCGCCTCGACGTCCTCAAGGACGCTTCTTCTACCGCCATCTACGGCTCTCGCGCAACTGCTGGTGTCATCATGATCACCACCAAGGGCGGAGCAGGCGTCAAGAAGCAGCAGAACAGCGAGTGCGCACAGAAGTTCAATGTCTCCTATGATGGCTACTATGGCTTCAGCAAGGTGACCCGCGAGGCTGACTTCATGAGCGCCGAGCAGTTCGCGCAGTGGCGTTTCCTCCAGTACCTCGGCACTCTCTCTAATGGCGCTAATGCTTCTCACCCGCAGTATTACATGACGAACGCCAACTACATCCCGGCTGTTCTCTCTGATACTGAGGATGGAACTTCGCTCCTCGCTAACAAGATTGCGAGTGGCGACGTGACCGACTGGGTTGACCTCGTCACTCAGGATGGCCAGAAGCAGAACCACTACGTAGCTTTCTCTGGCTCAACGTCTGACATCTCTTACCACCTCGGCGTAGGTGTCACCGACGAGCGCGGCGTCTACAAGGGCGACCATATGCGCCGCTTCAACTTCAAGGGCAGCCTCGACAGCAACCTCAACCAGTACGCGTCTGTAGGCTTCAACATCAACGCCGCCGTCACCACCAACGAGTACGCTAATGATGACGCAGTCCAGGAGGGTTTCCGTATGAACCCCTTCATCAACCCCTACGACTCTGAGGGCAACCTCATCGCGATGCCTGGTCACAAGACGGCTCTCGGCACTTCCAACAACCAGTTCACATCTTCTGTCAACCCTCTGCTCTACATGCAGATCCAAGAGAAGGAGAAGATTACCTACCGCCTCCTCGGTGCCGCCTACATTGAGATTAAGCCCATCGATGGCCTCTCAATCAAGAGCACCTACGCCCCCAGCTTCACCTACTACCGCGACAGCCAGTTCGATGACAAGGGTACTTACGTTGACGCCTCAAACGGCACAACCAAGGACCTCAACGCTGATGCTACCGCGCAGTACGCCACCAGCCAGAACTTCGGTTTCACCTGGACCAACACTGCCACCTACGCCAAGACCTTCAATCAGGATCACAGCCTGAACCTGATGTTCATGAACGAGTGGAACCACAGCAAGACTGAGAAGCTTGGCCTCCAGTACACAAACCCTCAGGACGGCTCTCTCTGGTACAAGCTCAGCTCTGGCACCTATGACGCTACCGCATCTGACGGCACTTCTTACACCGAGAACTCTATGCTCTCGTTCGCTTTCCGTGCCAACTACTCTTTCCTTGGCCGCTATATGCTCACTGGCACTGTCCGTTGGGACGGCTCGTCTAAGTTCGCTGAGGGCAATGAGTGGGGCGTCTTCCCCTCTGTCGCAGCAGCTTGGCGCATCAGCGAGGAGAGTTTCATGGAGAACACCAAAGATGTCCTCTCAAACCTCAAGCTCCGCCTCTCTTACGGTGTCACTGGTAACAACGCAGGCGCAGGCAACTACGCTACTCAGCAGACTGTCACCGGCCCTTACTATCAGGCCTTTGGCAATGCGACCTCTACCGGCTTCGCTCCTTCTGCCATCGTCAACAAGGATCTCTCTTGGGAGAAGAGTGATGAGATCAACGTAGGTCTCGACTTCGGTTTCCTCTCAAACCGCATCTCTGGTACTTTTGATATCTATCAGAAGCAGAGCCGCGACCTTCTCTACTCCGTGCAGCTCCCTCTTGAGAGTGGTGGCGTCAAGATGACCACCAACATCGGTAAGGTTCGCAACCGTGGTGTTGAGGTCGGCCTCACCGGCACCATCATTGACAATGACTTCCTCACTTGGGAGATGAGTGTCAACTGGGCCAAGAATGTCAATGAGCTCAAGGAGATTGACGGCACTGGCAATGACCAGCCTAACAATAACCTCTTCATCGGCGAGACTCTCAACAACATCTACGGCTATGTATGGGACGGCCTCGTGACTGACCTCGACATGGTTGTGCCTGACACCGAGATCGCTCGTTCAAAGGGCTTCACCCCTGGCTCTAAAGTAAAGAGCTATGACTACTACTACGCTTGCTACGGCTGGACCGAGGGTATGCCCGTCATCCAGGATATGAATGGTGATGGCAAGTTCGATGAGAATGATAAGAAGGTCTACAGCTCAGATCCTAAGTGGACTGGCTCTCTCTCTACAACCCTCTCTGCGTTCGGCTTCGACCTCTCAGCCTCTCTCTACACCAAGCAGGGCTACACGGTCTACTCTAACCTCTACGAGCGCTACGCCGACTACTCTGACCGCGGTCGTAACCGCCTCAACATGGATTACTACATCCCCGCAGGCACCCTCATCGGCTGCGACGGTGTGAACGCCGATGGCACCTACATCAACCCCCGCTACCAGCAGTCAACCCACTATGGCAAGTATCCGGCGGTCAACCGCTCAGCCACTGGCCAGGGCTCAGGCAGCTACTTCACCAAGGGCGTAGGCGACTATGTTGACGCTTCTTTCGTCAAGATTAAGAACATCACCCTCGGCTACTCGCTCCCCAAGAACGTGCTTGAGGCCATCCACCTCCAGAAGGCACGCATCTACTGCACTGTCACCAACCCCTTCTGCTGGTCTAAGGACGACTTCATGGGTTGGGATCCTGAGTGGGCTGGAGCGTCTCTCAAGGAGGATGGTCCTGCCACCGTCACTTGCGAGTTCGGTCTGAACCTCAAGTTTTAAGTAACTTAATTCTCTCAAGATCTTTAGTCAAATGATACGACACATCAAGATATACGCCCTTGCGGCACTCGTGTCCGTCTGCGCCCCGGCTCTCACGTCGTGCGAGGACTTCCTCGTGGCCGACAACAAGAGCGAGGGTGGCAAGACCGCCGACGACTATTACAACACGCCCGAAGGACTGGCCGCGTTCCGTGCATACGCCTTCTCGCTCGCTAAGCCCCTTGTGGATGAGACCTACATCTGCATGACGGATGATGGCACTGACCTCTATTGGAACGCCCGTGGCAAGAGCTCGACGGATGCCGACTTCGGCACCTATACGCTCGTGGCTGAGAACTCAACCTGCAAGGAGTTCTACTCGGCTTGCTACAAGCTCATCAACGCCTGCAACGGCGTAATCAACTATGGTGGCGACACCTATGGCTCCGAGATGAAGTTCCTCCGCAGCTACGCCTACTACCTCCTCTCACAGCAGTTCGGCGGTGTGCCCTACGTCACCACTTATATCAACTCTGCCGAGACCTCTTACCCCAAGACGCAGCTGAAGGACCTCTATGACGGCATTCTTGCTGACCTCGACGCTGTCGTTGCTGATGAGGCTATCCCAGAGATGTCTGCTCATGACGGCTCTGTCTCCAAGCAGGCTGCTAATGCACTTGCCGCTAAGGTGGCTCTCGCCGCTGGCTGGGACCTCGGCACGACTCTGACTGACGACAAGGCAGGCACTTACACCATCGGTGACAAGACCTACTTCAACCGCGCCGCCTCTTATGCCGACAAGGCCGTCGCAGGCGTCTCCCTCATCTCTGATTTTGCTCAGAAGTGGGACTTCGACAATGAGGATAACCAGGAGGAGATTTTCTCCATCGACTATGACCGCGCAAG
Organism: Alistipes putredinis; assembly: GCA_963620575.1. GTDB lineage: Bacteria > Bacteroidota > Bacteroidia > Bacteroidales > Marinilabiliaceae > W3P20-009. The sequence continues at coordinate 174,040 of CAVFBC010000003.1, read as the reverse complement.
CTACCCCGGTGCAGCGTCTGATTGTGGCCACAGCCTCCAGAACCAGTTTGCGAACTACTATGGTGAGATGAACGTGGACGGCTGCAAACAGGGCTCTTCTTGCAACGGCACCTCTCTCAAGAGTCTCTATCTCTTCGAGGAGGGCGATGCACGCTACGCTGCTACTTTCGCAGTCACCCACTACAACTACGCAAGCAATTGGGACAACTCAGGCTACTATGCCAAGTATAAGGTCAGCAACACTGAGAACCTCCCCATCGCCTACTACTACGCTCCCTCTTACACCTCTAAGAGTGACTTCCTCGCCTATCTGAATGACCATCAGGCTCAGTTCACGCAAGGCGACTGCACCACTAAGCCAAAGGCTGTGCTCCTCGGCAAGACTTCTACCGTCGCTACTTTCAATGCCGATGGCACCTATACCACTCAGGACTATACCTTTGTCTCTGGCACAACCCCTGGCACCAATGGTAGCGACTTCGCCAACCTTGTTGCTGCTATGGACTGCGTTAGCAAGTGGGATGACCCCAACACCCTTCAGGCTGCCAAGAAGACCCAGAGCTGCCGCGACATCCTCATCCTCGATGTGGCTGGCGCTAAGCTCGACAAGGCCGAGGCTCTCCTCATGGCAGGTGACGAGGCCGGCTCTCTCGCCGCTCTCAACGAGCTCCGCGAGCGTGCCAACGCTGGCTCCCTCTCTTCTTTCGGCTCTTACAGCCCGACCTACGCAAGCCAGATTTCAGGCTTCACGCCCACCAGCATTGACGTCGTCCTTGACGAGCGCGCCCGTGAGACCTACGGCCAGCCCGGCCGTTGGTATGACCTCCGCCGCACACGTCAGCTCTTCCGCTACGTCTTCGCTTTCGGCTGCAACATGACCTACTCAACGCAGATTCCGACCCCGACCGGCGTCTACAAGTGGTACCGCCCAATCCCGTTCGAGGAGATTTCTGGCAACACCGGCATGACTCAGGACGACCAGAACCCGGGCTACTAATCTGCTAAGTTTAAACTTAAAACGAGCAATATCATGAAACGCAAAATATTGGCCTCTCTCCTATGCGCCCTCGCTCTCGGCTTCTCAGCCTGCGATGACGACGATGATGACGCCATCATCTCTACCAACCCGGGACAAGCAATTGCCGGCAAGTCATTTGAGGGCAAATTCCAGGTGATTAACACCAAGACCAAAGACACGACCTATGTTGATGGCTCACTCTCTTTCGCAGCCGCTGAGGCCGAGTATGCTTGCATGGTCTCCGTTGTCTGCGCGAACCCCGCAATTGAGCAGTCTTATGTTGCCAATGTTGTCCAGACATCCAATGGCTTCTCATTTAGCAATTATCCTACTCAAATAGATTCGAATAATCTGCCAATTGGAAACACTGGTTTCTTTGGTTGGATAGACAATGAGGGGTCTGCCTCAATCTATTTTGAGAGGTTCACTGGTAAAGGTCGAAATGCTGTGACTTCGCAGTTCACTTTCTCTAATGTAAATTGGGATAATAAGTAAAAGGTGTAAGGAGAGGGCCGCCTCTCTGCTTTGCTGAGAGGCGGCTCCTCCTCTTTTGCCTATAAAGTTTCATTTATTAATCAATTAACCATGAAGAAACAACTACTTCTTCTTTCGGCAATCGCCGTGAGCGGTGCCGCATTTGCGCAGACCGAGAGCGCATTCGTTGATGCTGTGGCCTTGCTTGGCGAAGGTGCAGCAAAGACTGCCGTGGAGGTTGCGGCAGGCACGGTTGTCTGCGAATCAAAGAGTGTTACGATGTCTGTTGCTTATAAAGACACGTATAAGATTATTGCCATGAGTGCTGATGACGATGCCGTCAACCAGATTAAGATTGATGGTGTTGTTTACAATGCCCCCAAGGGAATTCAGGGTCAAACAAACCCTGGCCCTGTCAACTCACTTAGTGGGCCACAGACATCTGGCGCTGTTTTCCGCTTCACTCCCAAGGCTGACGGCATGCTTTATGTCTTCAGCAAGTTGGCGTATAACAAGAACTACTTCGCATGGGAGTGTACTGATGAGTCTTTCGGTGGTAGCTCTGCGGCTATGGCTTACTCTCTCGTGGCTTTTGACGCAAAGGATGCAGCTGAGTATAAGTATACTTTGCCCGCCGATGAAAGTGGTGACTATTATGAATCTTCAGAGGCGTGTGAGGATATCTCATGGTCTCGCACTTACATCTATTATGCTTACACCTCTGCTACGCCCAAAGCTTACCAGAAGCTCAAGATTACTTGGGAGGACTATAAGGCTAATTTAGACAAATGGGGTACTGGTGGCGTCAAGGACTCTATCGATGCTCTCGTTAAAGAAAATAAATTGACTCTTCTTGAAGAGACCGTAGCTGGAGCAGATGGCAATCTTATCTCTGCGATAGTTAACAATGGTTCTACTTATAAGCAGGCTGCAGCTATGGTTGCTTCGCTCTCTGGTGCAGAGTGCGCTTGGTCAACTACAACCAGCAATGGTCTGGGTGTTATTGCCTTCCCTGTGTACAGCGGTGCTTACTACAACGTTAATGCTTGCGGATCTAAGATAACTTGCGACGGTTTCGTCTTCATCCCTGGAGCTACAACCCTTGCAACTATCGAGGCCTCAAAAGATGCTGAGACTGCCATCAAGAACATCACCGTTGACGAGCTCGACACCAACGCACCCATCTACAACCTCCAGGGTCAGCGTGTTGGCGAGGGCTACAAGGGCATCTGCATCCAGAACGGCAAGAAGTTCATTGTGAAGTAAGATTCTCTTAGCTGATTAACCCTTCTTTCTGAGGGGTAAGAATAAACCTCAGGTTTCCCGTGAGATGCGGGAAGCCTGAGGTTTTTCTTTTTTTTAATAGGATGCGATGTCTGTCTGTTTAGGGAGGAGTGTGGCGTCATTTACCACAAGGCAATCTTCCCCGCCGCCCCTAAATCGAGCGTTGCTGTCGCTATGCCTAATGCCTTGAAAACGCGGCTCATGGTGGGCAGAGAAATTGTACTCGCTCCGTTTTCTATCTTTGATATTTGCGCCCTCTGCACACCTATTCGCAAGCCGAGCTCTGTTTGCGTCATGTGCTGGGCAATGCGTGTCTTGCGAATAGTCTCGCCAACAAGGTAGGCGTGAACGTCCGCTTTAAGTTGGGCTTCCATTGACTCTCGTTCTGGAGTGCCCCTTTCGCCCCAAAGTTTATCTCGCATGTCGTCTGCGGGGATGAGTTTCATATGTGGCATGGTCTATTGTCCCCCCAAAAATTTCGCCTCCTCTGTCAATACAACTCGTATCCTTTTGTTTGTCATATTTAACCTCTTTTGTGCAAATATAGCACAATGTTTCTATGCTTGGATACAGCAAGCGCATCCTTTTTCTATGCAAGCTCTTGTTGGCGTATTTAATAATCGAAAATTATTTTTAACTTTGCAATCGTTTGGATGGATGTCTGTGTCCTCACGCCACCCATCGCAAATCACTTTACCTAAGAAAAAATTTTAAATTTCATTCTATGAAGAAAACCCTTACTCTCTTTGCTGCCGCCATCTCTTGCGGCATCGCCTCGGCGCAGACCGAGAGCGCGTTCGTGAACGCGTCAAAATTTGACGCGAATGGGACAAAAATCACGGCCGGCACCGAGATCTGCAAGTCGGATAACGTCTCCATGAAGGTCGCTTTCGATGAGACCTATAAACTTCAGGATCTTGTCGCAGATGATGACAAGTACAACGCATTAGTGATTGGCGGGGAGTCTTACTTTCTCGCCAAAGGCCTCCAAGGCAGTAGTAACGCTAAGGAGATCAAAACGACTCTGTTGCCAACTTTAGGTGCAGTTTATCAGTTTGATGTTACAGAGAGCGGCGTCCTCTATGTCTTCTCCAAGCTGAATTCAGGCAAGTCATATTATGTAATGAATGTGGCAAGCGACAATACTTTCTCGGTGGTCGCTTACTCTGTCTCCGCATTCTACGCCGACGGCGCAACGAATTACGCATTCACGATGCCAGAATCTGACTATGCCGGCTTCTCTAATTATATCGACAAAAATAAGAAATACCTCTCTCTTGCGGATTGTTACGAGGAAGCCACTGGCAATACTGATATGCCTGCATCAAAAGATGTCAAAGGCGTAATCGCATTCCCCGTCTCAGCTGGCAGTTATTATGTCTATGCAGGCGGCTCCAAGCTCACATCTGACGGCTTCGTCTTCGTCAAGGGTGCAACCGAGGTCGCTACTGTCACTACCGCTACCGTGGCCGAGCCTGAGCCAGATCCCGAGCCAGACCCGGAGACACCCTCAACGGCTGTCAAGCACATCACCATCAGCAGCCTCGACGCCAACGCCCCCATCTATAACCTCCTCGGCCAGCGCGTGCAGAAGGGCTATAAGGGCATCTGCATCCAGAACGGCAAGAAGTTCATGGTTAAGTAAATAAGCCTCGCCTGTCGTGGTGCGGAGAGTACCGCGGAACAGCTGATAGCCTATTGATAATCTAAGCCGACTCGCTCCTTTGGGCGGGCCGGCTTTTTGCTGTTTGTGAGGTTCGGTTTTGCCTTTTGAAACAAGCGCTGCAAGTGCGTTAAGTAAGGAAATCGTTGGCATATATTTCCATCGTAAAAGGCGCGCATCTCTTAAAATTAACAGAAATTGCGGTTTGATACAAACGTTTGTTTGCAATTGACAATGTCAATAGCACAATCATCGAGCCATCGGCCATGGCTGCCCCTTACGCAAAACCGCAACATGACGCGCTAATTTTTGGCACACCCAAGTCCTTTTAACATTTGGGGGTTAAGATGGTTGCTGATGCCTAAATATCTGAATTAGCGCAATATAAAACAATTAGGCATAACGGTGTTATTTCTGTTCGCTCTAAATATTGCATTTACACTACAAAAAAAGAACAAAAATCGCAAGACGAATTAAGTTTTCTTTCTAATTTAGCGGCTGTTTGCAACGTTGGCAAACGATGGCACGGCATCAGGACCGTCCGCTTAGGCTGATAAGTCCCCTAAAAATGACTTTTCAACCTCTGCGCGGCCCCGATGCCGAGTCTGAGAAAAACTGACACGAGCAGACACGAGCTTTCCACTCGGAAAAACACATCCACCTACCTAACAAAAAACAGCAATAACCAATGCGTAAAACTTCTCTACGAAGGTTTGTGGCATCTCTGATCTCTTGCATCGTGGCCATCTCGGCCATGGCGCAGCAGCTCACTGTCACAGGCAACATCAAGGACAACACGGGTTATCCCGTGCCCGGAGCCGCAGTCATCGTGGCTGGCACCACGCAAGGAACTGTCACCGACTTCGACGGCAACTACACCCTCGCTGGCGTTCCAGCCAAGGGTCAGCTCTCCGTCTCCTTCGTCGGCTACGCCTCGCAGACTGTTGATGTCAATGGCCAGACCACCATCAACTTCACCCTGCAGGATGACGCCCAGGAGCTCCAGGAGGTCGTGGCCATCGGCTACGGCACTGTCAACAAGCGTGACCTGACCGGCTCCGTGGCCTCTGTCAAGGCTAAGGACATTCAGGCTATCCCTGTCTCAAGCGCCTCTGAGGCCCTCACCGGCAAGATGGCCGGTGTCAATGTATCCTCAACCGAGGGCTCTCCTGACGCAGATGTCAAGATCCGCGTCCGTGGTGGCGGCTCTCTCTCGCAGGATAACTCGCCTCTCTACATCGTGGACGGCTTCCCCGCCAGCTCCATCAGCGACATCGCTCCCTCTGAGATTGAGAGCATCGACGTCCTCAAGGACGCTTCCTCTACCGCCATCTATGGTGCCCGTGGCGCTAACGGCGTCATCATCGTCACCACCAAGAGCGGCAAGGAGGGCAAGACCCAGGTAAGCCTCAACGCTTCTTGGGGTGCCAAGAAGGCTACCAAGCTCGTCAAGAGCCTCAGCCCCTACGAGTACGCCCTCTACCAGTATGAGATTGAGAGCGCGTCTCAGTCTAACACCAGCAGCTCTTACGGCGACTACTCTGACCTCCACCTCTGGAAGGGTCAGGAGGGCACTGACTACGAGGACGAGATCTTCGGCCGCTGGGGCAACCAGCTCCAGTATAATGCCAACGTATCTGGCGGTACTAAGGATTTCAAGTACAACCTCTCTTTCGCTCACAACCAGGAGAAGAGCATCATGCTCGGCTCTGGCTTCAACAAGGACAACGTAAACCTCAAGATCAACACCAACCTCAACAAGTGGCTCTCTCTTGATTTCCAGGGTCGTATGTCTAACCAGAAGATCAAGGGCCTCAGCGGTGGCGCAGACACCAACGAGAGCAACGCTGCCAACTCTATCGTGGCTCGCGCCGTCATCTTCCGCCCCATCACCCCGCTCACCGAGAGTGGCGATGACGATGATGAGAACTCTACCACCTCGCAGTACAGCCCTCTTGAGCGTCTCAATGACACCTATAAGAGCCAGGTCCGTTTCCGTCAGGACTACAACGCCGGCCTTAACTGGAAGCCCTTCCCAGGCTGGACGCTCCGCACTGAGTTCGGCTACAACTGGCGCAAGAACAAGACCGACCAGGTTTGGGCTACCAAGGCTACCCAGAACTCTAAGTTCGGCTACTCTGGCCAGCCTCAGGCTTACTTCGAGACTGTCGAGTACAAGAACTGGCGCAACGCAAACACCATCACCTACGACAACAAGAAGCTCTTCGGCAAGCGTGACCACATCAATGTCATGGTTGGTCAGGAGTGGAGCTCTACCAGCCAGGTAACCCGCAGCAGCACTGCTGTCAACTACCCGGCCACCTTCACCATCGATGAGGTTCTCGCCAACACTGGCGCAGGCACCGCTCTGCCTAACAGCTCGGACATCGAGGCTGATGAGAATATGCTCTCGTTCTTCGGCCGTGTCAACTACACGCTCATGGACAAGTACCTCATCACCGCCACCGTCCGCGCCGACGGCTCCAGCAAGTTCGCTGACGGCAACCGTTGGGGTGTCTTCCCCTCAGCCGCCATCGCATGGCGTCTCTCTGACGAGGAGTTCATGGCTGGCACACGCGACGTCCTCCAGAACCTCAAGGTCCGCCTCAGCTTCGGTACTGCCGGTAACAACCGCATCAACTCTGGTTTGACCCAGACCACCTACGAGATGGACTCTAACACGAGCAAGGCTCCGTTTTTCGATGAGCAGCGCGCTTCGCAGCTCGTCAAGGGCTCTTCTCTCTACAACCCCGACCTCAAGTGGGAGACCACCATCACCCGTAACCTCGGTTTCGACTGGGGCTTCCTCGATGGCCGTCTCTCTGGTACTCTCGACCTCTATTGGAACACCACCAAGGATCTTCTCATGAAGGTTACCATCCCCTCTGGCTCTGGCTACGATACCCAGTATCAGAACTTCGGTGAGACCAGCAACAAGGGTGTCGAGGTTGCTATCAACTACGCCATCCTCGACAATGACGAGTGGAAGGTCAACTTCAACTTCAACATTGGCTACAACGCCAGCAAGATTGAGAAGCTCAACTCTGACAACCCATACCAGAAGTCTAACTTCGCAGGCTCTACAATCAACTACGGCAGCGGTGACTTCCGTGTAGCTGAGGGCGGTAAGCTCGGTGAGGTCTGGGGCTACAAGTACATTGGCTACTACACCCCGGTTGACGGCAACGGCAATGGCAATGTCTCTCTCGGCTCAAATGGCACCTGGAGCCTCGCCAATGGCTGCAACAACACCAGCTACACTCTCACCGGCGGTCTCTATGCGGGCACACCTATGTTTGAGTGCGACGAGAACGGCGACCCCATCTTCCAGAAGATTGGCAACACTGTTGCTCCTATCAGTGGTGGCTTCGGTATTGACGCTACATTCCGTGGCTTCGACTTCGCCGCCTTCTTCAACTACTCTCTCGGCGGAGATATTGTTAACGGCACCAAGCTCTGCTCAAGCTTCATGTCTGGCTCACGTAAGGGCTACAACATTGTTGATGACATGCGCCTCAGCGAGCGCTTCACCTGGGTTGACCCCGAGACTGGCCTCAACATCGGTCGCCCCAGCTCTACCACCATCGCTGCGGCAGGTGGAGCTCAGGCTGTCATGAACCGACTCAATGAGTTGAACCAGGGCAAGGGTCAGTTCAACCCCTCTGGCACCACTACCATGGTTATGAACAGCACTGCCATCGAGGACGGCTCGTTCCTCCGCATCAACAATGTAACCCTCGGCTACACCCTCAAGAAGGAGCTCACCCAGAAGTGGTTCCTCGAGAAGGTCCGCTTCTACGTCACTGGCTACAACCTCTACTGCTTCACCAAGTATTCTGGTGCTGACCCAGAGGTCGATACCAACAAGAACGCCATGTGCCCGGGCATCGACTACGCAGCCTATCCTAAGAGCCGCTCTGTAGTCGGCGGTGTCAACATCACATTCTAACAACATCACGACACAATAATGAACAAGATATTTCCTCTAACCGCCCTCGCTCTCGGCCTCGCAGGCCTCACGGGATGCGACGACTTTTTGGAGCAGAATTCGAAGTCGGAGATGAATGACGAGACCGTCTTCAACTCGGTTTACTACACCGGACTTCGAGTCAATAAGGTCTACGGCCTTATGGGTCAGGACCAGACCTACTCTCAGGTCATCCCCATTGTCTCCTCCACCAACTCTGACTGTGAGCTGGTAGACGGTCTCGGCACCAACTCAACCGCTGCCTCTGAGCGCGGCGTGATGAACTACAACGCCACCTCCAGCAGCTGGGAGAAGGGCCAGGGCCGCGTCTGGAGCGGTCTCTATGGCATCATCGAGGATTGCAACCTCAACATCGAGGGCATCCGTGCCAGCAGCCTTGTCAATGCAGGCGGCAGCCAGCAGAAGACAATGCGCCGCTATCTCGGTGAGTGCCTCACCGCCCGCGCCATGGCGTACCTCGACCTCATCCGCCTCTATGGTGATGTCAGCCTTAAGCTTGAGTCTACCAAGTCGGACCTCTCTAACGCCTACCTCGGCAAGACCGATCGTGACGTTATCCTCGACACCCTCATGCTCAACCTTGAGGAGGCTATCCAGGTTCTTCCTTGGGCTGGCGAGGTCTCTGACTACACCACCGAGCGCATCACCCGCGGCTTTGCCGACGCTCTCTATGCTCAGATCGCCCTCACACGCGCTGGCTATGCCATCCGCGAGAGCGCAAAGGCCGGCTATGAGACTGAGGCTGAGTACTCTGACGCACAGTACCCCACCCAGCGTCCTGATGCTGAGACCCGCAACGCCCTCTATCAGAAGGCTGTAGAGAAACTCGCTGATATCATCACGAGCGGCAAGCACTCTCTCAACCCCTCTTTCGAGGATGAGTGGTATCTTGTCAACCAGCGCACTCTCGACAAGAGCTACCAGGAGAACATCTTTGAGATTCCTATGGGTCTCTCTGTCACTGGCGAGCTCGGCTACACCATCGGTGTCCGCGTCAATGGCGTAACTTCCACCTATGGCCCCAAGGGCAATTCGTCTGGTAAGCAGCGCACCACCGCCATGCTTCTCTACTCTTATGACCAGCATGACTCACGCCGCGACATCACCTGCATCCCCTACCAGATTAAGGAGGATGGCGGCGTCACCAAGGAGGTCGCTCTCGGCAACTCACCATTCGAGCTCTACATTGGCAAGTGGGATGTCCGCAACATGAACGAGGAGTGGCGCCAGGCTGCTCTCGCTTCTGCCGACAAGGTCATGACGGGCATCAACTGCATCCGCATGCGCTACTCTCAGGTTCTCCTTCTCTATGCTGAGGCCCTCAATGAGCTCGCTGGCCCCACTGGCCACGTCTCTGGCGACGCCGGCATCACCGCCAAGGAGGCTCTCGCACAGGTTCACAGCCGCGCTTTCGCTGAGGCTGACAAGAGCTACGCTGAGAGCTATATCGCCTCTCTCCCTGCTGACAAGGATGGATTCTTTGACGCCATTGTCGATGAGAACGCGTGGGAGCTCACTGGCGAGGGTGTCCGCAAGTTCGACCTTATCCGTTGGGGGCTCCTCGTCAAGAAGACCAACGAGATGAAGGAGAAGTACATGAACGAGATTATCAATGTAGTTCCTGAGACTGTCTACTTCAACTACACCGACGCCACCAAGACCAAGATTGACAAGAGCAGCTTCACCTGGTACTCAACCCCGAGCAACACGTCAGCATACGACGCAAGCTTCACCGGCTACGGCAAGGATGACCTCAAGGATGGCGCAAGCAAGAACCGCACCAACCTCGCCAGCATCAGCTGCGGCCTCGGCGGCGTGACCACCGAGATTGACGGCTTCAGCGCTCCCGCTGTCGGTACGGTCATCAACCGCAACCTCATGCCGCTCTACTCAACCACCGTGGCTGACTCAAACGGCAATCTCTACAACTCTTACGGTTGGCAGTAAACCAGCCGGCAAATAGTAAAGCCCTCATCGCCCCGCCCATCTGTGGCGGGGCATTGAGTGGCCTAACAAGCACAAAAGAGACAAACAAAAATGAAAAGCATAACTAAGATACTGGCCGGCTTAGCCCTCGTTGGCTCAATGGCTGCCTGCACCGACGGCAACGACTGGGATGTTGACGGCTCAGAGACTGGCCTCTTCCGCCCCACTTCGCCCAAGGCCGAGCAGACCGCCAAGGGTGAGACTACCATCAACTTCACCTTCTCTGGTGTCCCCGGCGCAACCGGCTACCAGATTGAGGCTACCACCGACTCTGCCACTTTCGTGGCCTCTGACGAGGTTAGCTCAGACAACATCCTCATCGAGGCCACCAAGAGCCCTGTCGAGCAAGACGGCTTCGTTATTGGCAACACCTACTACTCACGTATCCGTGCCATCAACGCCAACGGCAAATCATCATGGGTTGGCATCAGCAAGGTCAAGATGGAGGAGGTTAACCTCTTCACGGATGCGGAGATCACCAGCACCCGAATCAATTTCCTTTGGACTCCCACCACAACCGTCTCTACAATCGTTCTTCTCAATGCCGATGGCGAGGAGCTTGAGCGTGTAGAGCTTGACGAGGAGGCCATCACGAGCGGTGCTTACGCATTCACTGGGCTTACGCCTCTCACCACTTATACTGCTGAGCTGTATGCTGGCGTTAACCGTTGTGGCTCTAAGTCAGTTGAGACAACCAGCAGCGCGGCTCCTGGCGCAGACAAGACCATCACCTACAATGCGTCTAAGACCATGCAGGAGCAGCTCGACGCCGTAGCTGCTGAGGCTGAGGCTGGAACGACTTACACGGTTACTGTAATCATCCCTGCTGATGCCGCAAACGCTAAGGCTGATAACATTGACAGTGAGACTGGTAATGATTCAGACCTTGAGATTCCTGCTGGCATGTCAGTCACTTTCTATGGCGAGCTCGCAAATGCTAAGAACACTCTCACTATTGTAAAGACCATCAATATTGCAGGTTCTCATGGCTCAATAACTTTTGAGAACTTGACCATCACTGGTAATGAGTACCTTATTAACCAGAGTGACCTTTGCAATGTCGAATCTATCATAGTAAAGGATTGTAAGGTAAGTGACTTTGCCAAGAGCTTCATCAGGACTCAAGGTGGTACACCAGAAGGTAAGATAGGAACTATCAAGTTAGAGAACTCTATTTTCTCTAATATCGGTAATGGCTATGGTTTCATCCACATGGACGGTGCTGTGATTGACAACATCAACATTGATGGTTGCACGTTCAATGGCATTTGTACAGCTGGCAAGTGCTTCTTCATGATGACCAAATATATTTATGCAACCCAGTCGTTGACCATTGCGAACTCTACGTTCTATAACTTCTGTGGAAATGGGCAATATTTCCTTGATTTTAAGGATGCTGCTAATGGCCCTGCTACATTCGAGATGAAGAATGTCCTGTTTGGCAAGGGAGCTGACGAGGTTACTAATAAGAACGTTCGTGGTACTTGCAACACAGCAGATGGTGTCGAGAATTGCAAGTCGGCATCCGATTTCTACAAGGTGATAAAGGGTGTAGAGGCTACAGGCAAGACCTCTGCCGAGATCTTCACCGACCCTGAAAATGGCGACTTCACCCTCAAGGCTGACTGTGGCGTTGAGAAGTGTGGCGACCCACGTTGGTACACCTCTGCCGAGTAAGCCTCGCAAGCCTATTCGCAAGATAAACTGATAAGGCCGCGGCCCCATCCGATTGGGGTTGCGGCTTTTGCTGTGTATCATGTTATGAGTTAAATGACTATATTTGCCAAACAGTATAAAGAAGACAGTCATGTCTAAGTATATCAACCCGTTCACGGACGTTGGCTTCAAGATGATTTTCGGTCAGGAGGTTAACAAGGACCTTCTGATTGATTTCCTCAACCAGTTGCTTAAAGGCAAATATGAGATTGAGGATGTCACCTTTCTTGACAAGGAGGACAAAGGCGAGGCCATTTTCAGCAAGACGTGCATTTTCGATATACATTGCCTTACCTCAAAGGGCGAGCATATTATTGTTGAGATGCAGAACGGCGCGCAGGTCTTTTTCCGTGACCGTGCCATCTATTACATGAGCAGGGTCATCTCATCGCAAGGACGTCCTGGCGTAGGCTGGAACTATGGCGAGCTAAAAGCCGTAGTTGGAGTCTTTATCCTCGATTTCGTCATGAGAGACAACCCTTGCGACGTGCTGTCGCTCAATGGTGACGGGGTGCCACCTAAGTTCAAGACCGAGGTGATGCTCACTGATTGCGACAACGGCACAGTCTTTTCAGACAAGATGCTGATGGTCTTTTTGCAACTGCCAGTCTTCAATATCAGCCATCCGGAAGACTGTCATAATGATTTTGAACGTTGGATTTATCTTTTGAAGAACATGGAGACTTTTGAGAGAATGCCTTTCATGGCTCTGAAATCTGTCTTTGAGCGGCTCGCCAAGGTATGCGAGGTCGCCAAGATGAATATGGATCAGAAACGCAACTACGATGCCAGCCTCATCGCCTACCTTGACGCCAAGGCGCAGCTCTACTATTTTGAGAATGGAGCAAGACTCGCAGAGGAGGAAGGTTTGGCAAGGGGCATGGAGAGGGGCTTAGCAAAAGGCATGGAGAAAGGCATGGAGAAAGGCATGGAGAAAGGCATGGAGAAAGGCATGGAGAAAGGCATGGAGAAAGGCATGGAGAAAGGCATGGAGAAAGGCATAGAAAAGGGCATGGCCAAGGGCGTTGAGGAGACCACTCGCAAATTCGTCCTCGCCTGTGATGCGAAAGGCCTGTCGCTGCCCGACATCGCAAGCCTCACGAACTTGACTGAGGCTGAGGTCGAAAATATTATAAGCAAGACAAGGTAGTCTCTTCGTTATCTTGCTTAAAAACCTTATTTAACAGCCCGCATTGCGCCCCAAATATTTGAATTGACTACTTTTGCCACCGATATTGACTGAATATTTTTAAGTTTCAAGATATAAATGTCTGCAGATAACAGCGCAAAAATCAGGAACGTGGCCATCATAGCCCACGTCGACCACGGCAAGACGACCCTCGTGGACAAGATGCTCAAGGCCGCTAAGACCTTCCGTGAGAACCAGCAGGTGGGAGACTTGCTGATGGACAACAATGAGCTGGAGCGAGAGCGTGGCATCACGATCCTGGCAAAGAACTGCGCAGTCAAATGGGGCGACACCAAAATCAACATCATTGACACCCCGGGTCACTCCGATTTCGGTGGCGAGGTGGAGCGAGTCCTCAACATGGCCGACGGCTGCCTCTTGCTCGTAGACGCTTTCGAGGGTCCTATGCCTCAGACCCGTTTCGTGCTTGAGAAGGCCATTCAAATTGGTCTCAAGCCAATCGTTGTAATCAACAAGGTCGATAAGCCAAACTGCCGCCCAGAGGAGGTCAACGAGGCTGTGTTCGACCTCATGTTCAGCCTTGGCGCGACTGAGGATCAGCTTGACTTCAAGACCATCTACGGCTCGGCCAAGGAGAATTGGATGAGCACCGATTGGAAGGTCAAGACCGACAACATCAATGCGGTTTTCGAGACCATCATAAATGTAATCCCAGCTCCCAAGAAGAACGAGGGCTCAATCCAGCTCCTCGTCACCTCAATGGAGTACTCGTCTTACACCGGCCGCATCGCTGTGGGCCGCGTGCATCGTGGCGAGCTCAAGGCTGGCATGGATGTCTCCCTCTGCAAGCGCGATGGCAAGATTGTCAAGCAGCGCATCAAGGAACTCTATGTCTATGACGGCATGGGCAAGCAGAAGGTCGATTCTGTAGGTTGTGGTGACATTTGCGCCATTGTAGGTTTCGACAGCTTCGATATCGGTGACACTGTAGCTGATGTCCTTGAGCCGGAGCCACTGCCCACCATCGCCATCGACGAGCCGACAATGTCGATGCTCTTCACCATCAACAACTCGCCTTTCTTCGGCAAGGATGGTAAGTTCGTCACCAGCCGCCACATCAAGGACCGCCTCATGAAGGAGCTTGAGAAGAACCTCGCCCTTCGTGTCGAGGAGACAGACCGCGCTGATGCCTGGAATGTTTACGGTCGTGGCGTGCTTCACCTCTCTGTCCTCATTGAGACCATGCGCCGTGAGGGCTATGAGCTTCAGGTTGGTCAGCCTCAGGTCATCATCAAGGAGATTGACGGCAAGAAGTGCGAGCCTATCGAGGAGCTTACCATCGACCTGCCGGAGGATTACTCGGGCAAGAGCATCGAGATGGTAACTCAGCGCAAGGGCGAGCTTGTCAACATGGAGCGTCATGGCGACCGAATCCATCAAGATTTCAAGATTCCAAGCCGCGGTATCATCGGTCTCCGCACCAACCTTATGACCGCCACAGCAGGCGAGGCTGTCATGGCTCACCGTCTGCTCGGTTTCGAGCCTTGGAAGGGTAACATCGACAAGCGTACCAACGGCAGCCTTATCGCCCTTGAGGCTGGCACCGCCTACGCCTATTCGCTTGATAAGCTTCAGGATCACGGCAAGTTCTTCATCAGCCCGCAGGATGAGGTCTATGCTGGTCAGGTTGTTGGTGAGAACACTCGCGAGGGTGATATCGTCATCAACGTCTGCAAGAGCAAGAAACTCACGAACATGCGTTCCAAGAGCTCTGATGACGCTGTACACCTCGCACCTCCCACCATCTTCAGTCTTGAGGAGGCCTTGGAGTACATTCAAGCCGATGAGTATGTCGAGGTTACTCCGCACTCAATGCGCCTGCGCAAGATTCTGCTCAACGAGGCAGACCGCAAGAGGGCTGGCAAGTCCTCTCCCGTAGCTGAGTAAGTCTCGGTGACTGACAAATGATAAGGACCCGCCCTTTGGACGATAACCAAGGGGCGGGTCTCTGTATATGCATATAAAGAGGAACATTTTTGTGAATAACTTTAGCGTATATATCAATTCGTGCGCCAATTCATAACACGTTGTTCCCTCTTCTGCTCAATTTTTAGTTAATTTTGTGAACAATGCGGGGAAAGCGGGTCTTCTCTGCGGAGCCAGATACAATTTTTACAAGACAACACAAGAGATGAAGAGATTAATCGCTATCGCGGTGCTAATCGTGTGTGCCGCGGCGAGTGCGTTTGCGCAGGTGACGGGCACAATCACCGATGCGCAGGGAGAGCCTCTCCCTTTCGCCAATGCCATTGTCTATCGCGGTGAGACGCTTGTCAAAGGAACAGTGACGGACATGGACGGGTCGTTCTCAATAGCCAATGTCATGGCGGGAGCATATAAACTCACCCTCTCGATGATGGGCTATGAGACTAAGCAGCTCGATGTCACTGTCAAGGCGGGTGGCAAACTCAACGTTGGCACTGTGGCTCTCAATGAGGAGAGCCATAAGGTTGATGAGGTCTCTGTCGTCGCGCAGAAGCAGACCATGAAACTGGAGATCGACAAGAAGGTGTTCGATGTCAGTCAGGATATCTCGTCCACTGGCGGCTCGGCAAGTGACGTGCTTGAGAACATCCCGAGTGTGGAGGTTGACTCTGAGGGTAATGTGTCGCTCCGAGGCTCTTCTTCCGTCACCATATGGATTAATGGTAAGGCTCAGGGCATGACTTCCGACAACCGTGCGGACATACTCCAACAACTTCCGAGCGAGAGCATTGACCATATCGAGGTCATCACAAACCCATCGTCAAAATATTCCGCCGAGGGCTCGGCCGGCATCATAAACATTGTGCTTAAGAAGGACCGCAAGGCCGGCTATTATGGTGGCGTGCAGCTCAATGTCAACACCAATGGCGGCGGGCGCATAGGTGGCAACATCAATTACAGCAGCCCCAAGGTGGACGCCTATCTCAACATCGGATATGGAAGGCGTGTCCACAAGAATGGCGGATGGTCCAACCGCGACTTTCTCTCGGCTGACGGCACTCCGACCGGTTACCTTAACTCCGTAAGTTCGGGCAAGGGCACGGGCAACCATTTCTTCGGCCGGGCTGGCGTCACGTACCATTTCTCGGACAATGACGAGGTGACGCTCGGCTACATGGGTATGTTTGGCAATGGCGACCGGAAGACTAACTATGACTACACGTCGGGCAACTACACTGGTTTCAATCTCATTAATGACTTTACCCGCGACCGCGTCTCGGATAATGGCGATGACATGCAGATGCACAATGTCGACCTGTCATACCGCCACACGTGGAAGACTGGCCATTTCATCGAGGCCTCGCTCAATGCCAACAAGTGGAATATGGACGGCGATACCTACTATGACCAGAATACACACTTCACCACACCAGTTGACGAAGAGGCTTCTGCCGATGACTATAACAGCTATCAGCGTCAGAAGAACACCATAGCCAACAAATATTATGAGGCCAAGGTCGACTATGAGCAGCCCATATCGGATTTCGCAAACCTTGAGGCCGGATATAACGGCGAGTTCTCTCGTGAGAACAGCCCCACTGAGACTTTCTCTGACGAGGCTTGCACACAGAGCATCAAAAGCCTCTTCAACAGGTTCAAGTATGACCTTGACATTCACGCCCTCTATGCCAATTGGAAGCATAAGGTGACACCTGTTTTCGGCTACCAAGTGGGTCTGCGTGGCGAATGGTGGACTGTCAACACCACGAGCTATTCATTCGACCAAGAATATAACGGTCAGGAGCCGGACAAATTCAAGAAAAACTATTCCGCCATCTTCCCTACCGGCTATCTGAGCTTTAAGTTGACTGAGACGCAGGAACTTCAGCTGAATTACACACGACGCCTGATGCGCCCGTGGGGTGGGCAGATGAACTCGTTCAAGAATATCTCCGACTCCACAAGCATCTCATACGGCAATCCGCTCCTGACGCCTGAGTACTCCCACAGCCTGGAACTCAACTACATTAAGAACTGGGACGACCACACGCTCTCTGTCTCGGCCTACTACCGCCCGTCGTCCGACGTCATCCAGCAGATAGCCTACCTCGACCCCTCCACGGGAGTCCGCTACTCGACCAGCGAGAACATCGCCAACAGCCTCTCCTCTGGTCTTGAGCTTGTGGGCAAGAACAGGCTCTGGAAGAGGCTCGACCTCACGTCGACTGTCAATGTCTACTATTATAACCTTGATGGCGGCGATTTCACAATGAACACTGATGATGGCACGCCCGTCAGCATAACAGTCGATGACGACAGCGATTTCTCTTGGAATCTTCGCGAGATGGCGTCCCTCATGCTCCCGCTCGACTTCACATATCAGGCCACGTTCAGATATGAGGCGCCCACGGTCATCACGCAGGGCAAGAGGCGGTCTTCGCACACTCTCGACATGGGTCTGCGCAAAAGTTTCGTCAACCGCACCTTTACTGCCTCGGTCAACTGCCGCGACTTGCTTGACAGCCGCGCATGGCACACGGAGACGTCTGGCGCTGGTTTCAGCCAGGAGAGTTATAACTGGTTCGGCGGCAGGCGCTTCATCTTCCAACTCGCATGGAGCTTTGGCAATATGAATGCCAAGCCGTCTAAGCAGATTGAGGCTCACCAGAGCGGCTATGACACCGGTGGTGGTGAGGACTAAGATGAACTACAAGTACTCTAAGTATTAAGCCTGGGGCGTTTGCCCCGGGCTTAATTTTTTCTTCCTTTTGTTGCTTTGTGTTGACTCTTTTCTCTATCTTTGGTTCAGATACCTCCTTTGCGCATGTTCATTCTCTCGCGGGCATTCAACCTATTTAAGGTTCAGGCGGACACAGACCTCTCTGAGGCCTCGGCGTTCAAGTCGGCGTTCTCCAACGTCGTCAACCTTCTCATGCTCATGCAGAGCCTCATCTTGGGACTGCACACTCTCATAAGCGAAGATTCTGTATTGTCTTACGTCAACCTTGTATTCTCACTCTTCTTCGTCACATATTTCGTGGTGACGTATATCGTGAAGCTTGGCAAGTTTGTCAACATGGTGGACCGCATCGCCATATTCTTCTATTTCATCGTGGTCTACGTCACGTGCGCCAAGTATGCTGTTGTAGGCGTAACCATTACCATCTACCCGTTCATTGCGATTATCCTTCATGGGCGTCACGTGGGGGCCATACTCTCTTTCATACAGAGTGGCATCATTTTGGCCTACTACTTTTTTGCGTCCAACTTTATGCCTCCCGCAGCCACGCGTGTCTATTCGCTTGAGGGGACACTGACCATCTTCTTTCTTCAGATTGTCAGCATTTTCATCTACTACGTGGCAGTGCGTTGGCTCTCAGGCCTCGTCTATGACAAGAACCGCGAGGTGGCCATCCTCAATGAGGATCTCCGAAACCAGCGCGACCTGACTGACCGTCTGGCCCAGTGCGTGGACAA
Organism: Alistipes putredinis; assembly: GCA_963620575.1. GTDB lineage: Bacteria > Bacteroidota > Bacteroidia > Bacteroidales > Marinilabiliaceae > W3P20-009. Next base: position 155,298 of record CAVFBC010000003.1, on the reverse strand, counting down.
GCCTCTCCGCGACATTTCCGAAGCCTCGGCCATAATGGTGAGTGAGAGGCTCAACCCGATGCAGGCCGAGCTCAGCTCGATTATCCGGTCCTCTTCGCTCAACGCCATCAATAACGTCAACTCGGTCCGGAAGTCCACGCAACTATCCATCCCCATTGTCCCGGCCGAGTTCGTCAAGTTCAACATCTACTCCATGCTTGGCGGCATGCTCAAGCTCTACCGCCCCCAGGACCCCCAATATGTCCATAATTTCGCCTTGGGCAACGGCGTGCCGGAGGTCATCAAGGGCAACAGCATATTGACCCGCCAGATTTTCCTTAACATATTCGACGCCATTGACAACCATATGGGGCTTGCCAAGTGCGACATGAAGATAACCGTAAGCCGCGATGACGCCATGGTCAATGACATCGTGCTGCGTTTCTCCCTCCTGTTTGGCAAGGCGATTGAGTTTGACAGGCGCGAGGTGGTCAATGGCGAGAACCCCGTCATAGATGCCGTGGGGTTGGGTGTGACAAAGCGTATTGTCGAGTCGGAGGGCGGAGCGATGACAGCGGTTGTGGAGGATAAGAAGCTTAGGGTGGAGTTCACAGTTAAGTATTTCGCAGCATCTGAGGATGACGAGGTTGACCCGGAGGTCATCCGTTCCGCAAGAGCATCACTCAACTCAGCCATCCCCATGAGGCAGGCATGCCTTTTGGTCGTGACTGCCAATGACAGTCTTTGGAAGACGATTTATAATGGCATTAGCCCCTTCTTCGCTCAGGTTAAGCGTGCAGACACTGTCGAGCATGCTGTGCGAGTCTTCTCTAACAACCTCATAGATGTCGTCTTGGCGGATAAGTCTGTGGAGGGCATACGCAATGGACTCATTGTCGAGACTCTGCGCGATGCTGAGAGCGGCATTGTGCGCAAGGTGCCAATCATCGGTCTCGTCTCACCGCAGTCGCCCGAGCAGATGGCGGCCTTCTCGCTCTCCGGCTTCGATTCGTGCGTCCTTCTGCCTTTTGATAGTGTCGAGGCGTGTGGCGTCATCCGGTCCTACTTTGAGTGAGGCGAATGCTCATCCGGGTAGTCACTATCGCTTGGCATTAAATGGTGGTCGCGGTGCGCCATGAGGCCTTTTTTTCACTAAATTCGCGACACTATGGAAAACAACTTCAAGATATATAACACCCTTTCGCGCCGGAAGGAGGTCTTCACCCCCATCCACGAGGGCCACGTCGGCATGTATGTGTGCGGCCCTACGGTCTATGGACCCGCGCACCTTGGTCACGCACGCCCCGCCATCACGTTTGACGTCCTTTTCCGCTACTTGCGCCACCTCGGCTATAAGGTCCGCTATGTGAGGAACATAACGGACGTGGGCCATCTGGAGCATGACGCTGACGACGGAGAGGACAAAATCGCAAAGAAGGCGCGTCTTGAGCAGTTGGAACCCATGGAGGTAGTCCAGCATTTCCTCACGCTTTATCATGACGACATGAGGGCTCTCAATGTCCTCCCTCCCTCTATCGAGCCACACGCGTCTGGACATATCATTGAGCAGATTGAGTACGTCAAGAAGATTCTTGACTCAGGCTTCGCTTATATATCCGACGGTTCTGTCTATTTCGACGTCGAGAAGTATAACCATAAGTATCATTACGGCAAGCTCTCCGGCCGCGACTTGGAGAACACTCTCGAGAACACCCGTTCACTTGACGGGCAGAGCGAGAAGCACAACCCATTCGACTTCGCTATCTGGAAAAAGGCGCAGCCTGAGCATATCATGCACTGGCCCAGCCCATGGAGCGAGGGCTTCCCTGGCTGGCACCTGGAGTGCTCGACGATGGGTACTAAATATCTTGGCGAGGAGTTCGACATCCACGGCGGTGGCATGGACCTCATCTTCCCGCACCATGAGTGTGAGATAGCGCAGAGCACAGCCGCCCTCGGCCATGAGACCGTGCACTACTGGATGCACAACAACATGATCACCATCAATGGCCAAAAGATGGGCAAGAGCCTCGGCAACTTCATCACGCTTGAGGAGTTCTTCACGGGCAGCCACAAGAATGCCGAGGGCGAGGAGATGCTCGCTCAGGCCTATGCGCCCATGACCATTCGCTTCTTCATCCTCCAGGCGCACTACAGGTCGACTGTCGATTTCAGCAACGAGGCCCTGCAGGCCGCTGAGAAGGGTCTTGCGCGTATGCGCGAAGCCATGGCGCGCCTCATGAAAATCCAGCCTTCTGACAAGACGACCGTCGATGTGGCTGGTCTCCGCCAGCGTTGCGAGGACGCGATGAATGATGACATGAACACACCCATTGTCATTAGCCACCTCTTCGACGCCTCTAAGGCCATCAACACGGTGTCTGACGGCAAGGGGACTATCTCCGCCGCCGACCTTGAGGAGCTTCGCAGTGTGTTCCACACTTTTGGCGAGGAGATTCTCGGCCTCACCCTCACCGAGGCGGGGGGAGACAACACCAAGGCTTTTGCCGGTGCCATGGACCTCTTGCTCCAACTGCGTGCGCAGGCCAAGAAGAACAAGGATTGGGCTACGTCTGACCAGATTCGCGATTCTCTCGCGGCTCTCGGTTTCTCTATCAAGGATACAAAGGACGGCGCCGAGTGGAGTCTCAACTAAACTCCATTAACGCTTTACCCTCCCTGCTCACATAACAGAAAACAACAACCCGTTACCTCACCATAAAAACCTCAATATTGTGCTGACATCATTCATCATCCAACTGCTCTATAGGAGCGACTGCGTCATCGTGCCAGGTCTGGGAGCTTTCCTGACCCGCAGGGTGGCCTCGAGCTTCGATGAACAGCGTGGTCTGATGCTCCCCCCGCGCAAAGAGGTGGCTTTCAACCCTGACCTCCGTCACACAGACGGTGTCCTGGCTGATTTCCTCGTCTCTCGCGGTGAGGCTGCGGACTATGATGCCGCCCAAAGGCAAATTGAGGAGTTTACGAGTGCCATTAATCGTAAACTTATGGCGGGCAATGTGGTAATGCTCCCCGAACTCGGATCTCTAAGCATCACCGACGGGCGTATAACGTTTGAGCCGGCGACAGGGTTCAATGCCTTGGTCGACAGCTATGGTCTCGCTCCTGTGGCAGCCGAGCGTGTCAAGCCGAGCGTGATGGACACCTTCGGCAAGATTGATGTCCGCAAGGCTGTGGCTTCCGCTGCCGCTGTGGCTGCTTTTCTCCTTGTCTCACCGCAAACGGCAGACACTGACCTGAACAGGGCGGATTTGACACAGCCATTCCTAAACTCGCTTACGCAGGCTGAGCCAGCCCCGCAGGCTGTTGAGCAGCCAGAGGCGACCATTGAGCCCGACGAGATGATGGAGCCCGACACAAAGGTTGATTCCTATTGCATTGTCGTAGCCTCTTTTATCAGCCGTCAGGAGGCGCAGGACTACATAGCCTCAATGAGGGCGCGAGGTGTTTCCGGTCTCTCGATTCTTGAGTATGGCGACCGCGCCCGCGTCATCGCCGCTCAGTTCACAGGTCACGACGAGGCTGTCAGTGCCAATCGTGACATCCGCGCCTTGCAAGGCTTTGAGAAGGCTTGGGTGCTCCACGTGACGCAGTAGCAGTCGAAGCCCCTTTGCGCAATCCTTTTTTCAAAATGAGTTCTCTTATTCGCATATAACCATGAAGTTGTCATCATCTGTCCATTTCGCCCTTATTGCTGCGGCTTGCGTCGGCGTAGGCTCGCAACTCACGGGGTGCTCTGCTTCCGGGTCGCTTTCTTCTGCGCTCAGCACGGCAAAGACGGTCTCTTCCTCATTGTCGCAGGCCGAAATTTCCTCCGGACTCAAAGAGGCTTTGAATATCGGCATCAACACTGGCATCAAGGTACTCAGCGCAAAGAACGGATATTACAATGACGTGGCCACGCGCATCGGGTTGCCTTCCGAGGCGGCTGTCATCACCAAGAATATAGCCAAGCTGCCGGGTGGTCAGGCCCTCGTCACCAAGGTGGTCAAGAGCATCAATTCTGCGGCTTCTGACGCGGCGACGGAGGCGGTGCCCATTTTTGCGTCGGCTCTGACAAGCATGACCATTACTGATGCGACTAATATCCTCAAGTCCAAAGGACAGGCGGCGACTGATTATTTCAAGACAAAGACTAAGACCCCTCTCAAGACTCTCTTTGGCAAGTATATTGGCACCTCTGTCAACAAGAAGATTCTTGGCGACTATTCAGCCCAGAGCACTTGGGACGACCTGACCTCTTCATGGAATGAGGTGGCTACGACTGTCGTAGGTCGCGCAGCTGGTCTCACCACTGTCAAGACCGACCTCACGGACTATTTGACCGATAAGGCTGTGGATGGCATCTACTATAAAGTGGGTGAGCAAGAGAAGAAAATCCGCACAGATGTAAATGAGCGCACCACGGCTCTGCTCAAGAAGGTTTTTGCTCACCAATAGGTGCTGTGGCAGGATGATGGCGTTGCCTCGTGATTCATCTCTCTCTAAGTGGAAAAAACATAATGCCACGATAGCTACACTTCTCTCATCAAGTGACTGATAGGCACATATTGACCATAACAATAGCGGCGCTATTCTCAGCAGGCGCAGCTGCGCAGGCCGACGGAGTCTTCAACGACGCCGTCGGCTCGCGTCGTTTTACGGTGGAGCAGAAGACAGGCCTGCTCGCGCCAAATGCGAGCGCTGATGCAGTTTTTTTCTTTAAGAACAATGAGTACTTCGCCGATGAGGTTGAAGGCTACACTCTCATCGGCTACCAGCTGCGCCCTACATTGACATGGGGTACGCCCCGCCTCACCATAACTGGCGGTCTTCAGGCTCTCCAATATGGTGGCTCGGACAAGACTGCGTATGTCAGGCCTTTTTTCTGTGGGCGGTGGCAGGCTAATGACTGGCTCTCTGTCCATATGGGTTCACTGCCTGGACCGGCGAGCCATCAGCTCCATGAGGCTGTGCAGGACACTGAGGCGCAACTGACTGAGAAACCCGAGGTGGGCGTCCAGTTGGGCATTGAGCGTCCGCACCTTGATGGCGTCGTGTGGCTCAATTGGCGGCAATTCATCTCGCGCGGCGACACCATCCCCGAACGTTTCACGGTGGGCATAAAACTTGATTTTCATCCTGGGCAGGAGGGTGGGGCAGGGGCCTCGTTCCGAATGCCGGCCAGTCTGGTCTTTGAACATATAGGAGGTCAGGTGAGCGACTTCGAGGAGCCTATGCAGAGCCTCGCCAATGTGACTTTGTCTCCGACGCTTGTCTTGCGACCCGATTCCGGCCGTTTTGTGCATGATGTGTCCATCTCGCTTAATATCTTCGGTTTTCACACCATGGCAGGCGATGATGTGCGCCCATTCACCGATGGTTGGGCGCTAAGCCCGGAGGTCTCCTTGCGTGCCAAGCATTTGCATGCCAACCTCGCTTGGTTTCATGGGCACGATTTTTTCGCCATGCGAGGCAATCCTCTCTATTGGAGCATCTCGGACTATAAGTCTGATTTCTATGAGTCTGACCGCGACATGTTGACTTTTGGCGCGTCATACGTCAACAAGATTGCCGACTGGGCGCGTTTCGCTGTCGATTTCAGAGGCTATCTTGACATTCCCACCGCCCGACTTGATTATTATTATGGGGCGACGATGGTGCTGACTCCAGCCATTAACAGGCGGCACAACCGTTAACGCCGTGTGGCGATGTCCTTTCATAGGAATATTTGAACTAACTTAGCAACCCAAAGGAGGCTGACAAACAGCCCCGGAAACAATTAAATAAACATTCTAACTCATTCGATGAATTTTGTTGAAGAGCTGAAATGGCGCGGCATGGTGCACTCCATGATGCCGGGCACTGAAGAACAACTTCAGAAAGAGATGACGACGGCCTACGTGGGCATCGACCCCACCGCCGACTCGCTCCACATTGGTCACCTTGTCAGCATCATGCTGCTCAAGCACCTTCAGGCTGCGGGCCACAAGCCCATCGCCCTCGTGGGCGGAGCCACCGGTATGATTGGCGACCCCTCCATGAAGAGCGCCGAGCGTAACCTGCTCGACGAGGAGACTCTCAACCACAATGTGGCTTGCATCAAGAGCCAACTCGAGCGTTTCCTTGACTTCGACTCTAAGGAGGCCAACGCCGCGCTCCTTGTCAACAACTATGACTGGATGAAGAACTATTCGTTCATCAACTTCATCCGCGACATAGGCAAGCACATCACTGTCAACTATATGATGGCTAAGGACTCCGTCAAGAAGCGCCTTAGCCAAGAGAGCCGCGAGGGCATGTCTTTCACCGAGTTCAGCTACCAGCTGATGCAGGGCTATGACTTCCTCTATCTCAATCAGCACTATAATTGCAAACTCCAGCTTGGCGGCTCAGACCAGTGGGGTAACATAACGACGGGTGCTGAGCTTATCCGCCGCACCACCGATGGCGAGGCTTTCGCCCTTGTCTGCCCTCTTATCACTAAGGCCGACGGCGGCAAGTTCGGCAAGACGGAGAGCGGCAACATCTGGCTCGACGCTAACAAGACGAGCCCCTACAAGTTCTACCAGTTCTGGCTTAACACCTCTGATGCTGATGCCGAGCGTTACATCAAGATCTTTACCATGCTCAGGCCCGAGGAGATTGAGGCTCTCGTGGCTCAGCAGGCTTCAGATCCCGCAATGCGTCCGCTCCAGAAGAGGTTGGCCGAGGAGATGACTATAATGGTCCACGGCCGTGAGGCTCTCGACACCGCCATTGAGGCTTCGCAAATCCTCTTCGGCAAGGGTTCAACAGAGACCCTCCGCAAGATGGATGAGCAGACTTTCCTCTCTGTCTTTGAGGGTGTCCCTACGTTCGAGGTCTCTCGTGAGCTTATCACTGCCGGTGTGGCTGTGGCTGACTTGCTCACCACTCATGCGGCAGTTTTCCCCTCAAAGAGTGAGCTGCGTCGCAATGTGGCCGGCCTTCAGATTAACAAGGAGAAGGTCAACGCCCCCGAGGATGTCGTCAACGAGTCCGCTCTCCTTGACGGCAAGTACATCCTCATCCAAAAAGGCAAGAAGAATTTCTTCATCATTAATGTGAAGTAGTCTTGACTGATCAGCGTCTCTTCGTCAAGCAAACAGTTGTAACTAACTTTTTGTAGGAGACGAGGAGGATAAACACAGCAGACCCGCAACAGGTGATCGTTCCTGTCGCGGGTCTGTCGTGTTTTGTGCTCAGGTCGCTCAGATGCTGCTATGAGTGGCTTTTTCCGAGGAGATGGCCTGATGGGTTAAATTATTGCCTATTTGCGGGAATGCGGCTGGAAAAAGCCCATGTGGACTCAATCCGCTTATTCTTCATTGCGCTCCGCCTCCTGCTCTTCCGCAGTCTGGTAGAGGAAGTCGTTGTAAGGGAAGCGCTGAGTGTGAATCCTGCGCACTTCGGAGTAGACTGTTTGACGAAGCTCGTCGAAGTTGGTCTTTTCGCGTGCTGAGATGAAGATGCATTTGCGGTCCTTGGCCATCCATGTCTTCTTCAAGTCGTCAAGAGATGTATTCTCGCGAGTCGCGGGGGTCAGGTCGTCGTCATCCTTCTTTGTGTAGGTGAATGCGTCTACCTTGTTGAAGATGATAATCGCCGGCTTGTCAGAGCAGTTGAGGTCTTTCAGTGTGTTGTCCACAACTTCAATTTGCTGCTCGAAGGCTGGGTGTGATATGTCCACCACATGGAGGAGCAAGTCTGCCTCGCGGACCTCGTCAAGTGTCGATTTGAAGCTCTCCACCAGATTGGTAGGCAATTTGCGGATGAAGCCGACGGTGTCGGCCATTAGGAAGGGCAGGTTGTCAATGACCACCTTGCGCACCGTGGTGTCCAATGTGGCAAACAGCTTGTTCTCTGCGAAGACGTTGCTCTTGGACAGGGCGTTCATCAGTGTGCTCTTACCCACGTTGGTGTAGCCCACGAGCGCCACGCGCACCAGTTTGCCGCGGTTCTGTCGCTGCGTGCTCATCTGGCGGTCTATGTGGCGCAACTCCTCTTTGAGCAATGATATGCGGTCCAGGATGATGCGGCGGTCGGTCTCAATCTGTTTCTCGCCTGGGCCGCGCATGCCGATGCCGCCCTTCTGCCTCTCAAGGTGTGTCCAGAGTCTGGTGAGGCGCGGCAGGAGATATTGATATTGGGCGAGCTCGACTTGGGTCTTGGCGTGCGATGTGCGCGCGCGGCTGGCGAAGATGTCCAAGATGAGGCTCGTGCGGTCCATCACGCGGATGCCGAAGCCGTTTTCGAGGTTTTTCTGCTGCGACGGGCTCAACTCGTCATCGCAGATGGCCATGTCTATGTCGTTCTCGTCGATAAAGGTCTTGAGCTCGATTATCTTGCCTGTGCCAAGGTATGAGCGCGAGTCTGGCATCTGTAGGTTCTGCGTGAAGCGAGCTATGGTGTCGGCTCCCGCAGTCTCGGCCAAGAAGGCCAGCTCGTCAAGGTAGTCGTCCACCTGCTGTTGAGGGGTCATGGGGGTGCGGACAGAGAAGAGTATGACGCGCTCCCTCTCCGCTGCTTTTGCTGCTATTTCAATCATAATAACGTATTCGGATGTCGCTTAGCGTCCCGCATGGGGATATCCTCGCAATTTGGGACGCTGTCTTTTCCTGTCGGGGCAAAATGTTTTGCGTCCGATAAAAAGGTTAACATTAATGCGCCTGAAGCCAGTTGTCTCCAATGCCCACTTCTGCAGTGAGAGGCACAGACAGGTGGGCCGCGTTCTCCATCTGCTCTTTCACGAGGGCTGACAGCGTCTCCACCTCATCTTCCGGCACTTCAAACACAAGTTCGTCATGCACTTGGAGAATCATCTTGGAGCGGAGATTTCGCTCTTTGATGGCGCGGCTGACGTTTATCATGGCTATTTTGATGATGTCGGCCGCAGTGCCTTGTATTGGCGCGTTGATGGCGTTTCGCTCTGCCACGCCTCGCACAGTCTGGTTGCGCGAGTTGATGTCTGGCAGTTCGCGCCTGCGTCCGTAGAGTGTCTTGACGACTCCCGTCTGCCGCGCGTCCGCCACGCATTTATCCATATAGGCCTTCACGCCTGGGAAGCTGGCGAAATATTCGTCAATGAGCTCTTTAGCCTCTTTGCGCGGGATGTCTAACCGCTCCGAAAGGCCGAATGCCGAGATGCCGTATATGATGCCGAAGTTGGCTGTTTTGGCTCTTCGCCGCTGCTCTGTCGTGACTTCCGCTATGGGGACTCCGAAGACTTTGGCGGCGGTGGCGGAGTGGATGTCTTCGCCTTGGCGGAAAGCTCTTAGCAGATGCTCGTCTTGGCTGAAATGGGCCATGATTCGCAACTCCACCTGCGAGTAGTCTGCCGAGACAATCTTGCAACCGGGTGAGGCCACGAAACATTCGCGCACCCTCTTGCCGTCCTCGTCTCTCACTGGTATGTTTTGCAGGTTTGGACTTGAACTTGACAATCGGCCGGTCACCACGACTGTCTGGTTAAACGAGGTGTGAATGCGCCCCGTTCGGCGGCTGACAAGTTTTGGCAACGCCTCGACGTAGGTGCCCAAGAGTTTGGTGAGTCCGCGGAATGTAAGGATGTCGGCCACTATGGGGTTGGCTTGCGCTAATTTCTGGAGGGTCTCCTCGTTGGTCACATATCCGCCAGTCTTTGTCTTCTTGGCGGCTGGGTCAATCTTCAGCTTCTCGAAAAGGATGTCGCCCACCTGCTTGGGGCTCGCCACGTTGAATGTCTCACCTGCGGCATCATATATTTTCTTCTCTACTTCGCTTATCCGCTCGCGGAGGAATGTGGCGTAGTTGTCAAGAGCCTTGGTGTCTAATGCGACGCCTGCCATCTCCATCTCGGCCAATACGGGGACCATGGGCATCTCTATCTCATGGAACAACTTGCGGATATCTTCGTCGGCCTCCACTTGGGGGGCGAGGGCCTCGTAGAGCCTGAGTGTCACCTCCGCGTCCTCGGCTGCATATTCCAAGATGGCGTCGTCCGCCACGTCGGTCATCTGTTTCTGCTTTGCGCCCGAGCCTATAAGGTTCTCGATTGGCACGGGGCGATAGGCGAGGATGTCCTCGGCCATGGCGTCCATGTTGTGACGTCGTGACGGCTGTAGGAGGAAGTGGGCGATCATGGTGTCGAACCAAGGGCCGCGCACTTCGACCCCGTATCTCTTCAGCACCATGACGTCAAATTTCATGTTCTGGCCAATCTTGAGGCTCTTGTCTGATTCAAAGGCCGGAGCTATGTGGCTGAGCAATTGGCGCGCTCCCTCTTCATCGCGCGGTGTGCGCACGAACCACGCCTCGCCCGGCTTGATGGAGACGGAGAAACCAACAATCTCGGCCGACGATGATGCCTCGACGGATGTTGTCTCGGTGTCAAAGCAGAAGGCGTCAGCGGCAAGGAGTTTTTTGCATAGCTCGTCCACCTCGTCGGCGGTCTTCAGGAGGGTGAAGGTGTGAGGGTAGTCGGCTATGGTCGTATATGTCTCGGGGAGTGATGGCTTTTCCGCTGCTGCGCTCCCCTCTGCTGGTTCTTGGCTCGCCGCGAAGTCGAATAGGGTGGGCTGGTCGTTTTTCTTTGCGCTCTTCGCAGTCGGTTGGGGTGCCATGCCGAGGGCGGTCTTGATTCTGTCACTTAGTCCTCGGACTTCCAACTCGCGGAAAAGATCTTCAAGGTCGCCCCAGTTTGGCTCGCGGAGTTTTATGTCGTCTAATGTCAGGTCTATGGGAGCGTCGGTGACAATCGTGGCCAATTTGCGGCTCAGTATCACGAGGTCTTTGTTGTCCGCGAACTTCTCTTTCATCTTGCCTTTCAGCTCGTCGAGATGCTCATATATCCCGTCGATGGAGTCATAGGCGGCAATGAGCTCTTTTGCCCTCTTCTCGCCCACACCCGGGCAACCCGGGATGTTGTCTGACGAGTCGCCCCAGAGTCCCAGCATGTCGATGACCTGGTCCGGGCGCTTGATGCCGAAGTATTCGCATACGCCTTTCTCGTCGAGCATGAGTGGCTCGCCGCCCGTCTGTGGCCTGAGCATGGAGACGCCTTGCCTGACCAGCTGGGCGTAGTCCTTGTCGGGCGTCACCATGGTCACTTGCCGTCCCTCTCCCGCGAAGCGTGCGGAGAGTGTTCCCACTACATCGTCCGCCTCATACCTCTCGCATGACGCTTCCTTGATGTTCATGGCCTGCATAAACCGGTGGATGAAGGGAATGGCCTTGCTTATGTCCTCGGGTTGGGCGTCGCGGTTGGCTTTGTAGGCGGGGTAGAGGTCATGCCTGAACGTGGGACCATGAAGGTCGAACGCCACGGCGACATAGTCGGGCCTGCGCTTAAGCACAAGGTCGGTGAATGATGATATGAAGCCGTAGATTGGTGATGTGTTGATGCCGTTGGTATTGATCTTGGGCGCGCGCAGGAATGCGAAGTACGCACGGTAGATCATGGCGTAGGCGTCTATCAGGTAGATGCTTGTCAAGGTCTTGTCTCCTTTGATGTTAGGTGTGTCGGGAACGCTCGCTGGCGTCCATCTGAGTGCCCGCCGAGCCGCAGTTTTGCCATGCCCTTCGGGTGTCTGTGACTAAATTAACGAAAAGGCCGCAAAAGACGAGAAAAATGTCAGAGAAAAATGATTTTGCCGAAACTTTGAGGAAAGGGAGGGCGTAATAAAGGATAGAAACAGATATGAAATAGTTTTTCGTTGATTAGTTGATAAGTGTGTTTGGTGATTAATTTCACGGGTGCGGGGTGTCGTGAGGACACTCCGCACTTTTTTGTTAAAGCCCATCTGGCTACGTCCTGTTTTTGAGGAAGTTTAATGGCGCCTGTGTCACCAAATGCTCACACAAGTGAAGATATAAAAAGACAGCCCGGCGTCACACCTGAAAATCAGTGTAACGCCGGGCTTTTTTGTCTTTTATGCGGATAGGTTATTTTTTAGTGACGAGGTCGCTTACTGTTTTGCCGTCGGAATAGATGGCGCGGCGAACAGAGATGCCCTTTTGCGGCTCGGTGAGTCGCTTGCCGTCAAGTGTGTAGTACTCGAAGGACACTATCTCGGACTCGTTGGCGGTTATGTCGCCAATGGCTGTCTGCGATTTAAGCGTGGGGTAATACTCGTCGATAGAGTTGTCTGCGTCGGCATTCTGCGCACGGACGATGCTCTCGACGATGCTGTTGATGTAGACCTCGATGTTGGTGTACCATTTTTTCGGGTCGAGGGTGTAGGTCGTGGCGTCAGATGCGTCGTTGGGGTTGAGCCCGTAAGCCTTTTCCCACTCGTCTGGCATTCCGTCTCCATCGGTGTCATAGCCTGATGGACGAGAAGCCGATGTTAATTCGGGGAAACTTGGCAGGGTGGCGTCTTGCGTGCTGCTGGACGGGTCGTTCACTTTGTCTAATATGCCTTTGCCCGCATCTCCGGTGTATGTGGCTGTGCCGGTGCGGACCTCCTCGGCATGGCGGGCGTCCACCTCGTCGCGGTAGAGGCTGGCGCCCACATAGGTCAGCACTTTGTCGTAGGCCTCGGTGGCTGAGTGGGTGGTGGTGGCGGCATCGAGCACGTCGGCATCAACTTCGGAGGTCAGTTTGATTGGGGTTTTGTCTGAGCCGTCAGAGTAGAGCCGCTCTGTGTCTTTGTAGTAATACTCCCCATTATCATTAATTATGCGGGTGGAATATTGGTGCGTATAGTTGGTCTCTGAAGAGTTTCCGCACTTGGTGTCTTGTGTGAATCCGCTCCAGTCGTAATTGCTCTTTGACACTGACGCCATGTAGTTGCCGTTGATGTAGTAACGGCCAATCAGTCCGCACGGGAGTACTTTTTTACTCTCTTTCTCGCAATTTACGCTACCTTGAAACACGCGAGTCTTGTTCTTCGTTGCTGGACCAGCCTTGTAGTAATTGTTGATAATGTTCAGGTATCCACCCATGTTGCCATAAGCTCCGTTGCCTGTTCCCCAGTTGTAGATCACGCAGTTGCGCAGGTCTACGCGCTCAGCCTCGACGGTGTTGGCGTATTTTGTCTTGTCGTAGCCGTCCCAGTTATATCTGGCTCCGTCTATTCGTGGGGTGCGGTTGTTGTGGTGAGCGATTAGGTTGTGGTGGAAGGATGCGCATTTGCCGCCCCAGATGCCGCCATAGCCGTGCTCGCCTTTTCCATGACCGGCGTTGTTGAGGCTCTCGGACACTGAACACCACTGCATTGTGAAGTCGCGGTTGTCATAGTAGGATGCGGTCTCGTCAATGCTCCAACTAAATGAACAGTGGTCGAGAATGACGCCTGTGTATCCGCGTCCCCACGAAGCATCGGCCGAATCATCTAAATTTTTCACTTGGCTGCGGCGCACTCGGATGAAGCGTATGATGACGTTGTCCGCCTTGTTTGTCAGCGTGTAGTAGCGCAGTGTGATGCCTGGGCTCGGGGCTGTCTGCCCCGCAATGGTCACGTCTCCGTTATTTATGACGAGTTCTTTCGTAAGGTCAATGTATCCTGCCACGTCGAACACTATTATTCTCGCCCCCTTGGTCTCGATTGCCGCACGTAGTGAGCCCGTGCCGGAGTCGTTAAGGTTGGTCACGTGGATTACTTTGCCACCTCTGCCGCCTGTGACGGCGTAGCGTGCATAGCCCTCGGCTCCAGGGAAGGCTGGGGCTTGGGCTGTGGCTTGACCGCCCCAAGTCAGGGAGGCTGCCAAGCTGATGATTAATGGGAAAATCTTTTTCATTGGTTGACTTTGTGGTTTATGTATGAGGATTGATGAGGAGTGGAGGCTTCACAAAAGATAGCCGTCGTCCTCCGTCGGTAAGCAGGTTTTGAGAGTGGTTAAGGGGAGTAGGCTGCAATAAAAGAAATAAGCCTGGCCACTTGTGCGAGTGGTCAGGCTGTTGTCTGCTCTATGCAGTGGTACCACCAGGAATCGAACCGGGGACACACGGATTTTCAGTCCGTTGCTCTACCAACTGAGCTATGGTACCATTTGTTTCGTGATTGCGGGTGCAAAGTTAGTGAGATTATTTTATTTTGCAAGAGAGACGACGCTTTTTTTTGTTCAATATTTTTTGCTCATGCAAAAAAGAAAGCCCCCGGCTGGCAGGTGTTGCGCCTGTCGACCGGGGGCTAAGATGAGCTGTTGTCTATTTGTAGATGTGTGAATGAATGTGGCGCAGGGTTATTGGACCTCAATGTTTTGCCACTTCTCCTCCTCTTTTTTCACCTCTCTCTTCGGGAGGTTGATTGTGAGGACTCCGTCTTTGACCTCGGCGTGCACGGCCTTCTGGTCAACCTCTTCGGGCATGCTGAAGCTCTGCTCGAATTTTGAGTAAGAGAACTCCTTGCGCAGGTAGCGACGCTTCTTGCCGTCCTCCTCGAGTTGCTGCTGCTTCTCTACCGAGATGGTCATCACGTCGTCGTTGAGGCGAATCTTGCAATCCTCTTTGCGGATGCCTGGCACTGCCACCTCGATGGTGTAGGCCTTGTCGGACTCTGTCACGTTGTATGCTGGCGTGGCCTTCTGGCTTGTGGTCAGCCAATTCCAGTCATGACCGAAGAAGTCATCGAAGATGTCAGGAAGCCAATTGGCGTTTGCGCGATGGTTGTTGTAGTTGTTGTAATTGTTGTTTGCAGGTACCATAGTAGTCACCTCCATTTTTATTTTTTGTTCTTGGGAATGTTGATGTTTTTGAGTGTCGCTTGTGGTCTCGGGGTGTTGCCCCTCGGCCTCTTGCGCCGCTCGACTATGGTATTTGCAATGGCTGTGCCAGAAGTGCGAATATTTTGTTTGCTGAAGTTGCGAGGTGCTTTGCAATGCTCTGTGCTTTAGATAAATAAACATCCCAGATTAGAATGTTGTCTAATCTGGGATGTTTATGCTGTTCTGTCAGAATGACAGGTGCTTATTTCGGGGTTCTGAAATTATGTCAGAAAAATCCATTCTTCTTGCCCGTCTCAAGGAATGTCTTTCGCATGGTCGTGTAGCGTTGGATGAATGACAGCTCGATTATCGTGAAGACGATTGAGACGATGGTGAAATAGGTGTCGGGCAGTTCCGGGGTTCTTGAGAGTGTGGAGACGACGTCTTCCGATTGGCTGAGCATTATGACCACAAGCAAGTTGTTGGTGAAGTGGAAGGCTGTTGATACCCAGATATTTTTGGTCTGGACAAAAAGGACACCCAGTATGATGCCGAGCACGGTGCGAGCCAAGAATGCCGAGGCGTCAAGGTGTATGGCGGAGAACACGACTGCTGATATGATGACTGCCGCTGTCCAGTTGCCTGTGGCCCTTTTGATGAGCGGCAACAGCGCGCCTCGGAAAAACAGCTCTTCAGATATGGCGGGGAGGGCTGCTAAAACGAGAATGGACAGGAACCAGTGCCACACATTGTCGAACAGTGCGCATTGCGCCATAATCTGGTTGCTGGTCTGGCTGAGCGTCCACGATGTGGTGCCGAGCTTCTCACCTATAATCAGGTCCATATAGTTGGCCCACTCCACAAATGGCTGTGACAGCAAAGCGGTGAAGGCCGAGAGCACAATGATATAGGGAGTGACATATCCGCGGCTATGCGCAATCTTGAGCCCGACCACGTACCGCCTGCCAATGAGTCCCGCCGCCGCCCAGATTCCGACTGAGCTCAAGGCCATCAAGGCGATGAGGCCGGCATAGGTGGGGAGGAGGAACATCAGTGCGGCCCCTATGGCGTTGCACGCCAAGTAGCACAAGATGAAACTTCCGAAGAGGATGACGAAAGCTTTGACTACTGATGCTGGGCGGTCGGTGAGTCTGTTCATTGCGCGCTGTGGTGTTTAGTTGTGTGGCTTATTTTTGCTTGGCGGATGACCGCTTGTCTCCGGCGTGGCTTGGCACTGTGCCGTTCAGCAGTCCTTTTACCTTGTCCTGGTCGGCGAGGAGTTTGACTGTCTCTGCCAACTCGGTGTCATATTGGATGTTGTGTGCCAATCCTGCGCGGCGCAACTGGGTTGAGCGGATGGTCTCGTCCTCCATTAGAGGGCGGATCTCATCCTTTGCTATGAGCATGTCGCGTTTGAGGTCGGCTTGGCAGGTCTCTTTGAGGGCGTCGAACTCTTTTGCTTTCGCCTCATAGACTCCGTCGGCTTTGGCTGCTGCCACCAGTTTGTCATACGCGTCTTGTGAGACTGTACGATATTTGAAGTTGTCCCTCTTGCCCACGTAGGCGATGAAGTCATTGTAGTCAGCGTCTGAGATGTGTCCGTCGGGGTCAAGTTTCAGCGGGTTGCCGCTTTGAATACGGCTGACAATGTAGGAGAAAATTTGGTCGGTGTAGACGATGGCCACGGTGACGTTGCGGTAGCTGCGTGCCGTGGTGACTACGTCGGGCGATATGCCGCCGCCGTCGTAGACTGAGCGACCGTTGCGTGTCTTGTACTCGCTAATGAGGCTGTCTGCCACGAGGCCCACGGCACCATCCGCGTCGCGGTTGGAGTAGTCGATGGCCTGGATGCATCGGCCTGATGGGGTGTAGTATTTGGCTGTGGTGAGTTTGAGGTAGCCGTCATAAGCCACTTCACGGGTTGCTTGCACGAGGCCTTTGCCAAAGGAACGCTGACCAACCACAATGGCGCGGTCTAAGTCTTGCAATGCGCCAGAGACGATCTCTGAGGCTGATGCCGATCCGCGGTTTATCATGACGGCCATGGGCATGATGGTGTCAATGGGTTGGCGCGGAGCCATGTATGTGCGGTCCATGGAGCGGCGGCGTCCGCGAGTCTGAAGCATCTCGGATTTCTGGGGGACGAAGAAGTTGACGATGCTCAGGCTTTCATCAAGCAGTCCGCCTGTGTTGCCGCGCAGGTCCAGGATGAGCCTCTTGGCCCCCTGCTTGTCTCGCAGGTCGAGGAGGGCGGTCTTGACGGCCTCGGCACAGTCTTTCTCGAAGCTGCGGAGCTGTATGTAGCCGGTCTCTGAGTCTACCATGCCGTAATATTCGACGGAGGGGAGTTTGACGACGTCGCGCGTTATGTCGACCGTCAGGTTTTTTGCCACGCCAGGACGCTCTATCACTGCCTTGATGGTGGCGCCCACCTTGCCGCGGAGCTTAGAGCGGACGTAGCTCACGTCGCGGTCGCGCATGCTCTCGCCGTCAATGGACAGGATTTTGTCGCCTGCTTTGAGCCCAGCCTTGTGCGATGGCGTGCCGGCGTATATCTCCCTGACTTGAATGAGGTTGGTGTCTGATTTCTGGATTATGGCGCCTACTCCTCCATATTCTCCTTCTATCGCCATCATATACTCGTCCTTGTCTTTCTCGGGGATGTATGTGGTGTAGGGGTCGAGTTCGGCCAGCATCTCGTTGATGGCCGCGGGGATTATGCGGTCGGGGTCGGGGTCCTCAACGTAGTATAGGTTCAGCTCTTTGACGATGGAGAAGAAGATGTCGAGGTTCTTGCTAATCTTGAAGTCCCGATCGTCTCGTGCCATCGAGCCGAGGCCTATGGCTGCAGCGAGGAGGAGGGCTGCTGGCAGAATGATGCGCTTTTTCATGTCTTTATGTGTTGAGGTGTGGAGTCTTTTAAGTGACGGGTGGGGATAAAACAAGAAACCCCGACTACTGTGAAGGCAGTCGAGGTTTTGTAAGCTATTGTGTGGTACCACCAGGAATCGAACCGGGGACACACGGATTTTCAGTCCGTTGCTCTACCAACTGAGCTATGGTACCTTCGCTTGTTTGCGAGTGCAAAGGTAGGCTAAATTTTCAATTTGGCAAACATTTGAGCCGCAAATTGCGATATTTTTCTTCAGCTAATTCTGATTCTCCGCATTCTCTGCCAGTTCCACTATGTCTGCCAGGCAGTTCCGGATGTCGCCTATTGTCTCCGCGCGGAGTAGTCTTATGCGCTTCTCTTTGACTCCCGGGATGCCCTTGAATGACAGAGCCATATGGCGTCGGATGTGAAGGATGGCCTTTTTCTCGTCTCCAATCCAGGCCATTGTGTCGTCCAACTGCTTCAAGAGGCGTTCCGCGGCTTCGGCTGTTGTGGCCTCGGGCAGCAACTCGCCTGTGGTCAGGTAGTGCTTCACCTCTTGAAAAATCCAAGGTTTGCCAATGGAGGCGCGGCCAATCATGATGGCGTCAACCCCATAGCGGTCGAACATCTCCTTGGCTTTGACGGGTGAGTCGACGTCACCATTTCCGATGACCGGTATGGTCATGCGGGGGTTGTTTTTCACTTGTCCGATGAGAGTCCAGTCTGCCTCGCCCGTGTACATCTGCGCCCTCGTGCGGCCGTGGATGGTTATGGCGGCAATGCCGACGTCCTGCAGCCTCTCGGCGGTGTCCACCACGAATTTTGAGTTGTCGTCCCATCCGAGTCTTGTCTTGACAGTGACGGGAGTGTGGTCCACAGCGTTGACTATTTGGCGAGTCATCTCCACGAGTTTGGGAATGTCGCGCAGCATGCCGGCTCCGGCTCCTTTGCCTGCCACTTTCTTCACCGGGCAACCGAAGTTGATGTCTATGATGTCCGGGTTGCTCTGCTCCACAATCTTGGCGGCCTCGACCATGGGCTCTATCTCGCGGCCGTATATCTGTATGCCGACGGGACGTTCAGCCGGGTCTATGTCCAACTTTTTCATTGAGCTCTTGACGTCACGTATTATGGCGTCGGCCGAGACGAACTCGGTGTACATGAGGTCGGCTCCGTAGCCTTTGCAGAGGCGGCGGAAGGGTAGGTCGGTGACGTCCTCCATCGGGGCGAGGAGGACGGGCTGGTGGCCAAGGTCGAGTTTGCCTATTTGCACTTGGAGTGTGTTATTTCGTTATGTGGCGTCGCGGCCTCTCTTGCCGCGGCACGCGAATTTACTACAAAAAGCGGGCGCGCGCCGCGGTTCCTTCTGAAATCCGCGGCGCGCGCCTCGCGTGTCTGTAACCTTGCGTCGGTTTACCTGATTTTTCTTTAGAAGCCGAAGTTGACGCCCAAGGTGTAGAGTCCGCCAATCTCGTCAGCGTAGACGAACTCGCGCTTCTTGTTGTTCAGGAGGTTGTGAGCGTTGACGTAAACCTCGACTTTCTCGGTCGGCTTGTAGCCTACCTTGAGGTTGAGCGTGAAGCGCTGGCAGAGGTCCTCTCCGTTCTCGTCATACGAGGTGAGAGCCTTGACAATCTCGGGTGGCAGGTCGACGTAGTTGCTGTTGTACTTGGTGATGAGCGAGCGCTTGCCAATGTAGTTGCCGAAGGCCGAGATGTTGAGTTGCTGGATGGGCTTGTAGATGAGGCCTATCATGCCGTAGAAGTTAGGCGTGGCCTTGTGCTCGAAGCCGTTGACTTCGGGTAATACGTTCGCCTCGGCGGTCTTCTTTGCCAAGTTGTAGTAGCCTGTCGTGGCATCGTAGGTGCCAATGCTGCCTTGGGCCGACTCGTTGCCGCTCGCAATGAGTTTGCTCAGGTGAGCCTGATACTCCTCTTGGCTGATGAGGCCGGCCGCATATTGCTCTTTGAGAGGGGCTATGGCCGCAAGGGTCTGCGTGATGAGCGAACTGAGTTCAGATCCTGAGACTTGCAGCATGTTCTTGATGCTGGTGGCTTGGCTGTAGGGGTAGTAGTGGTCCAAAAGGGTCTTCTGGTAGTTGAGGTTGAGCTTGGCCACCAACTTGGTCGAGATGATGTAGTCGAGGTTGAGGGAGATGCCGAACTGGCGCGCCTCATATGGCAGGTTGTCATATTTGACGGTGGCGTGGGTGACGAGCTTAGACTCGATGGCTGTCGGGTCAACACCGATGGCGTCACCCATGAGGCTTTGGAACACTGAGCCAGGGATGGATATGTAGGCCGATTCGGCCATGAGGGCTCCGTAGTTGCGGCTCTTGCTCATGTAGGCCTCCGCGTCGAGCAGGATGCGGTTGGTCGGTTGCCAACGGTAGCCAATCTCAAAGTTGTCGATGCTGACGAGGTCGGACTCCTTGTTGCTGATGAAGTTGAGCTCGTTGGGGTCAACCAGTTCGGTGCGGGTCCAGGCGAAGTTGGCGTTGGTGTTCAGCATGGTGGCTGAGCGGTTGGCTCGGCCGTAGACGAAGCGGATGAAGTTGCGGTCGCTGATCTTGTAGCTGGCTGAGAACTGCCATGAGTGATTCCACTTGTCGGGGATGTTGGTCTTGTCCGAGCGGAAGGCGCCTACTAATCGGAGGTCGCCCAGCTTGGCGTCGACACGGACGCTCGGCGCGATGGCTGTAATCTTGGCGTCGCTGTTGAAGAAGCCTGAGAGACCGCTCTCTTTGCCAAGTTTCTTGAAGTCGTCTAACCTGTAGTATTTCCAGTCGTAGCCAGTCTCAGCGTCAACGTAGTCAGGCACGTAGTCCTCGTAATAGATGTATTGGTAGGAGACACCCGGGCGGATGTTGACAGGGCCTACGGGGATATCATACTCGGCCGACGCGTTGAATGCGTTGGTGAAAACTTTCATGCCAGGAGTGCCGTAGCTGTAGTCGCGCGGGCCGCCAGAGTAGTTGGCGAGGACGCTCAGGTTCTTTATGTCGGCAGAGAGGGCAACGTAGCCGGTCTTGCTTTCACGACCGTTGAGAGCGAACACCTCCTCGCCCATAGGCGTGGTGTTGACAAAGCTCTGCTGATAGCCGCCCGTGAGGTCGAAACGAATGCCCTCGGCGGGTTTGAATGTCACGTAGCCGTTGAAGTTGAGGTTGTGGCGTGCCAAAGACGGGTCTTTGAACATTCTGGTGACAGGAGTCTGAGGCTCTGTGCAACGGTAGATTTTGTATGACGCGCTTTCGTCACCGCCAATGCCAGCCCCAGGCTCACCACCGCCGGCACCTGGCTCGCCACCCTCGTCGGGTGCGCTGTCGCCGCCATTCTGGGTGGTCTGCATGCGGAGCTCGCGGAGGTTGCCTATTTTCTCGGCTGCCAAATAGCCGCCCGCGAAGCTTGTCAAGACGCCCTGCTCTTGATATTCACGCACTTGGGCGTTGGTCAGAGTGGTGCCCGCCTCTATGTCGCCATTGATAAGGAAGAGGTCGGCTTGAGGGATGACGTAGATGTCTGACGTTGGGCGATTCCGTGTCTGGAAGCTGGCTGTGAAACCGGCTGACCACTTGTCGTTGAATGCCTTGCGGAGGGCGAGGCTGGCCACGTGGGTGGAGTTGTTGCCCATTTGGAGCGAGCCGGACACTGTGTTCTGGGCTGCGTCGGGCTTCTCGGTGATGAAGTTGATGACGCCCTGGACGGCGTTGGCTCCATAGAGGGCCGATGTGGCGCCGCGGACTACCTCGATGCGCTCGACATCCTCGATGGAGATTGGCATCATGTCAAACGTGATGGCGCCCATGGAGTAGTCATGCACCGGGCGGCCGTCTATCATGACGAGGGTGTTGGAGTTCTCGGCGTAGAGCAACATGTTGTTGTTCGGGATGTTGTTCAGGCCGCGCAACTGGACGTCGTAGACACCGTTGGTCTTCTCCGACACAATCATGCCGGGGACGAGGCGCAGGGCCTCCTCAAGGGTCGACACGCCATAGGTGCGCATCTCCTCGCGGGTGATGACGGTGCTTGAGAGGGGTGATGTGAATGTGCTCTCCTCCTCTTTTGACGCTGACGAGACATTTTTGTTCATGATGAGGGCGAACAACTCGTCGACTGATGATACGCCGAGCGTCTCAACGGCTGCCATAAGGTCTTCGAGTGGGAGTTCCGACAGCTCGTCGGTGCTCATCGCCAAAATCTGCTCGCGGGTCAGCTTGTCCTGCGCCATACCGGTTACGGACGAGGCTGCGAATGCGAGCAAGAGTGCCCAAATTGTTTTCTTCATTAAGGTAGGGTATCTGTTTGTTGGGGAGTGAATATTACTTGTTAACGAGTTCGGCCAATCTCTTTATGCCCCTGCCAAGATTTACGCAGTCATTTTTTTGACTTGCTTCAACCCTTGCGTTTTTGAGGCTTTAGAGAGACTTTGTGCTTGTTAGTCAGTTGATTGTTCGTTTTTTGCGTCCACCGCGCGGACACAAGACATCCCTCCCGCCGAACCTGGCAAGGCTGGTGGGTCGTCTCGTTGATTAAAAAATGTCGTGTGGGGTGAAAGGAGAGGTAGTCAGAAGAGTGGGAGGTCCAGATGCTTTTCCGGATGAGATGCGGACATCCGGGCCTCCCTCTTATATCTTGATGTGTCCGAGGCTTGCCTTCGCGGCAAGGTTAGAAGACTTGGCGGCCGAGGGTGACAAGTTTAGGCGCCACCTTGAGGCCGTTCTTGGCAATGTTGCCCTCGTGAATCTCGAATTGGAGCTTGCCTCCGTCTGGCACGAAAGCTATGCCTGCGCCCTGAGCGCACTGGCCTTTGGTGCCGGAGACTATGAGAACCTTGTTGTTGGCCTGAGCCGAGACGAGAGATGTTATCTGTGACGCCTTGCTCTCGCCGAGATAGATGATGTCGCTCTTTGTGAGGCCCGATGCGGTAGCAGACTCTACCACCTTGACAGGTCGGTCGCCCACTTTCTTGTTGTTTACTACTGTTCGTAGCTCAGAGGCGAGAGCGTTGTCGCCTATGACTGCGATTACGAAGGGCTTACCCGCATCCTCCTGAGGCCAAGAGGTGTTCTTGGCGAACTGGAAGAGGTATAACGCCTGGAATTTTGACATCTGCGCTGAGGCAAATGAGCAAACTGCCATGGCGAACACTAAGAGTATAAGCTTTCTCATTTAATTTGTTGTTTTGTGTGAAGGCCGGTTTGCGACTTTCTTTCTTGGGAGTTGATGTGACGTTCTGTTTTTGTTCTTTTCAGTGTGTCAAACGGCAAATGCGGCGTAATGTTTCAAGAATAGATTTAAATACTGGAATTTAGCGGTATTTTAACTATTAGCCTCTGTTTGCCGGTGTCGCGTCGCTCCCGCGGTCTGTCGCTAACCCCACCGTCGTTGTTTAAGTTATTGTTTCTACGGGTGATATGTGTTCTTTTGTTATTTGAATGCAATAATCAAGCCAAAAATATCTCAGTCCTGTCGGCTAACATGTCTATATTTTTCGGCTGTTCGGGCTTACTTTAAAGCAAAATTAACCACAATATCAGAGCGATAATATCTACTAATGCAAAAAAACGTTTCAATAAATGTCCACTTTTTGAGGTAAAGTTGATAACATGAATTAATTGAAGCTTAGAGTATTAGCTTTTGAGATAATCCACATTTGTTTAACATGGTTGTAGATATTATGTAATAATTTAACAACTTTGCAAATAAGCCCAAACGAACGCAAAATTAACTGATGCGACAATGCGCATAGCGCAATTCGACTCCTTTCTGCGCTCGGATGGTCTAAGCAGGATTACGTTAACCAAACATATTATCGAGACATGAAAATACGCAAGCTATTATTAGTGGCGTTTCTCGCTTCGGTAGCCGGCACGGCTTGGGCGCAGAACGTCAACATAAGCGGCCGCGTGGTGGATAGCGCCGGCATGCCGCTCCCTGGCGTCAATATTGTTGTCGAGGGCACTGCGACCGGAACAATATCTGACGCTGATGGAAACTATACCCTTGCGGCACCGCAAGGCGCCAACCTCGTCTATTCGTTCATCGGCTTTGACGTGTCTAAGGTTCAAGTGGTTGGAGGCCAGACTAATTATGATGTCACTCTCAATGAGGAGGTCTCTGACCTTGCCGAGGTCGTCGTCGTAGGCTACGGCGTCCAGAAAAAGAGCGTCGTGACGGCCTCTATCGCCAAGGTGGGGGCGGACGACCTCAACGGCACGACACCTCTGCGTGTGGACAATGCACTCAAGGGAATGGCGTCTGGCGTGACGGTGACTTCCGCCAGCGGTCAGCCTGGAGCGGCAGCGCAGATAAGAATCCGCGGCATCGGCACAATCAACAACTCGGACCCGCTCTATATTGTTGACGGAATGCCTATTGAGGGCGGCATTGACTATCTTAACCCGTCTGACATTGAGAGCATTGAGGTTCTCAAGGATGCCGCCTCGGGTGCTATCTATGGCACGCGTGCTGCCAATGGCGTCATCATGGTCACGACTAAGGGCGGACAGAAGGGTAGTGTCAAGGTCAACTACTCTTTCACTGGCGGAATCTCTAACCCGTGGAAGCACCGCAATGTGCTTAACGCGACGGAGTACGCCGTCATGATGAATGAGGGTCTTGTCAACTCAGGTCAGGCCATCCTCTATGAGGACCCTTATTCTTTTGGGGAGGGAACCGATTGGCAGGATGAGCTTTTCAACGCCAACGCCCCAAGCCAAAGCCACGAGCTCAGCCTCAGCGGGGCTACCGACAAGGTGAACTATTACATCTCGCTGGGCTATAACCACCAGGAGGGCATCGTGGGCGGCGATCGCAACAGGTCTAATTACAGGCGTCTTACGCTTAGGAGCAACACCACCTACACGCTCTTTGACCAATCGCAGGCGCGTGAGTGGCTCAACAAGATGACTCTCGGCGCAAACATATCCTACGCCCGCATCCACAGCAAGAGTATTGACGCCAATTCGCAGTGGGGCTCGGCCCTCGGCTCGGCTCTCTACCTCTCGCCAATCCTCACACCGACTGTCTCGGGCGATGAGGCACAGGCGCAGATTGACAAATACGGGGCGGAGTATATGCTCTATGATGACGAGGGACGGATGTATACCATCCCGGGCTCTGTCTATCAGGAGATGAATAACCCGCTCGCCATGCTCAGCCTGCCCGGTGATGACAATTGGAGTCATAAGTTTGTGGCCAATTTCTCGGCAGACCTCTCCATCGGCTGGGGTGTCAAGTACCGCTTCACCTATGGCGCCGACATGTCGTTCTACGGAGCTGACGGCTATACGCCGGTCTACTACCTCTCGGGCAACAACCGTTCCACCATCAGCAGCGCGCATCAGAGCAGCAACCGAGGCACCGTCTGGCAGGTGGAGAACGTCCTGACGTGGGATAAGCAATTCGGGGTTAACTCAATCAATGTCGTGCTGGGACAAAGCGCCATGCAGAACACGGGCAAGACGCTCTCGGGCAGTGTGCAGAACCTCAAGGACATTAGCAAACCCTACATGAACAACAGCACGGCCGACCAGAGCCGCGGCGAGATGAGCGCAAGCGGAGGTCCTGCCAATGAGCACACCCTCAGCTCCTACTTCTTCCGTGCGTCATATAACTACGATGAGCGCTACATGGCGCAGTTCACAGTCAGGCGAGACGGCAGCTCGCGTTTCGGCGCTAACAACCGCTACGCCACTTTCCCCTCTTTCTCACTCGGCTGGAATGTGCTCAACGAGCCTTATGTAGACGCCCCTGAATGGCTGACTAATGTCAAGGTGCGCGGCAGCTGGGGTAAGAATGGCAATGATAATATCGGCGACTTCACTTATGCCGCCTGGACGGCTTCGCCCTACAACAGCATCTGGGGGACTGACGAGACTGTCGTTAATGGTGTCCAGGCCGGTGCTCTCGCCAACCCGGACCTCAAGTGGGAGGAGAGCATACAGACGGACCTCGGTCTCGACCTCGGTTTCTTCGGTAACGCTCTCACTTTCAGCTTCGACTGGTATAAGAAGAAGACCTCTGGCATGATTATCTCAATGCCCATTGCCAACTATGTCGGCGCAGAGGCCCCTCTCGGCAATGTGGGCGACATGGAGAACACGGGTGTGGAGCTTGAGCTCGGCTATAAATGGACGGCCGGCCCCGTCAAGATGCACGTCAAGGGCAACGCCTCTTTCCTCAAGAACACGCTGACCAACCTCGGTAACTCGGCCGGCTACCTTGAGTTGGACAACATGCAGAACACGGGAACTATCACTCGCGCGTCAAACGGTGAGCCTTTCCCCTATTTCTACGGATATAAGACCGACGGCATTTTCCAGAATATTGCCGAGGTGGACTCTTACGTCAATGCCAAGGGTGAGAAAATACAGCCGAACGCGGTTCCCGGCGATGTGCGTTTTGTCGACGTTGATGGCGATGGCGCCATAACGGCTGCCGACCGCACCAAAATTGGCAAGGGCATGCCAGACTGGACCTACGGTCTCACTTTCGGCGCGGAGTGGAATGGCGTCGATTTCATGGTTCTCTTCCAAGGAACGGCTGGCAATGACATTTTCGATGCCACAAGGCGCACGGATGTCCGCCCTGCTAACCTCCCGAGCTATATGCTCAACCGCTGGACTGGCGAGGGTACTTCAAACAAATATCCGCGCTATGTGGTTGGCGACGCCACCAACTGGCAGAGCTCTGACCTCTATGTCACCGACGGCAGCTATTTCCGCCTGAAGAACATACAGCTTGGCTACACTCTGCCTCAGTCGTTCACGCGCAAGTTCTTCGTCGACCACCTCCGCGTCTTTGTCGGCGCTGAGAACCTGCTCACCTTCACTAAATACGCTGGTTTTGACCCCGAAATCTCTTCGGGCGGCACGTCGCTCGGTGTTGACTATGGTGTCTATCCGCAAAGCCGCACTTTTAATTTTGGAGCAAACATCGGATTTTAAGCAATGACATTATGATGACTTCAAGATATATCTCTATAGCCGCCTTCTGTGCGGCAGCCGGTCTCAGTCTCGGCTCCTGTTCTGATGACTTCCTTGAGGTGACTCCGCCAGACAAGGCGACTCTTGAGGAGTATTATAATAACTATGACCACATCCTCGAAGCCCTCGTGGCGACCTATAACCCCATGAGGAGCTATGACTGGAATAACAGCCAATACGCCCCGCTGCCCCTCTGCGCGGATGTGATGGCCGATGACGTTTGGCCTGGTGGCTCCGGCATTTCGGACAATCAGCATCTGCACAAGATGTTCAATTTCGAGAGTACGCAGAACTCGTCCGACGCGCTCACTGGAATATGGGACCAGAGCTACAAGGGTGTGCGAAACGCCAACGACGTGCTGACCTACATCGGCTGGGCCAAGGATAACCTGACAGCCGAGCAGTACGCCATTTTCGATGCCGAGGCGCGTGTCCTCCGCGCATTCTATTATAACCTGCTCTGGAAGTATTACGGAAACATCCCGTTCTACCTCCAAAATCTCGCGTCGCCCTACATCGCCGAGCAGAAAGGGCATGACGAGGTCTACTCTACCATTATTGCCGACCTTGAGGAGGCTATAGACTCCAGAAGCCTGCCTCTCAAATGGGATGCGGCAAACACAGGCCGCTTCAGCCGTGCCGCAGCTGAGATGATCTATGCTGAGATGGTTATGTATCAGTGCGATGAGAGCCGATATGCCAAGGCTCTCGAATACATGCAAGAGATCATAGAGTCTGATGACTACGCTCTCGTGTCTGACTATTCCACCATCTTCCTTGAGAGCGGAGAGTGGAGCTCAGAGAGCATTTTCGAGATCTGCTATAAGGACGATAACGCTGTGCGCTCTTGGAATGAGGGCTACGTCAATGCGGGTGGCACCATCTACCCGCGCCTCATTGGCCCCAGTGGCGGTGTGGCCGAGGATGGCGTGGACAGCGGTTGGGGTTTTGAGCCTGTCCGCGAGGAGACCTACGATTTGTTTGAGGATGGCGACGCGCGCCGTGACGCTACTGTCTATGACGCCCGCAAGGCCGACTACACTAAGCGTTATCAAGACACTGGCTTCTGGCTCAAGAAGTACCTCCCCTATTCGGCAAACAATGCCGACCAAAAGGCTGACGGTGACCTCAATTTCAACAATAACCTACGCATCTATCGCTACGCCGAGACTCTCCTTAACGCCGCCGAGCTTCTTGTCCGCACGGGTGGCAGCTCGGCCACGGCTCAAGAGTATGTCAACATGGTGCACCACCGCGCCGGACTGGCAGACAACAAGGCTGCGACAATAGATAACATTCTCGCGGAGAGAAGGCTGGAGTTCGTGGGCGAGGGCAAACGATATTGGGACCTCGTCAGGACTGGCAACGCCCCCTCTACGCTCACCCCTGACGCCTACGGCTACCGCACCAACTCATGGACCGAGAGCAAGAAGTACCTCCCAATCCCGCTCAGCGAGATTGACGCCTCGCAAGGAACTCTCATTCAGAACAATTACTAAAATCGCACTGACATGAAAATGACTAAATATTTAGCCTTGGCGGCTCTCGTCCTCGCTGCCTGCAGCCCCGAGGATTTTGACGGGGTCAGTGAAGCTGGCCTCCCTGTGGCCTCAGATGCCTCTGTCTCTGTGAGTGTGGACGATGAGACAAATCAAGTAACCCTCACTCTCAACTCGGCAGGCCAATACCCCATGTGGTACATCCCCGTCGACGGCAAGGAGATTACCAAGAATCCTGTCTATTCGACCACGAACCCGCTTACCCGAATATGGACTTCGGCAGGTGACTACACTGTCTATTACCGAGTTGGCAATAGCAATGGTCTCTCGCAAGGCATGGGCGAGGTCAATTTCACCATCAAGAACTCGCTCACTAATTTTGATGAGCTTAAGGCTAAGCTCTGTGGCAAGGAGTGGCGCATTGCCAACACGGAGACTGCGCACATTGCCTGCGGCCCCTCCGGCTCTGACGGAACTGAGTGGTATGCAGCCAAGGCCGACGAGAAGAAGGCTATGGGACTCTATGACGATCGCCTGACTTTCACCACCGACGGCACTTACACCTATAATCCCGGCGACGGCGGGACGGTCTTTGTCAACACTGGTTGCTCCATCTTTGCGGATTACCATCAGTCGGAAGATTTCATGGTCCCTGTCGAGAAGCAGGAGACGGAGTACTCGCTCTCGACTGAGGGCGACGCCATCTACCTCACTTTCCCTACTGAGACTCTCTTCTCCTACATCCCGGCAGATGCCGCCTACACCGGTGAGCTCAAGCTCCGCATTGAGACCATCACGGCTTCCAAACTTGTCCTTGTCTGGGATGACGGCAGCAGCATCGCATGGCATTATATCCTGACGTGCGCGGACGCAGGCTTCCAAGGTTTCACGGCTGGCAGCGACTGCAACCTCTGGAAGGGGTGCTCTTTCTCCAATGAGTTCTTCTATGCCCCTGGCTGGGCGCAAATAGCAGATCCGGACATAACTGCCGATGGCAACAACTACACTGTTTCGCTCCCGACGGCCACGTCTGACCAATGGCAGGCGCAGGTGAAGTTCTTGACCGATATGACCACTTCGGCTGCGAAGAGCTATGACTTCTCCATGAAACTGACCTCAACGACCGACATTGCGGGCGTGACTATCAAACTCGTTAAGACGGGCGACGATAATGTGTTCTATTTTGCGGAGCGTCAAGACCTTAAGGCGGGGGCTGAATGTCTTTTCTATAAGAGCGACATGGCGGGCATTGACATGGACAAGGTCAGCCTTGTGCTTGACTTTGGCGGTGCCCCGTCTGACACTAAGGTCAATTTCTATGACATCTGCCTCCAAGAGCACAAATGTGACGGTGTGGAGGCCCCGGCAGAGGAGGAGGACAAGACCGTCTACACCTACGACTCTCCGTCCAACCTCTGGAAGGCCTATGTGGACGACAAGGGTGCTGACGGCTTCACCACTTTCTTCTACTATGCGCCGGGCTGGAGCGAGATTTCAAGTGATGGCATGCTCTCTGCGGCCGATGGTGTCTACTCCGTCGAGTTGGAGCAGGCTTGCAGCCAGCAGTGGCAGGCGCAGGTCCACCTCAAGACTCTGATACCGGCCGAGGCCGACACCGAGTATGACTTCTCGTGCAAGATGACTGCCAAGTTGGACATCAATGGCGTGACCGTCAAGTTGACTGACGATGCGAGTGATGACAACTATTTCTTCGCCAACCAGTATGACCTTGCCGCAGGTGACGAGTTCCAAGTGAAGATTCCTGCCGTCAAACTGAAGGTAGGTGCCGCGGCTAATCTCAAACTGGTCTTCGATTTCGGAACGACGCCTGCTGGCGAAAAGGTCGATATCTCTGAGATAATCTTCCAAAAGACAGCGCATTAACACGAATAACACTTCACGATTGATGAATAAAGCGATGATTTTAGCACCAATGGCCATCTTATGCGCATGTATGGCCACTTCCTGCTCCGATGATGGCAACGACATAGGCTATGCCGCGCCCGAGACCATTAATATGTCAGACCGCAATCTCTCTTTTTCCGCAGAGGGTGGGGTGGCGGTGGTCAATGTGGCCTGTTCACACGAGTTCGCCATCTTCTCAAAGGCTGATTGGCTCTCGGTGAGCCCGTCAAACAGCATAGGCACTGAGGCTGACATAACTATTACTGCCGAGGCCAACACCTCGTCCGCCGAGCGAAGTGGGGTCATTGTCATCTGGTCTGGCGGCTCGCGAGACAGTGTCTCTGTGTCACAGGCTGCTCCTGCTGTCGATCCTGGCGAGGAGATTGATTGCCCCATTGATGGCTACAAGCTTGTCTGGCATGACGAGTTCGACGGGGCTAAACTCAGCTCCGATTGGACTGCTGCCACTGGGCGTGGCGACAATGGCTGGGGCAACAACGAGTTGCAGTATTACACTTCGTCAAACGCCTCTGTGGCTGATGGTCTGCTCACCATAACACTTCAAGATGATGGCGATCAGGTGACAAGCTCAAGGCTCTATGCCAAAGTGGAAACCGGATGGCGCTACGGCTACATTGAGGCAAAAATAAAACTGCCTACTGGCAAAGGCACATGGCCAGCTTTCTGGATGATGCCTGTCAATTTCACGTCTTGGCCAGGCGATGGCGAGATTGATATCATGGAGGAGGTCGGCTATGACGCCAACGTGGTGCACTCCACCATTCATTGCAACAAGTACAACAATACCGGTACTGCTGCCGAGACCGCTCGGCGGACTGTCTCCACAGCCCAGTCTGAGTTCCATGTCTATGCACTCCTGTGGACGGCCGACAAGCTTACGTTCTTTGTTGACGGGACTGAACTCCTCTCTTATGCCAACGATGGGTCTGGTCGTGACGCTTGGCCTTTCGACTCGGCTTTCTATCCCATCCTGAACCTCGCTTGGGGTGGCGGCTGGGGAGGGCAGCAAGGCCTTGACGTCTCGTGCTTGCCGGCTCAGATGCAAGTCGACTATGTCCGGGTGTTCCAACTTGACTAAACTGAATATTTGAAAAAGAGACTCCACTGGAGTCCACAAAAAAGCCCGAGGTCAAAGGACCTCGGGCTTTTTTGTGATAGGTATGATTGTCGTTTTGTCGCCCGTCTTCTTAATATCATTATAAAAAGTTTAAGAAAGGTTGTATCTTTACGACTATGAACATATGCAAGGTTTTGGTGGCGTTTGTAGCCATGGCTCTTTCTGATGTGGTTGTCTCCACCTCGGTGAGTGCTGGCGTAGATGCTAAGGTGGATTCAATTCTCTGCTTGATAGATGACGCAGTGGAGCATCATGACGTTTATGTCGGTCGGAAAAGGACGAGGATTGAGACGCTGCGCAAAGAGTTGGCAAAAGCACAATCTGATGAGGCTCGATATGAGATCTCTTTCAGCCTCTTTGAGGAGTATAAGCCCTTCGTCAAGGATTCGGCCATCATTTACCTTGACAACTGTATATCCTCGGCGCGCTGCATGTCCGACTCTTCACTGGTGGCGATTTGCTTGGCGCACAAGGCATATATGTGTTCAAACACGGGAGCTTACGTCGAGAGCCTTGATGTTTTGAAGTCAATCGATTCGTCAGGTTTGACGCCCGAGGCGCAGCAAAGGATATTGGTGTCGCGCTCTCATGTCTTTGGCGAAATAGCCACCTACTCGCCGCTTTCGGAATCCCGAGCTTTCTATGGTGTGGCAGCGTACGATTGCCTTAATTCGCTTTTTCAGGAGGCTGACCCGATGTCGCATGATGTCATCTTGGCTCACGAGCTTAATGCCCTCAATTCGGGTGACACGGCCACCTCTATGAGGTTCAGCAATCTATGGCTTGACAGGGTGGAGCGCGGCTCCACTGATTTCGCCCTTTTGTCCCTCTATCGCTACTTAGAGTTTAAGGCTCGGCTTGACACCACCAATATGCTCCTGTGGCTTGGCGAGTCAGTCCTTGCCGACATCCGCAACGGGGTGCAAGACCAAGGCTCCATGTGGGAGATGTCTAATCAGCTGATTCTGATGGGGCAGGTGGATAGGGCCTATCGCTACATCTGCTACACCAGCGAGTGCGCCAACCGCTTTGGCAGCCGACAGCGGCTCTCGCACATATCTCCGCTTCTCACCATGATCGCGCAGAGGTATAAGGCCGAGGGGGAGGGCTACCAGTCGAGACTACGTTTCACTCTCTTCTGTATCTCTCTACTCGCCGTGCTGCTGCTGCTATTTGTGATTTTTATTGCCATTCAGCGAAATAAGCTCCGCAAGACGAGGGACAGGCTCGCCAAGAGCAATGACGCCCTGAGCGAGGTGAACAAACGGCTGATGTCTGCCAATGCGGAGTTGACTTCGCTCAGTGAGCAGAGGCGCATGCTCAACACTCAGTTGGCCGAGGCCAACAAGGTCAAGGAGGAGTATGTCGGGCGGTTCATGAGTCTCTGCTCGCGGTATGTCGAGCGACTTGACGACCTCCGCAAAAAGGTGCGCAACAAGGTCAAGAATGGCCAGACTGCCGAGCTTAACGCCCTTCTTCGCTCCTCCGAATTAAATGCTGACGACATGGAGGAGCTCTATGTCAATTTCGATACTGCCTTTTTACATCTTTTCCCCGATTTTGTGGAGCAGTTCAATTTGCTTCTAACTCCTGAAAATCGGACGGCTGAGCCTCAGCCCGGACGGCTTACAACCCAGATGCGCATTTTCGCCCTCATCCGGCTCGGCATCACGGATAGCGGCAGGATTTCTGAGATTCTCCACTACAGTGTCAACACGATTTATAATTATCGTGCGCAGACCAAGAAGCTCTCCGCCTGCGGAAAGGATGATTTTGAGGAGAGGGTCAAGGAGATTGGGGTTATTGGAGGCTCTGTTTAACATCCTCATCAGGTAAGAAATATCAGCATACAACTTTAATAAATAGCCAACGCCCAAGAGCCGTGGGACAGTCCCCGCTCTTGGGCGTTGGTTGTGCTTTACGAGTTTTGATTTTCTCTATTCGTATATTATGCGCTTTTGGGCCAGCACGTCGCGGCTGTTCCCGCCAACCATTATCTGGTATGCGCCTCTGCTTCCATTAGAATGATAAAGTTCTGTGTCGGTCTCCCATCCCAATGCGTCAGCACCGCTCAGTTGGAATGTTACCCTCTCACTCTGTCCCGCCTTTATGTGTATGCGCCTGAAGGCCTTGAGCTCTTTAACTGGTCGCGCCGAGTTGGTCTCCGATGCGCCAATATAAAGTTGGGCGATTTCGTCGGCATCGCGTGAACCGGTGTTGTTGATGGTCACGCTGACCCGTATGGAGTCAACATTGGCATTCCTCACGCATATAGAGTCGCGGTCTGTCCATTCATTGCCGTTGGCGCAAAGAATCTCTGCACTCATGTCGGAATAGTCAAACTGTGTATAAGAGAGTCCAAACCCAAACGGATAGAGCGGGCCTTCTGCCACGTCAATATAGTTAGATTGGTATTTTCTGAACTCCGTGCTGCCCTCTGGCACTGGGCGGCTGCCGTTGGTGTGGTTGTAATAGAGTGGCAATTGCCCAACGCAGCGTGGCATTGAGGTGACAAGTTTACCAGACGGGCATAAGTCTCCGAAGATGACATCGCAAATGGCGTCACCAGTCTCAGATCCTGCGAACCAGACGTTCATTATTGCGGCTATATTCTTGTCTTCCCAAGACAAGTCGGTAGGCCTGCCTGCGAAGTTCAGCAGCACAACGGGTTTGCCGGTCTCCACAATGGCTTTCATCAGGTCTTTCTCGGCGTCGGGCATCGATATGTCAGCGCGAGAAGAGCTCTCGCCACTCATCTCAGCCAACTCTCCAATGGCGAGGACTACGACATCCGCCTGTTTGGCCACTCTGACTGCCTCTGTCAGGGCTGCCTTTTTGTCCACGCGGGCAATGTGTCGCCCAAAGTCTGCATTGGTCTGGGTCTTTTCGTTGTCATAGATGTTACTGCCCTGCGCATAGCTGATGGTTGCGCCATTTCCAACGTGTTCTCTCATCGCCTCTAAGAGGGTTGAATATTTGCTTGGGTTGTCACCCGTGCTCCAGCAGCCCACAATGTTGCTGCGGGTGTCGCCAAGAGGCCCAATAAGGGCTATGCGCCCACTTTTTTTGAGAGGCAGCAAACCGCCTTCGTTCTTGAGCAGAACGAAACTCTCGGTAGCTATTTGGCGGGCAATGCTGCGATGCTCTGGGCAGTAAAGGTCGGTCTTCTCGCGCTCTGTCTTGCAGAATTTGTATGGGTCGTCCAAGAGGCCAAGCCTCTCTTTGGCTTCAAGAACCCGGCGGCAGGCTTTGTCAATCTTGTCCGCCATCTCCGCATTGTCCCAACGGCTGGCTTGAGCAATGTAGGCCTCAGAGCACATGTCCATATCTGTCCCGGCGCTGAGGGCGGCTCTTGCGTTGGCCTCTTTGGCGCTCTCATGGTTGACGTCGCCTAATCCATGGCTCTCCATCTCGCTGATTGACGCATAGTCGGTCACCACAAAGCCGTCGAAACCCCATTGGTCTCGCAAAATGTCTGTAATGAGCCAATGGTTGGATGTGGCAGGCACTCCATCCACTAAGTTGAATGATGTCATGACGGACCCGACGCCAGCCTCCACGCAGCGTTTGTAGGGTGGGAGGTATTGGTTCATCATCCTGTTGCGGCTCATGTCGACATGGGTGTAGTCTTTGCCGGCCTCGACGGCGCCATAGAGGGCGAAGTGCTTCAGGCAGGCCATGACTTGGCGGTCGCTCTTCCAACGCTCATCAACTATGCCACATCCGCCATTGGGATTTTTGCTCTTATAATAGGCTCCTTGATAACCGTTTATCATTGCCGCGCCCATCTCGCCAGACAGGAATGGGTCTTCTCCAAAACCCTCTGCAATGCGTCCCCATCGGGCGTCGTGAGCCACGTCTACCATGGGCGAGTAGACCCAGTTGATGCCGGCGGCTGTGGCCTCTTCGGCTGCCATGACGGCACCTTGGCGGACGAGGGCGGTGTCCCAACTGCAACCTTGCGCCAATGGTATGGGCAAGACGGTCTCGTAGCCATGGATGACGTCAAGACCAACAAGCAGAGGAATGCCAAGACGGCTCTCTTCGACGGCTATGCGCTGCAATTCGCGTATCTTTTCTGCCCCGCGGACGTTAAGCACGGCACCCACTTGCCCCGATTTGATTTTAGCCCTCAGGTCGGCATTGACGGAGTTGCCAGTTGTCAAGTCACCACCAGGAAGTAGGTTGAGCTGACCAAGTTTTTCCTCTATCGTCATCTTGGACATCAACTCGTCTACTCTGTCTTGGCTTTGGCGTGTGTTTGGGCTGTCGCACCCGATGATTGAGAGTGATGATATTATTGCGGTTGGTAAGCCGATTATTATGGCTTGTCGTCCGCTTTTAGTGAGTTTGTCTATCCACATGGTGTCATGTTTTAGTTAACTCCTAAATTTAATCAAAATAGCTTGGCAAACAGAGGTGGCTTGACCTGTTTAACACAAAAAGGCTACGCTCCCCGCCTTAGGAAGCGTAGCCTTTCAGTCTTTTTAGAGCTAAATGAGGGTAGGCTTGCGTTTGGACCGCTGGTCTCCTCCTTGTGTTTTACTTAGGATTGTAGCCCCACTTGATGTAGAGGGCACCCCATGTGAATCCTGCGCCAAAAGCTGCGAGGATGAGGTTGTCGCCCTTTTTCAACTGCTTCTCCCACTCGTAGAGGCAGAGGGGGATGGTGGCCGACGTGGTGTTGCCGTATTTCTGGATATTGATCATCACCTTCTCGGTGGGGATGCCCATGCGCTCCTGAGTGGCCGAGATGATGCGGAGGTTAGCCTGATGAGGCACGAGCCATGCCACGTCATCTGCAGTCAGCCCGTTGCGATTCATGATGTCCACAGTGGCGTCTGCCATGTAGGTGACGGCATACTTGAATACGTGCTTGCCCTCCTGATATACGTAGTGCTTG
Organism: Alistipes putredinis; assembly: GCA_963620575.1. Taxonomy (GTDB): domain Bacteria; phylum Bacteroidota; class Bacteroidia; order Bacteroidales; family Marinilabiliaceae; genus W3P20-009. Next base: position 119,364 of record CAVFBC010000003.1, on the reverse strand, counting down.
TGGGCGTCCACGGTCTCATGGCTTGCGGGCATGGCAGATCCGCCAGCCGGGATGCAGAGCCACTCGCGGCCGATGCCGTCAGTGTGGAGGTTGCTGTCCATGAGGCCAATCGCCTCCTCGGTGGGCTCAACGAGCACTGCGGTGGCGGCATCGCCAAAGAGGACGCAAGTGGTGCGGTCGGTGTAGTCCACGATGCTGCTCATCTTCTCGGTCGAGACGAGGATGACTTTTTTCTTCGAGCCGCTGCGGATATATTGTGAGACGAGGTCAAGTCCGTAAAGGAAGCCGGAGCATGCGCCGTTGATGTCGAACGCCAATGCGTCATGTATGCCAACCTTGTCGCAAATGATGGCTGCCGTGGCGGGAAGTACGCAGTCACCGGTGACGGTGGTGCAGACCACAAGGTCAACAGTCTGAAGGTCCAAGCCGGTCTTCTTCACAAGGTCCTCGATGGCCTTGGCGCCCATGTCAGACGCCGCCTTGCCCTCGTTCTCCTTGAGAATTCTGCGCTCCTTGATGCCCACGCGGGTCATTATCCACTCATCGTTGGTGTCCACCATGCGGCTGAGCTCGTCATTCGTGAGTCTATACTCGGGAGTGAACGCGCCCACACCCGTGATTACTGCGTTTATCATTATTCTTTTATGGTGTTGTTTTCCTTGTAATTTAATGAAGGCGGCTTCCCAAAGGGCATACCTTCCCCCTTAGGCGCACAATGCGGCAAAATTACAAATTTATTTCTTATGCCAATCTCCGTCTGCCTTAAAAGAGGACGCCCGCCCCTCACAAAGATATTATCTGACAATGTTTTCGGATGTTTTTGGCTTTGCCTTCTCTGCTTTTTGCGACATGCCTACTCCCTTACGCCCCAGTCCTCGATAGTCCCGGTCTTTGACGAGAAAGAGCAGCCTACTCTGTAGACTTTACGGCTGTCTGTAGCATATTCAGTGGTGTAGTCCATGGCATCAATTTGGTCGAGCGCATCTTCTGAAGTGCCATCAAGTTTAAATTCAAATATATAGACGAAATTAGATGTCTCAATGACGCAATCGACCCTGCCCCGGCTCTGCTGCTTCTCGTAATATGTGGTGTAGGTGCTGGCAAGGCGAAGGATGAGGTAGAATGTGTAATGAAAAAAACGCTCCATCTCATGCTCGCTGCTCGATCGCCGAGCGGAATATGGGATGCTGGCTAAAAAAGCTGTTAATTGAGAACGAAATGACTCAAGATCTCCTCTTTTCAGTGCCGAAATGTTGTCTTTTATCCAATTGCCTGTGTCTATGTCTTTGACACCTAAGTAGTTGTTTGCTACTATGGTTAGAAAGCCTCTTCCGACCTCATCGTTCGGGAAGTCCAGCAAAAATTGGTCTGTTTCCTTATCGTAGTCTTTTATGGTGAGGTAGCCGCTCTGGAAAATCATTGGCAGGGGTTTCTCCTTGTCAGCTTTGTAGTCAATAAATTCTGACTTCGAGAAATATCGGCCTGCTATTTCATCCATGTTCTCGTCGAAATGATTGAGAAGGCGAATGAGGTAAGTTGGCGTACCACTGGCAAACCAATAGTCGTCTATGTCATGCGAGTCGAGTGTGTTTAGCAGGCTGAAAGGGTTGTAGACACCTAACATCCTTTTGCTAAAGTGATAGCCGTCAAATCTTTTGCGAAGTTCAGTTCGTAGCGCATCTGCGGATATGCCGTTATCTCTCGACATGTCGGCGATGGGTTGTGAAAAGTATCGGTCTATCTCCTCTTCGGTTATTCCGCAAATGGTGTCATATTTTGCCGACAGGCTGATGTCTTTGGGTTGGTTGAAACCACTGAAAACGCTTATTTGTGAGAATTTGGTAACACCCGTGAGGAAGACGAAGCGTAAATCCTCGTCTGCTTTCTTGAATGTGGTGTAAAAGGACTTGAGGATATTGCGGTTGTTCTCCTCGATTGTCATTTTATTCCCGTCAACATCAATTGAGAGGTTTTCACCCATGACATCCAACAGTGGTTTGTCATATTCGTCAATCAAGACTACGCAGCCAAGGTTTGTTTGCCTGTGTGCGGCTGCAAGTACTTTGGCGAACCGTTCACCTATGCTGAGTGATTGGTTTTGCGCCACCCCATATTCTTGTTCCCAAACATTCACGTAGTCGGATAGGCTGTTCTCCAACGCATTAGCCCTTGTGAAGTTTATTCCGTTGAAGTCTATATGGAACACGGGGTATGTCTTCCATTCCGTCTCAAGCTCCTCTATGCGTAACCTTTTGAACAGGTCGCGCTTGCCTAAAAAGTAGCTCTTTATTGTAGATAGGAGCAAACTTTTCCCAAATCGTCGAGGGCGGCTAAGGAAGCATATGGGGCTATCTTGGACGAGGGAGTAAACCAAATCGGTCTTATCTATATACACGAATCCCTCTTTGATTATCCTCTCGAATGTCTGTATTCCTATCGGGTATTTCATGGTTTTATGTCTATCAGCCGCTATCTCCCAAAGTTACATTTTTCCCCCGACATCACCCTCATTTGACAGCCCAAAGGGTTTGGTCTCCCAAAACATTATAGGCTTGAATTGTGATTTCCCTAACAAGTTTTTTCTGCAATGATCGTGTCGAGTTCTTTTCTCATGATCTGATTTTAGTTCAAGCTAACTTATTGCTTATCAGATAGATGTTGGCTTCGCTTCCTCGTAAGATTTCCTTTTGGCACGACAATTGCTTATTATGTTAGAAAAAAACACCTACGAACATGAATACTTTAAATATCATTCGCCGCACTATCGCGGTAGCCGTCATCGCACTCTCAGTTTCTCTTGTCGCCTCTGCGGCTAACACACCAGACGCTGATGGCCGAGGCCATTCCCCACAACGTCATCATGTGACTCCTGCGCGTCATGGGGCGCATGGCCCAATGGCCGAGTGCCATTGCGATGCTTGTATACATCACCATGCTCCTGCCCCCACCCCGGCTCCTGTCCCAGCTCCTGCGCCTACACCCGCTCCCGCGCCAGCACCGGTTCCCACACCAGCTCCCGCCCCGCATAAGGATGCCGTCAACATCACCATTGGCAATGTCTCCATCAACATCCCCGTCAGGCGTTGAGCAGCTGACCACCCCACGCACACACACTTATCTTTATATATATGAATAAATTCTTAAGCATTCCAATCCTTGCACTTGCTTTGGCTGCTGCCAATGTCAGCGCAAGTGCGCAATCTTCCAACTCGAAGGCGCAGACGGAGAAAGGTCAACGCATGTCAAGGGAGCAGATGATTGAGCAACAGGCCAAGCGCTTAGCTTCCGACCTCTCTCTCGACTCGGACAAGACCGCCAAGCTGGTTGACGCCTACACTAAGTGCCAAAAGGAGCTCGACGCACTCGACCCTCGAGCAGGACAAGCTCCGGAGGACATGCCGAAGCCAGACGAGAACAGCAAGACGGATAAGTCCGCCAAGAAGGAGAAACCAGCTGAGATGACTGACGCCCAGGCCGAGCAGGAGATAAAGAAGCGTTTTGACAATGACGCAAAGAAGCTCGCCATCCGTCAAAAATATTACAAGGTCTACTCTGCCTTCCTCTCCCAGTCACAGATTCTTAAAATCTATGACCATGAGGAGCATATGGCACAACCATTCCCAGGCGGTGGCCCTGGCGGCGATATGAATCGCAAGGGTGGCAGGAAATAAGGCAAAGTTCCAAAGAGTGGGGCGCAGACTGGTCGACAGACCTCGTTCCCTGAATGCCAATAACCCCAAAGCGGAGGCGCGTCAGAATCTCGCAGTGAGTTCTCTGACGCGCCTCCGCTCTTTTTTCTTGAAACCTGTCTTATGCCCTCAGACGCATCACCATGTCTCGTCAAAATATTTCTCGCACTCGCGGATGTCCGCATTTTGGCTCATTTCGCCGCGCAAGGACTTAAAATCGAGTTCTTGGGCTTCCGTGTCCCCGTCAAGGCCATAGCTGGTTTTTATTTTGGGTCCCCATTCGCGTGACGCGTCAGCCAAGATGCCCTCTTTCAGGTCGTGGCAGGCCTCGGCAACAGTCTGGATGGCGTCTTTCACGTCCTCCTCTGTGTCCGTGTATCCGTACCATGCGCGGGCTTGACCGACGGCCCATCGGATGGCGAACTCTTTGCTCTTCTCTCCGAGTTCGGTCAGCTTGTCGGCCACGTCGCCCACTGTCTTATAACCGCCATCCGCTATCTTGTGTTCAATGTTGCGGATCTCGCTCAGGGGGGCGACAAGTCCACCCACGTCCGCCCAGTCGCAATCCAGCCCCTCGCTCTCTCCTTTGTCATGGGCGTAGGCTTTGGCGAGGTATATGTCAATGGCCATGCGATAGGCTTTGGCGCCGCGTGGGAGCAGGGCTTTGCGGATTCGCAGTCCACCCTCCAGCAGGTAGTCGCCTTTCTTCTCTGCCAGCTCACCCTCTATGCGCCTCACAGCTGTCATCATCTGGCCAACGGTCAGAGGGTTCAAGATGTCATAACTTATCACGTCTGCCTTGAGGGCTGTGCGCTTGTCGCGCTTTTTCCATTTAAGCCCGTCGCGGAACAGCCCCATGGTGCGCAGGTTTTGCGCCACGATAAGGTGGCTCTCCCCTTCGCGCTCGGCAAGGACGGAGAACGGATAGGCTGTCGTGTCGGGGTGCGTCTTGTGGTGACCCACAACCATGGTGAATGCGCCAATATGCGCAGGCTCAAGCACATAGCTGTCACTGCCAGTCTTGCACCCGCGTTCCATCACGGCTTGCTGAATCGGGCCTAAGCGGTAGTGGTGGTTGCTTGAGTTGGTGGCGCTGCCTGCGTTGTAGAATGAGACGGACTCGGCAATGAGGAGTGTCGACTTATGATGGCTGACGGTGTATGGCCCTGCAAGGAGTGATATGCCCTCGCCACAAAGCAATTGGCTGTTGGCGAAAGCCATGACATTCTCTGCAAAGAAGCCCTCACCAACAGTGACGCATTGACCCACAAAGCAATGACGCAACTTGACGCCGCTATAGACGTGTGCGCCCTCGGCCATGACGAAGTGTTCTGCGTCGACATCGGCCCCCACCTCGGTAGGTTGGTCACTCACTGACAATATGGTTCCGTGCCGAAGCACTGAGGCCCCGTCTATCACGGCTCTCTGACCAATGCGGACACTCTCTATGCAGCGGGTGTTATATATGTGCACGTCTTTGCCAATCTCGGCCTCCAATCCCTCGGCCTCCTGGCGCACCATTTTTTCATAGCCCTCAACCAGTCCGGGTATGTAGCGGTGACACGCCACCATGTAGGCAATGTTGGATGTCAGCCGGGCGGACATGGCCACCTCGCGGCCGCCACCCTCGTTGATCACAGCCACGCGCTCGCCAATGCCAAACGGGCCTTCGCCACCTGTCACTCGGCCGCAGCCCACGCACACGAAGCGTCCGCCTATGCGGTAGTCCGCAAGCAAGGCGACGTCCTGGATGTAAAACCAGTCGCCAAGGGTCACGTCACGCAGGGTGCTGCGTATGATGGCCGAGCGGACAGCGCCTACTCCTTTAGCCTTTTGGCTCACGGTGCCGCTCATGTCGCCAATCCGCACTGTGCCCATGAAAGTGACGCCCACCACGCGCTTGGTGTCAAACTGACCGCGCACAAGCACGCTGCCCCAGTCGTCGGCCATGCAGCCTTGCTGGCAGAGTGCGCTCACCTCGCTCTCGCTCAGGTGCCTGTAGTCTTCTGCTATCTCCATAGGGTCTGTCTATTATTCCTCTTTCTTTTTCCTGAACACGCCCCATGCGCATCCGCCAATGGCGAGGATGACCACAATGACTGATGCTATGGTCGAGATTATGTTGCCCATGACGTAGCTCTGGGGCTTGAAGGTGAAGTCTATCTTGTGCTGGCCTGCGGGGACTTTTAGAGCGCGGAGGATGTAGTCGGCGCGCTCAATGTGAGCCTCTTGCCCGTCTATTGTGGCCTGCCAGCCTGCAGGGTAATAGATTTCGCTGAAGACTATGAAGCCGTCGGTGGTCGAGCTGCTCTCGTAGCTGACGCTGTTGGGGGTGTACGCTGTTTGGCGCACCCATGCCGCGGTGTCAGTGCCGAAGGTGGCACTCTCCATCCCCTCTACGGCGCATTCGTTGGCTATGTCGATGGTGCCAATCATGTCGATGGCGTCGTCTGGCGTGGCCGCGGCTATGGCTTTGTCCACAAACCAGGCCTCGGGCATGGCGTAGTGGTTCTCAATCGGGGCCTGATTGGGGTTGTAGATAAGGTAGCGGCAGTTGAGCATTGACAGTGCGTTGCTCTGTGCCAAAGCTGCGTCTATGCCGGCGTAGTCCTGCTGTTGCAAGGCTGTTGTGAGCCTCTGCCAGTCGGCGCTGAGGTAATGGTCTATCACGTCTTGATACCTGCGCAGCTTTGCTCCGTGATATCCGCCCACTGAGTGGTGGTAATATGAAGTGAAGACTTCGTTGAACGGGTTGGTGTAGAGTGACATGACGCGGTGCGGACGCTCATCGGCCATGATTGCCTTGTCGGCCGTGTGGAGGGCGAAGGCGTCGGTCGTTGACTCGCGTTTGCTCTTGAAGTCGTCGGTGTCCAAGTATCGGCGGTCCACGCTCCACAAGTCTATGGCGATGAGGATGCCAAGGGCCGCGAACATTATCTTTGAGTTGATTTTCCGCACGGAGTGGAACCACAACGCGCTCGACGCAAGGAGAATCAGCACGGCTGAGCGCAATGCGTCGGTACGCGTGATGCTTATGCGCGCATCCACAATCCCCTGCTCAAAGACCCCATAGAGTGGGTTCTGAAGTTTGAGTGTGGCAAATTGCTGCGCCTCCATGGGGCTCAGGAAGTCATAGAACAGGGTGGGGACGGCTGCTATGATCAGGGAGACGCCAGCTGTAAGGCCAACAGCGCCAAAGAATTTGCCCGGGTGGTATTTAATGTCCTCCGGGTTGTCGCTCAGAGCCTTGAGCCCAAGCATGCCCAGCAATGGTATGGTCACCGTGGCGATGACGAGGGCCATCTCGACCGTGCGGAACTTGTTATAGAGCGGGAAGTGGTCGAACATAGGGTCGGTGAGGATGCCGAAATTCTTACCCCACGCCAACATTATGGAGAAGACGGTCGCCGCTATGAGCCACCATTTGAGCCGCCCCTCATAGTAGAAGCACCCAAGGAAGAAGAGGAAGCAGATGATGGCGCCAACATAGACTGGGCCGCTCGTGAAACTGCGTCCTCCCCAATAACTTGGCATGTTGGCCACGTCGGCGCGCACCTGTGCTGGGATGTCGTTCAGGTTCTTCACTTTCTCTCCGATGGCTATGTCGCTCGATCCGCCAACAACGTCGGGGACTAACAGTGTGAAGGTCTCTTTTTTGCCATAGCTCCAGCTGAGGGCGTAATCCTTGTCAAGGCCCGTGGCGGCTTTCTCCTCGCCAGTGCTTTTCAGTTCGCTCGCACCGCGAATTGAGTAGGCTCCGTACTCATATGTGGTCCACAGGTTGGTGGTCGATGGCAGGACGGCCATGAGAGATGCGCCCACAAGGACGGCCACGCTTATGCCGAACTCTTTCATGGTCTTGCCCTTCATGGCCCACGCCAATTCGAATATGAGCAAGATGAGAAGGGCAATCGCTAAGTAATATGTTATCTGGATGTGGTTAAACGCCAACTCAAGACCCAACGCGACCATTGTGAATATGCCGCCGGCTATGCGCTTCCCGCGGAAGGTCATCACCACGCCGCCTATCACAAGCGGCATCATGGCTATGGCGTAGCACTTGGTTATGTGGCCCGCGCCTATAATGATGATGTTATATGTGCCCAGTGCGAATGCCACCGAGCCAATCACGGCTATCTTGCGCCCCACGCCCATGCTCAAGAGCATGAAGTAGAAACCGGCAAGATAGAGGAACATGATGCCTATGGTGCTGTATGGCAACCCGAAGCGGATGTATTTGCATAAGTGCGTGAAGATGTTGCTGTCGTTGTCTGCCCTTATCTGGTAGGCTGGCATGCCGCCAAACATCGAGTCTGTCCACTGGGCTTTCTCGCCTGTGGCCAACTGGTATTCATACAGCTCGCGCTCTGCGCCCGTGGAGTGGGTCAAGTCCATCTGTTGCATCACCTTGCCCTTTAGCACTGGTGAGAAATATATGGCGCTCAATATGGCAAAGCATATCAAGATGACCGCATGCGGCCACAAGCCGATAATCTTTTTCAGCGTTGTGTTTTGCATCTCTGTTTTCCGTTCGGTTGTTGTTATTTTTTTATGAATATGCGTTTGATGATGCCCACGATGAGGCTGTCTTCTGGATATTTGCGACGGGTGAGTCTGGTCTCTAAGGCGGCCATGTCTTTCACCACTTGCCATTTGCCTCTAATTCCTGTGGCCTCTGACATCTGATACCTCAGGCTCTTGATTATGTAGGATATGGCATGGAGTTTGAAGTGCGCCACGGATTGCCCGTGCTTCGTTTTGTGTGTTGCAAATGATAGTTGGGCATAGCCCACCTTCCTCATTCTTTCTGCCAAGTCTGGTGGCAAAAGTTCCATTGTCACGCCTATGGCCCATTTCAGGGCCTCATTGGCGTGGGGTGTGACTCCTTTGCAATATGCGATTAGGCCTTCGGGGTCGGATGACTTTGCGAGGATGACGGCGTAGTCCACAATCCACCGCAGCACTGTCTCCGAATTTGAGTAGTGCCTATACCCGTGCATCACAAGGTGGTAGAACATGGCTCTCTCGTTAAGCATTCGCCTTCCGTGCCACACGATGGAATGGTCGGACAATTTGCCGGGCAGGTCGTTTCCTGTCAGTTTGTCAAAGAGGCTCCTGTGAAGCTCTATTGTCAACCCGAGATACTTGAAGTCGGGTAAGTGCTGGTGTGTCTTGCTCCCCAGCAGGCTGTCCTCATCGCCAAGCTCTGCGCCCGCCGCTACAAGCAGGGCCTGCGCCTCCTGAATCTTGTCGGGGTCCACCCAGATGTCTATGTCGCCAGCCACCCTATGGCTCACGTCGTCATAATAGGGGCTGTCAATGAGGGCTGCGCCTTTGAGTAGCACCGTGTCGAAGCCTTTCAGCTTGTCACTTATGTCTCGCACCACGCCCAGCACCTGCGCATTGTGGCTCACCACACGCCACGCCGGTCCGCGCAGCGCTTTGCAGACGGCCTCGCCACTCACCCAGTCCTGATAGCTGTCCGTGACGCGGTGGATTATCCAACCGGCCACGCCTTCTCTAACTGCCACGGCTGCCAATTGCTCGGTCTCGGCCTCGGACAGCATGGGCATGGGCGCATTGTCGCGAGAGAGTGAGCAAAGCCTCACAACGAGAGTGAGGCTTTGCATCTCATTTTTGCTGTATTCGAGTGGTGCGCTTGCCATCTCTTAGGAGTGGGGTTTATGCTATAGAGACCAAGCACTTGATGACACGGGTCATGCGAGGCTCTGCGGCTGCTGCCACTTTCTGGACCTCCTCATGGCTCACCTCGACAATCTCGCCAGGGACGCCCGAGTCAGTTATTATTGAGACGCCGAACACCTCAATGCCTGAGTGGTGGGCCACGATGACTTCAGGGACTGTGCTCATGCCGACAGCGTCACCTCCAAGGGTGCGGAACATCTTATACTCCGACGGGGTCTCAAAGGTGGGGCCTGTGGTGCCGACATATGTGCCGGTCTTGAGGTTGAGACCCTCTTTCTCGCCAATCTCAATGGCTGCCTTGATGAGCCTCTTGCTATATGTCTCGCTCATGTCCGGGAATCGGGGGCCGAACTCGTCAAGGTTGGGCCCGATGAGCGGATTGGTGCCGAACATGTTGATATGGTCGGTTATGACCATGACGTCGCCAACTTTGAAGCTGGGGTTGAGTCCGCCCGACGCATTGCTGACGAAGAGGGTCTTGATGCCGATGAGTTTCATCACGCGGGCGGGGAAGGTCACCTGCTGCATGGTGTAACCCTCATAATAATGGAAACGGCCCTGCATGGCAATGACGGGCACCCCGCTGATACGGCCGACAATGAGGCGGCCAGAGTGACCCTGGACTGTCGAGACTGGGAAGTGGGGAATCTCATGGTAGTCAATGCTGTCCACAATCTCAATCTCATTTACTAAGCCTCCCAAGCCGGTGCCGAGGATGATGCCTACGCTGGTGCCGTCGATGATGCGGCTCTGGAGGTATGCCGCTGCCTCTTTAATCTCGTCGAGTATCATTTTTTTATTGTCTTTTTGTTTTTATCGTGTTCATAATTGTCTTGTCGAGCTCCTCCTCTTGCCCAAACAGCACTCGTAGGCGGATGGGCAGGGTCCACGTCTCGTGGCCTTCTATGGCTGGCAGGCGCATCGAGTCTTTCTCTGTGCACACGGCCACGCTGTCGGGCCCTATCTGGTCCAGTTCATACAGGATGTCTTTGATGTCCGCCTCCGTGTAGTTGTGGTGGTCGGGGTAGCTCATGTGCTTGGTGCGCCTGATAGCCATTCGGTTGTCAATCTCGGCGAAGAATGGGTCCGGGCGACCTATGCCTGCCACGGCCACACCCCCGCGCATCTGCGCCTCCTCGTCACTCACTGCGCTGCCGTCTGCCCGCCGCAAGTGTCCGTACTCGATGGTGCAGAAGAAGATGCGCTGGTCATCGTTAAGGCTCATGTGGCTCATGAATCTCTCGGCCTGGGCCTTGGTCATGTCCGCCGGACATTTGTTTATTATGATGACGTTGGCCCGGAGACGCCCTATGCGGTCCTCGCGCAGGTTACCTGATGGTAATGGCAGGTCACGCCACATGGGGCGGGCATGGTCCACGACCAAGAATATGGCGTGTGGCCGCACACTCCTGTGCTGCATGCCGTCGTCCATCACGACGACTTCGCACCCCATGCCTATCGCTGTGTCTATGGCGGCGCCGCGGTTCGAGTCCACCACTACTTCGGCCGTGGGGAACTTGAGTTTCATCTGGCATGGCTCATCGCCTATCTCTTCAGCTGTCGGAGTCGCCGATGCCACCACTTGACCCTTGCTCTTGCGCTTATATCCGCGGCTAACCACGCCTACGCGCATACCCTCGGATAGCAGCAGGCGTACGATATGCTCGGTGAGCGGGGTTTTGCCCGTGCCTCCCACTGTTATGTTGCCCACGCACAGCACGGGCTTGTCAAATGACCGTTGGGGCAGCACGCCCGCATTGTAGAGCATGTTGCGCACCGAGGTGGCTATCCAGTATATGAGTGTCAAGGGTAGCAGAAGAAGCCTCAGCTTGTTCATCGCGCCCCCTCCTTTTTCTCTGTCATTTTTGAGTCTATTTTTTTTCGCTTGGCTTCCTTTTTCCGCCTGACTGTGTTATCTATTTGTCTGTCTCTGTGACCTTACCCTTTTTGTCCTCAGCCTTGTCACCGCCGGCGAAGTAGCCGTTGACCCATCTCGGCAGCAGAAGCACGCCCACCACGAGGTAGGGGTAGTAGCTTATCAGGCGCCAGCAGAAGGCTAACGCTATGGCTCCGACTGGGATGAAGTCTGTCAGAAACTCCTGGAAGATGTATTCGGCAAAACCGGCTCCGCCTGGCGTTGGCATAATCAGCATCATAATCCACATGGCCAACTGCTTGCCAAACACGATGAAGTGGTCCAAAAGCCCGAGGTGGCACATCCCGAAAAATGCTAAAATAAGCGCATTGACCACCCAGTATCTGCTTGTCCAACTGAGGGCGGTGGACAAGAATGCCTTGCCCCATTTGCGCTTGGGCCAGTGTTTGAAGTATTTGGCGGTGGCCACAATGTCGTCGCCGACTTCATTCATCTTTTTTCGCCACCTCTTGAGGAACGGCAGTTTGAATATGGTGAGAAGCAACCACTTGAGGCCTCGCGGATTGACGAACAGCCCATAGCTCAAGGCTATTATATATGCCAGCTTTATCGCATATCCACCCCAGGCGATGCCAGTGAGGGTGTGGGCTAAAGTGCCAGGTAGGCCAAAGATGTTGTTGTAGCCTATTATCCACACCACGAGTGGGAAGAAAAGGGCGAAATACAACTCGTCAAGAAATGAGGTGATGAGCACTATGCCGGTAGACCGCCCTGCCGAGATGCCCTCCCTGTTGATGAAGAAAAGGGCTACGCTGGTCCCACCAACGGCCGAAGGCGTGACCGCCGACGAGAACTCCCACAGCATGATGATTCTGAATGCCGCAAACCAGCCCAGCTCGCCATCGCTCAAGACCCGTATGCGTATCATGTAGCCCAGGTCGCGACCCATCATGAAAAGAACCGCGACGACGAAGAATAACGCCGACAGTGGCCCAAAGTCAAACGAGTCAAACAATCCGGGCTGATACTCCTTCCAAAAGAGCCATGCTGTCGCGCCAAGCCCTATCACAATCGGCAGGATTATCTTCCACGACTTTAGGCTTGCTAAGGCAGCCTCTGGCTTTTGCTCCCTATCCGCCATCTCCGTCTCCTTTCTGCTAAGATGCCTTGTTCGTCTTAATTAGTTGTCTCTTGCGCTTCTGTCGCCTTGTCGCCCATGGTGTGGGGTGGGGGCTGCGTAAGGCTAGAAGTTGAATATGTTGCTCTCTTCGCACTCGCCGCCAAAGGTCTCGTCCCCGTCTTCGTCTGATGTGCTGCCAGATCCGTCTGCGTTCACAGCTCCATCAGCGCAGTTGAGCGAGAAGTTGACCGTGGCAGGCATCTCGAACCTATCCTCGGGAGACACTGAGGTTATTTTGTCATCGGCGAACACTTTGAGTATGAAGCGCCCGAACACTGGTATTGCCACATTCGATGCCTGGCCCACGCTCATGCTGTTGAAGTGGATGCCGCGCTCCTCGCCGCCTACCCACACTCCGCAAACCAGGTTGGGCATGACGGCCATGAACCATCCGTCGCTCATGTTCTGCGTGGTGCCGGTTTTGCCACCCATCTGGCACGTCAGCTTATAGGCGGGTCCGCGCAGGCGGCGGCCTGTGCCCTGATTCACCACGCCTTCGAGGAGTGACACCATCATGAAGGCAGTCTGCTCGTCGATAACCTCGCGCTCCCTCTTGCCGAAGCTGCTGATGACGTTGCCGTTCTTGTCCTGTATCTCGGTCACGTACATCGGGTCGACATGGACTCCCTTGTTCACGAATGTGCCATAGGCTCCTATCATCTCACAGAGTTTTATGTCGCTCGTCCCGAGGAAGAGACTCGGCACAGGGTCTATAGGACTGGCGATGCCCAAGGCGTGGATTAGGCTTGTCACCTGCTGAGGTGACGTCTGTTTCATCGCCCAGCCCGTCACGTTGTTGTTTGAGTTGGCCAATCCCCATTTGAGGCTCACCATCTCGCCCAGCCTGTCGTTGCCAGCGTTGCGTGGCGTCCAAGTCTTGGTCGTGTTGCCCTCGGCCGGCACGGTGAAGGTCTGCGGCGAGTTGGGCACGAGGTCGCAAGGCGTGTGCCCGTCTCGGAAGATGGTTGCGTAGACGAAGGGTTTGATGGTCGAGCCGACCTGCCTGCGCCCCTTGGTGGCCATGTCATATTGGAAATACCTGAAGTTGGGCCCGCCCACGTAGGCCTTCACGTAGCCCGAGTGCGGGTCCATGGCCATGAAAGAGCAGCGGAGGAAGTGCTTGTGGTAGACCACCGAGTCGTATGGGCTGATGACGGTGTCGCGCTCCAGGTCTGCTGCATTCCAGTCGAACACGCGCGTCTCCACGGGCTCTTTCATCACTTTCATTATGTCGCTCTCGCTCTTGCCCTCAGCCTTCAAGGCGCGCCAACGCTCTGAGTCGCGCAGGCCTTTCTTGATCATGGAGTCAAACTGCTCCTGCGTGATGTCGTTGCTGTAGGGTGCGAACTTGGCTCCCGCCTTGCCCTTGAAGAACAGCGGCTGGAGCGTGTGGCCAATGTGCTCCGTCACACTCTCCTCGGCGTACTGCTGCATGCGGCTGTCCACCGTGGTGAATATCTTCAGCCCGTCGCGGTAGATGTCATAGAGGGTCCCGTCCGCCTTGGGGTTTTTGTCAATCCATCCGTAGAGGGGGTTCTCCACCCACTGTGTGCTGTCGTCAATGAACTCCTGCTGCTGCCATGACGCATAGTTCTTTCGCTCAGGCTTGTGCGCCGTCAACTGCATTCGTATGAACTCGCGGAAGTAGGGAGCCGAGCCATCCTTGTGGTCGGGACGGTGGAACTTGCTCATGTTGAGCGGCAATGCCTTGAGTGAGTCGCACTCGCCCGTCGAGATGAATCGCTGTCTGAGCATCTGGTTAAGGACTGTGTTGCGCCTGTCACGCGTCTGGTCCGGTCGCCTGATGGGGTTGTAGAGTGACGGGTTCTTGAGCATGCCGACAAGCACGGCGGCCTCCTCTATCTTGAGGTCCTTGGCCTTGCACCCGAAGAACGTGTATGCTGCGCTCTCAATGCCATACGCGTCATATATGTACCCCGCCTTGTTGAAGTACATGGTCATTATCTCGTCTTTCGTGTATGACCTCTCAAGCTTGATGGCGATGACCCACTCGTTCAACTTCTGGATGATGCGCTCCATCTTGCTCTGAGCCGGGTCGTGGAACAGCATCTTGGCCAACTGCTGGGTGATGGTGCTGCCGCCGCCCGAGCTGGCGTTACCGCCAATGACGGTCTTGAAAATGACGCGGCCAAGGCTCTTCATGTCGATGCCAGAGTGCTCATAGAACCTCTCGTCCTCTGTTGCGACAAGGGCCTTGACGAGATAGGGTGAGAGGTCTTCATATTCGGCATAGCTGCGGTTCTCTATGTAAAAGCGGCCTATGGGCTTGCCATCCGATGATATGACCTCGGTGGCTATGCTGCTCTTGGGGTTCTCCAACTCCTCAAAGCTCGGCATGTGGCCCAACGCCCCCACTGACAGGAGGACGAACAGGACTATGACGCCCACAACTCCCAAGCCGAAAAGGACCCAGAACCCTATCACGAATCGCTTAAACTCTGCCTTCATTTATTTATGCTCTTTTTCTTTTGTGCCTACTTTAACACGTAAATTTAATAACTCTTTGCCGCTTTGCAAAAAAATAACTCCCTCTGTTGGCTCGGTGTCTCATATTAGCCGTTTTCTTCATAACTTTACACCCCAATCTGCCATTGCGGAGCCTTGTCCGCTTCCATGGCTCGGTATTCCCGATTTTTACAGAGCGCACTTCTTTCAGCTATACCAACATAATTATGTGTGGAATCGTAGGTTACATTGGCAGCCGTTCGGCTTGGCCAATCATCATAAAGGGTCTCCAACGCCTTGAGTACCGAGGCTATGACTCGGCGGGCGTGGCTGTGCTTGACAATGGCACGCTGCGCATCAACAAGTGCCGTGGCAAGGTGGCCAATCTCCAGGCTCTTGTCCGCAACCAGTCCATCGACGGGTCGCTCGGCATCGGCCATACGCGTTGGGCTACGCACGGTGAGCCTAATGACGTCAATGCGCACCCCCATGTCTCTATGAATGGCCACTTTGTCGTTGTGCACAATGGCATTATTGAGAATTACCGCGAAATTAAGGCTCGCCTCGCAGACAAGGGCTACACGTTCAAAAGCCAGACCGACACTGAGGTCTTGGCCAACCTCATCGAGTGCATATACCTTGAGGAGAAACTCTCGGCTGAGCAGGCTCTCAAGGCCGCACTCCGACGTGTGATAGGAGCCTATGGGCTCGGCGTGATGTGTGTCGACGAGCCGGACACTCTCTTCGGCGCACGTAAGGGCAGCCCCCTCGCGGTAGGCATCGGCGAAGGCGAGTATTTCCTCGCTTCTGACGCGACACCTATCGCCGAGCACACCGACAAGCTCATCTATCTTGATGACGAGCAGGTCGTGACCCTCACCCGTGAGTCCTACTCAATCTCAAACCTCGCCGATGACCACTTGGACCCCGTCATCACAAAGATTGATTTCGGTGCTGACAATATCGACAAGGGCGGTTACGAGCACTATATGCTCAAGGAGATCCACGAGCAGCCCAACTCTGTGGCCGACACCATGAGGGGCCGTGTCAACCCGCAGACACATACCATCAGCCTCGGCGGCATAGCCGACGTCATGCCACGCATCGTCGAGGCCAAGCGGATCATCATTGTCGCCTGCGGCACGTCCTACCACGCCGGCCTCGTGGGCGAGTATCTCTTCGAGCAGTTTGCCCGCGTCAACGTCGAGGTGGAGTACGCCTCCGAGTTCCGTTACAGAGATCCGGTCATATCGTCAGACGATGTCATCATCGCCATCTCGCAGAGTGGTGAGACGGCAGATACTCTCGCGGCCATCCGCATGGCCAAGCAGCGCGGGGCCCTGATTGTCGGCATCTGCAATGTGGTGGGTTCTTCCATTGCGAGGGATACTGCTGCTGGCATCTACACCCACGCCGGCCCCGAGATAGGGGTGGCCTCGACCAAGGCCTTCACGGCTCAGGTGACTGTCCTCTCCATGATGGCGTTCCTTGTCGGGCGCAAGCGTGGCGCACTCTCACAGGAGCGTTATGAGCATTTGGTGGATGACCTCTATAAGGTTCCTGACCTCATCGCCAAGGTTCTTGAGGAGGAGGAGCACATCAAGGAAATCTCCACAGCCTACCAGTTAGCGCAAAACGCTCTCTATCTGGGCCGAGGATACCTCTACCCCGTGGCTCTCGAAGGCGCTCTCAAGCTCAAGGAGATTAGCTATATCCACGCTGAGGGCTATCCCGCCGCCGAGATGAAGCATGGTCCCATAGCCCTTGTTGATCACATGATGCCTGTCTTCGTCCTCGCCGCGCATGACATGTTCTATGACAAGATTGTCAATAACATTCAGGAGGTTAAGGCTCGCAAAGGTCAGGTCATCGCTGTCGTGACGTGCGGTGACACGGAGGTCGCCAAGATGGCTAACCATGTGATTGAGATTCCGGAGTGCGATGAGGCCCTCCTGCCCATTGTGGCCGTTGTCCCGCTCCAGCTCATCAGCTACGACATAGCTGTCATGCGAGGTTGTAACGTCGACCAGCCGCGCAATCTCGCCAAGTCCGTCACGGTGGAGTAGGGTGAGTGTGACAATTGAATAATTTTGAATTAATATAAACAACGCGTAATTTCGCACTCGGCGCTTTGACTTCCGACTTCGGTATTCGATGCCAATGCGCCCAGTCATAAAAACATACATCCATCATGGAGTCAACACGTCAGAAAAAGATTTCGCGCCTTTTGCAAAAAGAGACGGCGGAGATGTTCCAGCGTGAGCTCAAGGAGCTCCTCCTCGGGGCTATGCTCTCTGTCACTAATGCTAAGGTGTCGTCCGACCTCTCCATCGTCAAGTTCTATATATCTGTGTTCCCAGACGCCAAGGCGCAGGAGGTCCTCGATAACATCAACGCGGCCAAGGTCAAGGTCCGCTTCGCTCTCGGCAAACGTGTCGGCAAGCAGGTCCGCATTGTGCCAGACCCTGTCTTCTTTATCGATGACAGTCTTGGGTATCTTGAGAACATTGACCGCCTGCTCGGCGAGGAACGCAAGGTGATTGATGCCGCCCCCCATTCTGAGGAGGAGGCTTGACCCATCTCCCGTCTGGCAAGGATCGATTCTTTTCAACCGAAATAATAAACTGGCCCGAGGCTTTGGTGACTGCCATGGCTCAGCTTACATAACCTCATGCATTACGACCCAATCAAACGGACTCTCGGCTCTTTCTTCAACAAGAAGCCGTGGCTGAGAATAGTATTCTATAAGCTCCTTGACCTGCTGCTCCTCCGAGCTTGGCACATCAGGCGCGCCCTGAAGCAGTGGAACGCGGCAAGGGGCAACCGCCCTGCTGATGTCCTCGACGCCGGCAGCGGCTTCGGCCAGTATTCGCACCGCCTGTCTATGCTCAACAGGGGCAACCATGTGACGGGTGTCGATGTCAAGGCGGAGCAAATAGCTGATTGCAACGATTTCTTCGCCAAGCTCGGTCTCGCCAAGAGGGTGCATTTCGAGGAGGCTGACCTCACTAAGTTTGTCCGCCCCGAGTCCTATGACCTCATCCTCTCTGTCGATGTCATGGAGCATATCCTTGAGGACGAGGCGGTTTTCCGCAATTTCTATCAGAGCCTCCGCAAGGGCGGCATGCTCCTCATCTCGACACCATCCGACCAGGGCGGCTCGGATGCCGATGAGCATGACCACGATGCCGACCCGGATCACGCTCACGGCTTTGTCGATGAGCATGTGCGCGACGGCTATAATATCAATGACATTAAGGAGAAACTTGTGCGTGCCGGTTTCTCAGAGGTTGGAGCCGAGTATTCCTATGGCAAGCCTGGGCATATATCTTGGATTCTCTCCATGAAGTGGCCCATCTCGATGCTCGGGGTCTCAAAGGCTTTCTTCGTCCTCCTGCCTTTCTACTACCTGGTCTTCTACCCTTGGTGCCTCTTGCTCAACTGGGCTGACCTTTGCAATTTTCACGAGACCGGCACCGGTTTGATTGTCAGGGCGGTCAAGTAATCTGCGTCTGACCAAAGGGGCTAAATACCAACCAGTGCTCTGCGAACTCCTTATATCGCGCCGATACCTCTTCGCGCATAAGAGTCAGAACGCCATCAATGTCATCTCGGCCATCTCGGCTCTCGGTGTCTTGGTGGCCACGGCGGCCATTGTCATCGTCTTGTCGGTTTTCAATGGTCTGAATGGGCTGGTCTCTCACCTTTTCGGCAATTTCGACCCCGATGTGAAAATTGAGGCTGCCGAGGGCAAGTCTTTCGCTCTTGACTCTGCCATTGTCTCGGTCCTCAACTCCGACCCCTCTGTGGCCGCCTGGGCCGAAGTGGTGCAGGATAATGCCCTTGTGCGCTATGGCAAAAGGCAAGTCCCCGCCACGGTCATGGGTGTGGCTGGCAACTATAATTCGGTGACCAGCATAGACTCCATCATTGTCGAGGGCGCATTCCGACCCGGCGAGTGTCTGGTTGGCGCAGTCCTCGCTGATCAACTTGGGGTATCAAGTTCCGCCTTTGTCCCCTCTGTCGTTTTCTACGCACCCAAACGTTATGGCAAGATAAACATCGCGAACCCTCAAAACTCGTTCTCTGAGAGGGTTGAGAAAGTGGGTGGCACTTTTATGGTGCAGCAGGTGGACTATGACGCCAATTATATCTTGGCGGACTTGACCTTGGCTCGGGACTTGCTCGGCTATGCCGATGACGAGGTGACGTCTGTCTCGCTCCGCCTTGCAGATGGGACGAGTCCGTCGGCGGCTGTGAAGTCCCTCTCTGCTAAGTTAGGTGACGACCTCGTTGTCAAGGACAAATGGATGCAGCATGAGAGTTTTTTCAAGATGATGGAGGTCGAGAAGCTGATGGCATTCGCCATACTGCTCTTTATCGCGCTTATCGCCGCTTTCAATATTATAGGGTCCATGTCCATGCTCATCTTTGAGAAGCAGGACAGCGTCGAGACGCTTCGCGCAATGGGTGCGGACAGGTCTTTCATCACTCGCATTTTCCTCTTTGAGGGTTGGATGCTCTCCGTGGGCGGCGCTCTGCTCGGCCTTATAGTCGGAATCCTTATGGTGCTTGCTCAAGAGCGGTGGGGCATAGTAGGGTTCGGTGGAGACGAGTCTTACATCATTGACGCCTACCCGGTCGAGCTTAACTGGCTCGATGTGGCTCTCGTTTTCGTGGCGGTGACCCTCATCGCGGGGCTCTCGGCCTGGTACCCAGTCCGGGCCATCGTCGGCCGTTATTTCAAGGGGTGACCAAAGGCGGCAAGGAGCGAGGTGAGAACGTTCGCCCGTTTTTTGTCCCAAATCTACTTTTTAATTGACAATTGCGCCGATTTGCCTTATATTTGCGCATTATACAAAACATTGGTCATGTCTAACCCCAAGAAAATAAAATCCGCCCTCATTTCAGTCTTCCACAAGGACGGACTGGACGAGATTGTTAAGGCGCTTGGAAATCTCGGCGTCAAGATATACTCCACCGGAGGAACGCAGAAATTCGTCGAGAGCCTCGGTGTCCCCGTGACTGCGGTCGAGGATGTTACCGGCTACCCATCTATCCTTGGTGGACGTGTCAAGACTCTTCACCCGGGCGTCTTTGGCGGAATTTTGGCCCGCCGCGACAACGCTCAGGATGTTGAGCAGCTTCACACTTTCAAGATTAATGAGATTGACCTCGTTATCGTGGACCTCTATCCTTTTGAGGACACTGTTGCGAGTGGGGCTGACCATCAGTCTATAATTGAGAAGATTGACATTGGCGGTATCTCGCTCATCAGGGCGGCCGCCAAGAACTATAAGGATGTCGTCATTGTCGCGTCCAAGGCTCAATACGCCCAGCTCGCCGAGCTACTCGCCACAAAGAATGGTGAGACTGACGAGGAGGACCGCTACGATTTGGCCCGTCAGGCTTTCGGAGTCTCCAGCCACTATGACTCTGCCATCTTCGGCTACTTCGACCGTGATGATCAGAGCGGCCTCCGCATAGCGTCTGACAACCGCATGCATCTGCGTTATGCCGAGAACCCTCATCAGAAGGGTGCTTTCTATGGCGATTTCGCAGCCATGTTTGAGCAAATACATGGCAAGGAGATTTCTTATAACAACCTCCTCGACATTGATGCGGCTGTCGGCCTCATCAATGATTTCTCAGACACCACTGTCGCCATCCTTAAGCACAACAACGCATGCGGCGTCGCCATCCGTCCAACCCTACTTGAGGCTTGGAAAGATGCACTCGCGGGTGACCCGGAGAGCGCGTTCGGTGGCATCGTCATAACCAATAGGCCTGTCGACAAGGCTACTGCCGACGAGATGAACAAGATCTTCTTCGAGGTCGTCATCGCTCCATCCTATGACGCTGACGCCCTTGAGGTCCTCAAGACCAAGAAGAATCGTATCATCCTCATACAGAAGGGCGCAGCGCTGCCTTCAACCACTGTCCGCTCTTGCCTCAATGGCTATCTCGTGCAGGAACGCGACTCCAAGGTCGAGACCTCCGATATGCTCGAGAATAAGGGCGACCGTGAGGCCACTAAGCAGGAAATCGCTGACATGATTTTCGCACAGAAGATTGTAAAGCACACTAAGAGCAACGCTATCGTACTCGCAAAGAACCTGCAACTCCTCGGCAGCGGCATGGGACAGACCAGCCGTGTCAACAGCCTCCGTCAGGCTATCGAGAAGGCGCACCACTTCAATCTCGACCTCCATGGGGCTGTGATGGGCTCTGACGCCTTCTTCCCCTTCGGCGACTCTGTCGAGATTGCGCATGCCGAGGGAATTACGGCTGTCATCGAGCCAGGCGGGTCAATCCGCGATAATGAGACCATCGACTTCTGCAAGGCTCACGACATGGCTCTCGTCTTCTCTGGCGTTCGCCATTTCAAGCACTAAAAAGCACACGTATCACATAAGATGGGACTTTTCTCCTTCCTCTCACAAGAACTGGCGATGGACCTTGGCACTGCCAACACCATCATCATCCACGATGACAAAATCGTGGTTGACGAGCCCTCTATCGTAGCTCTTGATAAGCACACAGACCGCACCATCGCCATCGGTATGAAAGCCAGGCAGATGCACGGCAAGACTCACGATAATATTTACACTATCCGCCCTCTGAGGGATGGCGTCATTGCCGACTTTAACGCGGCCGAGAAGATGATCCGAGGCATGATTAAGCTTTTGCCTCAGCCCAAGTTCTTCACCCCGTCGCTCACCATGGTCATTGGCGTCCCGTCTGGCTCCACCGAGGTCGAGCTCCGCGCTGTCCGCGACTCTGCCGAGCACGCTGGCGGCCGTGAGATTTACCTCATCTATGAGCCTATGGCTGCGGCTCTGGGCATCGGCATTGATGTCGAGGCCCCTCAGGGCAACATGGTGGTCGACATCGGTGGTGGCACGACAGAAATCGCTGTCATCTCGCTTGGCGGCATCGTCACCAACAGCTCCATCCGTATCGCTGGTGATGAGCTGACTTTCGACATCCAAGATTATATGCGCCGTCAGCATAACATGAGGGTGGGTGAGCCCACTGCCGAGCAGATTAAGATCCGTGTCGGCTCCGCTCTCCCTGACCTCGTTAACCCGCCCGACGATTTTGTAGTCCAAGGACCTAACCTCATGACTGCGCTCCCTCTTGAAGTACCAGTCTCTTATCAGGAGATTGCGCACGCCCTTGAGAAGAGTGTCTCCAAGATCGAGGCTGCTGTCATGTCCGCCCTTGAGCAGACCCCGCCTGAGCTCTATGCCGATATCGTCAACAACGGCATCTACCTGACTGGTGGCGGTGCCCTCCTTCGTGGCCTCGACAAGCGACTCAGCGACAAGATCCACATCCCGTTCCATGTGGCCGAGAACCCGCTCCACAGTGTGGCCATCGGCACCGGCATCGCCCTCAAGAACAGGCATCGCGGACTCCCATACCTCATCAGGTAAAAAGACTACCATTAAGGACAAACAAGCGCCCGACACCTGACTCAGTGCAGGGCATGAGTGACGCATACGCACAATTCGCAACTCAAGGGCTAAAAGGCTCAAGGTTGCGGCTTGTGCGTTTTCTCTGTATTTTCAGAAACAGCCAACCGTGAACAATTTTTTCCGTTTCTTAGTCAAGCACACCACGGCCATCGTATTCATCATCCTCGAGGCCTTGGCGCTCCTGCTCGTCTTCAATTGCAATGACTATCACAGGGCGTCATATCTCTCGTCTGCCAACGCTGTCACTGGCAACATATATAAGCTTACAAGCTCGGTCGGTCATTATTTCGGTTTGGCGTCGGCCAATGAGGCCTTGGTCAAGAAGAATATGGATCTGACCGTGGAGAATGACCGTCTGCGTGAACTCTTGGCTGCAATCCCGGACTCGCTTCGTCCTGACACAGCGGCTGTCAAATCGTCTCTCAGTTATCGCATCGCTCATGCCGTAGGTGTCTCTACCAACAAAAGCAGGAATATGATAACCATAGATGAGGGTTCAGAGGCTGGCATCCGTCAAGACATGGCGGTTGTCAATGCGCAAGGTGTCGTCGGTCTCGTCTCTGCCGTTAGTGAGGACTTCGCCCTCGTCTTACCTGTCATCAACACATCGTCGCACCTTTCTGTCAAGGTCAAAGGCTCTAACCACCGCGGACAATTGATTTGGAATGGCGGCTCACCCCGTAGCGCACTTGTTACTGACATCCCGGAGCACGCCGCAGTTGAGATTGGCGACACTGTTGTCACAAGCGGTGCGTCGGCCTTCTTCCCCGAGGGCATTACTGTCGGCTTTGTCGAGGCTCTTGAGCCTGACCGCAATGGTGGCTTCTATAACATTGGTGTCCAACTTGCTGTCGATTTTAACGCGCTCTATGATGTTCAAGTCATTGACGACGCTCTCGCGTCACAGCGTATAGGTCTTGAAAATTCTGTGGCTGAAAAATAATAAAGGGAAGAAATGAATAACACTGCCAATCTCCTACGACTCGGTCTCACTCTGTTGCTATCCCTCATCCTTCAGATAGTCGTACTTGACAATCTGGACTTCCTTGGACCTTGCAACCCGTTTGTCTATATCGTTTTCATCATGGCGGCCCCCTTTGGCTGCTCTTCCGTCTCATTGATGGTCATGGGTGCTTTGGCTGGTCTGATTGTCGATTTGGTGTCTAACACTCCCGGCATGCACATGGCCGCATGCATCCTCATCGCCTTTGTGCGCCAATATATTCTAAATCTTTTGGCTTTCCGCAGCGCATATAAGGCAGACGACATGCCCTCCGCCTCTTCGTGCGGATCCCTGTGGTACTTCAAGTACACCGCCATCATGGTCTCCATTCACCATGTGGCTCTTTTCCTCATCGAGCAGTTCGATTCGTTCTACCTCGTACCGACGCTCCTGCGCATTGTGCTAAGCATTATCGCGTCGTCACTCTTGATTGTCCTTTTCGACATGATCATGCCGCGCTCCACAGCCTCTGCCATCGATTAATGCCAACCACTCTATAAAAACCAATCTGCCGGAATGTACGAGAACCGAAGGCTTGTAGTTGGCGCGCTCATGATTCTCATGGGGCTGACCATAATCGGCCGTCTGCTGTATGTCCAGATTATAACTGACCACTATCGCGAGGAGGCTGACATGAACTCACGACGCAAAGTGGTGCAGTACCCCTCCCGCGGCCTTATCTCTGACCGAAACGGCAAGCTCTTGGTCTCAAACCAGCCGGTCTATGACATTATGATTGTGGGCCGTGAGGTGCAGCCTTTTGACAGTGTCGACTTCTGTCAGACTGTCGGCATTGACATGCCCACTCTCCGCGGACTCTTTGAGGAGCACCGCAGGCAAGTGCGGCGGCGTAAGGCGTCTAACTACAAACCCGCCCCATTTTTGCGTCAGCTGTCAACCGAGCAATATGCGGCTCTGCAGGAAAAACTTTACCGACTGCCGGGGTTCTATGCCCAAAGACGTACTCTTCGCAAATATGAGTACCCCGTGGCGGCCAATGTCCTGGGTTATGTCGGCGAGGTTTCCGACAAGTTCGTTGAGTCTCACCCTTATTACGCTCCGGGCGACTATGTTGGCGTGTCGGGCGTCGAGAGCAGCTTTGAGGAGGAGCTCCGCGGCCGCAAGGGCGTCAATTACCTCATGGTTGATGTCCGCGGACGTGTCAAGGGTGAGCTTTATGAGGGTCGCTATGACACGGCGGCCATCTCAGGCCAAGATCTTACCCTCTCTATTGATATCGACCTACAGGCCTATGGCGAGAAGCTGATGCAAGGAAAGACTGGCGCCATCGTGGCCATCCGCCCCCAGACGGGCGAGATTTTGGCAATGGTCTCAGCTCCAACCTACGACCCGTCCCTCCTCGTCGGACGAGACCGCTCTGTCAATTTCCCTACTCTGTCCAAAGACCCGGACAAGCCACTTTTCAACCGTGCCATCCAAGCCTGGTATCCGCCCGGCTCTACTTTCAAGACGCTCAATGCGCTCATCGGACTGGCCGAGGGCACTGTGACCCCCGAGACACGCTACCCCTGCCATCACGGCTACACCATTGGCAGTTTCCATCTCGGCTGCCACGGGCACGCCTCTCCTCTCAGTCTCAGGCAGAGCATCCAGCACTCATGCAACGGTTACTACTGCTATGAGTTCCGCGACCTGATTGACAATAAGAAATTCAAGAATGTGCAGGAGGGTCTCGACTGTTGGAAAGATCATCTTGTCAAGTTCGGGCTCGGCTATCGCCTTGGCGTGGACATTGCCAATGAGAACCGCGGTTTCATCCCCAACTCGGCCTACTATGACAAGGCCAAAGGTAAGAACTGGAACTCGCTCGGCGTTGTCTCGCTCTCCATCGGTCAGGGCGAGTTGCTCCTGACGCCTCTTCAGTTGGCCAATGTGGCAGCCACCATTGCCAACAAGGGCTGGTTCTACACCCCCCACGTCGTCCATAAGATTTCAGGTGGCCAGATTGACAGCCTCTACACCACGCGCCGCGAGACAGGCATCGCCCCTGAATATTTTGATGTCATTCAGGATGGCATGGAGGCCGCCGTTTGGGGAACTGATGGTGGCACGGCACGCGTGGCTCAAGTTCCCGGTGTCCGCGTGTGCGGCAAGACGGGTACAGCGCAAAACCCTCATGGCAAGGATCACTCCATCTTTATGAGTTTCGCCCCCCGTGAGGATCCGCAAATTGCCATATCGGTCTATGTCGAGAATGCCGGTTTCGGTGCCACGTACGCTGCTCCTATCGCCTCTCTCATGATTGAGAAATATCTTAACGGTGAGATATCTGAAGGCCGCAAATATTTGGAGGACAGAATTGTCAGTGCAAATCTGACAAGCCCTGCAGCCCGCGCTGCGCAAGCAAAGGAGGCTAAAGAGGCGGCGGAAAAGAAGGCGGCCGAGAGAAAAGCAGCCGCTGAAGAAAGGGCTGCAAAGAAGAAAGAGGCAGCCGAGAAACGCCAAGCCGAAAAGGTCGAGGCGAATAATTCTATTATAACTCAAACCGAAAAGAAAGATTGACCATGGATCACGACATGACATCATACCACAAGGGCGTCGACTGGCTCACGGTCCTTCTCTACGTCTTCCTCGTCTTTTTCGGATGGAGCAATCTCTACGCTGCCAACTATAACCCGGAGGTCGGCTTGCAGTTCTCTTTTGACGCCCAATATGCCAAGCAGCTCATCTGGGTCGGCATTTCGGCAGTCAGCATAGGCATCATCATGCTGACTGACAGTAAGATTTTTGTCGAGTTCTCTTGGGTCATATACGTCGGGTCGCTCTTCCTCCTTGTCCTTGTCTTGGCTGTTGGTCACGAGGTCTATGGTGCCAAGTCCTGGATTAAGATAGGTCCGGTGCTTTTCCAGCCTGCTGAGTTCACCAAGATAGGCACGGCCTTAGTTGTCGCGAGGGTTATGAGCCGCTACGGCTTTTCGTTCACTTTCCGCAATTATCTCAAGCTCTTCGCCATCCTCCTCATCCCCATGGCTCTCATCATCCTTCAGAATGACACGGGCTCGGCTCTCGTCTACTCAGTGTTCCTTCTCGCCATGTTCCGCGAAGGCCTCTCGCCCCACTATCTCATCATCGGGTTCATGTGCGCAGCTGTGGCCATAGCCTCGCTTCTCCTTGACTCCGGACCTGTGCTGATTGCTCTCATTGTAGTCTCCTTTATTGGGCTGCAGATGCTTCTTGCGAAACAGGGGCTTCCGTTCGTCGCCCTCAAAGCACTTGTGGCTGGCGGCGTGGCTACCGCCGCATTTTGGGCGTTTATGACGTTCTATCGCCATCAGGAGATTATTGTTGACTATTATTTGCTTGCCGGCATGGCTGTAGCCTCGCTCGCTCTTGTCATCCAATACGTCATACACAGGTTTCATGGGCTTCTTTGGGCAATGACCTACGTGTGGGTGGCTCTCGCAACATCTTTTGGCACTGGTTTCGCCTTTGATAATATTTTGGGCGACCATCAGCGGACGCGTATCAATGTCCTCTTCGGCATTGAGGAGGACCCTCTCGGAGCGGGATATAATGTCAATCAGAGCCTCATCGCCATAGGGTCGGGTGGGGTGCTTGGCAAAGGCTTCCTCAATGGCACGCAGACAAAGCTCGATTTCGTGCCTAAGCAGACGACCGACTTCATTTTCTGCACCGTGGGTGAGGAGTGGGGCTTCGTCGGCTGCACTGTCTTGGTGGCCGCCTACATATTCTTTTTCCTCCGAATTATTCATTTGGCGGAGAAACAGCACTCTGTCTTCAGCCGAGTCTATGGCTATTGTGTGGCGGGAATCTTTTTCTTCCACTTTGCCGTCAACATATCCATGGCCATCGGCATCATGCCGGTCATTGGAATCCCGCTGCCCTTTTTCTCCTACGGAGGCTCATCCTTGTGGGGTTTCTCTGTCCTGCTTTTCATTTTCCTCAAACTGGATACTGACCGAAATTTCTTAATCCGATGAATGACAACAGAATGAAGAACATCCTCTCTCACTTCTTTCAGGGGCTTCTCTATGTGGTGCCAATAGCTGTCACCATCTATGTCCTCGTGACGGTCATCTCGTGGGCCGATTCGCTCTTCTCTGTCATCCCCATTGTCGGTAAGGTGCCTGGCCTCGGGCTTGTGCTGACGCTTGCTGTCGTCACCCTCGCTGGCTATTTCGGAGGCTCTATGTTTGCCTCCCCATTCGCCGCCATTGTCAATCGCACTCTGGCTAAGGCTCCTTTCATCAAGCTCATATACACCTCTGTGCGCGACCTGATGAAGGCATTCGTCGGTGAGAAGAAGAAGTTTGACAAGCCTGTCCTCGTCCAACTCGACAAGGACGGCATCAACAATCGTCTCGGTTTCATAACGCAAGAGGATCTCGCGTCTCTCGGCCTTGGCGACATGGTGGCCGTCTACTCCCCTTACCCATATTCTGTCATGGGTGACCTCATTGTCGTCCCTGCATCCAATGTACGCCCCCTCACAGGAGTCAAATCCACCGACCTCATGAAGATGATTGTCTCCGGTGGTGTGTCTCTGCCAGGGGAGACTAAGAAGGATGAGGCGGTGAAAGAGCCTGAGGTTGAATGAGCATAGATATGTATGATGGCGGTCAATGTCGCATAGCTTCAATCCGGCCCCCATCTCAAGCGTGTGGATGAATTATGAAGATATTTAGTTAGATAGGTATGGTTGATGCCAAGGGATATTATTGGAACTTTTTCAAAAAGTATTTGCCCGATTATGATGGAGATTCAAGGGTGAAACAATACGATAGACTTTTCTCTGCGTATTTGAATGCGACAGACTGCAATGAAGTCGCCAATTTGATTGATGACATGACGGCGATTGACATAGAGCTGTTTCGCTATGCCCATAGTAGTTTCTGGATGTCGGTTGTGGCTAACGAGTCCCCAGTTAAAGACGTACGTATGTATTGGGATTTTTGTGAGAAGTTTGATGCTTACTATGATTATGACCAATACAATCCAGCCCTTTCTGATGATTTGACTAAGTTTTTGACAAATGACTATGAGGGCGATGATGATGTTGCCCGGGATTTAGCTGATGAATATGGGGAAGACAAGGAAAGGGCAATTAATGACTTGCTTATAACGGAGCTAAAAATATTTGAGAGGGCTTTAAGAGGGTATTACACTAAGTGAGGTCTATGAAATCCATTTTCTCTCCCTCTCCTCTTGCATATCTCAAAAAAACATCCTACCTTTGCACCCGTCAAGAAGAGGTAATCTGATTGACGAAACTTTTTGGGGGTATAGCTCAGTTGGCTAGAGCGTTTGAATGGCATTCAAAAGGTCACGGGTTCGACTCCCGTTATCTCCACAAGTCCCTCGCTTTTGAGGGGAGCGGTCAGGTCTAAGAGTGGATGGATTTGCTACTTGCAACCACTATAAAAAAGTGCTAAAAAGCGACTTACTCACTTTTTCCGCTTTTTCTAAACTCTTAAAAGGTTCGCTTCCCACTTCGGGAGACGAACCTTTTTCTATTTTTGGGGACAGCATATGTCCCTTGACAACAGACTAATAAATCAGACATGTCATATTTCTTCACTTCGGAGTCTGTCTCCGAGGGCCATCCTGACAAGGTGGCCGATCAGATTTCTGACGCTGTTCTCGACGCTCTTCTCATTCAAGACGAGGAGAGCAAGGTGGCGTGCGAGACTCTCGTGACAACCGGACTGACGGTGTGCGCTGGCGAGCTCGGCACTAACGGCTACGTCTCCGTGCAAGATGTTGCGCGCCGCGTGATCGACTCCATCGGATATAACAAGAGCGAGTATCAGTTCGATGCGCAAAGCTGCGGTGTCATCTCGGCCCTCCACGAGCAGAGCCATGACATTAACCAAGGTGTCGTCCGCGCAGACAAGGAGAAGCAGGGAGCGGGAGACCAGGGCATGATGTTCGGCTACGCCTGCCGCGACACCGAGGAGCTTATGCCCCTCCCCATCTATTTGGCCCACCGACTCCTTGAGGAGCTCAGCAAGATCCGCCGCGAGGGCAAGGTCATGACCTATCTCCGCCCGGACTCAAAGAGCCAGGTGACCATCGAGTACTCTGACGACAACAAGCCCTTGCGCATTGACACTATTGTCATCTCGACCCAGCATGATGATTTCGCGCCCGAGAAGGAGATGCTCGACATCATTAGCCAGGATGTCAAGAATATCCTCCTGCCTCGCGTCAAGGCTCTTCTCCCCGCTGGCATTGCCTCCCTCTTCGAGGATGAGATTGTCATCCTTGATAACGCGTCGAGCGGCAATCCCGCCAACGACTCTAAGCTCAAGCTCTTTGTCAACCCAACGGGAAAGTTCGTCATTGGTGGCCCCCACGGTGACACTGGTCTGACGGGCCGAAAGATTATTGTTGACACCTATGGTGGTAAGGGTGCCCATGGCGGTGGTGCTTTCTCGGGCAAGGACCCATCTAAGGTCGACCGCTCTGCGGCCTACGCGGCTCGCCACGTTGCCAAGAATCTCGTGGCTGCGGGTGTGGCTGACGAGGTTCTCGTTGAGGTGGCCTATGCCATCGGCATCGCTGAGCCTGTTGGCTTCTACATCAACACCTATGGCACTGCGCATGTCTCTCTCTCCGATGGCGAGATTGCTGCAAAGGCCGAAAAGGTGTTCGATATGCGTCCCTACGCCATCATTGAGCGTTTCAAACTCAAGAACCCCATATACGAGCCCACAGCCTCCTATGGCCACTTCGGTCGTAAGCCGCAGGAAACCGATGTCACCATCAATGTCAATGGCCAGACTTTCACTAAGCATGTAGAGCTTTTCACATGGGAGAAACTTGACTATGTCGATAAGGTTAAGACGGCCTTTGGCCTTTAGCCCGTTTACAATTAGGTAAAGCACATCCGCCGCCATCAGGCTCATTCCTGATGGCGGCGGATGTTGTTTTTTGTGTGGATGTCGGTGCGCATAAGCGGCGGGCTGTCAACTGTTTGCCGCTATGCCCGACAGCAAAGTCAGGCAATCTTGCCGTCTCTGAATATCCTGCCCACAATCTCGTCAATAATTGGCAGGTCTGTCTCGGGCCATGCGAGGCTCATAAGCTGCATGGGCATGAACCACTCTGCGCGCGAGTGCAGGTTGAGTTCCACTTGCCCGTCTATTATCTCGGCCACGAACGGATGGATGTTGAAAACCCTGCCGCTCGCTGTCTCCACCGTGTAAGGCTCAATCTTGTCCACGACGTGGATGCTAAGACACAACTCCTCGCGTACGCGGCGGATGACACAATCCTCTGGCGTTTCGTCGGGTTTGGGCTTGCCTCCGGGAAACTCCCATGCGCCGCTGTTGGACACGTTCTCGTTCCTGTTGGCCGCTAATATCATGCCTTGCCTTACGATGACTGCGCACGATACGTTTGTAGCTTGAGTGCTTTCCACTGTCTTTTTTATGTTAAAGAGGCCGCTATGTCCTCCTTTTGCTTCTTTTTCCACGTCGACTTCCGAGAATATGTTGAGCCTTGGAGAGTCAAATCGTAGTGATTCGGCAATTCGCAGTGTTCGGTTGAACGTGTTGCGAAGAGCCTGCGCTGCTCTTATCATCTTTGCCGGGCTCTCCTAATATTCTGTCTTGTCTGTCTTTGCCGACCAGGCTTTGAAAGTCTCAATCGCTTCGTTGGCGAGCATTTGCTGCTGCGGGATGGCTCGCTCGGCCGCAGGCTTCTCTATCTGGCGATAGATGAACGAGTCGTCGAAGTCGATGGCCGCTGCGTCGGCTTGGGTGTTGCCGTAGAATATCTTGGAGATGTGCGCCCAATAGATTGCGCCAAGGCACATTGGGCACGGCTCGCAAGAAGTGTATATCTCTGAGCCGCTGAGGTCGAAGTCGCCCATGTTGCGAGCTGCGTCGCGGATGGCGTTGACCTCGGCATGGGCTGTGGGGTCGCAATTGGGCGTGACGCGGTTCACTCCGCGCCCGATAACCTTGCCGTCTTTAACGATGATGGCTCCGAATGGGCCGCCCCCGTTGGCAACGTTATCCGTGGCCATGTTTATGGCCTCGCGCATATACTGCTCTGAATTCATGGTAGGTCTGATTTTTTTTGCTGTTGTTGTCTGTCTAATCAATGTCACCGCGTCGCACGGCGGCATCGTCTTTGTTGTTGTGTTAGGGCGCATGCAAAATCGCTTAAGAGCGTGGCCCTCTGATGTGTTGAAAGGTCTGTGTCTTATGTTGAGTGGTGCAAAGATATTAAATTAGGTAATGAGTAGGGGGCTTGATAGTGATATTTTTTCGCACTGTGATGCAAATTAAACAATTTGCCCTCCGCATTTCCTCTTTCCGAGGTTGCGGAGGGCAAATTATCGTCAGCCGTTTAGTGGCCGGCGAAAGTCCAAGATGTTAGGCGGTAACCTCTTTCTCGATTGCGAGCTTGCCACGATAGTAGCCGCACTCACCGCAAACGGTGTGGAGCTTGATGGCTGCGCCGCAGTTAGAGCAAACGCCGAGGGTGGGGGCAACTGCCTTGTAGTGCGTGCGACGCTTGTCGCGACGGGTCTTGGAATGGTTTCGCTTAGGATGTGCCATTTCTTTTTGTTGTTTGTTTTGTTAGGTATGTGTCCGTTTTTCTCTTGCCCTTGAGGGTGAGTGAAAAGCGTTAAAATCAGAGTGTCAATTGTCGCCCTTGAGGTTCTTGAGGGCGGCCCAGCGCGGGTCTATCATCTCTTCTCCTTTAGCCTCTTGGGCTTCTCGCATCTTGCGTTTGATGTCCTCCTCGCTTGTGACCATATATTTGTCAAGCTCGTCGAGCATCTCGGGGTCGCAAGTCGGGTTGCCCTCCTCGTCTAAGGGGTGCTCGCAGTGGAGTGGGATCATGACGCAGGCCATCTCATAAATCCACTGAGAGAGGTCGAGGCTCTCCGCATTGGCGTCTATCTCGTAGGTGCAGTCGTCAATCTCCTCAAACTTGCTGCCAAGTTGCAACGAGATGCGGTCTCCGCAATCCTCGATAGGGTAGTCAAACCACCCGAGGCATACGTCGCACTGGAGCTTAAGCGTCCCATCAATGTCAAAGTCGAGGGTCATCATCTCGTCAGTCTTGTGTGCCAAAACCTTGACGCTCAATTTGCCAGACTTGGCCAAGGCGTTCTCAATCCCCTCAAAGAGGTCGTCGCCACACTCGAAGTTGAATGTGTGGTCGCCATTGGCAAGTTGCCTTATTGGTATGATGTAGCCGTTTGTCTCCATTGCCATTTTCGCAATTCGCGGTGCAAAGTTAGTAAAAATATCCTTTCGACAATATTCGGTCGTGTCTATATGTCCCATTTTTTGCGTTTCGCATAGGCCTCGGCACATTAACTTATGCGTTATCCGCTTGTAATATTTTCTAAATATGCCCCGTCTACCTTTGCGTCAAGAAAGTAACATGAAAAAGAAATACTATTAAACCAATGGACAACAACGCTAAGAATTTACAATGGATGGACTGCGAGTCCCTTCGCCCGCTTGTTCTCGTAGTCATCGCGCTCCTCTCTATCATCTGCTGCCGTGTGGCAACCGCGCAGTCTGTGCGCTTCGCTGTCATCTCTGACGTTCACGTCATGGCGCCTGAGCTCCTTGAGCAGGATGGCGCGGCTTTCGAGGCTTATTTACAGGCGGATAGGAAGATGCTGACTGAATCTGTAGCCCTCGCATCAAAGCTCCGTGAGCGTTTGATAGCTCAACGCCCTGATTTCGTCCTCCTGACTGGCGATTTGACAAAGGATGGCGAGACGGCTTCGCACAAGGAACTCCGCAAGATTATTCTTGACCCGCTCGCCGCGGAAGGAATTCCCACGCTTGTCATCCCTGGCAACCATGACGTCAGCAACCCGCACGCCGTCCGTTTTATGGGTGACACCACTTACCGTGTGCCGACTCTCTCGCGTGACGAGTTCGCCCAGTTCTACTCTGATTTCGGCTATGGCAAGGCTCTCAGCCGCGACATGTCCTCGCTCTCTTATATGTATCAGCTCGTCCCTGGGCTGCGCATTCTCGCCCTCGACGCCTGCCGATATGATGATAACGATTTCGCCTCCAACAAGTGTTACCACGAGGGACGGCTTAAGTCCACGACATGGGCATGGGCTCTCGCTGAGCTTGACAAGGCTAAGTCTGATGGCCAGAATGTCATTTGTATGATTCACCACGGCATTGTGGAGCACTGGAAGTACCAGGACGAGATGATTCCCGGCTACACCGTTGACGGCTGGAAGGGCTACGCCCGCGAGTTGCAGAAGCGTGGCGTCCACATTGTTTTCACAGGCCATTCGCATACTCAGGACATTGTCTCTTTCGGTGGCAAGATTGAGATGGAGTCACTATCGGTCTCTGGTGATGCCATTGAGTGCCCCGACGAGGCTACATCCGCCCTCTATGATGTCGAGACAGGCTCGGCCGTCACGGCCCCGTGCCCCTACCGCATTGTCACTATCAATGATGGCTGCGCGGATATCCGTTCTTTTAATCTTATCGATGACGACCCCGAGCTGAAGGCGCACGCAGAGGAGGCTCGATTCCGTGGTCTCGCCTCTGTTATTCATGACATGCTCGGCAAGTCGCTTCCCGAGCCCCTTCTCTCTGAGGTGACCAATGAGCTTGCCAATGATATGGCCGCCAACTACTCCGGCAACGAGAAGCTGACTGATGATGACAAGGCTCGCATCGCTTTCATAGCCAAGGAGGTCCGCAAGTTCGCCTCGTTCAAGATGAGTGTCATGTTCCGCAAGGCTGCCGAGGCTATGCTGACTGATGACGGCACTGACGATGATCACCTCTCTGTCCGCCTTTGGGTCAAGTAGGGGGGGGGCTCGCCAGTCAATCAAAAGAACTAATCTCTCAACACCTTATTTATAACTCTCTATGCGTTTGCGTTATCAACGATTTGTCTCTCTTGCCGCGGCAATGATGCTGCCCGCTGTCATCTTTGCGCAGGACATCCGTGTGGCTGGCCGTGTGGTCAGTTCTTTAGGCGAGCCTCTGCCAGGCGTGGCTGTGGTTGTAAAGGGCACCACCATGGGTGTCTCGACCGATGCCGATGGCCGTTTCGTCATGCCTACCGTCCCTGCCAAGGCCACTTTGGTCTTCTCGTGCGTGGGATTCTCTGATGTTGAGAGACCGGCTGGCTCAAGTGTCGATGTCGCTCTCGATGAGGATTCTGAAATTCTTGGCGAGGTCATGGTCACGACGCAGAAGCGCCAGCAGACGTCAATCTCTGTCCCTGTGGCTGTCAATGCCTTGGCTGGCAAGGATGTGGCTTTGCTCGGTGTGAAACAGGTGGACGACATGGCAGATTTCATTCCGGGTCTGCAGGTGCAAATCCAGAGTCCCAATAACCCGGGCTATGTCATCCGCGGTGTGACGTCAGACGATGGCGCGTCTTATTCTCAGCCGCGCATCTCGGTTTTTCAAGACGAGGTTTCCATTTCGCGCAGCCGTGCGTCGGTTGTCGAGCTTTTCGACCTTGAGCGCGTGGAGGTTGTCAAGGGTCCGCAGGGTACTCTTTTCGGCCGAGGGGCAGAAATAGGCGCAATTCACTTTGTCCGTCACCGCCCGACTGATAAGTTTGGGGCTGAGCTGAGTGTGAATTTCGGAACCAATGGACAAGTTGGCGCTACTGGTTATCTCAACACACCTATTGTCAGTGGCAAGCTGTCTAACCGTTTCGCCTTCTCTTTCGACAGGCATGACGGCTATGTAGACAATAAGCTTGGCGGCTCGCTTAACGGCAAGATGGCCATTGCGCTCCGCAACTCTACGCGGCTCTTCGCTGGTGATAATTGTGTCTTTGACCTTGTGCTTGACTATCAGCATGACGATTATCCTGGCACTTCTTTCAAGAGCAATCGCATTGCGCCCGATGGTGGTGACACTAATTTCTGGACGGCGGCGGCTCTCAACTGTGGCTCCGAACTCGGCATCAAGCGTGACCTCGGGGGGGCTACTCTGCTTGTGGACGCCACGCTGACTGATGCCCTCAAGATGTCAAGCATCACGGGGTTCCGCGCCTTCAAGGCGGATGAAGAGTTTGACGCCGATGGCACTTACCTTCCTCTCCTCGACTGCTCAGAGTATGCCAAGGGCCGCCAGTTCAGTCAGGAGTTCCGTTTTAATTTTGATGCAAGTGAGAGGCTCAACGGCTTCTTCGGCACAAGCTATTTCTATGAGAACTCAAGTCAGGAGGTGGGCATAACCACTAATATGCAATACCTCTACCCGGCCTACGCCTATCAAGGCTTCGCTGCGCAGGCCAAGCCGAAGTTCGAGCAATATGCGACCATGCTGCCTAATATGCTCCCCTCGTCCATGGAGGCCTACAAGCCAGCTCTGACTGCGCTCATGAACAGCTTGATGGACAAGTGGTTTCCCGAGTCGTATGACCCGACTGTGCCAGTCTCCACTACGCCCGATTTCTATGGCGACATCAATTCTGCCCTCACTCAAACTCTTGGTGTCAGCCTGGATAACATTGCAGCTATGCTCGGTGAGAGCGGAACGTCGCTCGTCTCGACTCTCAAGGCCATGAGCGCGCTCCCGCTCAACTCGTCCTACTCAGAGTCTTCCACCAACTATGGTGTCAATCAGGCTGCCGAGGTCTTTGCCGATGCCACTTTCAATATTGTGGGCGGGCTCTCGTTCTCTGCTGGTCTACGTGGGACTTATGAGCATCAAAAGACCGAATATGAGAGCCCCACGATGCCTGACCCTGTCTTCGGTGCTATCATGTATAAACCTTCGGACCGCGTCTCAGCATCTGATGATTACTGGTCATGGGTTGGCCGTGCCGCACTGCAATATGTATTCGGGAGAAACAACGCCTATGCGAGTGTCTCGCGTGGCCGTCGCCCAGGTGTCATCGCTTTTAATAACAGCGCAGATGATATCAGTCGCCTCCGCCCAGAGATAATAGTCAGCTATGAGGCCGGCATCAAGGGCATTGTGGCAAAGGGTCATTTGGCCTACGACTTCAGCGCCTACTATTATGACTGGAGCCACTTCCAGACAACCCGCCTCTCTGAGAGTTCAACCTCCGCCGCCCGCATCTATGTGGCCGACGATGCAGGCAAGGCTCACAGTTTCGGCCTTGAGGCCGGACTCAAGTGGTCGCCCATCCGCAGTCTCGTCATCTTTGGCAACTATGCCTATATAGATGGCAAGTTTAATGACAATGATGGCAACGGGCAGCCTCAGGAGTATGCTGGCAACCGTTTCCGTCTCACGCCCGAGCACTCATTCTCCGCAGGGTCCGACGTCATGTTCCCACTCCGAAACAAGATGGGCATCTTTGTTCGCCCCAGCTACGCCTACAAGAGCAAGGTATATTTTGAGGACTCAAATGAGCCCGAGCTCTCGCAAGACGGCTATGGCATTGTCAATTTTGTGGCAGGCTGGCAGTTTAAGCCTTCCAAGGTTCGTTTCGAGGCCAGTGTGTATGGCAAGAATATCCTAAATGAGCATTTCCTTGTCGATGCCGGCAATAGTGGTCGTCAAATCGGCTTCCCCACTTTCGTGCCTGGCGCTCCAAGCACGTTTGGTGTGACTCTCAAGGCTGGATTCTAATCTAAGCGTCGTCCATATCTTTTTCGTAAACAGTCTGCGGTGGGAGTGATCTTACCGCGGGCTGTTTTCTTTGTATGCGCTGGCTGTCTATCGTCGTTGTTTGTCACGTGCGGGGTGCGCGTAGCCTGACGTCTCCGCTTTTCTTATGTAAAATAGCGTGACGACAAAAAATCCCCCCGCCATCTCTGTCTCCAAGCAAGCACCCGGAGGGGATAAGATTGGCAGGGGGATGTTCTCAAAATCTCTTTTTCTCCTGTGATTGGTTCTTCTCTATAGTGCGATTTTTTCTTTCTTTATTCAGTCCGTGACGGGTTGCCCCTATGCCGCGGAGGCTGACCCGCAATGGTTCTCGCAGACAGCCATGCTCTCTCCCATTGTGAGTGCTTTCTGGTTGGCTGGCAGCAGTTTGTGGTAACGCTCGGGCAAGGTCTTGTGGAGGCTCTCCATGATGGCCGCGTTGTCCAATATGGGGTTGATGCTCAAGAGGGCGCCCAGCACCATGATGCCGGTCATCTTCTGCAGTCCGTTGGTGTTCGCCGTGCGAGTGGCGTCTACGCTATATGTGCGGATATCTGTGCGCGTGGGCTGCTCGTGGATGCCGTAACTGTCATATATCAATATGCCGCCAGGCTTGACTCGGCTCTCAAACTTGGTGAGGCTCTGTTGGTTGAGGGCTATCACCACGTCATATGTGTCCACGATGGGCGAGCTGATTCGCTCATCAGAAATAACCACGGTGACGTTGCTCGTGCCGCCGCGCTGCTCAGGTCCATAGCTTGGCAGCCATGTGACCTCTTTGCCGCGAAGCACGCCGCCGTATGCCAATGTCTTGCCCATTGAGAGGACGCCTTGTCCGCCAAATCCGGCTATTAGAATTTCGTTTGTCATGTTGTGGGGAGTTTTTTATAGTGTGGTCTGATAAGTTGTGTCTTGATGATGGTTGCTTAGAACCTGAGCGCGCGATCGCCAATGTTCTCCTGCTCGGGGGCTACGTATGGGTGGGCCTCTATGTGTTTGTCTGTGGCTTTGAGTGTGCCCATCTTCATGCTCTTCATCCGTTCGTCGAGCCATGCGTTGGCGTCGTGTGGAGTCATCTTCCAGCCAGAGCAGCACGTGCCCATGAACTCGATTACGCTCGTGCCTCGCTTGGCGATGGTGTTCTCGAATGCGCGACGCAGTGCTTTCTTGGCATGGATGACGCTCTTGTAGCTTGTGACGCATTCGCGGCTGACGAAGCATGTGCCCTCTGTCTTGCACAGGAGCTCTGTTATGGGCAGCGGATAGCCGTTCAGCTCTACAGTGCGGCCGTCGGGGCATGTAACTGTCTTCATCCCGAGCGGAGTGGTGGGGGCCATTTGGCCGCCTGTCATTCCATAGACCGCATTGTTGATGAAGATGATGGTTATGTTTTCGCCTCGGTTGCAGGCGTGGATGACCTCGGTCGTGCCAATGGCGGCCAACTCGCCATCGCCCTGATAGGTGAAGACCATCTTGTCGGGGTTCATGCGGCTGACGCTTGTGGCCACTGCCGGGGCGCGGCCATGGGCGGCCTCCACCCAGTCTATGTCTATGTAGTTATATATGAACACAGAGCATCCCACAGGGCTGACGCCAATCACTTTGTCGTCCATCCCCATGTCACCCAAGACGTCGGCGACCACCTTGTGTATGGTGGCGTGCGAGCAGCCGGGGCAGTAGTGCATGTTTGCCTCGGTCATCATCCGCGGGCGGCGGTATACTATGTTGCCGTCTGATTTTAGGCTGTTTACGTCCATTTCGAGTTATTCTCAATCCCATATGGGGCTGCGTCTCGCGGCTCTTGTTCCCGAGGTCGCCGTCTTCACGTGGGATATGGTCTTTATTTGCTGAGCGACAATTCCTTTGCCGCGTCCACAATCTCTGTCGGGGTTAATATGACGCCGCTGCCGAGCCTTCCGAAATGCTCCACAGGGATGCGGCCGTTGACCGCTATCCGGACGTCGTCAATCATTTGGCCTGCGTTGAGCTCTACCACGAGCATGGCTTTCGCTCTCTCGGCCGCCTTGGCCACCGCCGCCTTGGGGAACGGCCACAAGGTTATCGGGCGCAAGAGGCCCATTTTTATGCCTTCGGCGCGGGCTATCTCCACAGCCTTGGTGCAGACACGGGCTGACGAGCCGAAAGCCACGAGGACAATGTCGGCATCCTCTGTGCCTATCTCCTCATACCTCACGCACTCACGCTCGGCGCGGGCGTATCTGTCCTCACGGTCCTGATTCTTAATCTCCATAAGGGCAGGGTCCAGTTCAAGGCTTGTTATCCTGTTCTTGGCCATCCTGTGCCTCATGGTGCCGTTGGCTGCCCAAGGGTATCGCTCCTCAACCTCTTTCGCTGTCAGGCGGGGGCGAGGCTCAGGCAGGACTACTTTCTCCATCATCTGGCCAATGGTGCCGTCTGCCAAAATCATGGCGGGGTTGCGATACTCAAAGGCCCAATCGAAGGCTATCGACACGAAGTCTGCCATCTCTTGGACGCTGGCGGGGGCGAGAGTGAAGACCCTGTAGTCGCCATGTCCTCCTCCGCGCACAGCCTGGTGATAGTCCGCTTGGCTGGGCTGTATGGTGCCGAGGCCAGGGCCACCGCGCATGACGTTGACCACCAAGCACGGCAGATTAGCTCCGCACAGGTATGATATGCCGCCCTGCATGAGGCTGATGCCCGGACCGGATGACGATGTCATTGCTCTGCGGCCTGAGGCTGCTGCCCCGTAGACCATATGTATGGCGCCAACCTCGCTCTCCACCTGCATCACGGTCATGCCTGTCGACGCCCACGGCCGCTCGGCCATCAGCGTCTCAAGAATCTCGCTCTGCGGGGTTATGGGGTAACCGAAATACGCGTCGGCTCCGTAGCGTATGGCGGAGATGGCAAGGGCTTCGTTGCCCTTCATCAGTCTTACGTCTTCACTCATTGTTTCTGAAGCTCCTCCCTGAGCGAGCTGGGTATGACGGAGTGACGGTAGACGGTTATGCAACCGTCTGGGCATATGAGGGCGCAACTGGCGCACCCTATGCACCTGTCCGGTCTAATCTGTTCTGAATGGCGGAACCCGCGCATGTTCACTTCGTCGCTCAGGCGCAGTGTGTGGGCGGGGCACTCATAGACGCACAGCTCGCATCCTTTGCATCGCTCCGCGTCAATTTCTATGACGCCTTGCTGTATGGTCGCGTGAACTGTTCGCAACACGACTTGGTGTGCCGCGTCGCCAATTCCGCCTCCTATTTTTGCCTTGTTTGACATCTTGTGTTTGGTTGTAGGCCGCGGTTTTTCTCCGTGACCCGAAGGCAAAGAAATATTATGGCTGCGCCCATGTCAAGCGCATTGTTACGTGGGGTGGCTGCAAGTGGCGTTAATAGCGGTTTTTGGGGTGAAATTTCAAATTCTGTGGCGAGATGGATCTTCGGCTCGCCCATTTTGGGATTAAGAATATGTTGCGGAACTAACTTTTATGTTAAAAAATAGGGCCTCGCAACTCGATGCGAAGCCCCGTTTTTTGATGTCAGACGGGCGTGACGCTCGTCGCGTTTTGATGCCGTCGGTCTACTCTGCCGAGACCATTCTGTCCTTTAATTCCGGCAACTGTTCGCTCATCGCCTTGGCTGCCATTTGGGCTACGATAGTCGCACCCGTGACGTTCAGGTGAGTGTTGTCTTTCTTCCCGTCTGGGTAGGCCTCGACGGTGCCAGGCTCAGCCCACAAGTAAAGTTCGCGGCTGCGGGTCGGGCCATACGATTGTACCAGCTCGCGGGTCAGGCTGTTCATGTCGATGAACACTACGCCCTCTTCCTCGGCTGCCTTACGTGCGGCGGGAAGGTACTCCCCGTGG
Source organism: Alistipes putredinis (assembly GCA_963620575.1). Lineage (GTDB taxonomy): Bacteria > Bacteroidota > Bacteroidia > Bacteroidales > Marinilabiliaceae > W3P20-009. Next base: position 78,536 of record CAVFBC010000003.1, on the reverse strand, counting down.
GTCTCTATGAGCGAATCTCCCTCAGCCTCGAGCATCTCGGCTTGCCCCGATTTGTCGTCCTGGGCCACGGCGTCTGCCACAGTGGCAAAGTTGCGCCGCACAATGGAGTTGCATATAATAGGTGTCGCACCCTTGGCCTTGGCCTCTGAGGCGAAGCGGCGGAGGTTACTCAGGTAGTCGCCCCATGGCTCTGTGTGGCGCGCTGTGTCGGCTTTCTCGTCGTTGTGTCCGAACTGTATTATGACGTAGTCTCCTGGCTTGAGCGAGTCGAGGACAGCGGCCCACCTGCCCTGGTCTATGAAACTCTTTGTCGAGCGGCCGTTGACCGCATGGTTATGGACGGTCACTGTGCTGTCAAAGCACAAGGGCAGGGTCTGGCCCCACCCGCGCTCCTGGTTGCCTTTGGCGAGAGGCTTGTTGGCCATGGTTGAGTCGCCCACCATGAAGATGTCTACATGCCTGCGCTCCGTGGCGCAACAAACGAGTGTGGCGGCTGTGACACCAGCCGCCAACATTGTCATGAGTTGTCTCCTCATCTTTTTTGCTGATTGTTTTTTGTGGTTAACAATGTGTCGTGTCATTGAACATGACGTTAACACTATTCGCAAAAATAATGACGATTTCGGGCTGAGATGTCACATTGTGTGACAAAATAGAAAAAAAACAAGTGGTGGTGAGTGGCGGTTGGGAATTATTGTCTATATTAGCACTCGATTTCGGCGCATTCCGCGGTGGTTTGCGCCTTAATTGTCGCATTGCTTGTAGTTTACGTAAAGTTAAACAACTTATGGAAGCCAAAAAAACACCTAAGGCTGACTTGGAGAACAAGAGGATTCTCTTCACCGAGATCGGCCTTGCTGTTGCTCTCGGCTTGACCTTTGGCGCTTTCGAGTGGACCTCGGAGGATGTCTCGGTCCAGAACCTTGAGGTGCAGCAGCAGGAGGTGGTTGAGGAGGAGATGATCCCTGTCACTTCACAGGATCAAGTTAAACCGCCACCACCACCACCACCACCACCACCAGTAGCCGAGTCCCTCAATATTGTCGACGATAACACCGAGGTAGCTGAGGATTTCGACTTCAACTCTGAGATGGACGAGAACACCGAGGTCGAGATCCGCGAGATTGAGGCTGAGGTCGTTGAGGAGGAGGAGCCTGCTGAGCAGGAGGTATTCCTCATCGTTGAGCAGATGCCTGTCTTCCCTGGTGGCGACGAGGCTCTCCGCAAATATCTGGCTCAGTCCGTCAAGTATCCTGTAATCGCTCAGGAGAACGGTATTCAGGGCCGCGTATTCGTCAAGTTCGTCATCATGCCCGATGGCTCCGTCTCTAACGTAGAGGTCGCTCGTCCTTTCGACCCGAACCTCGACAAGGAGGCTGTCCGCGTCGTCAAGTCCATGCCTAAGTGGGCCCCTGGCAAGCAGCGTGGTAAGGCCGTTCGAGTTTCTTACACTGTGCCCATCAACTTCGTCCTCCAGTAGGACGAGGCTTCTTGACTCAGTTGAGACAATAAAAAAACCGACACATCTTCTCGATGTGCCGGTTTTTTTATTGCCTCTGTGCTCGCCGATTTCTGTTCCGGTAGATGTGACTTTTGTTCAATGGCTCGCAGTTTCATGTTTTTTCTCCATGTCCATTCGTGAAGCCCTTCTCTATTTCCATCTTTTCCGCTAAATTTATAAGGATGGTTGCGGAAGCCCCCCCCCCCTCACCTTTCTCTCCATCTCACAATGTTGCAAGTGGTTTCACATGCGTTCACATGGTGAAAATAGGTTTAGCTTGTAAATCATTGAAGTAGTTCCGACTTTTTACCATTGTCGTCAATCCCAAATAGATATCTAATACTCATTCCAAATGTCAATGAACAACTTTACGTGTGCTTCACGCTTTTGTGCCAAGGTGGTTCTGTCCCTCGCTCTTGGACTGTCTCTTTTTAACTATTCTCAAGCAGTTGCGGCTCCTGCTCCCGATGCGCTTTCCGCCTACTCCCACGAGTCTGCTCCGGGAACGGACGCTGGCAATGACTTTGCGTTTGACTGCTTCTCCGGGCTTGATGGCAACGAGGTATATCTGGTGGTGGACAAGAAGCCGTCTTTCCCTGGCGGTGATGCGGGACTCAGTAAATATCTTGCTCAGAACATCAAGTATCCACTTGAAGCACAGGAGGAAGGAGTTCAGGGTCGCGTGTTCGTCAAGTTTGTCATTGAGGCTGACGGCTCCATCACTCACGTAAAGGTCGCTCGTCCTTTTGACCCCTACCTCGACTGGGAGGCTGTCCGCGTCGTCAAGTCCATGCCCAACTGGACCCCTGGCAAACAGGATGGCAAGGCGGTTCGCGTGTCCTACACTGTGCCTATTAATTTTGTCCTCCAGTAAGAAGAGTCTGTTGACTATCCAATTGCAACAGTTTAGCCCCACATGCCGAATGAGGTGTGTGGGGTTTTACTTTGGGTCTCTTGCCTAAGGAGGAGGCGTTGAAGTAAGGCTTGCCACACGTGAAATCTCTCAAAAGCCGCCCTTATGACTTAAAAATTGCTATTTCCAGTTGACAATCCGCATTTGAGTACTAACTTTGCGCCCGATTAAAACGTGGATGCCATGAGAATGGATCCGCCCTCTATTAAAGTACAAACATACAGTAAAGTATATAATGGAAGTCATCAGCACTATCGCGGAACTCAAAGCCCGTGTTGCAGATGCCCGCAAGGCAGGCATGACCGTCGGTCTGGTCCCCACAATGGGTGCGCTCCATGTCGGACACCTATCTCTCGTCAAAAGGTCTTGCGCCGACAATGGTTTCACCGTGGTCTCTGTCTTTGTCAACCCAACGCAGTTTAATAACCCTGAGGATCTCCGCACCTACCCGCGCACCCTCGATGCCGACGTGGCGCTCCTCACAGCCAACACTGAGGCTGATGTGGTTTTCGCCCCGACTGCCGAGGAGGTCTACCCGCAGCCGGACATGCGTGTCTTTGACCTTGGCCCCGTGGCGGAGGTCATGGAGGGCGCACACCGCCCTGGCCACTTCAACGGAGTGTGCCAAATAGTCTCTAAGCTTTTCGCCTTTGTGTCGCCCGACAAGGCCTATTTCGGTGAGAAGGATTTTCAGCAAATCGCAGTCATCAAGCAGATGGTCAGCCTCTGCGACTTCAAGCTTGAGATTGTCGAGTGTCCCATCGTCCGTGAGTCCGACGGACTGGCAGTCAGCAGCCGTAACACTCTCCTCACTCCGGAGCACAGGGCCGCCGCACCTCACATCCACGAGGTCCTCGCCGCCTCTTTGGCTCTCAAGGCCACAAAGACCCCGGCAGAGCTGATTGAGTGGACTGTGGCCGAGATTAACAAGAACCCGCTTCTTGTGGTCGAGTATTATGAGATTGTCGACGCGTTGACGCTCCAGCCCATCAAGTCGTGGGCGGATAGTGACGCTCCCCATGGCTGCATCACTGTTCAGGCCGGCAACGTCCGACTCATTGACAACATCTCGCTCAAGTAACCAATCTCTTAGTTCAACCAGTAATAACATTTATAGCCTCATCGACATGTTCGTCACACTGATGAAATCCAAAATCCACGACGTCTCGGTCACGCAGAGCGATCTCAACTACGTCGGGAGCATTACCATCGACGAGGATTTGATGGACGCCGCCGGCATTCTTCACAATGAGAAGGTGCAGGTGGTGAACAATAACAATGGTGAGAGGCTTGAGACCTACGCTATCCCCGGTGAGAGGGGCTCTGGCGTCATCTGCCTCAACGGAGCGGCCGCTCGCAAGGTGGCTGTCGGTGATGTCGTCATCATCATCTCCTACGCCCAGATGACAATGGAGGAGGCGCAGTCTTTCCGCCCCAAGGTCATATTCCCAGACACTCTGACGAATAAACTTATTTAGATGGCATTGCCACTCAGGCGTTTGCCTCAGCTGCTTAAAGGCTGGGCAGAAGGCGGGCTTCACGTCTTCTGTCTGGCTTTCTTTTTTTACTTCCTGACTGTTGGCCCGGCATCCTCTCTGTGGGATGCTGGCGAATTTGCGTGCTGCGCCGCGGGGCTTGATGTCGGTCATCCACCCGGTGCCCCGCTCTATTGGCTCGTCTTGCGCATGGCTGTCTTGCTCGCCCCGCATGGCGCTGAGGCTATGGCGTGCTCGCTTGTGTCCGCCCTCTCTTGTGCGGCAGCTGCCACGGTGCTGTCTCTTGTGGCACGCGAAGTGGCTTTGTGGTGGTGCGAAAGCAGTGGGGCTTGCTCCCGCGTCTCGCTGTTTGTGGTGCAGACAGCGGCGGGGCTCACTTGGGCTTTTGCAGACAGTGTGTGGGCTGTCTCTGTCGAGACAGAGGTCTATGGTGCGGCTTGTCTGCTCGGTTTCGCCTCTCTTTGGCTCGCCTTGCGTTTCCGTCGCACCCGCTCGTGGCGTAATGTTTGGCTTCTTTGTCTTGTCGTGGGCTTGATTGCCGGTGTCCATTGGCTTGGTTGGCTTATGTTGCCGTTGGCTGCGGCTGTGGCTTGTGAGCGTCTTGGGCGTCGTGCAATGTCTGTTGCCTTTTTTGCTGGCTGTCTTGCTGTCGTTTTGCTTGTCTGGTTGGCTTCGGGGCATTTCTTCGATTTTGCTTTGCTCGCTGATGTCCTGTGCGTTAATGTTTTCGGCTTGCCCGTCGGGGTAGGGTGGGGAGTTGCTGCTGTCATTGTGCCGGTGGCTCTGCTTGCCTTTGCCGCCTTTGGGCGCGGCAGTCGTTGGGGTCTTGCCGCCACAGCCTGTTTTCTTGTCTCCCTCGGTTTTCTCTCTTATGCCGAGCCGCTCCTGCGTTCTCAGTGTGCGGCTCTTTCCATCAGCTCGCCGTCTGACGCTCAAAGACTTTCTGATTATATGGCTCGCCGTCAGTATGGCTCGCGGCCACTTTTCTTTGGCCCTACCTACGCCTCCCGATCTAACGGATTCTCTTATGTGGAGCGTATGGCGTATGACCAATCAAACCACTCCTACACTCCCGAATCCGTACCAGTCGATTACTCCTACGCGACTTCAGAGCAATCGCTGTTCCCACGCATGGCGTCCAACTCGCCCGAGGCTCTGTGGGCTTACCGCTCATGGGCCAATCCCGAGGGGTGGCCGGACTCCATTCCGTCGCTTGCGGCGAATATGCGTTTCTTCGTCTCCTATCAGTTGGGCCACATGATGGCTCGCTATGTGATGTGGAATTTCTGCGGCCGTCAGAATAGTGAGATTGGCGATGGCGGCTACCTTTCGGGCAATTTCATAACCGGCATTGAAGCTCTCGATGAGGTAAGGCTTCATGTGGAAGATTGCGGCAGTCAGGCCGAGGGACGTTATGCCCTTTTCGGGATTCCGCTTATCTTGGCGCTTGTCGGGCTTTTCCTCACTGTCAGCAAGGCAAGACTGCGCCTTTCGCTGCTCATCCTATCGTGGATAGCGATTACAGGCCCGGGATTGGCTTTCTTTGTCAACATGCCACCCTACGAGCCTCGCGAGCGCGACTACATTTTTCTCCCGCTCTACGCCGCTTTGGCTCTCCTTGTCGCTTTGTCCATTTGGCGCATTTGGCTTCGAGTTGAGAGATCCCGTAGCCCTTTGCTCAATCCTTGGTGGCGGGCAAAAATATCTGTCGCGGCGGCAATTGCTGTACCTACTTTCATGTGCGCTTCGGGTTTCGCGTCTCATGACAGGTCGGGCGATACGCTTGTGGACGACATGGCAAAGAGTGTATTGGACCTCTGTCCTCCCGATGCCGTCTTGGTTGTTGGGGGCGATAATGACACCTACCCCATGTGGTATGCCCAGCAGGTTCTCGGCTACCGACGCGATGTGCGCATTGTCAACTACAGCCTCTTGTCCTCTTTCTGGCATTGTCAGAGCCTTGTCCGCGCTGGCAGGGCGGATGCTCCCCTAAGCATGTCGCATGCTGATTTGGCTATTGGCGGACGTCTGCAATCTACGTGGCTCCTGCCTAATGTGAATGATACGGTCTCGCTTTCGGACATATCGACGGCAGCTGATACGGATCTCGGACGTAGCCTCTATTTGCGATCCAATGTCATATCTCTCCCCCTTGCAGACACGTCGGTCGTGATCCGCGTCGGGAAGGAGTCTCTTGATCCGTCTGACCTCCTATTGCTGGAGATGGCTGCCGAGAACACGTCCCGCAGAATCTGCCTGATGCCAGATGTCGTGCCCACTACTGACCTTGGCCTCGACCCTTATCTCTGGGATGTTGGCCCTGTCGCGTATTTAGTGCCTGACACTTCTGTGTTCACTCCCGATGACCGCTGGAAACTATTCCATGGCGCTCTCCATCTGCCCGATCTCTCGTCTTTCTCCCCGTCGACTGACGAGGTGGCTCAGTTGTCACGCCTGCGTGTCCGCCACATGTGCGCACTTGTGGCTCAAGAGGCGGTAGAGCGTGGGGACCAGGCTTCGGCCCTTTTGGCTCTGCATAGCTCTCTGTCTTGGCTTCCCGCCTCGCTTGGACCACTTGATTCCGATTTGCTGACGACAGCGAAAATTCTCCATGAGTGCGGAGACGTGTACTTGTCTCGTGAGACCCTGTCGTCAGCGGCCGAAAGATGTCTGTCTCAATTGCGTCAGGCACAGTCTCTTAGATCTTATGCCCCGTTGTCGTCGCGCTCCATTGTCGATGACGTCACTCCGTTCGCTCTCGAACTTCTCGATGTCTTGCGAACGACTGGGAATGACGATATTGCTGTCGTGATAGCTGATTTTGTCAAAACTTTGTAGCATATGGTGTGAAACAATTTGGGGAGTCTTTCGTATAAATAAGAGACGCTGCGAGATTTTTATGTGTTCCCAATCATGGTTGCCATGGTTTCGCGGCGTTTGTCTCTCTTCCCCTCCATGTACGGTCAAAATCCCATATACGAGCGTTTAATCCAGAGCGGTGTCTTTTTGTGGGACGCCTCTCAGCGCCGAGAGTTTGAGGTTAGCGATAACTTTCGGGACTTTTTGGGCCTCAGCGTGAACAAGTTCAACGTGGAGGTCCTTTTGCGTTTCTGTAATTCGGATATGATTGACTCCATTTTCAGGACTGCCATTGATGGCGAGGTTGAGTGGAGGCATACGTATAACGTGGGCGGGCGGGAGTATAGGCTCCGCTTTATCAAACTGTCTCAATATTTTGACTCCGATGGCGTACGCCACTCTATGGGTTCCGCTTCCATAGACGAGGCTGCGTCTAATCCGCAAGAAAGTTCTTTGAGTTCGGGCGATGAGCCCATGTCAATCTTTGAAGGAAGGTCCGGCGAACTCCTCAAGAGTCAGACAAACCTGTCACGGTCGTCGGTCTATGACCTCATTGCCGACATGCTTAAGGCTTTCCGCAGCCACCTCCCACCGGGGATTATGGTGTCTGTCTGGAAATGTGTGGGTGATGAATATCTGTGCGTAGCTATCGTCGGGCAGATAATGACAGCGGAGCGTCTCGACGTGTTCCGTGTCGGTTTCCAAGACAAGTCGCCTGTGATGGATGTCGTCATGCGGAATAGTGGTGTCCAAATATTCGAGTCCCTTGATGATTTCAAAAGTGTGTCAGAGCGTGATGTCAAGGCGTTCAAAGACTCGGGCTGGAAAGGGTGCGCCCTCTCGGTTATACGCTGCATTGATACAGACACGAATTGGGGCTTTGTCTCATGCATATCGTCACGCCCAAGGGAATGGAGCGGTGAGGAGAGGCAGCGCCTGCAACTTTTGTCCGACTCGCTCACGGTGCTGCTTGCACAAGGCTCTGCATATTCCAAGGTGCTTAACCAGCTTGTCCTCACTCGGATGGCTTGCGACGCTGGCGGCTTTTATACATGGCAGTGGGACGTCAAGAGTCACAAGAGGTCTGTCTTGGCTGCCGATGGTTCGTTGGTAGACGCACCTTATGACATATACGTGCATCGCTCGGATCGTGAGCGTTTTAATCAGGAATACGCCGACGTCGAGGCGGGACGCAAGTCAGGCTTCTCTATCCGTATGCGCGCCAGACCCCTCTCTTCTTCAGGCATGAGGTGGTTTGACGTCTCCATACGAGCGGTGACCTTGGACCATGAGGGCCGCCCTGAAATCATTGTCGGCCTTGCCCGGGACGTGGACAATGAGGTGAACGCCGAGCTTAATCGGCAAAAGGAGCGGCAGCGAACAGAAGACATCTATAATAAGATTCCTGCCATTATAGCCTTTTGCGACACTGAGGGCCGGCAACTCTATATCAATGACCGCTGCGTGGACATTCTCGGTCTGCGGTGTAAGGAGGATGTCAAGCAGACCAATGTCTTCGATTGCCCCATTTTCACCGAGGAGCAGAAGATGCTTATCCGCACAAGGGACAATTGCAACTTCAACATGCTCTACGATTTCGCCGCAATCTCTGAGTCGGGCTTCTTCAGGACTCACCGCAGGGACAAGGTCGAAATCAACTTGCGTTCCAGCAAGCTCTATTCGCATGGGCGTGTGACAGGCTATCTCTTCGTCATGACGGACTCCTCCATGCTCTTGGTGCAAAGCAGGCGCATGAAGCTGATTAATGACTTCTTTGCCGAGATAGGGCGGTTCTCCAAACTCGGTGTTTGCCAGTTCGGCGCTGGCGGCATCGCCTCCTCTCAGTGGTACGTCAACCTGGCGCAAGACGACACTGCTGGCATCCCCGATAAGGTGCTCGTCTGCGAGAGCATGCACCCTGCCGACCTTGCAATCATTAACTCTAATCTCGCTAAGATATACGATGGGGCAATCACGTCCTTCAAACAGGACGCCCGGGTCCGCAACCCTGATGGCTCTAAGCGCATAATCAGTTTCCACTTCATGTATTCGGACGAGGTTGAGGCTGTCACGGCCATCTCGGCCGACGTCACTGAGAGGCGCGAGCGCGAGGCGGCTCTTGTCCGTGCGCTTCGCAAGAGCGAACAAGTGGAGAGCCTCCGTGCCCGCTTCTTCAATAACGTCAGTCATGAGTTGCGCACCCCGCTTAACGCCATTGTTGGCTTCTCTGAGCTCATTGCGCAATATCACACAGATGACGACTTGGCCCGCTATGCCGGCATCATCCGGACAAACAACACTCAGTTGCTCAATCTGGTTGATGGCATAATGGAGCTCTCGCAAATCCAGTCGCGCTCGCGGCGCTATGTGCGCTCCAGTGTCGAGGTTGACCAGGTTATCTCTAACCTTCATGACCGCATGGATGGGTTGCAGCAAGAGGGAGTGCAGTTCATCGTGTCGCATGACCCGGGCATGAAGGGGCTCTCTGTGTCTCTTGACGCAGTGGCGACTGGCCAGATTCTTAGCAAGCTGGTCTCTAACGCTTTCTCTTTCACGGAGAGCGGCTGTGTCATGATTTGGGCGCAGGTCGATGGCGCAAACATCATATTCCACGTGTCTGACACAGGTTGCGGAATACCTGACGATAAGTTAGCCTCCATTTTCGACATTTTTGTCAAACTCAACCCATTCGGCACCGGTGCGGGACTCGGGCTGCCTGTCTGTCGAGGGTTGGCTCGCCAAATGGGAGGCAACATAGGCGTGGAGTCTGTTGTCGGCAAGGGCTCGCATTTCTGGCTGTCACTGCCACTTCTTGCTGCAGGTAGCTCCTCTTCTGTTGACGGGATTCGCGAGGCGTCTGCGCAAACTAATGTGGTCGTTCTACCCCATGGTCAAGACCTCACTTTGGCGGTCTCGCTGCTCTTGCCTGATTGCAATGTCTTTGGCTCGGACCGTGAGGCGTTCTCCCGAATTTGGATGGACAACCGCCCTCAGCTCTCTATAATCGACGTGCGAGAGTGTCCTGATGTGGTCGGGCATTTCGTTTCAAATATCAAAGCCTTTGGGGATAAGTTCCTCACACTGGTGGTCAATACGCCAGACAGTGGCATCCCTGATTCTGAGCTCCTTGACTCTGGCGCTGCGGCAGTCGTGATTGCCCCGCTCACGGCTTCGGCTCTCTCTCACGCTCTTGCGCAGATAATGCCCGCAGGCGTCGTTAAAGGGGACGCCGACGGCTCTATGCTAATAGCCTGACCAAGCTGCTGCCAAATTAAAGCTCGCAAAACGAATATTCATCATCACAATGTCGCAACGTCTTTTGCCAACCGGCGGTCATATCGCCGTGGTCGCACCCTCCGGGCATATATCCGGCGAATACCTTCATGATGGTGTGGAGGCTCTGCGGTCCGCCGGCTTCTCTGTCGATCTCATGCCACATGTCGCCGGGTTCTGCCAGGGCGTTTTCTCCGCATCTGACGCTCAGAGGGCGGAAGACCTTCACCTTGCGCTCGCTGACCCGCGTTATGATGTGGTCTGGTGCACTCGTGGTGGATATGGGGCCATGCGTACTCTCGAAGCCCTTGAACCCTATGGCGGATGGCGGGACGTGTTCGCGCAAACTGACAAGGTTGTTGTCGGGTTTAGCGACATTACGGCGCTCCACTCCGCCTCGGCTGTTGTCGGGAAGTGTGGAGTCCTCGGACCAATGCTCAAACATATAGCCACGCATGGGCTGAGTTCGCCCGATGTCCAAGCAACGTTGGCCATCTTGCGTGGTGATGGATTTTCTCTGTCCCGACCTGCTATGGATGGCAGCCGCGATGGCGTGGCCGAGGGGCGTGTCATTGGTGGCAACCTATCCATTGTCTACTCCCTTGCCTCTACAGAGCTACTCCCTCCGCCCGATGGAGCCATCCTTTTCATTGAAGACCTTTCGGAATACCGCTACCACATCGACCGTATGATTCGCGCACTCCGTTTCTCAGGCTACCTCTCCCGCCTCGCAGGCCTCGTGGTGGGGCAGATGACTGGCATGCGCGACGGCGCTACTCCTTTTGGGGCGGACGCTTTCCAGATTATCGCCGAGGCCGTGGCGGACTATCATTACCCTGTTTTTGTCGGATATCCGTCTGGCCATGCGCCAGAAGAGAATTTTCCGCTTGTCATAGGTGGCCATGCGCGTCTTGAGGTCAAAGATGGACTTGGAACGCTGATACAGAGGATGTAAGCCTGATAATAGTCATCCCGTCCTCTTGCCGAAGAAAAGCTTTATTCAAAAAATAACGCATTCCTCTTGCAAGTGAAAAAATAAACCTCTAATTTTGTGTCGCAATTCCGAGGAGGTTATTCCGATGGAAGGGCCGCACTCCCGTGCGATACATCTTGCGAACATTGCCCTATAGTATAAAGGTAGTACAGAAGATTCTGGTTCTTTTAGTCTGGGTTCGAATCCTGGTGGGGCAACTATCTTATTCTTTCTTCGGCGGAAGACGCCAAGATTGAATGTTTGCTGGATTGATCCATAGTATAATGGTAGTACAGGAGATTTTGGTTCTCTTAGTCGAGGTTCGAACCCCCGTGGATCAACATTTTGCCCTATAGTATAAAGGTAGTACAGAAGATTCTGGTTCTTTTAGTCTGGGTTCGAATCCTGGTGGGGCAACATTTTAATCTTAAGAAGGCTTCAGGTTTTCCTGAGGCCTTTTTCGTTATTGGCTGTACCGCAATCTTTCTGTCGCTTTTGCTCATCCTTGCTTCTGCATCTTTTGCTTGAGCCGTTCACTTCTTTTTTGTGGCTCGCTCCCAAACTTGACACTTTCTGCCCGTCCCCGTGCATCGGTTTCTAACCATGCCTCCCCTATGCCCGTTTTTTGGGGGGCACCTGTTCCATGCCGCGTTGTGGAGATGCGTTAATTACAGAAATAGGGCTCTCAAAAAAAACGAAAAAGGCGGTGGCTTTCCCAATGAGCCACCGCCTTTTATCTATGTAGGCTACGGAAGTCCCCGCCTCACTTAAATCAATCCTCTTCTCTTCAGCTCCTCCAAATCCTCGGGGGTGTCAATGCTGAGGCTTTCAAGCTTGGTGGGCAGCACACGGACTCGATATCCGTTCTCAAGCCAGCGGAGCTGCTCTAAGCTCTCGCATTTCTCGAGGTCGCCTGCCGCAAGCTTTGTCAGTTTGTGGAGCGTCTCCGTGCGATAGGCGTATAGGCCTATGTGGTTCCAATACTTATGGCTCTTGAGCCAATCGTGCTCGGCCACGCCGCGCAGGTAGGGTATGGGCTGGCGGCTGAAGTAGAGGGCGTCGCCTTGTGCGCTTATCACAACCTTGGGCTTGTTGGGGTTGAACAGGTCCTCCTCGCTGTCCGCCAACTTGACGAGGGTGGCAATGTCCACGTATGGGTCGTCAAACGCGCTAGTGAGCAAGGCCACCTGCTCGGGCTTGATGAATGGCTCGTCGCCCTGTATGTTGACTACAACTTTGTAGCTTCGCCCGTCCTCGGCCTCAACTTTGCTCACTGCCTCCGCACATCGGTCCGTGCCGCTCCTGTGCTGCGCCGACGTCATGACCACGCGCCCGCCGAACTCCATGACGGCCTCGGCAATGCGGCTGTCGTCTGTCGCCACGGCCACATTGGGCAGGGTCTTGCGCACCTGCTCATAGACGCGCCTAATCATCGGCTTGCCGCCAATGTCCGCCAATGGCTTGCCCGGGAAACGCGTCGACGCGTAGCGGGCTGGGATGAGGCCTATTATGTCTTGCTTCTCCATCTCGTCTCTCTTTTTGATTTTTTTATCTTTCCGCAAAAATAACTACTTTTGGCGTTTGCTATAGCCCCGCCCGCGGCTTTTATTCGTGTCGGCGGGAGCGGAGTGCAGGGCGCGTGGACTCTGCCGGCGTATTGTCTCAATTGCTAACTATTTTTCATCTGATGGTTGACACCTCGGATATCAAGGCCCGTTTCGGAATCATAGGCAATGACCCTGATCTTCTCAGGGCCATTGACACTGCCGCCCAAGTGGCGCCCATACAACTCTCGGTGCTCATTATCGGCGAGAGCGGTGCGGGCAAGGAGGTCTTCCCGCAGATTATTCACGCCTTCAGCGCCCGAAAGCACAAGCCCTATGTGGCAGTCAACTGTGGTGCTATTCCCGAGGGCACTATGGACTCTGAGCTCTTTGGCCATGAGAAGGGGGCTTTTACTGGCGCCCTCAATGAGCGAAAGGGTTATTTCGAGGAGGCCAATGGAGGAACTATTTTTCTCGATGAGATTGGCGAGCTCCCCTTGGCCACTCAGGCTAAGCTTCTTCGTGTCCTTGAGAAGGGTGAGTACATGCGTGTGGGCTCTTCTGTGGTCAAAAAGACTGATGTCCGCATCGTGGCGGCCACCAATGTGGATCTTGAGAAGGCGATTGGCAACGGCAGGTTCCGCGAGGATCTCTTCTACCGACTCAATGGCGTCCTCATCCGCATCCCGCCTCTCAGAAAACGTTCAGCTGACATTCCCGAACTCTTCCATAAGTTCACGTCTGATTTCGCTGACAAAAACCACATCCCGCCAGTCCGCCTCACAGACGAGGCGCAGAGGGCTCTCATGTCCTATGACTGGCCTGGCAATGTGCGCCAGCTGAAGAATATGGCCGAGCAGCTGACTGTCCTCGCCCCAGAACGTAATGTGACGGCCGAGGTCGTGGCCCGCTTCATCCCGCACACTCAACCTGCCGACCGCCAGCGGTTTCTGCCTCAAGTTGATGGAGCCCACGAGCAGTCGTTCAACTCGGATCGTGAGATTCTCTATAAGGTTCTCTTTGACATGCGCAATGATGTCAACGACCTGAAGAAGTTGGTCCTGACCCTCATTAATAACGAGGGTGGGGCCTCTGCGCTGAGCAAGGAGAACCTCCAACTGGTGCGCAGGCTCTATTCTGATGGTGACCAGCAGCTTCCATCACCTGCGCCTCGCCCCGAAGAGCCAAGCGTCAAGCCCGAGTCGCAGCAGATTTCACGCGTCGACCACATCTCGACTGGGGCGCTCAAGGGGCAAGTTGTGGACATAACGCCCGTCCGCGCCTCCGAATGTCAAGATGTCCACGAGGCGGTCGAGATGCAACCCCTGTCAATAGCTGACAATGAGAAGGAGCTGATCCGCCGCACCCTCATCAAGTTCAAGGGCAACAGGCGTAAGACAGCTGCCGAACTTCAAATTTCCGAGCGTACTCTCTACAGAAAGATTCATGACTATGGCCTCGACAACTTGTAAGAAAAGCAGTGCCGTGCGCCGGCTCTTCATAGCTATAGCTCTCACTCTGGCGTTAGCTCTCCCCGCATGCACCATCTCCATCACCATGAGTGGCGCCTCCATCCCTGAGAATCTTAACACGTTCTCAGTACAATACATCAATAACAGGGCGCCTCTCGTCAACCCCGACCTCTCATCCACTCTCACTGAGGGGCTTAAGGACCGCATCCAGAATGAGAGCCGCTTAGGCCTTGTGAACGAGAATGGCGATGTCGATTTCTCTGGCGACATCACGGCCTACTCGACCAAGCCTATGGACCTCAAGGCCGATGCCGTCTCCGCCCAGACGCGACTCACGGTTACTGTCAAGATAAGATGCCGGAACTCTAAGGACCCGCAAAAGGACTGGGAGCAAACATTCTCGGCCTATCAAGATTATGACTCGGAGAGTAATCTGGCTGACGTGGAGTCAGACCTATGTACCCTCATTGTCGAGGAGCTGACTGAGAATATTTTCAACAAGGCGTTTGCCGATTGGTAGAGGCTTCTGACCCATCTTTCTCCTTCCTACACATTTATCAGATTTATCCTTGACACGGGAGACTTTCTATAACGCCGTCGAGAACCCCGATTCCATGACGCCAGACACTGTGGACGCTCTTGCGGCCACGGTGAGGCAGTTCCCGTATTTCCATGCCGGCTGGATGCTCTTCGCCAAAGGTCTTAATGTGACGGGCAGTGTCCATTTCTCATCGGAGTTGAAAAAGGCCTCTGTCCACGTCTGGGATCGTGGTGCGCTCTATTGGCTCATCAACGGCAGGGATGACGAAGGTCGGAAAAATGCGGCTACCCCCAAGCAGAAGACCGACCTTGAGCCCGAGGCCGTCCCAGCACCCGTCAAAGAGGAGGCTCAAGGTCAGACTCAACCCCAACCCACCCAAGCCGAAGCTGCTGAAATAGCTCAGCCGGATGTGGTTGTCGAACCCGCCGAGGCGCATCAGCAAGTCAAGGCCGAGGTGTTCACCCCTGTCCAGCCCGTCACTGCCGACTATTTCCCCGGGGTCACGGATGAACTTGAGTTTGAGAAACCGGCCTCGCCTACTGACACTTACACGCTTACTGACTTTGACGACCACATCCGCCGGCCGGCTGAACGCTACACTTTCGCCGACTGGCTTGACTATGTGTCCGAACGGCAAACCATAAGGGACGAGGAGGTAAGGCAAGACCGCCACGCCAAGCAGAACAACCTCATCGACAGGTTCCTCTCTGAACCAGTCGAACGCATAACGCCTTCGGCCTCCAAACCCATCTCGCAGTCCGAGGCTAAGAAGATTGAGGAGCGAAGCACCAGCGAAAATGACGGTGTCCTGACTGAGACTCTCGCCTCTATCTATCTGAAACAGAAACAGTACGAGCGCGCAATTAACATATTTAAGAAGCTTTCCTTGAAAAATCCCGAAAAAAGTAGTTACTTTGCGACCCGAATTACTGAAATCGAAAAGCTAATACATTAAAAACATAACTTCGCGATAATATGTTCAATGTCGTTGTTTGGCTGATGCTCTTCGTCAGCGTCTTCATGATTCTCATCGTCCTCGTTCAAAGGTCAAAGGGTGGCGGACTCAACCAGAGCTTCGCAAGCCAGACGCAGATTATGGGTGTCCGCAAGTCTACCGACTTCGTCGAGAAGGCTACTTGGACTCTTGCTTGCCTCCTCCTCGTCTTCTCCCTCGCCTCTGTCGCTGTCTTCCCCTCTGGCGTGGCTCATTCCGAGAGCGGTCTCGATCAGATCCTCGAGAACAAGGCCGGCAATGCGGCTCAGCCTGCTCCCTCTTTTGACGCCCAGTCGGCTGATGACCAGCAGCCCGCCGAGGCTCCAGCTGAGACTCCTGCCGCTGAGCAGCAGACTCCTTCTGAAGATTAACAGCTTGACTGCATAGCGTGACAAAGCTATTCGTCATCACGCTCTCAAAATCAACATAAAAGAGGGGCGGATGCGCATCGTCATAACCGGTGTGCATCCCGCCTCTTTCCTGTTTCAAGCCATTCATCCATCCGCCTATGGCCAACAAGAAAAATTATCAGCTCGTCATCGTCGAGTCCCCCACCAAAGCCAAGACCATCGAGAAGTTCCTCGGAGGTGACTATGTCGTGCGTTCCAGCCAGGGTCACATCCGCGACCTCAAGAAGAATAATTCTGGCGTCGACGTCCAGCACGGCTTCTTGCCTGTCTACGTCATCCCTGACGAGAAGCAGGAGACTGTGGCCGAGCTGACCAAGTTGGCCAAGAGCGCAGAGACCGTCTGGCTCGCATCCGATGAGGACCGCGAGGGAGAGGCTATTTCTTGGCATTTGGCGGTTGTCCTTGGACTTGATGTGGAGACCACAAAGCGAATTGTCTTTCACGAAATAACCAAGCCCGCCATTCTCAAGGCAATCCAGACACCGAGGCACATAAACATGGACCTCGTCGACGCTCAGCAGGCGCGTAGGGTGCTTGACCGTCTTGTGGGCTTCGACTTGTCGTCAGTCCTTTGGCGCAAGGTTAAGAATGAGCTCTCCGCTGGCCGAGTCCAATCTGTTGCAGTCCGCATACTCGTGGATCGCGAGAGGGAGATTATGGCATTTAATGCCAAGAGCGGGTTCTCAGTCTCCGCAACTTTCGGGCTTGACCGTGCTGGCCGCAAATATTCTTTCAAGGCTGACCTTAATAACCGTTTTGAGGATATTGACAAGGCCGAGGCTTTCCTCCGCCTTTGTGCTGACGCCAAGTTCAGCGTCTCTAATGTCGAGAGCAAGCAGTTGACGCGCCAGCCCGCCCCGCCTTTCACCACCTCCACTCTCCAGCAGGAGGCGAGCCGCAAACTGGGCTTCTCGCCACAGAACACTATGCGAATCGCCCAGGAGCTCTACGAGGCTGGTCTCATCACATACATGCGTACCGACTCTGTCAACCTCTCCGACACCGCCCTTGAGGCATCGTGCAAGGCCATTGTCGGCACCATGGGGCAGCAGTACTATCAGCGTCGCCAGTTCAAGACAAACACCAAGGGCGCACAGGAGGCTCATGAGGCCATCCGACCCACCGACGTCTCAGTGCCAAACATCCAACCGCTCAGTGGCGCGCGTGATGACGACGGCAACAGGCAGGCCAAACTCTATCACCTCATATGGATGAGGACCGTTGCCTCGCAGATGGCCGATGCGCAGATTGAGCGTACCACTATTACCATCAACACGCCAGACCCCAAGTCCCATTTCGCAGCCTCAGCCAATGTCATTAAGTTTGACGGCTTCATGAAGCTCTATCTTGAGGGCACTGACTCTGACGACCAGCAGGATGAGGCCGAGTCTCAGCTGCCGGGTGTCTCCATAGGCGACAATCTTGCGCTCGACGCTCTCACAAGCCGTGAACGCTGGAGTCAACGTCCGCCACGCTACAATGAGGCCGCTCTTGTCAAGAAACTCGAGGAGATGGGCATCGGACGCCCTTCCACCTACGCTCCCACCATCTCTACCATCATGAACCGCGGCTACGTCGTGCGCGACAGCCGCGAGGGCGTGCAGAGGACTTTCCGCTCCCTCGAACTTGTTGACGGACAAGTTGTCCGTTCGCAGGCGAGCGAGAATGCCGGAGCCGAGAAGAATAAGCTCTTCCCGACAGACATCGCAATGGTTGTAACTGATTTCCTCCTTGAGCATTTCGCTGAGGTCATGAGTTATGACTTCACCGCCAATGTCGAGACCCAGTTTGATGAGATTGCGCTCGGCAAACTCAAGTGGCAGTCCGTCATAAGTGATTTCTACAAGCCTTTCCACGAGAAGATTGACGACACGCTGGAGCATGCGCAGCGCAGTGCCGGTGAGCGTGAGCTCGGTGTAGACCCAAAGACTGGCGATAAGGTATATGTCCGCATCGGACGTTTCGGCCCCATGGCTCAGATTGGTGAGACTGTCGAGGATGGGCCCAAGCCGCGTTTCGCCTCCCTCCGCAAGGATCAGCATCTTGAGACCATAACTCTTCAGGAGGCTCTGAAACTATTCGAGCTCCCCCGAAACCTTGGTACTTTCGAGGATAAGGATGTCGTTATCGGGACTGGCCGCTTTGGCCCTTATGTCCGCCATGACGGCAAGTTCGTCTCGCTCAAGAAGGAGGACGACCCTTACTCCATAACCCTCGAGACCGCTATCACCCGTATTCAAGACAAACGTGTGGCGGATCAAAACAAACTCATCAAGAAGTTTGACGAGAACCCGGATGTCCAAATCCTCAATGGCCGCTGGGGGGCCTACATAGCCTACGGCAAGGCCAACGTCAAGATACCCAAAGGGACTGATGCCGCGCAACTCTCACTTGCCGATTGTCTCAAACTGGCGGAAGAACAAGGGGCTGACCCTGCTAAACGCAAAACTGCGACTTCTAAGTCTAAAATAGCGGCAACTCAAACGGCTGAAAAACAGACTACTAAAAAAACAGTCACCAAATCAGCCACTGCAAACGCAACATCAAAAAGAAAAAAATCGTAGTAATGACTACAATAAAACCCGCAGAAGTGCGTTCTACCCAAGTATATGACAATGGACTTCTGCCATAGCCACTTAACTCGGAAAGATTTAAAATTTGAGTCCCTGCGAAGTGCTGAATCTTTTGAATATCAGACTGATAAGATAAAAAGGTTCAGCGCAAGGCTAAGGTTTTTTATTACAAAGCGTGTTTTATCGGCGATTTTTGTCTTAATTTGCGCTTTGTTAGGAGAGAATTTGATGGCGCAGAGCGAACCCCAGTTCTCTGGCGTGTTCCTCATGCCAACTGTGGTCAACCCAGGTGCCGCCGGCCGGTCCGGCGCTCTCGACGCCACAGCCGCTTTCCGACAGCAATGGGTCGGCTTCGATGACGCACCTTCGCAGTTCCTCATTGCCGCCGATGCCGAGGTCAAGTTCCTCAAAAATTTTCATGGCGTGGGTGCCATGGTGATGCAAGATAAGGTGGGGGCAGCAACCACATTGACTCTCAATGCTGCCTACTCTTACCATATCTATCTCGACAAGGGAATGCTCGGGCTCGGGGCAAGATTTGGCGTTTATAATGTCAAATTCGACGCCTCGGACCTCTACACCTCCCCCTCTTCTCTCCCTGATGGATATCATCAGGAGTCTGATGAGGCTCTGACGGGTGCTGATGACAGCCGCTCGGCATTCGATGCAGGTGTGGGTGCCTTCTATCAGTCCCCCTCGGCTTTCCTCAGCATCTCGTTCGTCCACCTCTCAGCACCTGAGATTGAGCTTAAAAACGGTACGAGGCTAAAGGTAAGGCCTGTGATGAATCTTGGCGCGGGTCACCTCTTTGGTCACGATGTTAAAGTGAAGTCCATCGAGCCCCGAATAGCGCTTCAGACTGACTTCGCCGCTTGGCAGCTTGAGATGATGCTCAACGCCAACTTCAACCAGGTATTCTGGTTCGGACTCGGAGCTCGTCTGCAAGACGCCATGATATTCGCCACCGGCGCAAGGCTCAAAAATGGCTTGGACATCTCCTACGCCTACGACTTGAGCCTCTCCAAACTTAAAAGGTACAACACCGGCTCCCATGAGGTAGTAGTCAGATACTCCCTTGACCTTAGCCGGGAGAAGCCTGACAAAAGATACAAAAGCGTTCGAATACTGTAACCTAACAGGATATACACACTGATTTTTTCTATGATGAGAAACGTAGCGTTTTATGCCGCGGCCGCGATGCTTATCACGGGCTGTAGTGGAACTAACAACGGCGAGCTTGTCGGCGTTGAGCGCGGAGCGCAGTTCTATGAGCCTGACCCCTACGGAATGGTGTTCGTTCCGCAAGGCAGCTTCAACATGGGCCAGAATGAGCAGGATGTGGCCTCGTTGACAAACGCACTTACCAAGACGGTCTCCGTTAGCGCCTTCTGGATGGATGAGACGGAGATCACTAATTCCGAGTATCGCCAGTTCGTCAACTGGGTCCGAGATTCTATTGCTCGCAAACTTCTTGTCCAGAATGGCGTTGAGGGCTTCGCTTTGGAGTCTGAGGACGGTGAGGAGTCGGATGGCGATGCCCCCTTGAACTGGAACACGGAGCTCGATTGGAAGGATCCGGAGATTGCAGAGTACCTCAAGGAGCTTTATTATCAGGATGACGAGCGTTTCTCTCGCGAGAAGCATATCCTCGACAACCGTCGCTGGGTTTATCAGTATGAGTGGGTAGACCTCCAGCAGGCTGCAAAACGCGCAAACCGATACAAGCTCGACATCGATGAGAATGGCGAGGTTACCGGTGGTCACTATGAGGGCTTCGCCCGCGACGCTCAGGGTGAGCTCCGCAATCTTGAGGAGGTTGGTCGTAAGGGCTTCCTCATGCGCGATTGGGTGCCAGTCTATCCTGACACACTCGCTTGGGTCGCTGACTTCACATATTCGTACAACGAGCCATGGGCTACTTCCTATTTCTGGCATCCTGGTTTCGACACCTATCCTGTTGTCGGCGTTAACTGGAAGCAGGCATCCGCTTTCTGCGTATGGCGCTCCAACTATCTTAACGACTATCTCGCAAGCGAGGGCCAGCCAATGGCTATGAACTACCGCCTCCCGACAGAGGCTGAGTGGGAGTACGCTGCGCGTGGTGGCATCGAGAGTGGCATCTACCCATGGGGCGGTTACTACACCCGTAACTACCGTGGCTGCTTTGTTGCAAACTTCATGCCAATGCGTGGCCGCTTCACTGATGACGGTTCAATGCGTACGGCTTCCGTCTCGTCCTACGCACCCAACGAGTATGGCCTGTATGACATGGCCGGCAACGTGGCTGAATGGACCAGCTCTTCTTTTGACGAGAGCTCTTACATCTACACCCACACTATGAACCCCGACTATAAGTACATCGCCTACGATGACGACCCAATTGCCATGAAGCGTAAGGTTGTCCGTGGCGGCTCTTGGAAGGATATCGCCTATTACATGCAGTGTGGCACCCGTAACTATGAGTATCAGGACTCTGCAACCTCTTATGTCGGCTTCCGTTGCATCCGCGACTACGTCGGTGAGTAAATCAATCTAATTATACCAGTTAACTCTATACCTAAATAAAGATCTTATGACTCTTTCAGAATTCGTCACAAGCCCGGCTTATAAGAAGTTCATGGGCTATGTCTACGGTTTCGGCGCCGCTGTCGCTATCTTGGGTGCGCTCTTCAAGATTCTTCACCTCCCGGGAGCAAGTATAATGCTTATCTGTGGTCTCGGTGTCGAGGCTATCATCTTCGCGCTCTCTTCTTTCGAGCCACCTCATGAGACTCCGGACTGGAGCCTCGTCTATCCCGAGCTCGCAGGCCTTGAGCCGGCTGAGGAGTCTGGCCGTCATGGCGGCAACAAAGGCAACGGTGGCGGATCTGAGCTCAGCGCTCTCATGGCAGCCGGCAAGGTTGATGAGAAGACTGTAGACCAGCTCGCTGAAGGTGTCAAGAAACTCGCCTCTACCACTTCACAGCTCTCTGATATTAGCGACGCTACTGTCGCAACCAAGTCTTACCTCAATAATGTTAAGACTGCGTCTGACTCTCTCAATCAGTTCTCTGCCGCTCAGAGCAGCGTTTCTGAGGCCGGCAACAAGCTCGCTGCCAAGATGAGCGAGGAGGGTGACAAGTTCTCTAACTCTTTCTCTAAGTTCAACTCAGCTTTCGCTTCTCAGTCTGATGCCGCTTCTAAGCTCGGCACAAACATGACCGCCATCAGCGCAGCTTACGAACAGCAACTCAAGGGCATCAACAGCCAGCTTGAGAGCACCAAGAGTGTAGCCAATGGCCTCAACTCTATCTCTGCTGAGATTCAGGCCTCTGTCGAGGGCGTCAAGGAGTATCGTCAGCAAATCGCCAGCCTCTCTAAGACTGTCGGTGAGCTCAACTCTATCTACGGCAACATGCTTAGCGCTATCCGTCGCTAAATTTACTTCTGCGTCGTGCAAAGGCGGCGCTTGGTCAAATCTTTCGTATAACGCTTAAAGCAACTGAATAATGAGTGGTGGTAACTGTCCGGAAACCCCAAGACAGAAGATGATCGGCATGATGTACCTCATGCTGACCGCCATGCTCGCCCTCAACGTCTCTGGTGACCTCCTCAACGCGTTCACTCTCGTTGACCAGTCAATCCGTAACCAGAAGAGTTCTACTGAGGGTAAGCTCGGACTGTCTTTCTATAATTTTGAGTCCAAGAAGGACCAGAACCCGACCAGGGTTAAGCCTAAATATGACATCGCGATGAATGTCAAGGCTCAGTCTGATTCTCTGGTCAACCTCATCCAAGGCTATAAGAACCTGATTATCAAAACAGCCGACGGTGAGATAAATAATTCTGATTGTCCTGAGGATGGCCTCCTCAACAAGAGTGACCAGGATAAGGCAGCTCAGATCATGATGGTCGAGAGCGGTGGTGCTCGCGCTAAGGAGATGAAGCAGGCTCTCAATGATTATCGTGAGGCCATGCTCGCAGCCTGCAAGCCAGATTCTGGCATGCCCGAGGATACAGCCCTCTACAAATCAATCGCCTCGATGATTAACACGGAGGACGGCTTTAACTCTCAGTCTGGTGAGCGCATCACTTGGGAGAGCCAGAACTTCGAGCACCTCCCAATCGCTGCTACTCTTGGCCTCATGAGTGCCATCCAGAGCAACATCCGTAACGTGGAGACTGATGTCATCAATTACCTCTATAAGTCAATTGATGCCGCCTCGTTCAAGTTCAATGTCCTCGTGCCTCTCGTAATCCCTGAGTCGCAGTACGTCATTCAGGGTGGCACTTACAAGGCTGACATCATGCTCGCAGCATACGATGACACAATGGAGCCTATTGTATATGTGGGTGGACAAAAGCTCCCAACCGAGGGTGGCCGCGGTAAATATACCGCCTCTGCTACTTCTGTCGGTATGAAGAGCTACGAGGCTAAGCTTCAGATTCCTGACCCTGTAACTGGCGAACTTAAGGACTATAATGTCACTGGCAATTATGAGGTCGGCGCACCAAGTCTTGTTGTCTCAGCAACCAAGATGAACGCTATGTACCGCGGTCTTAAGAACCCGATTGAGGTATCTGTAGCTGGTGTCTCTCCCTCTGCACTCTCTGTCTCTTGTTCCGGTGGCACTATGACTGGCTCTGGCTCGATCCGTGAGGTCAACCCTGGCTCAGCAAGCACTGTCAAGATTAGTGTCTCTTCAAATGAGAAGGGCAAGACTCAGAGCTTCGGCTCTAAGGAGTTCCGTGTGTTCGATGTTCCTGACCCTGTCGTAGGCTTCTCAACTGTGAAGAACGGCGAGACTAAGGCTCAAAGAAACACCATTAACTCTGGCAAGATTGAGGCTAAGCTTGACAACTTCCTCTTCGATGTCTCTTTCGAGATTGTCTCATTTGACATCTCTACTGTCCGTCACGGTTCTCTCCGCATCGCTACCGTCAAGGGTGGCAATGGTGCTCTGAATAGTGAGGCAAAAGAGATTATCAAGGATGTTCCCAAGGGTAACAAGCTCTTCATTGACGCAGTCAAGGCCAAGGGACCTGACGGACGTATCCGCTCTCTCAATGGCTTAACGCTCACTGTCAACTAAATTTGTATAAGTAGTTAATCTTATGAAGAAGTTATTTTTGCTTCTGGCTATCATCTTCTCTTCACCCGTCTTCGCCCAGTACGATGATGAGGATGCGAGTGAGGGTGCTGAGGCGACTGAGGCTGACGCCGAGACCGACAATGTTACTGTTGTCGATGGCATCGTCAAGAAGCAGCATATCAAGGGTAAGAAGCCTTTGATGCCCGCCTATGTTCGAGAGGCCAACGTCCTTTGGTCAAAGACAGTCTGGAGGACTATCGATCTCCGTCAGAAGCAGAATCTCTATCTCTACTATCCGACTCAGGATATCGATGACCGCAAACCCCTTGCGCGTGTGCTCTATGATGCTGTTATCAACGGTGAGATTCATGCGTATGACCCAGGCGCCGATAATGAGTTTGAGAGGGTAACCACTCCTGCTAAGGTTTGTGAGCGACTCCTTAAATACGGCAACGGCATTGAGTCTATGGACTCAGTCTACAACGAGGAGACCCAGACTTATAGCTATGTCGTTGAACTTGGTGCTGATATGTTCACCGAGGTCAAGCAGATAAAGGTTAAGGAGGTTTGGTATTTCGACAACAGGTATAGCGCTCTCAAGTGCCAAATTTTGGGTCTCTGCCCTGTTTGCTTCTATGAGGCTAATGGTCAGAAGTTCGCACTCGACCTTTTCTGGATTTATTATCCCGAGGCAGCTGGTGTACTTGCTCGACAAGAGGCATACTCCTATAACAACGATGCTCAAAGGCAGTCTTTCAGGGATAAGTTTGAGATGAGGCTCTTTAGTAGCTATATCTACAGAGAGTCGAACGTCTACAACAACCGTGTCATCTCTGAGATCTCAAGCAATGGCATTGACCAGAACCTTGAGGCGGAGAGGATTGAGAATGTCATTTTCAAGCACGAGCACGACATGTGGGAGTACTAACCACGAGTTTATTAATCGAGATAATTTTTCTCATGTCAAGGGGGTCACATCTGAAAAGGTGTGACCCTTTTTATATGTTGGATAATCGTAATATTCATACGCCTTTTCTCACCAAGGCAAAGCTAAAGCAAGTTTGTATTTGCCATTTGACTTGACTAAAAGGTCTTCCTCCTTAATCGCATTATCGATTATCTTTTGTAGCTTAGTGCATATAATTAGAGTTCGTGTATGAATAACATATTGAGATTAGCTGTCTTTGTGGCCTCCTTGGCAACCCTTTACTCTTGCTCTGGTGACGACAGCGAGAAACCCTCGGACAACAATGGTGATAATGGTGGTAACGGCGGAACTGTAGAGGTCGAGGACACTGTTGCGACTAAGGATGCCTCTATCTCCAAGGTCTATGAGAACGCCATTGATTACGCTGTCACGGGAACTGCCTACAATATTCAAACCACAACTGTCAGTGTGCCACTTCGGTTTAATGCATCTAAAAAATATCTCGGCTCTTCAGAAATTGCCCTCCTTTACTCTGACAACCCTACAATGGAACTCAAATATGAGAATGGTTGCAGAACGGCATATATCTCTGAGAGCCAAATAGACAATGGCGGCCTTGTGATGCTCTATCTGAAGAATTTGGTACCAGGCGCTACTTACCGCTATAGGGCTTTTTTCTACTATAATGATGCCATCTCAGGCTATGGCGAGGAACTATCTTTCACAACTAAAGAACCCGATGTCTACTCCTGCCAGGCTGTCGACCTTGGTCTCTCAGTCAAATGGGGTGACGCCAATCTTGGAGCCTCAAGGGCTTATCAGACTGGTAATTATTACTACTATGGTGTCACCGACAGAAATGCTGAAACAGCCCCCACGGGTTCTGTCTCTAAGGTTAATATTTCAGCGACCGACAAAGATCCTGTGTCGGTAGAGCTTGGCGACGGGTGGGCGTCTCCAACCTATGACCAGATGTATGAGCTCTCGTCAAAAGGCACTTGGGTGTCAACTGTTCTTAATGGTTATCCAGGGTTCCGTGTATATGGTGTCGGTGAGCATTCTGGTAATTATATCTTTATACCTTGCTCTGGCTATTATAACACCAATGGTTCGCTCGTCTCAGCCTCGACGGGTGTGAGGCTTTGGGGCGGTGAGATTTACTCCACTTCGTCTACCGCATGGTGTCTGATGGTCAATGCTGACGGTTCTCCCAATGTCGCTAAGACTGATATTCTTCAGCGTCTCCCCATCCGCCCCGTCTACAACAAGTAGGGTGCGAAGTCGCGAAACTCGTCCCCTGACGCATCCCGTTTTTTGCACTTTGCCAAATTGGTCATCTCTTAGTACCTTTGCGTAGCAAACACATCTAAGATAAACTCAATGTCCGATAACACCTATTGCGTAATCCTCGCAGGCGGCTCTGGCACGCGGCTTTGGCCCCTGAGCCAAGTCTCCAAGCCCAAGCAATTTATTGACATAGTCGGAGTGGGACGAACAATGCTTCAGCTGACCTATGACCGGTTCCGCTCTATTTGCGCACCAGACCACATATTGGTGGTCACTTTGATTGACTATCTCCACTTTGTTGAGGAGCAGTTGCCCGACATCCCCCGGAGTCACATTCTTTGTGAGCCATTCAAGAGGAACACAGCGGCGGCAATATCTTTCGCAGGCGCATATCTCCGTCAGGTCGCGCCGGGCTCAGTTATGGTCGTGACTCCCTCTGACCATCTCATTGTCAATCCCGAGGCTTTCACCAAGACGGTGTCAGAGGCTGTCGCACACGCGTTTGAGTCAGACGATTTGACTACCATAGGCGTAAAGGCCTTCCGCCCCGAGACTTCTTATGGCTACATTCAGGTAGGGGAGCCTATTGGCAACTCTGATACCATTCATTCTGTCCGCACCTTCACAGAGAAACCGAATGCCGAGATGGCGCAGACTTTTTTTGAGTGTGGAGATTTTTGTTGGAACACGGGTGTCTTCGTTTGGCGGCAAAGTGCCATTGAGGAAGCTATGCGCAAGTTTATGCCAACTGTTCAAGCTCCTTTCGATGCGCTCGACGCGTTGCCAGTCTCAAGTTGGACCGCGACGTCTGTCCGGATGGTTTATGAGCAGTGTGAGACTATTTCTGTGGATTATGCAGTTCTCGAAAAGGCTCGCCATGTGGCTGTTTGCCAGACCTCTGCGCAATGGAGCGACATTGGCGGTTGGAATGCCATCTATGACCAGAGTGCCAAGGATTCAAGCGGTAACGCCATAGTCTGCGGATCCGCTCTCATGAAGGACTCAAAGGGTTGCCTCGTCCACATCGACGCTGGCAAAGTCTGTGTAGTAGACGGGCTCGAAGATTACATCGTGGTGCAGCGAGGCGACGTGACTGTTGTGTGCCCAAAGTCGAATGGCTCTGCGGTTTGGCGGTTCGCTTCGGAGATAAGGGCCGAGATGGATTAAATTTTGGTACAGCTGGCAAAAAACATATCTTTTTTATAGAGAATTACCATCTATTGGTTATCTTTGTCCAAACTTGTTCGCTTTGTTGCCATTAGAGATTTTGCGAAGGTCGCATCTCGCTAAGGCACATAGCTCTGCTATCTTTTATCTCAAGGACTGGATATGCCATATCGTCGACTCCCGAACACCGATCAGGCAAGGCTGAGAGCCCTTAAGGCCGCCATTCAGCAGGTGAGGACAACCCCGCCTGCCGACCTTTGCTTCTCGCAGAGGACAGCGCTTGAGGTGTCTTCTTTCACCCCGCTTTTTGAGCAGGCTCTGCAACAGTATCTCGAGTGCAAGGAGAGGCAAGCGGCCATAAGCAAACAAGTCTCTGAGACTGTTGAAGTCGCACGTCTCTATCTGTCACATTTCATTCAGGTGTTCAACATGTGCGTTGCGCGAGGAGAGATTAAGCCTGAAATGCGCGAGAAGCTTGGACTGACATCCTGCGGCGCTGCCGTGCCTGACCTTACAAGCAACCAGCAGGTGGTGGAGTGGGGACATAAGGTCATTGAGGGAGAGAAGATGAGGATGAGTTGCGTCGGAGCAGGCAGCAGAATATATAACCCATCTATCGCTCTCGTCGAGGTCAAGTTGAATAACTTCGAGGAGAATTACAACAAGCACAGGGACATCCTTCAGACCTCTCAAAAGTTCCGTGACAAGCTCGATGAGATAAGGGTTAAGGCCGACGAGGTCATCCTGAAGGTCTGGAATGAGGTGGAGGAGAGCATGGCCCCCGTTGACAGCGACGAGAAGCGCGAGAAGTGCCAGGAGTATGGCATAGCCTATTTCTACCGCCCACAAGAGCGACAAAAGGAGTTCCTGCTCGGGCAGATTTGATTTATTTGAAAAACAACAGAATAACATATTATCAGAATAAGACATGGACGAAGAATTGGAGCTCATCATGGAAGACGCCAAGGAGCAGATGGGCAAAGCCGTTGATCACCTCGACTATGAACTCGGTAAAATCAGGGCTGGCAAGGCAAACCCGCGAGTCCTCGACGACGTCAAGGTTGAGGCCTATGGCTCTCTCTCACCTCTCAACTCTGTGGCGAATGTCTCCGTCCCCGATCCCCGAACCATTGCCATCAAGCCTTGGGACAAGACTATGATCCCACACATCGAGAAGGCTATCATGGCTGCCAATCTCGGACTCAACCCCGACAACAACGGCGAGGTTATCCGTATCATGATTCCACCCTTGACAGAGGAGCGCCGCCGCGACCTCGCCAAGCAGGCTAAGAGGACTTGTGAAGAGTCTAAGATTGCGGTGCGTAACATCCGCCGCGACGCCATCGAGGACATCAAGAAGCTCAAGAAAGACGGACTTGGCGAGGACGTCCAGAAGGACAAGGAGGCCGAGGTCCAGAAAATCCACGACGCGCACATCAAGAAGATTGATGATATGTATGTCGTCAAGGAGAAGGACATAATGACCGTCTAAGCAAACAGTCACTTCAAATGCGGCCTCAGAGTCATGTCACGCATGACATCCGCACAGGCTGCTAAGGATAATTCGACCGCCACGCCCGCGACAGGAAATGTCGAGGCCGTGGCGGTCGGCTCTTGTATAGTGATTAACAACAGACGCGCCAATATTTAACGCTGAAAAATAGTATATTCGCGCCCGAAGAATAAAAACTTGAGACTCCGCGGGCTGCCCCATTGGGCAGAAGCGTCTTCCCCTCCTCGCGGCTCACACACAACACACATGGCAGAAGAGAAGAAATATAAGAGGACGCTCGTGACGACGGCGCTCCCCTACGCCAATGGCCCGGTTCACATCGGACACCTCGCCGGAGTATACGTCCCGGCTGACATCTATACCCGATACCTCCGCTCAAAGGGCGAGGACGTCCTCATGATTGGCGGCTCGGATGAGCATGGCGTGCCCATCACTATCCGAGCTCGCAAAGAGGGTTGCACCCCGCAAGACGTCGTGGACCGCTACCATGCCATCATTAAGAAGTCGTTTGAGGATTTCGGCATCACGATGGACATCTACAGCCGCACCACCAGTAAAACCCACTCGCAGGTGGCGTCTGACTTCTTCCGCACTCTTTATGACAAGGGTGAGTTCGTCCAAAAGACCACACAGCAATATTATGACGAGGAGGCGCATCAGTTCCTCGCCGACCGATATATCATGGGCACCTGCCCGCATTGCGGAAATGAACGCGCCTATGGCGACCAGTGCGAGAAGTGCGGCACCAGCCTCTCCGCCCTCGACCTCATCAATCCGCATAGCACCATCAGCGGCTCTAAGCCAGTCCTGAAGGAGACCACCCACTGGTATCTCCCCCTTGACAAGCATGAGCCATGGCTCCGCAAGTGGATTCTGGAGGACCATAAGGAGTGGCGCTCCAATGTCTACGGTCAGTGCAAGAGCTGGCTCGACATGGGTCTCCAGCCCCGTGCCGTCTCCCGCGACCTCGACTGGGGCATCCCAGTCCCCGTTGAGGGTGCCGAGGGTAAGGTCCTTTATGTCTGGTTCGATGCTCCAATCGGTTATATCTCAAACACTAAGGAGCTTCGCCCCGATGATTGGGAGAAGTGGTGGAAGGATCCTGAGACCCGCATGATCCACTTCATCGGCAAGGACAACATCGTTTTCCACTGCATCGTCTTCCCTGCCATGCTTAAAGCTCACGGCGGATACAATCTCCCAGATAATGTCCCTGCAAACGAGTTCATGAACCTTGAGGGCGATAAGATCTCCACGTCGCGAAACTGGGCAATCTGGTTGCATGAGTACCTTGAGGAATTCCCTGGTAAACAGGATGTCTTGCGCTATGTGCTCACAGCCAACGCCCCTGAGACCAAGGACAATGATTTCACTTGGAAGGATTTCCAGGCACGAAACAATAACGAGCTTGTCGCAATCTTTGGCAACTTTGTCAACAGGGTTGTCGTCCTCACCCACAAATATTTCGAGGGTAAGGTTCCTGCAGCAGGCGAACTATTGGATATAGATCGCGAGACCATCGACGCATTCAAGGCTGAGCGCAAGGAGGTTGAGTCTCTGCTAAACGTGTTCCGCTTCCGTGATGCGCAGAAAGAGGCAATGAACATGGCGCGAATCGGCAATAAATACCTTGCCGACACAGAGCCTTGGAAATTGGCAAAGACGGACATGAGCCGCGTCGCCACCATCCTCAACATCGGTCTCCAGATTGTTGCCAACCTCTCCATTGTCATGGAGCCCTTCTTGCCCTTCTCTGCCGCCAAGATTGTGCGCCAGCTCGGCATTGATAAGATGTCTTGGGACAAACTGGGCGAGATGGACCTCATCCCGGTCGGACATCAAATTGGTCAGGCCGAACTGCTCTTTGAGAAGATTGACGACAGCGTAGTCGAGGCTCAATTAGCCAAGCTTGCGGCAACCAAGCAGGCCAATGAGGCCAATGAGTGGAAGCCCGCACCCATAGCTGAGACAATTGATTTCTCTGCCTTTGAGAAACTCGACATCCGAGTAGGCCTCGTCACTGAGTGCCAAAAGGTGCCAAAGGCCGACAAACTTCTCCAGTTCAAGATTGATGACGGGCTTGGCGGACGAACCATTGTTTCGGGCATTGCCAAATATTACAAGCCCGAGGATCTTGTCGGCAAGCGGGTGCTCTTCATTGCCAATCTTGCTCCTCGCAAACTCAAAGGCATTGAGAGTCAGGGCATGATTCTTAGTGCTGAGGATGCTGACGGCAACCTGTCTGTTGTGTCGACAACGACTGACGTCCGACCCGGCTGCCAAGTCAAGTGATAAATGTCTGTATTGGCATCACAAAGTGACACAGCAATGCTCAAATGACTGATTTGAGATTGTATAAACTCTGAAAAACAAGAGACCTTGACCACCATTCGCCTCTCTCGGCGGATGGCAGTCAGGGTCTCCTCTTGTGAACAAGCCTAATCATCTATATGGAAGGGGGCAAGGGTCGAGCCATTAAGAAATCTAAGACGGGTGAGGAGGTCAAGCAGTCTGGCTGCGCAATCCGAGCCAATGACCACTACGCCGATGCTCCTGAAGGCTTAGGCGATGATGGGCTGCCGCATGACTCTTCTGGCAAGACTCTCCACGAGTCCTTGGCTCAGGAGGATATGCCGCGCGAGAAGTTCTTGCGCTTGGGGCCTAAGGCTCTGACCGATGTCGATCTCATTGCCATTATGTTGCGCACTGGCACTGCGGGCATGAATGTCATAGACTTAGCTTGGCACATCTATCGGCGTTTCGGCTGCAATATATCCCGTCTCGGCGATGCCACTTTGGCTGAACTGATGACAGTCAAGGGGCTTGGAGAAGCCAAAGCCATAGCTTTCTCGGCAGCCCTGGAACTTGGTCGACGACGGCAATTCTCTGACATGCGTGGGCGAAAGCTACGCTCTTCGGAGGATTGCAACGACTTCTTCTCGTCCATCATTGGCAGTCTGGCTCACGAGGAGTTCCACGTGGCCGTGGTTGATGGTCAGCTCAACGTTATCCGCACTGAGTGCGTCTCGTCTGGTGGCGTGACAGGCACAGTGGTCGATGTCCGTCGCCTGATGCAGATTATTGTCGGGACTGCCGGCGCCGTGGCGTTCTTCGTGGCGCACAACCACCCCTCTGGCTCCCTCAAGCCCAGTCGGCAGGATATTGACCTGACAAGGCGCATTGCCGAGGCGGCCCGGACGCTCGAACTGCGATTCATGGATCACGTAATAGTGGCACGTGGCGCGCAATCGCCAGGCTATTACAGCTTCAGTGACAATGGTGAGATATTATAAGGCCTTGTATCTCACCTGTTTTTATATCAGACAATAAAGAAGCCACACCTTTTCGCCAAGCAGAACAAAGCCAAGTTTGCTAATGCTCCTCAATGGCGAGATAAGGGACATGAACATAAACCCTAACAATAAACCTCCCCAAAACCAGCTGACAAAAATGGACGTTTACATCATTGACAAGACAGATTCCATCATTAACCGCTACTTGGCGGAGATGCGCGACACGAAAATCCAAAAGGACCGTCTCCGTTTCCGTCGTAACATTGAGCGTATTGGCGAGTTGATGGCCTACGAGGTCAGCAAGGAGATGAGCTATGCACCCACCACGGTGACCACGCCTCTCGGGGCCGCTGTCGTCAACATGCCTGTTGAGCAGGTTGTGGTGGGTACCATCTTACGCGCTGGTCTGCCCATGCACACGGGCGTACTCAATGTCTTTGACGATGCTGAGAATTGCTTTGTCTCCGCCTATCGTGCCTATAACGAGAATCATGGCATTGAAATCCACCTCGGTTATGCTGCAACGCCAAATCTCGAAGGCAAAACACTCATCTTAGCCGACCCTATGCTTGCGACTGGTTTCAGCATGGTCCAGACAATCCGCCAACTCATGAAGTTCGGCACTCCACGCCACATCCACATTCTCTCCATCATTGGTGCCCGTTCAGGTGTGGAGTATCTCAAGGAGAACCTGTCTGACGTAAATGTCACCCTCTGGGTCGCAAGTGTCGATCCTGTCCTAAATGATGATTCCTACATAGTTCCCGGATTGGGTGACGCTGGTGATCTCGCTTTCGGCGAGAAGCTTTAATTTTTTTCGCCCATGGCAGCTAAGACCAAGACTGTCTACGTCTGTTCTGAGTGCGGGGCCGAGAGTCCCAAGTGGATTGGCCGCTGCCCTCAGTGCGGAGAGTGGAACACATATCAGGAGGAGCATATCGTGGTGGACAAAAAAGGCTCCGCCTCCCTCTCTGCCGACTCGGCCGGGTTGCTGACTGAGGTTCGGGCTGTGCCGCTCTCGTCTGTCCAGCAAAAAGATGTGCAGAGGTCCACAACTGCCAATGCCGAGCTGGATCGCGTCTTGGGCGGAGGAATTGTGCCAGGCGCGCTTATCCTCATCGGTGGCGAGCCAGGCATCGGCAAGTCTACTCTTGTGCTCCAGATGGCCATGCAGCTGCCCCGCCGAGTCCTCTATGTGTCAGGCGAGGAGAGCGTCCAGCAAATCAAGCTGCGCGCCGACCGCATAAGCTGTGCGTCGGCAGATAATTGCATGGTGGTCTCAGACACGCGCATTGACACCCTCGCACAGCATATAGACTCTACTAACCCTGACATCGTGGTGGTGGATTCAATCCAGACCATGCAGACTGAGCGGACCGATTCACTACCCGGCTCTATCAGTCAGATTAAGGAGTGCACTGCTGTGCTGATGCGCATTGCCAAGACGCGCAATTTGCCCATCATCATCATCGGTCATATCAATAAGGACGGACAATTGGCTGGCCCTAAGGTGCTTGAGCACATGGTGGACGTTGTTCTCCAATTCGAGGGCGACCGTAATCACCTCTACAGGATTTTGCGATCCATAAAGAACCGCTTCGGCTCAACCAACGAGATTGGCATTTTCGAGATGATGAGTGACGGGCTTCGCGAGGTCTCTAATCCGAGTGAGATGCTCCTCGGTGAATATGCGGCCGACCTCAGTGGCGTGGCGATTGCAGCTGCCATGGAGGGCGTGCGCCCTTTCCTTATTGAGACTCAGGCTCTTGTCTCTACTGCCGCCTATGGGACTCCGCAACGGTCGGCCATGGGTTTTGACGTCCGACGCATGAACATGCTGCTCGCTGTGCTTGAGAAACGCGCTGGCTTCAAAATAGCAGCCAAGGACGTGTTCTTAAACCTCGCAGGCGGAATTAAGGTTGTCGATACGGCTCTCGACCTCCCTGTGGCGGCTGCCATCCTCTCGTCAAGCACCGACATGGCCATAGGCCGCGGCACGTGCATGGCGGGCGAGATAGGTCTCTCGGGCGAGCTGAGGCCCGTGCCGCGCATCGAGCAGCGCATATCAGAGGCCGCTAAACTCGGCTTCTCGCGCATCATAATACCACAGTCTACACGCATGGCGTCTACATCCGCCGAAATTGAGATCTGCCGCGTAGGCAGGCTTCATGAGGCTTTCCGCCTGCTGTTCCAATAAAGGGGTGGGGTAGAGTCCTCACCTTTCTCCTCCATTATCACTTGAGACTAACGCATGAAGAAGTTTTTCCCCATATATGACATCAAGGCCATCGACCGCCGCACTACGGAGCTGCAGGGCATCGACTACATTCAGTTGATTGACCGTGCCGCCCGGGCTCTCTGTGAGTGGATAGTGGATAACTATACGCGCCGACGGGTGGTCGTCCTGGCTGGCCCCGGCAACAATGGTGCTGATGGTCTGGCTCTCGCGGCCTTGCTCATTGACAAGGAGTGGGTTGTCGATGTCCACACCTACACAGGTCACAAAGGTTTTCGCAGCGAGTGTAATGAGGAGTGCTTAGAGAGGCTGCGTAATGCGGAGATTGTCATAGATGAGAATGAGGGGAGGCCTGAAATCCCGAGCGGCGCCATCGTGGTGGATGCCATTTTCGGCACGGGGCTTAAGCGTGACCTTGATGGCCCTTCGGCCGACGTGGTCAAGTATATTGCCGACTTGGATTGCGATGTTCTGAGCGTGGACATCCCGTCTGGCTTAGGCAATGAGGATAGCTATCTCGACGCTGACGCGCGGACCATTGTGCGAGCCACTCACACGCTCTCGTTCCAGTTCCCCAAGATGGCTTTCTTTTTGCCCGAGTTGACTCGCTATGTCGGTCGTTGGCATGTCTTGGACATCAAGCTCGCCCCTCAGGCTGTGGAAGAGGCCGCGACTTACATGTTCTACTCCAATAATGCCGAGGCGGCTAAGATGATACGACCTCGTGACCGCTTCGCGCACAAAGGCGTCATGGGGCATGCGCTCCTCTTCGCAGGTTCTGAGGGAATGTCGGGAGCTGCTATTTTGGCGTCGAGGTCTGCTCTGCGGGCTGGCTGCGGTCTGCTTACGACTGTCAGCGCCGAGCGTTGCTACATCCCCCTGCAGACTGCTGTCCCCGAGGCCATGAACATCCCCAGTCGCGGTGAGTCCGCCTTCATCTCTTGGGACGACCGTATGAACCTGCCCAAGGTGGCGGCTGTGGGCATTGGCCCGGGACTCGGTCGGCACCCCGAGTCTCTCACTCTCTTGCGCAAGGTGATTGAGACCTATGGGGGGCGTGTCCCCATCGTGATTGACGCGGACGGCCTCTTCGCCCTGCGTGCGTTCCTTGACGATGGTGGCGAACTGCCAGAGAATGTCATCCTGACCCCGCATCCTGTCGAGCTTGACCGCCTGACAGAGCCGCATGCTGAGACGGTTGAGAGGATTGAGGCCTCGTGCCTTTTCGCTCTCCGGAACAGGTGCACTGTCATTCTCAAAGGCGCGTTCAGCATGACCGCATTGCCTGACGGGCGACGTGTTTTCAACACCACTGGCAACAGCGGAATGGCCACTGCCGGCTCGGGTGACGTCCTCACTGGCGTCATTCTCGGTCTTTTGGCGCAAGGATATTCAACCGCCGATGCCGCCGTCCTTGGCGTGGGTCTGCATGCCGCCGCCGGAGATGCCGCCGCCGCTCTGCTGTCTCCCGAGGCAATGACATCTTTAGACATATCTGACCATATATCCGCGGCTTACAAGCTTTTCACTAAGCTTTGATGCGGCTCGCAACAGATTATATATTTCGGTTTTAAGGTAGCAGGGCTTGTATTTTCGATACGATTACATTAACTTTGCACCGCTAAAATGCATAGGGCGGCCCGTTCGTCTATCGGTTAGGACGAGAGATTTTCATTCTCTAAAGAGGAGTTCGACTCTCCTACGGGCTACAAAAAACAACTGAGCCTCAAGCTTATCCGCAAATTTTGGCGGCTTGCCTGATTTGGCTGGTTGGCAATCAAGAAAACGTATATTAAACAAATATTCAACTAAAAAGAAATGGCAAACCATCAGTCTGCAATCAAGAGGACTCGCCAGATCGCTGCTCGTCGCGAGCACAATCGCTACTACGCCAAGACCACCCGCAACGCTGTCAAGGCTCTCCGTCTTGCTACCGATAAGAATGAGGCAGCTGCTATGCTCCCCAAGGTATCTTCTCTCCTCGACAAGCTCGCCAAGGTCAACATCATCCACAAGAACAAGGCTGCTAACCTCAAGAGCAAGCTCGCTAAGCACGTCAACAAGCTCGCTCAGGCTTAATTCTGAGTCCATCGGTCTTTTTTGACCAAAATCTATCTCCCCAAGGGGCTCTGATTGGCGAAGAGCCTTGCTCCGCACCCTTTCATGGCCCGTTCGTCTATCGGTTAGGACGAGAGATTTTCATTCTCTAAAGAGGAGTTCGACTCTCCTACGGGCTACGGCTTACCCCGGCAACCATGCGCATTGCGTCTGGTCGCCGGGGTAAGTCGGTTTTATGCGTCTTGACTTAGACACATTGTCCAATTGCCCACAGCTTACTTTGTTGATGCCCCAACCCTTTCGGACTTTTTGGGAGGGGCGAGGCCCCTCTCGTTTTGATTTCACCATTTGATTGCATCTTTCCGTTAGATTGCCCTGTTGAGTCCGAAAGAAGAATTCTCGTAGCAAAAAGCTGCAGCCGCCCATCTCCCTTGCCCTTCATTGTTTATCTTATTCTATAATATTTGGCATCGCTGGCTCCATGCTCTTATCGTCACACCGATGGCTGCGTTTGGCCCATTGGAGGGCTGGCCTCGGAAGCCTATCGAAAAATTTAATTTTGCCTTTGCCTATTCCTATCACAGCTATGGTCATTTGTAAAACTAAACACTTCGGCGGCGGCATCTGTCTGAATAGGGCATTTAAGAGACAAATGGAGGTGTTAACTCTTTAAATTGCCGCATTATATGCATTTTAACATTGTATATGCATCAAATTGCAGGGGTATGAGGGTTGTGTTATTATATACGTTGGAGTGCCAGTTAATTTAACGTCGCATTTTTTTTGTCTTGCCCGTGTTCCGTTTCGCTTAGTTTATCCGTTGATTTTGGCTTTGCTTGCCATGATAACGACAATCGAAACAAACTATTACCATTGTTTCGGTCATGCATCGCCGCGACATAATTTTGCGCCGGTTTAAAAAACACCAGACAAAATGATCTGTAACTCTATAATCGCGTCTACCGTAGCCGTGGCTCCTGCCGGCAATTTCGACTCTTTCATGATTATTGGCGTCGTCCTTGGCGTAGCTTTCCTCTTTGGCCTGTCTAAGTACACCGAGCGCCGTAACCGTAGGGCTTAGTCCGTCGGGGACCCAAACATAGCAATGGAGAAAGAAGAGATAGAGGCAGTCGTGGAGACTGCCGAGCAGGTGGATAAGATTCACCGGAGGCTTAAGGAACTGGCGCTTTTCCTTTCTGACTATGCCGCCGAGCTTTTGGCGGTTGGCGCCACGTCAGCCCGCGTCGAGATGAACGTGGGACGAATGGCCGGACATTTTGGCGCATGGGCGGATATCGCCATTTTCAGCAGCCACATTATAATGACGGTCACGGATAAGGAAACCCGTCATACCTATAGTGTTGTAGGGCGCTCGCGCCATCGTCCAATCAGTTTTTTGCGAAACACGTCGCTCAGTCGCATGAGCTGGCAGGTTATTGACAATGATATGTCTGTGGCCGATGCGCGCAAGTCTTTTGACGAGATAGTAAGCGTGCCGCACGGCAATGTGTGGTTTGTGCTCTTTTTGACGAGTCTCGCCAACATGTCGTTCTGCTATCTGTTTGGCGGCGACGCTTGGGCCATGCTTGTCGTTTTCTTGGCTACGGCCGTCGGCTATTGGGCTAAGATAAGCCTCCTAAGGCTTGGCATGGACACCCGTGCGGTGTTTGTCATCTCTGCGTTCTGCGCCACCGTGCTGGGTTGCGCATGTTACGTGTTCAATCTGGGTTCGACTCCCGAAGTCGCCCTCGGCACCAGTGTGCTCTACCTCGTGCCTGGCATTCCGT
This sequence comes from Alistipes putredinis, assembly GCA_963620575.1. Lineage (GTDB taxonomy): Bacteria > Bacteroidota > Bacteroidia > Bacteroidales > Marinilabiliaceae > W3P20-009. Next base: position 40,646 of record CAVFBC010000003.1, on the reverse strand, counting down.
TCATCAATTCGATATCCGACCTCATATATGGCCACAACCTATGTTTCCTCAGCAGGCTCACCAATGCGTCGGTTCTCACGGTCTGCCTCTCGGCTGGTTTCATCCTTGGTCTCATCGTCATGCGCATAGGCCTTCTCTGAGCCGGGTTTGACATATTAGCAGTTTTGATTTTTCTTTCAGCAGAATAATGGTCGCAATAGATATATTCCTCGATGGGGCTTTTGCCGCGCTCGCCGGCATCGGCTTCATGAGCATCAGCAACCCGCCCCGCATGGCCTATCCGGCTGTGGCTGTCCTTGCAGCTGTCGGTCACAGCATCCGCTACTGCCTGATGAACCTGGGCGGGATGCCCATAAGCATGGCTTGCCTCATTGCCGCACTCTCCATCGGTTTCCTCTCCATCCCGGCCGCACGTATTGTGCGCTGCCCCGCCGAGACGTTCTCTTTTCCCTCTCTCCTGCCCATGATTCCAGGCATGTATGCCTACCGGACTGTGCAGGCCATTGTCAAGTGTCTTCAGACGACAGATGAGCAGCAGTTCATGCACTGGCTCTATATGCTCGCATATAACGGACTGACTGCGCTTTGCGCCATCATGCTGATGGTTATCGGTGTAACAGTGCCCATTTTTATCTTCAAGAAGTACTCTTTTGACGTGACTCGCGATGTACGCAAGTAATGCCAAGTCTCAAATTATACCTACCTTTGACCCGAACATATTCCGATCTAAAGTGGAACTGAGGCAATTAAGATATTTCGTAAAGGTGGGCGAACTACTCAACTTCACTGAGGCCGCCAAGGAACTTTTCGTGAGTCAAAGTACTTTGTCGCAGCAAATTCGCTCGCTTGAGGATGAGTTGCGCTGCGCCTTGCTTGTCCGAGACAGTCACAGTGTCACCTTGACTGAGGAGGGACGGTATTTTTTGGCTGACGCGCAACGGACTCTTTTGCAGGCGCAGCAGTGCATTGACCGCATTGCCGATGTGCAAAATCTTGAGGAGGGTGAGCTGAATATAGGCTGTACGCACTCTTTTGGCACTATACTGCGCGAGACGATGCTTGATTTCACCAGTCAGCATCCCAACATACGCATGAGGGCGAGGTTCAAGACGATGGATGAGCTGATGGGCATGCTCCAGAGGCAGGAGATTGATTTCGCCTTGTCTTATCGTCCGCATGAGGCCTTCGATAACATCGAGAGCCATGTGCTGTTTGACAACAAGTTGTGTGTCTTTGTGTCGGGTGACCATCCGTTAGCCAAGTCTGGTGTGCGTTCTGTCACACTTCAGCAGATGCAGGACCTCAAATATGCCATGCCGACGCGAGGCATGCAGGCTCGCAATATGTTTGACTCTATGGTTGAGGACAAGGGTTTCGCCTTCGACATCCGTCTCGAAATCAATGAGGTTAACACTATAATAGACATTGTGAGAAACAGCCAGTTCGCAACGGTTCTCAGTCGCGCGGCGGTTACAGTCTCATCTGGGCTGACTTGCCTGCCCATAGAGGTGCCAGGAAACAACATTGAGGGTTGTTTCCACATAACCAAGGGCAAGTATGTCAAGAAGTCGGTCAAGGAGTTCCTGAGAATTCTGACAACCAAGAATGCCGACACCATGATGATGCAGCATTGGTTTGACTGACGATCCATATCAAGAAAAAAGGTTAATACAATAGAGTACCCCGCCCAAATAAGCGCATCAAGGTTCTGAATGCTGCTTATTTGGGCGGGGTCGTTTTAATGGTGTCTCTGCCTATTTGAGGTCAACGATTGTCGGTTTGCCGCGGTCTGACAGTTTTATCTCTATCTTGGCGCCAGCTCCGCTCTTTGCTTTCACACCGCGCAGGATTATTTGGGCGTGACCCATAAATGCGTCCACTGTGGCGACCTTGGTGTCGTCACCTGCCGCAGGCCGCTCTTTTGCCTTGAAACCGGGGTCGCCATTGCCCCAACCGAGGATTTCCGCATCGCCGGTTACTGTGACATTGAGTGCGTCGCAAGCGTCAGCCACAAATCGACCTTTCTTGTCGAGCAGTGTGATATCCAGCACCACGCAGTCTTGAGTGCCGTCTAATGTCGTTTTGCTTGGTTTTACGACAATGGTCTGCGCTTCTGCTGTTGTCTCCACTTTCTCTGTCAGAACCTTTTTGCCGTTGCGGAATCCGCGCGCCTCAAGTTTTCCAGGCTTATATGTTGTCACCCATGTGGCGCGGGTGTCTTTCTCCACCTTTTGGCGGCCAAGGCTCTTGCCATCTTGCAGCAGCTCAACTTCGTCCATATTTGTGTAGACCCACACTTCCACTTGCTGACCCTCGCGGCCTTTGAGGTTCCAATGGGGTAGGATGTGGAGCACAGGCTCGGGAGTCCATGCCGCCTTCAGATAGTAAGCCTCGTCTTTCGGAAAACCGCAATAGTCCAATATTCCGAACTGAGACCCTGTGGCAGGCCATTTCATGGGGTTCGGCTCGCCGCGGTAGTCAAAGCCCGTCCAATAGAAGATACCTGCTGCCCATGCATTGTCGCGGTAGAACTTCAAACCTCTGGCAATCACGTTTTTCTCGTGTCCCTCGCGACTCTCGCCTTGCTGGTTGATGCTCTTCATCCATCCGCGCACTGAGTCGGTCTCATACACGCCGCGGGTGCCGCATCCGCTCGTCTCCTCGGTGCCTATAACCACCCAATCTGGATATTCACGGTGGCGGTTGTCGACGTCATTTTGGACTATGTAGTTGTAGCCGTGGATGTCCACCTGCTTTGTCAGTCCGAAACCGCCTGAGTTGCCATAGGTGTAGAGTCGCGTGTCGTCAATCTTCCGAGCGAAGTCTATCATTGTGCGGGCTATCTTCTCGCCTTTTTCGCTGCTCTCAATCCACCACTCCTCATTGCCAATGCTCCAGAGTATTACGCTTGGGTGGTTGCGGTCGCGGACTATCATGCGCTTGAGCAGGTCGAGGTGCTCGGTGTTGGTCCCCATGAGCCTGTTCTCGTCTATTATGAGCATGCCGAGCGAGTCGCAGGCGTCAAGCATGGCCGGTGTGCCCGGGTTATGGCTCAGGCGGATGGCGTTCATGCCCATTTCCTTGAGTTTCTTTATCTTGTAGCACCATAGCTCTTTGAGTACGGCGGTTCCCACTCCTGCATGGTCCAAGTGGAGGTCTGAGCCCACAAGCTCCATCTGCTCGCCATTGAGCGTGAATCCATTGTCGGTGCTCCAGCCTAATGTGCGGAGTCCTATCTTTGTCTCCACGGCGTCGCGCTCCTTGCCGTCTTTGCTCACGGTGGTGCGGAGGGTGTAAAGATAGGGGGCACTCACACTCCATAGCCGTGCGTTGGGCACGTCAATCACGTCTTTGCCCGTGGCTACTATTTTGCCAGAGGCGTCAATGAGAGTGTTGCTTACTTCACCTGTCGCTGTGGTCGCGATTGTCAGTTTGCCGTCCGCCCATGTGGCGAATACGTCGTCTATGTGGCACTCTTTGTCTCGCTTGACGAGATGCACGTCGCGGTAGATGCCAGCTCCCTCGTAGTACCAGCCCTCCTCGGTCGACGCGTCGCAGCGCACGGTGAGGACGTTGTCGCCGCCATAGTTCAGATATTCAGACAGGTTGTAATATTGTGTGGCGTAGCCGCTGACCTCATGGCCTAAGTAAAAGCCGTTGCAGAAGACCTCAGCATTGCGGAAGATTCCATCAAAGCGCACGTATATGTCGCGCCCCTCGTCAGCCTTGTCAATGGCGAAGTGGTGTCTGTACCAACCTACGTTGTTTTGCGGATACCTCCAACCTATTTGTTTATAACCATGTGAGTGGCTCGCCTCGGCTGCGAACGGGAGGTCTACAACCCAGTCGTGTGGCAAGGTTACTTTTTGCCATGCGGAGTCGTTGAATTCGGGATTTGCCGGGCCTTGGTTCTGCCCCACAGCCTTGGTCAGATAGGTGAAGTACTCTGTGCCGTGCGTGAAGTCGGCCTCCATTGAGGCGGCGTCGCCAAGATGGAATGACCAGTCGTCATTGATGAGTGTCGTCTCGCGCTGGGCTGCGGCTGGTGTCAGTCCGAGGGCGAGTAGCAACAAGGCGTAAACTTTCATCTCTGTTTGTGTTTTGGGTTTCGTTTACGCAAATTTAACCTTATTCACGCCTCGCCGTGGTCGCAAAATGTTAACAAGTAGTCTCAACTGACGCCAAATCAGCAGTGGGAAGGGTGGGGGCTAAGCCCCAAGCTCCAGCTGGTCTTTCACCAGTTCATGATAATATCCGCGTGCTGCGACAAGGCTCTCGTGTGTGCCGGTCTCCACAACCCGTCCGTCGCGCAGGCATATTATCTGGTCAGCGTTGCGCACAGTGCTTAGTCGGTGTGCTATGAGGATGACGGTTCGTCCGCGGTAGAAGTCTGCCAAATTGCCTATTATCTCTCTCTCGTTGTCAGCGTCGAGGGAGTTTGTCGCCTCGTCTAACATCATATATTGCGGCTGTCGGTAAATGGCTCGGGCTAAGAGCAGGCGTTGCGCCTGTCCGCGACTCAAGTTTCGTCCGTCTGGCCCAATCATGGTGTCATAGCCAGCCGTGAGGCTCTCAATGTGATTTGCGATCATGGCCATCTGGGCAGCCTGCCTCACGCGCTCTTTGTCGGGGTTGTCATCGTCGGCGGCTATGTTCCGCTCAATGGTGTCAGTGAAGATAACACCCTCTTGAGTCACCACGCCGCACAGCTTTCTCCATTCTTTGTGATTGAGCTCGTTAATGTCCACACCGCCAATGGTTATGCGCCCCTCTGTCGGGCTATAATACCCCAGAAGCAGTTTCAGGAGTGTCGTTTTCCCTGCTCCCGATGCGCCAACGATGGCTGTCACTTTGCCCGCTTGGATGTCAATGGATATGTCTGTCAGTGTGTTTGACTGCTCACCCTCATATCGGAATGACAAGTGATTTATGCTTATCCCCTTTCCACCGCTCATTTCAGTGTTGCGGAAAGTCCGATTCTTGTCGTCCTCGTCCGCCATCTGATGGATGCCGCATATGCGCTCAAGGCTCAGCCCGACGTCCTGGAATGAGTAGGCGAAGCGGGCGAGCCTGTCCATGGGCTCGGCCATCTGCCCGGCTATGTATTGTGCGGCGAGCATCATGCCGAGAGTCATGCCGCCATCAATGACTGCCATGGCTGATATGAGGGTTATGACGACGTTGCGCGTCTCGTTAAGGATCACGGAGCCAGCCTCTTGCGTCTGGTTGAGTTTCAGGCTGCGCTCCCTCGCGCTCATAAGGTTGGTCTGTGTCGCATACCATTCAGATTTGCGTCTATCCTCGCAGCCCTGAATCTTTATTTCTTGGACGGTGGTGATGTAGCGGAACGTGGTGTTGACGCAGACTGCGTTACTCTCAAAAATGTCATAGTCGGCGCTACGTCTCTGCGGGATGAAGATGGCGAACCAGCCGGCCATGGCTGCGCAGCAGACGGCGAATGCCAATAATATCCACCAGCTGTAAAAGGACATGACGGCGCCGAACACTATGACTGAGAATACGGCAAAGATGGCCGGCAACACCTGGGCTGTGAAGAAATCTTGCGCTCGGGCAAGATCCCCTATTCTTTGGACGAGGTCGCCTGTCTGTCTCGTGTCGAAAAATGTCATTGGCAGACGTGTCAGTTTGTCCAAAAAGTCACCACCCATTTTGCGGTAGACGCTCATGCCGACCCTCAAAAGCACGCGGCTGCGTCCGAATGCCGCCAACGCTCGCCCCAATGTTAGCATTAGCTGCCCCGCTATGAGCAGCCACACAAGGTTGATGTCACGACCCGCAATACCCTTGTCCACAATAAGCTGAGTCGTGAACGGCAGCGCCAACTGGATGAGGCTGCATACCAGCAGGCTAATGCTGATTTTCACAAAGTCGCTCTTGAACGGGCTGAAGTATCCCCATAGGAATCTCATTGTCCCGAGAACCCCATTGTTGCTATATCTGCCGCTCCTCTTGAATTTGTCGGTCGGTTCAAGCAAGAGGGCTATGCCGCATTCCTCATCTCCCGACCGCTCCGTCTGCCACGCGTCATGCAGCTCGTCGGGAGTGACTTTGACGACCCCTCGGGCTGGGTCGCCAATGATGTACTTTCCACTCTTTATGCCTAAGAGGACAACGAAATGGCATCGGCGCCAGAAGAGTATGGCGGGCAGCGGAATCTTTGCGAGCGTCGATGGCGGCATGATTCCGCATAGGGTCTCGAAGCCTAATTTCTGCGCTGCCTTGTTGATGGAGTAGATTGACACTCCGTCTCGTGACATCTCGCAGAGAGAGCTGACATCGGTGAGTGACAGGTCGTAGCGGCCATGGCTGCGCAGTATGGTGTGGAGGCACGCAGCTCCGCATTGCATGGCATCCTGTTGCCGTGTTACTCTATATCTCATCCTTTATCTTGGGTGGGAAGTTTAAAAAGAGCCAGAGTCGTTGTCTTTGTTGATCAGCCTGATGGATGTCTCTCCTCGGCGTTTTCCTCCGCTCAGGTCTACCGACAGCCCCACTGTGAACATGTTGCGGTTGTCGCCAATCGAGGTGTGCGCGTTGTAGTCGATTACTCCGTTGCGCATGGTGCGTGTGTCATATTCGGCCTCAGAGAAGAGCCAAAGGCACCCTGCCTTGACGCGGACTTTGCGAATCTGCACATATGCCGAAAGATGGCTCTGCGGCTCGTCAGACGTGATGTAGGCACCCGACGGGTTATCTGACGTTATGCGCCCATTGTATGTCACGCCCCATTTCTCACCTTTCAGGTTTATGGTCATGACAAGTGGAGTGTACCAACGCCCGTAGGTCTCAACGCCCGGCACTGTTTGCTTCGAGTAGATGGCTGTGGCGCTTAGTTGGATGTTGAGCAAGTCGAGCGGCTTGTACGTGATGCTGCAAACGCCACCGCCATCGGTCTCCCCGTCCCCATTGACGCTTTTGATGGATATGTATTCCGTGCCGTCTATGACGGTACTTGTCGGAGCCTTGACGATAAGGTCTTTTGCCGTGGCGGCAAGCGCTGTTGCGGATATGTCTATGTGTTTGGTGTTTACTCTGTATGTGGCTTGCCAAATGTGCGTGTTGCTTGTCCTCAGTTCGGGATTGCCCTGTCTGATGACACCTGGGATTTCAACAGCCGCATTGTCTGAAAGTTGCGATATAGTCGGGGCTTCAGGCTGCGCCGCATAGGCAAATTGGAGGCTCTGACCATTGGAGAGCGGAATGGCGACTGTCACTTTGGGTGTGAAGAGGGTGCTGGTGTTTTCTGCTTTGTCATTGCTCTCGCTGACTATGGTTATTCCGGCTGACGCCCGTAGAGTGGCGTGTCGCCATGAGGCTGAGTATTCGGCATAGGCGTAATGGTTGCGTAGGTCGGAATGGTAGTCGTACCACTCGCCGCCCGAGAGTAGGTTTGAGATGCTTGACCTCGACTTGGCAATCTGGCATCGGTATCCAGCGGATATGGATTTAGACAGACTGAACTCTTTCGTGTAGGCGACTTCGCCTATCACGGAGAATTTCTTGGTCTTCTGACGCATATGGTCTGATATAACCTCTGTCTTGCCTGTCGCGGCCGAGTTCTCTGCGCTCTGGTCGTTGTCATAGAAAGACACGACAGCGTTCAAGTCGAGAGTTTGCCCACCTTTGATTCCTTTTGAAAAGTACACGTCTGCCGAAGGGCTGACTTTTCGTGTGCTGCTTTTGCTTATGCCGTTAGCAAGTTGCGTCTCGCCATTTATCGCATAGTCAAGTTTGTAGTCACCATCGCTGTGCCGTCTCCCGAAACCTGGTGAGGCGATAACCTGCAGTGTCGTGTTGTTTTCGCCAGTGAACAGGTATTTAAGCCGTGCCGACTGCTCTGTATATCCGAATGTGTCGGCTGATGAGTAGGCATAGCTGCGGGGCTCGCCATAGAGTGTGAACAGATAGTCGGCTGTTGAGCTGCGGTCTTTGTAATCCCTGTGCTCAATGCGATAGTCAATTCCAGCCTGATGGTTGCCTGAGGAGAAACGGGTATATGCCGTGCCATTGATGAATCCTGTGGTTAACGCGCCTGTGACGTCGGCCCCACAACTCCAGCCAGTGTCTAAGTTTTTTGTTATGACATTGACAACGGCCGAGACAGATGAATATCGAGCCGGGGGAATGCTGTAGTACTCGCATTTTACAACCTTGTCTGGCGGGATGGCCTTGAGGTCCTCGTCTGTGGACGAGACGCCGTTGATGAGGATTTTAAGCTCACCCGGCATTGCCTGCGTCAATGTGATGCGTTCGGTCTGAGGGTCGATGCGAAGTTCGTCTATGCCGCTTATGAGGTCAGCAGCGGTGCGCGACTTGGCTATTTCTGAGCGAAGAAAGGTGTAGGATGATTTGCCTGCGCCATCTGTTTTGCGGGATGCGACGCTCTTGACCTCGTCAAGTTCTATGTCGGCTCTGCTCACGGTGAAGTCTCGCCTCATGAAAGCCCCTGTGGTGGGCATTCTGAGCCTCAATTGGCTTTCCGTCCGCTCATAGCCAATGGCTGTGAGTATTACTTTGTAATTTCCTGGCCTTGCCGGTGGCAATGAATATCCGCCCGTGATGTCGCTTATCCCTCCGCAGACAATAGTGCTCGTGTCTGTGGTTGACACGAGCACTATGTTGATAAACTCTGCGGGCTTGCCCTCCGTGTCGCGTATTGTGCCGGAAAGGGTCACCTGCGCATAAGTTGTTGTTGAGAGGAGAGTCGAGGTCAGGACTATGGTTGCGAGTCGCATTAAGAGTGAACTATTCTCCATTGAAGACCTCAAACTTGTTGAAGTTTTCCGTGATTCGTTTGCCGATTGAGCCTACAATGTTGACCACGGCGCTGTACATGCCGCCTGCCGGCAGTGTGTATACCTCTATCTCGCTGACCATGAAGCATGGAAACTGGCCGAGATACTTGTAGAAAGCCGCAGGAATCTCCGCATCGTTCATCTTAAGGCGGACAGAGCCTCCATCGGTGGTCACAATGTCCTCACCATCTTTCTCAATTCCCGGTGCCAAGCACGCCAGCTCTATCCAACCGGTAGGATCAGCATTGGCCGTGAGGTCGCTCTCTTTGTAGGATTTCATGGTGTATGGCTTACCTTTGTATGGCTCTTTGAGGGTAAGTTCGTAGTCTATGGTGCTATTCCCATAGAATGGACTGCCGTCCGGCCACTTGGTGTTGAGTTTGTCTGTGTCATATTCGGCTGTCTCAAAGCCTGTAGCCTCTATGACGTAATGGTAGGGCTTTGTGTAATCGTAGACGGCTATCTGATAATGCCCGAACCTGTCTGCCATGGTGTGGTATACAAGTTTCGTATGGTCGTTATTGTCATATACGCTGACGATTGCGAATGGTATGGCTAATTTCTTGCCGTTCTTCTCAAAATATATTGTGCCATCGGGGTATATCTCGCTTTTGGCCATGATTGCCTTTACGTCATCCACTATCCCTTGCGCCGAAGATGTGGTCACAATGCATATCAGCAGCGCTATGATTATTATGATTATCTTATTAAGCTTCTTCATATTGGTATCTTAAAGCGTTTTGTTTCAGTGTGTTTTTGACTATTTCCTCAGGGGAGAACTTGCTCAGTATTGAGCACTCTATTTCTCGCCCCTCGTCTCTCGCGTCCATTATGGTCTGTGAGCAGATGCCGGGGCATGATGGCATGAGTTTGCACTCTTGGCAGCAGGAGGCGAAGTCCAAGCTCAGGTAGTCTCTCACTTTATCCTGGTTCCAGTCTATTATGCCGTATTTTGTCAGCCTGCCTAATCGGTGCGCTTTGTCAAACTCTCGGGCTGTGCATTTGAACACACTGCCGTCGTAATTTATGACAGCCTGACTATATAGGTCTGAAACGCAATGGAAAAAGGTTTGGGATATTGTGAGAGTGCCTACCACGAAGCCTCTGTCGTTGAAAATGGATATGGCGTTTTCTATGTCTGACTTAACAACCTTGTCCTCATCCTCTTGCCATATTTTGTGGAGCGTGACAACAGTCCGGCCCCGCGGCATGAAGTCAACAAGGTCGGCCAATAAGTTGACACTCTTGATTGTCTTGGCGTCGTAGTTGATTCGCAGATTTACAGTAAAGTTGTCAACCTCGCTTATTCTCCGCAAAGAGGCAAGGATGGAATTTTGATTATGCTTCCTGCCTGAGCTGTTTTCTAACCCGTCTAATGTGATTTGAAATCTTGTGGCGTAGGGCTTGAACATGCCAATGACTCTTTCGGAGACAAGGGTGCCGTTTGTCACTATCTTATAGACCACTTTGAAACCCAATTGCCGCGACATCTCATTCACCTTGCCAACCAACATCTCAACCACATCGGGATTAAGCAGAGGTTCGCCACCAAACAATGTGAGCTCGAGTGTTTTGAATTTGTCCAATGTCGACTTGTAATACAAGTGGTTGCCTATGGACTCTATCAATTCGTCGGAAAGAGCGGTCCCCACATCATGTCTCTCGTAGCAATATGCGCATCGCAGGTTGCAGTCCATGGTCGTGTTGACTGTCAAGTGGTACGTGTCAAGTGCTATTTTCCGTCTGATAGAGAGACCTTTGACGTAGTTAGCCTCGTCTATGCCATCTAAAACAACGAAGCCACCTGCGACAAGTGATGCTAACAATTTCTCGTCAGCACTCCTCCCTTCAAGGGCATATTGCACCTCCCGTGTGAGTTCCATGTGCTGGCACATCACGGTGTTGAATATGACAGGCTTGCCGTCAACACTAATGAAAACGTTATATCTGCTTGGTTGCATTAAGCAAAGTAAAAAGGCGTCAAGGTGTCAGTAGTTTTAGCCACCCCTGTTACCTTGACGTCTGTTGTCAGGATTTAATCCTTGCCGTTGTTATTAGTGTTATGGCAGCTGCCGTTCACACTACCCTCATTGCAAGAGGTGAGAGCAGCGGCAGCGGCTGCTGCAAGTAGGGCGACAACGACAGGGGCAATGCCGCCTTTGACGTTGCGTTGAGACTGCTCGGGAACTGTGTCGAGTCCCTTTCCTTGGAAATTGGTGTTTTTCATAGTAATTTTATTTGGTTTGTTAATTAGAGATAGCATGCCGGCTTTGCGTTTCCCTCATATCGTTAGCAAAAGTAAATTGTTGATATAAGATGAACACTACAAAATTATGTAGTTTTAATTATGGAGCTTAATCGTTAACTTTGTGTGTAAACATGGAATATATTCACTCGGAAGTCAACGCTAAAATGGAAAAAGCTATACTTGAATCTCTTGTCAATTACATCTCTGTCGCATCAAAATCAGCGGTACTTGTCTTGTCAGATATGCGATTGGTTGTGGCGAGCGGAGTAAGTAGATTTGGGTTTGTTGAGGAGTGTTTCTCGTTGGGTGAATTAATGAAATGCGCAACCCCGCGAGCCATCAAAAAATTTGGTCAGGAGGGTGCAGTGTGGGACGGTTTCCGACAGCAGTTCAGTAATGTCGATTGCTCACGTTGCTGCCTGTTTATAAACCTTGATTTTGTCATTAACGGCCATGAGAAGGTGATTCATTTCACTTTCAAGCAGTTGACTCCGTCTTTATACCTCGTTTTTTTAGAAGATGGGCATGCTTGGCTTGAGATTGGTAAACCATATGTGCTTGATTCTGACAATAAGGCAATCTATTATTTTGATAATGGGCGTTGGTTTTTCTCAGACGATAACCTTTCGGACAAGGAGAAGCAAATCCTTAAATTTTCTGCGAGAGGGTTGACGGTCCGGGATATTGCAGATAAGGTTTGCTTGACTTCTGATGCGGTGAATTATCATAAGAGGAATATATTCAATAAGCTTAATGTTAAGACTATGAACGAGGCTATGCATAAATTTATGACCATGACGTCAGCCCCGGTTGAAACTTTAGGTGCTGGCGTTAACTCTTTTTGTCAAGTCGCTGACTCTGAGGCTCGATGAGGGCGTGGCGCATAATCTTTGCGGTGCTTCTTGCCTGCCCTTTTGTCTTTGTCGCTTACACTGATTATTGGCGTTTTGTCCGTAGCCTCTATGCGCTCGAACTTAGAGAATCTGGCTTTGCTTCTCTTGCGGATTCGTCTTTCTGTTTTATTTACGCCTCTGACTCTTCGTCCCGAATCGCAGTCAGCCGGTATTTTAATCTTGACAGCCTGACCTCCTACAGCGATGGCTCTTCGTGGGCGCGTTCCCTCGCCATAGCCCGATTTGTAGGCTCAAATATTCCTCATGACAATCAAGATGGTTGGCCGTCAGACTGCTCCGCTGTCGGTTTATGGCACTACGCCCAGTCACACCCGTCAGGCTTTAATTGCAGGTTTCATGCATGTCTTTCCCACGACTTGCTTCTATCCGCAGGAATGGTTGACCGAATCACGACTTGCCTCCCTGGAGATACTGCGGACACCCGGTGTCATGTGGTCAACCAAGTTTGGTTGCCCGAGTTTGGCAAGTGGGCTATGATTGACTCCGACGCCCGCTACTGGGTCTCTTCTCATGGTGACTCTATTCCGCTTGACGTCTTAGAGATTCGTGAGGCTTTATCTAAAGGGGAGGCCTTGCTTCCGCATCCATTAACAGAGTCAGAGAACCCGCTCTCCGTCGACCGGTATCTCGCCTTTCTCGCTCAAAACTTTTTCTGGTTCTCTTGTCGTGAGGATTGCGGTATGGCTGCTGACTCATCCTCCAACTGCGCCGTGTGCCTTGTGCCGCAAGGCTATGTCGGCCGCGCCGCGGAATATTATCCTTCTCATGTGGTAACATCATCCGCCGCGGCTTTTCTCGCGGCGCCAGGTCCGTGAGATGAGGTGGACTACCCTTAAGGTTTATTTCAAGCAATACTTGCCCTCGATTTCATACCACCGTGGTACGCGAAGCTTTTTGCCGTTGAATGTTTCGTAGTTTTTAAGGGTGCCGTCAAGCCAACTTGGACCATCGTCACGTGTGTCTTTATATTACAGGAACAACAACCGTGTTACCCAATAAATCGAACCCGTCTTTTTCACTTACGTTAAAACGAATTGTATCAGGATAGCCGCAGAGACGAAGTCCTTCGCGCAAGGTCAGTCTCCGTAAGCCTACATTGTCTCCGACATATAATTTTTGCATATCCATCGCTACGAGTGTTGGGGCAATCTCATTTGGTGACATGACTTTATTGATTTCAAAACTCAGCTTGCCTGCTACAATATTGTACCCTTTGGGTTTTGTCGTGTCATACTCTCTATGCGTGGAGACTACTCCATTTTCATTTGTTTCGCGGATGAGTTTCTTTGGATGCTCAAATTTCAAATAACCTTTTCGGGTTAAATCTTCCAGAATATCTTCAAGGTTAGGAGATTCGAAGAAAGTTTGAATTTGCTCCAAAGTCAACGGCATGCCATACATCCAGTCTATACCGATAATCTCCGCCCATCTCTTTTTGCGGCGTTCGGTTACAATCGTGTCAAGAAGTAGTTTTTGTTCTGGTGTGACAGTTCTCCTCGATATGCACCGAAAAGGAATGTTTTATTTTTATGTTCTATATATCTAAACATATCGAAAGTTAAGATTTTCCGCAGCTACAAAAGGTGTAAGAGGCCGGGACTTCCTTGTCTTTCGAAAAACTGCTTGAGCCCCTTTCTCTCCATTTGGTGGCACTATCCACCCATCGCCAGCAAAACGAAATATGCAAGCACTCTGTTCCTATGGTCTCTTTTATTGTTTGACCATAAATTTTAGAGTCGAACGTCAATTTTACAGGGTCGATTGTGTTCTTGTTGAACCCTTTTGATTTCTCTCACCCCTCCTTAAACCTCTCCATCAGCCTCACCGCGCTGTTCATGAAGTTGTGAAGGTCCTCATTCTCAGCCTTCAGGATGTTGTCTTGCGTTCCCTCCCACCTCTTGTGGCCGCTCTCAATGAAGACAATGTGCTCGCCAATGGTGAAGACCGAGTTCATGTCGTGTGTGTTGATGATGGTCGTTATACCGCTCTCGTGCGTAATCTCCGAAATCAGAGTGTCTATCACTCCTGATGTCACTGGGTCGAGACCCGAGTTGGGCTCATCGCAAAAGAGGTAGCGAGGGTTCTGCACTATGGCTCTCGCTATGGCCACGCGTTTCTGCATGCCTCCCGAAATCTGGGCTGGAAACAAGTTGTCAGACTGCTGCTCCATGTTCACGCGCCTCAGGCACTCCTTGGCTCTCGTGTCGCGCTCCTGCGCCGTCAGGTTTGAGAACATGTCAAGCGGGAAACGCACATTCTCAAGCACTGTCATGTAGTCAAACAATGCCGACCCCTGAAAAATCATGCCAATCTCCTGCCTGAGCTTGAGTCTCTCCTTGCGACCCATGATGGTTGTGTCGCGGCCGTCATAGAGTATAGCTCCGCAATCCACGTCATAAAGCCCGACGAGGCTCTTGAGCAGCACTGTCTTGCCCGAGCCGCTCTTGCCTATTATCAGGTTCGTCTTTCCGTCCTCAAACACGCAGCTGACGCCGTGCATCACCGTCCGGCCGTTGAATGTCTTATATATGTCTTTCGCCTCTATCATGACAGCATGAGCTGAGTGACCAACAGATTGACCATGAGAATCGTTACGCAACTGACCACGACGCTCTTTGTCGAGGCCCGGCCCACGTCAAGTGCGCCACCCGTCACGTAATATCCGAAGAATGACGACACGCTCGCTATGATGAATGCGAACAGTGTGCTCTTGAACAGCGAGTAGAAGATGTAGAACGACTTGAATGTGAAATGGAGTCCGTAGATGAAGTCGTCTGACGGCACCATGCCCGTGGTGAAGCCGGATACCCATCCGCCCACTATGCCTATGCACATGGAGTAGCACACCAGAATGGGCACGGATATGACCATGGCTAAAACTTTGGGCGCCGCCAAGTAGGCCGCCGAGTTGATGCCCATGATGTCAAGGGCGTCAATCTGCTCGGTGATGCGCATGGTGCCTATCTCGCTGGATATGTTGCTCCCCACCTTGCCCGCCAAGATGAGGCAGACGATGGTTGACGAGAACTCGAGCACTATGGTCTCGCGGCTGGCGTAGCCTATGGTGTAGGTCGGGATGAAAGGGTTGTCTAAGTTGTTGGCCATCTGGATGGTGACCACTGCGCCCACGAAGAATGATATGAGCGTTACGATGCCAAGCGAGTCCACGCCCAGCTTATATATCTCCTGCAGTGTCCGCTGCCCGAAGACGCCCCATTTCTCTGGCTTCGAGAGCACCTGCCACATGAAGCGGCAGTAGCGCCCTACGAGGTCCAGTCCCTGACTGAAAATCATGCCTCCGCCCCTCCTCGGGTTGCTGCTGGGGTTGCGTCACCACAATTCTGCTCTATGGCCTTGATGGATGCGCGGACGGGTTCCGTCATCTCGACCGCCTGACCTGCCTTGCTGCTCGCCACCTGATATGGCCGGATGCCGAACATGCTCATGGCTGCGATTGTGTGGTCCATCAACTGCATGATTATAACCTCATACTCGGCCCAAACCTTGGTCTTGGTGAAGCAGTAGAGCTCCATCGGCAGGCCATATTGTGTCGGCTGAAGGTAGCGCACCATGAGCTTCATCCTTATCGAGTCGTCTGGGTCCTGGATCTGAGGATTGCGCATCAGGTATGCGAATATATACTCGCGGTAGAGGGTCAGGTTGGTCAGCTGATCCTGGAGGCCTTCCTCTCCGTTTTTCCTGCGCTCAAAGAAGTAATATAGCTCAGGCATCTGCTCAAAGTGCTTCTCCTCCTCGGGGGTGATGAAGCGCACAGTGTCCATGTCTATGCACACTGAGCGGTTGAGCCTGCGGCCTGCGCTCTCGCTCATGCCTTTCCAGTTGGTGAATGAGTCGGACAGCAGGGTCGAGGGCGGGACTGTGGTTATGGTGTTGTCCCAGTTGCGGATCTTGACGGTGTTAAGGTTCATCTCGATCACCACGCCGTTGGCCGACGCCTTGGGGACTACAATCCAGTCGCCCACGGCTACCATGTCGTTGGCTGACAGCTGCACGCCCGACACGAGGCTCTGGATGGTCTCCTTGAAAACCAAGGACATGATGGCGGCCGAGGCGCCAAGGCCGGTGAGCAGCGTTGAGGGGCTCTTGTCTATCACGACGGAAATCATGATGATGACCATCATGGCGAAGATGATATAGGTCACCAACTGCTTGAGGCTCTTGAGTGACTGGACCTTGGGGTATTTGGCCGCGACAAGGTCGAACAGCGAGTCGATGACTGCCAAAACGAAGCGTCCCCACATCAGTGTCATGTAGAGGTAGACCACGCGCATGTAGAGGGTGTTCAGCCAATGGTCTGTGTGCATGGCCATGCCAAACGCTGTGAGCGATGATATGGATGGGATGTAGGCCGCGCGTGTCAAGACTTTGTTGTTCAGCACTATGTCGTCCCACTTGTTCTCCGTGCGCTCCACAATGGCCCCCACCACGCGGATGAAGATGAACTTGGCTATGTAGAATATGCACACGGATATGATGGTCGACATGACTATCATGATGAGTGTGGCCACGGTGTCCGATGCGTTTTCCACGCCGCAAATCTTCAAAATCCACCGCGCTAAGTCCACAAAGGTGCCCTGCGCCTCCTGCGCGTTGGCTATGTGCTGCGCCAATACGTCTTTCTGCTCTTCCATTGCCGTCTGAGTATGTTATGAACCCGCACCCGGGTGGGGTGGTGGGCCGTTTTTCCGCTTTTTGTCTCTTTGTTGTGTGTTTATGGCTCGCTGATGACCTCAACCGTGCAGTTGATGACGCCCGCCTGAATCATGCCTAACTTCTCGGCCGCAGCCCGGCTCACGTCGACCACTCGCCCGGCTTTGAAAGGCCCGCGGTCGTTAATCCTCACGTCCACGCTCTTGCCGTTGGCTGTGTTGGTCACTCGCACCACTGTGCCGAAAGCAAGCGTGCGGTGCGCGCCTGTCAACTTAGTCTTGTCATATTTCTCGCCGCTCGCAGTGGCTTTGCCGTGGAACTTGTCCGCGTAATATGACGCTTGCCCCTTCTCCACTTTGCCTGTGCTTTCGCTGCTTGATGAGCCGCTGCCGCTCGTGGAGCTCTTTGAGGTCGAGCCCGATGTGCTGCTCTTTGACCCGCTGCTCTTTGACGATGAGCTTGACGATCCGCTCTTCTTATTGGTTGTCAGGTGAGTAGTGCTCTTGCCCGAAGTGCTTTTGCTGCCCGAGCAGCCTGCCATGCCAATGGTTAAAAGGCTGACAGCTGCAACCCATAATATCTTTGGGAGTGATACCTTTGAAAGTCTCATGCCTTGTCTCTGGGCCTAAAGTGAGTTCATTTTGCAGATGTACTTGCCTATGATGTCAAACTCGATGTTGACAACCGACCCAGCCTCAATCCGACCAAAATTGGTGTGGTCATGGGTGTAGGGGATTATGGCGACGGAGAAGCTATCCTTGCCGCTGTCCACCACGGTGAGGCTCACGCCGTTGACGCAGACCGAGCCCTTCTCGACAGTGAAGTACCCCGCACGGGCGCGCTCCCTCTCCACGTCATACTTGAAGTAGTATCGCCAGCTTCCGTTGTCCTCGACCACTTTCTCGCAGCGGGCTGTGGTGTCCACATGTCCCTGCACGATGTGTCCGTCAAGCCGGCCGTTCATCACCATGCTGCGCTCCACGTTCACCTTGTCGCCCTCCTTGAGCAGCCCGAGGTTGGACCTCAGTAGGGTCTCGGCCATGGCCGTAACCGTATATTTGTCACCGTCCAACTCCACCACTGTGAGGCACACGCCATTGTGGGCAACGCTCTGGTCTATGGTCAGCTCGTTGGCAAATGAGCACGTGAGGGTCAAATGGACGTTGCCGCCATCTTTGCGGACTCCGACCACTGTGGCCGAATCCTCTACTATTCCTGAAAACATATAGTTGTGTCTGAGTTTGTTCGCCTGCCGTCGCTCCATGACGGCTATGCCGCAAATATACTCATTTTTCTTTTCTCCCTTTCTACGCCTCCTGTGCCAATCTGTTCCCATCGTTTCACCGCCTGTGATGACGTGGAACATAATGGCTGGATTCCCCTCCCATGGCGTTCGCCCTCCGCTCGAAGCAACTAAATCATAAGTATTACCCTTAAAAACAGGTCCGTCGCCGCCCATTACGCCCAAAAACAGCCATCAGCTAAGCCCTCCCTCTGAAAAAAAGAGTAACTTTGTAGGAATGCATACCAAAAGGACACATACATTTCATTATGGACAATAATAGCATTGATTGGGGCAACCTCGGCTTCGGCTACATGAGGGCCGACTATAACGTACGTTGCTATTACCGCGACGGCAAATGGGGTGAGATTGAGGTCTCCAGCGAGGAGAACATCTCCATCCACATGGCCTCCTCCTGCCTCCACTATGGCCAAGAGGGCTTTGAGGGTCTGAAGGCTTTCCGCGGCAAGGACGGGAAAATCCGCGTCTTCCGCATGGACGAGAACGCCAAGCGCCTCCAGCGCACCAGCGAGGGCGTCATGATGGCCAAACTTCCTGTTGAGAAGTTTGAGGAGGCCGTGCGCAAGGTGGTCCTTCTCAATGAGCGTTTCGTCCCCCCCTATGAGAGCGGCTGCTCACTCTATATCCGCCCGCTCCTCATCGGCATTTCACCTCGCGTGGGTGTCAGCCCCTCTTCTGAATATCTCTTCATCATCTTCGTCATGCCTGTAGGACCTTATTTCAAGGACGGTTTCAAGGCTACGCCAGTCGTCATCCTTCGTGGCTATGACCGCGCCGCGCCTCTCGGAACTGGCACCATCAAGGTCGGTGGCAACTACGCCGCAAGCCTTGTCCCTGGCGACATGGGCCACAAGATGGGCTACTCCGCTGTCCTCTACCTCGATGCCAAGCAGAAGAAGTATGTCGATGAGTGCGGACCCGCCAATTTCTTCGCCATAAAGGATGGTAAATATGTGACGCCAAAGTCTACCTCCATCCTCCCCTCCATCACCAACATGAGTCTCCAGCAGCTCGCCACTGACATGGGTCTCACTGTTGAGCGCCGCCAAATCCCCGAGGAGGAGCTTGATACTTTCGAGGAGGCTGCCGAGTGCGGCACTGCGGCTGTCATCAGCCCCATCTCACGCATCGACGACCTCGATATGAAGAAGACCTACGAGTATTGCAAGGACGGCAAGCCGGGTCCCATCTGCACCCAACTCTACCACAAGCTCCTCGCTATCCAGTATGGCGATGAGCCTGACACCTATGGCTGGGTCTCTATCATTGAGTAACGCATAGTCTCTCCTGAGCCTATGACTTCATAAGCCTGTGCGGATGTTCCACTTCCCGCACAGGCTTTTCTCTTCTTTCCCGCTATCCCTATCATCCATCTAAAAATATCCGTGAAGTATGAATTCTCCTAAGTTTGTTTTGCTCATCGCTCTTCTTTGGGTCGGTCAAGTGGCAATGGCCCAGTCTAATGGCCAATATACGGTCCACCTCAAGAATGGTTCTGTCGTCCATGGTACGACGGTTAGCGACGTGTCAGACGGAAACATCAAAATCCAAAACGACCATGGCGACGTGTTTGTCTTTGGGCTTGACGAGGTGGCGAGCGCAACAAAAGACTCGGTCTCATTGTCCGATGGGCGGTTCGCAAAGTACGTAGGTACGCAAAGTCCTGCGCGGCTACCGCGGCTTTGTCGATGGCAATTTCCTCTTCGGTGATGGTTTTGAGTACCAGATTCTCACCACCCACGGATTCCAGTTCAACCCGCACATTTTTGCTGGTGCAGGTGCCGGTTTCGGATCCTTGGACTTGGATCTCGTATCCATTTTCTACGGGGCTTTCCGTTATGATATAGTCCCTAAAAAGGTGTCGCCATTTGTTGATTTTCGCCTTGGCGGTTATCTGTGGGCGGAAGATATTGACGGTGGGGCTTTTTTCAGTGCGACGGTTGGCGCACGCATCAGGAGGTTCAATGTGTCGCTTGGCTATGCGGGTTTCTCCAATGTGTATGAATATTTTGACAACTCCACGGGTTACTACTATTCGTTAGACGGTAGCACCTATTCAGCCCTTACTCTGCGTCTTGGCGCTGACTTCGGGCGGAGATACTGAGATCTGGCTACATCCAATACAAATACCCCTCCTCTTTCGCCAATAAGTAAGTGACGAAAGGGGAGGGTTTATTTATTTACTATAGAGAAGCCTGTTCGGCTCTATTAATAATATCTCAAGAGCGCGGCTCTCTCTATGCTCAGTCGCTGCTCGCCAACTCAACGTTTCCCGAGGCGTCAAGCGCAAATCTGATAATCTTTTTATCGGATGGCATTTCAGACATGTCCAAATTCTTGCCCTTGCACGAGACGCTAATCAACTCCCACATTGGGTCACCGTAGAATGGGTTGTCGGGAGTGCCGGTTATGCAGTATTGCGAGAATGTTGTTTGGAGTTTTATCGTCTCACTCCCAATCTGTATGCTGTTGTTGAATGACCGGCCGTACGTTACCGACGTGTCTGTCTTTGCTGTCACGTCGCACGCTATGTTCACATTTGGGCATGGCAGGTAGACTATGCAGGCCGTGTCTCCAACCTGTTTGAAATCAAGAGCCTTTCGGTTCTCTTCCGAGAAGCCGCTTATTTGAGACAACTCGTCTCCGCCCATCCCATCTACGAGGATTACTGCCTCTATGCTCTCCTGATATGGGACTGCCTCATATGGAGTCTCAGTCTCCTTCTCTCCGCAGCTGGCAATCGAGCACAGCAACAGAAAGGAAAGTGTTAGTGTGAATAGATGTTTCATTTTGATATGTAAGTGTCGAATCCGTTGATTATCTTCAGGTTGCCAAAACTACCTTTGTCTAAGGAGACGCTGGCGTCTGCTGCAAACCATCCATTTTGATTTCCTCCCCAACCCCAGTTCATGTATAACCGGTTCTCATATTCAATCCATTTCGTCACTTTTTTGCGAAATAGTCTTTTCCGTGTCTTTGTTATTTGGAGAGACTGCTCATAATAGCCGTCGCAGAACCATATATGTCCCCCGCTGGATGATTGTCCTGCAATTAAAATTCCTCGGTGATATGTGCAGTCCTTTCCGAAGTAGTCCTTCCCATCTTTACACATGCTTTGATAGGCTTCTTCGAAGTTGAAATCATTCATTCGTGCATTAGGAAAGCCTATGTTTTTCAGCCCCCTTACTATGTCTGCACCTGTAGCTCCACTTGGTTTCCCTTTTCCTGTACCCCACTTATAGTTTGGAATTTTATCTGCGATTTTTTTAAGATTAGAGGAAACAGATTTTGCGTAGGAAGCATTTTGGTACGAATATGGGAAATATGGGGTTGTGCCTTCGTTGATGCCATCGGTTCTGTTGTTTACATCAAACAACAGCATGCCAATTGCAACCGCAGGGCAACCGATGCATGCTTCGTTTGGGGCTGCCGAGTTGTAGTCTCCTGATTGATTCCAGTTTTTTAACGCCATCCCTGTGTGTGGATAGATGCTGGTTTTGTTTGATGGCGTGGTTGTTCTGCTTTTGTTGACTGAGTTGTTTATAATCTCTGGTGAATTGATTAATTGGATGTCGTATGTGTACTCATCGTTGTCGATATCTGCCCATAAAGCAGCATATGCAGTATCAGTGGGGGTGGTTAATGAGAGTCTAATTTGCTCCGCTACAGAGCGAATATAGAAGTAGAATGGGTCGCCTTCTTGTAAATTGTCGAAGTCGATGAAACCAGCGTCGGATTGGGCTATGATGGGAAACGTACCCAACGAGCCTCCGATGATTGTGTATCCGGAGCCATCGCCATAATTAAAGGCGAAAAGCAGTGTGTCTCCGTTGTCTACATAGTAGCTGACGCTTGTCATATCGACGCTCGCAGTTGCCGATTTGTTCGTGCTTTCTTGCGGAAGTTGAACACGTTGGGTTGAGAATAGGTCAGCGAGTGCACATGCCTTGTCATTAGTTACACCGAATGTTGCTTGCGTTTGTCCCGTTTCGGGTTTCTCCTCTCCCTGCGTTGCGAGGAGAGCTTCTTCTTCACATCCACTTACAGCAATAGCAAGCAAAGCGGATGCCAATAGGCTCTTCTTTTTCATTTAATCAGAATATTAGTTTTAGTGGTGTGCTTGTCATAGCACTAGTCAAAGATATTGAAAGAAATTTAAATTTCAAAACATCGGGCAATCTTTTTAACAAAAACAATAGTATTCTTGTGAGCGAACAGTTGTTTCCAATTTAGATAGGATGTGGTGGACTATTTGCGCTTTATCGGTATTCTTTTTTTTGATTTAGTCGGCTATGTTATTATCTGTGAACGCAAACAGGCTGCATGAAACGTTAAGTCTCATGCAGCCTGTTGCGCAAATTGATTCATCAACGACTTAAGTCATTATTACAAATGACTTAATATTTGTCATTGGCTATCATGTTTGTGTTCCGAATGTGCCATTTATTTTATTCCCCTGCACCTCTTCTCCCAGTTCCATGCGTTGAGCAGGGTCTGCTCAATGGGAACCTCGGCTTTCCAACCGAGCTCGGTGTTGGCGAGGGTGGTGTCAGCCCAGATCTTGACGATGTCGCCAGCGCGGCGCCCTACAATCTTATATGGCAGGTCGACGCCTGTGGCCTTCTTGAATGCGTTGACAAGTTCGAGGACGCTCAGTCCCTTGCCCGTGCCAATGTTGAAATACTCGTAGTTGGACTTGTTCTTGCCCTCTAAAAGTCGCTTGATGGCCACCACGTGAGCCTTCGAGAGGTCCACCACGTCGATGTAGTCGCGGATGGGCGTGCCGTCTGGCGTGTCATAGTCGTCGCCAAAGATGCTGAGCTCCTTGCGGATGCCCGCGGCGGTCTGGGTGATATAGGGAATCAGGTTGTTGGGGATGCCGACGGGGCTCTCGCCGATGAGCGAGCTCGGGTGAGCGCCGATGGGGTTGAAGTAGCGCAACGCGAGGCCGTTAATCTGCTTCTCCTCGTGGCAGAAGTCGCGGATGATGTCCTCGTTCACCGTCTTTGTGTTGCCATACGGGCTCTCGGCGGGCTTGCGGGGCGTGCCCTCTGTCACGGGCAGCTTGTCCGGCTGACCATATACTGTGCAGCTTGATGAGAACACGAGGTTGGCCACGCCCGTGTATTTCATGGCCTCAAGTATGTTCATCAGGCTGTTGACGTTGTTGCGGTAGTACTCGAGCGGCTTATGGACGCTCTCTCCCACTGCCTTGAAAGCTGCGAAATGGATTACGGCGTTAATCTCGCCCTGGTGGCGCAAGAAGAAGTTGAGCGTGGCGCCGCGGTCCGACAGGTCGAAGTTCTCAAACTCGGGGCGCTTGCCGGTTATCTTCTCGATGTTGTCCACCGTCTCGGCTTTCGAGTTGGACAGGTTGTCCACGATGATGACCTCGTAGCCAGCCTCCTGAAGCTCGACCACGGTGTGCGAACCGATAAATCCGGTTCCGCCAGTCACAAGTATTTTGCTCATTTATTTCTGGTTTGTTTTTTGGTATGGCAAATATAGTCAAAGCCGTTCGCATTTTCATCTGCGACTGGGCGTTTGCGGTGATTATATTTTATGCTTCACCTTTTGTCAATCAGGCGTATTTCTCTCCACCTCAAACCTCTTCCATCCTCTTCAACTCCCAGCCCTCAAATTGCAAAATGACCAAGTGCAGCTCAGTCCCTTGCCGCAGGGCCTCTACGCGCGGCGCCGTGGCGTAACGCTTAATCTGCTCCACGGCCTCTTCCCACTGTTTCTGGGCTCGTTCCTCTGTCCAGTCGCCCTTCTTCAGTATCTTGAGCTCGATGATGTAGCTGTGCGACGGACTGTAGTGTGTCAAGTCGGGCAGGAGGAAGAAGTCGCAATAACCATGGCTCAGCTCCAATTCGGGGGCTAAGATGTAGTAACTGTTGAGGCTGAGGTATGCCATAAAGAAGCCCTGAAGGTTGCGCTCGCCCTCTATCCCGTCGCGGACTGACGATACTTTGGCGTAGGCGTCAGCGAGATATTGGAGCGTGGACTGCCATTCGCCCTCGTATGCGAGGCTGTAGAAGTTGCTGCTCAGCTTGTCCGTGTCAACAGTGGCTATTTCATCATACTGCTCAAGTAGATACTCGTAATATTGTTTCCGGACGTTGTTGTTCGGGATGCTCAATATTGTCTGACTTCCGCGCATCCGCGTGTATGTCAGCATGCCATAGTAGAAAAGAAGGCTCGTGAACATTTGGGGCTTGATGAGCATGCGTGCGGGGAATGAGCTCTCGATGTGTGCCGCAATCTCCCCCTGCTCCGCTATCCTGTGCACGACGCCCTTGCGGTCTCCGTCTAATCTGTCGAGTTGGAGCAATCTTTTCATTTTGCCGTAGTCGGTCCTCGTGTTCGGGTCCACCATGTCGACTGGTGGCACTTTGTCACCTATCCACCGGTTCAGGTGGTAAAGCACCATGTCGCTGTTGAACACGCGGCTCTGGGTTTCAATAGCCCTCTCTGAGAAACAATAATTGTCATACCATGGTCTCATCGACTCTAATGCCGCCTCTATATCCGTATCGGCAGGAAGCATTCCCGCCTCTACGTAATAGCGTATCATTTCGCGGACATCTTCTGTTGAAAAGCCCAGCAACTGGTTGAAGTCCAAATCTGTCGATATGTTATAGGCTATGTTGAACCCGCTTGTGAGGTCATCAAGGGTGACGGGGCTTACGCCAATCATGAAGATTCGCGTGAAGAGGACTTTGAATATCTTGAAAATGTCGCGATAGAATCCGCTTGCGTGTGTGAGGGCTGTGTAGACGGCTTCGCCTTTCTCGTTGAGCACGTTATTTGTGAAGTTGTCGTACTCGTCAAGGATGAGGTAAATCTGGGTGTCGTGCTCTTTTGTGAAGTCGGCGATGATGTTCAGTTTCGTGGCGGCGTTTGAGGCGTTGACGACCGCATCGATTGTCATTTGTGGGTATGCGTCTGAATATTTGTCCATAAAACTACGGAGTTTCGTGGACATGTATTCATTGAAACGAGCCTCTATGTTGTCTATGTTTCCCGTGATTAGTGAGAAGTCCAGATGCATAACCTGAAACTTTCCCTGGAGTGGGGTAGGGTGGCTACCTATCCACAGGTCGCCAAAGAGTTCACTGAAGCGGTCTGCGCCTTTGCTGTCATAATAGGTGGACAACATGTCGAGAAACAGGCTTTTCCCAAACCTCCTCGGGCGGATGAAAAACAAGAAGTTCCCGCGTGTCTCAATCGTGGGGATATACATCGTCTTGTCGACGTAGTACTTGTTCTGTCTCCTGAGTTGTGTGAAGTCCGAGATCCCGTATGGCAAAAGTTTAACCTGCTCCATGCTGCGTCTTTTATATCACACAAAGATAGAGAATTTTTAATCCCTGTACTTCTCCTCCTCACCCCTCTTTCCTTCCTCCCGTCCTCGGCTCGCGGACATACTCGCGCACCACGACCTCCGTGGTCTCTGTGTCATACCCTTTCCTCTTGCAGCTCGTTATGGCGTAGGTCACCTTCGCCACCAGACGCCCCGTCTCGTCACGCCCCTCTATGCGAGCGTCATCTATTGATGAGCGGCTCCATGTGGTCGACGTATATGCCGCGGTCGGACTCTCCACCAGCATTATGCCGTAGGGCATCACGCCGCCAATCCTCGGGTGCAGCACTTCCGTGACGTCCACTATTACGTTCTTCAGAGAGAAAAGCAGAATGTCGCGCGCCGAGCCGTCTTTGCCTCTCACGGTCCGGAGGACTGGGAACTCTATTGTGTTTATGTCAAGCAGGTCGCAGAACTCGCCTTTGTGTAGCATCTCATATGACTGCCCGCACGGTATGCGCAGCCACGACTGGGTGACGCTCAGCGCCGTTCCGCCCTCTGTGCTGCTTCTCTCAGTCTCATATGGCAGGTAGATGTAGCTGCTGTTGTATGTCGCTTCTTGCTGAGTCGTGGGGAGGTCGTAGAGCCCGTTGGGCTTACTCCCTTTGTATGTGTCGCTCAAGTCACAGCTCTGCCGGGTCAGCTCCTCTGTGCCTAAAAAGCCGCGCATGGTCTTACTGGAGGTCTGGATAGAGAATTTCATGTAGGCCGTCTCGATTTTGTGGTCTTCATCATATACCCAGTAACGGCCATCGGGGTCTTTTATGTTCAAGATGGCGTATGCCACGGTGTCGTCTGGGTTCTCTCGGTCAAAGAGCCTCTGAGCCATCTCGGGTTTCTCTATGTAGGCCAACAGCGAGCCGTCATCATCTTTCGTCACGATGCAGACGAACCGGTTGTAAGTCTTATTCTTCCTGAAGTGTGTCAGCAACAGCGAGCTGCCTAAGTTCCTTATTTCCCAGTCGTCCATATTGGTGTCTTTCCACCATGAGAATGGCGGCAGCTTCAGACTGACGTGATCTTTCCCTATGACATCAGCGTTGGCCTCGCTCATGGCTGTGCTGCTCGCCCCGAGGCGGATATCGTTCAGGCAGCCCTCCACGTAGTTTATCACGTCCATGCGCACGCACCTGTCCCGCATGATGGTTATCAGGTCTGAGTATCGCTTGTCTCGCATGGGCGTGAAGCGAGACAACTCGTCGCCTCCTCTGAGACCGCCTATGATGTCATCAAGGTTGGTAATCGATTCTTCAGTCAGCAGGTCGCTGCTCTCGTCACTTGGCGATGTGCCAAACTTGAGCATGTATTTGGGTGATGAGCTGTCGGCCGAGGCGAACTGCAACAGTGTGACTGCCGGGTCTAAATTCTCCATCGTTTTGAGGGCGTTCTGCCACTGGCCGCTTACCAACTTCTTGTCAATCCCCTCTATGCCCCCAACCCCGAGCAAATAGCGCATCAGGGTCTTCAGTGCGGGGTTATTGCCGCGGTTCGCTGCTAACTCTGCGCCCGTTGCGTTGCGGTCTCCGACTTGCAAGATGCGTTTAAGCCCGTTCTCTTTTTCAAATTCGGGGCCAAACTTGGCGTAGGATTTCATTACATTGTCTATGTCGACCTCCGGCCAGTGGTGCTTGCAGTCCGCTTTAATCTTGTCCCAGATTCGCACCTCGTCTTTCAGATAGCCATACTCCACATCCCACTCTTTTCTCGTCCATGTCAGCAGGTGTTTTTCTCTAATCTTGCCAACTTTTTCTATTATCTCTTTTTTCTCTTGGTTTGTGCGTGTCATGCCTTTCCCCTTGTTGATAGTTTGTTTTCTCCAAAATTAATAAAGTCCGCTGTCATATCATTGAGGGCTGTGAAGTCTCTTTGGCCCGCATTTCTGTTTTCCGCGAGGGTGTGACCTTTTTTTTTGGAGGGGGGGGCAGTTTTGTATAAAACTGATATTTCATGTGATTTTTGTTGCTTCTGTTGCTTCCGCCCTTCGCTACTTTTGTAAAAAACGGGAAGTAAAGTATAAAATGCAGAGTATATCACCACCGCAAATAGCGACCTCGCCCTTGTTGTCCGTAATCACCGAAAATCTGGAGGAGTGCGTGGCTAAACAAAAGGTGGGCGTGAGCGGCGACGGAGCTTTGACTGCCAACCTCCTGTCTAAAGTCAAAGCCTCAGCCGCGGACTGTTTCGACACTGTCCGTTTGCACACGTTGCAGCTGAGCGACGTGTCGCGGTTCTGCCGCAGGGTTGTCGATGTCTGCCCACAGACTGCGGACTCCGTAGCCGCCTTCCCCTTCAAGTCGCAGCAAGACGGCTATGTCGTCCTGCTCGCCCCATGCAAAGGGTGCGACGTCCAGTGTGGTGGTCTCATCGTCTTCGCCTCGCGGATAGGCAAAGGTGTGCAGACCCTCTTTTCGCAAGTCACCACGCTGCTCATTGCAAGCAAGGACGGCGTCGAGGCAAGTGGACAGAGGGACTGATGTGGGTGGCGTTTTAGGCACTGCGGAGTTTTTCCTTCTTTTAATCAAGCAAATAAAACCTCACTATGAATAATCAAGAGCGCATCGCTCTCTACTCCAGGATAAATCAATTAGCTGGGCAGCTAAGTGCGGCTGGTGAACATTTCACCCGTGCCGACTTAGCACAAGAACTCGGTTTCAAGTGCGATGATGACAACATAAGTCTCTATGTCACCGAGGCCTATGAGAATTATGGTGGTAGTGACGCTATCCGAAAGGCGTTCATCACTAACGACGAGCGGGACTATGTCGTTGACAGTTACCAGGTGAGCAAGTCCCTCTATGATGGCAAGAGGGAAGCTGCGTTGTCTGTTACCCAAAGCTATCTCGACGCGTCGTGCAATAGCCTAAATAAACTTCATGAAAATGTCAACTCTCGTAAACTCATTGTTGAGCACACAAAGAGGGATTACTTGTCTCAAAGCAGCATAGAGGGCCATGAGCGAATTGACAATTTACAGAAGAGCGCATACGAAACCTCAGGTAATTACACGCGTCTGATAGACTCTTATCGCTCGGCCGAGAGTTACGTCAAGGCTGACATTAACAATTTCACGGCTCTGCGCACTGATGTCGTTGACCTCTATCGCGATTATGCCACACGCCTTGTGGATGTCTTTGGCGACTCCATCAAGTCTGTTCAGCCGGATCTCTTCGATTTTAGTTCCATCGGGTGGCTCGATGTTGACTCTATGTTCTATAACGTCCAGTTTGAGATTAATGCCTTGCAGGAGAATTTAGCGGTTTTCTCTGACAGAATCTCCCAGAGTTTTTATAATACTGCGCAAGAGGCTGCGAATACATACAATAACACCGGAGGAGGTTGGTTGGGCGCTATTTCTGCTGGTGTGCAGATGCTTGGACATTATTCTCAGGCCGACCAGATTACGCGTCAGATGCAAACCCAATTTGAGAGGGTCAAGGCTATGGTCTTCCGCGATGCGACAACGATAAATGGCGACATGGAGCGACTCATCGCCATCTACAAGTCCCTCAATGACGTGGCAACCCCCAAAGCCAACGCTTTTGTCCGCTATGCCAACCAACTTCTCAACTCTGACTATGCCCAGGTTGAAAAGGCCGTCTATGACCAGCCAGATGTGAAGGAGCTGTGTGATCGGCGAAAAATGCTGACTGAGAACCTCCGTGGTCTTGACGAGACAGCCAATGACCACATCATGCAAATAGCCATCTTCCAGTCTCAGATTGCGCAAAATGACCCCTATCTCTCAAGCCGATCTGGACTCTACAAGGAGGCCATAGACCATAGGCCGAGTAGGATGCCTGCGCTCATCTCAGCCCTCCTTTTGTTCTTGCCAGACGCCAAATATGTCGAGGACAGAACCAAGTGGAGAATAAATTATGGCGACATGGTCGATCAATATGAGAAGTGCCTTGTCGAGACGACTCTTGCGCAGGATGAACTTGAAGACCACAAGAAGTCTCTCCAGCGACTTCATAAGCAACGTGAGGCTCTTGTCGCAGAGATTGACAGCATCAGCCAGCAAATCAGGGCGAAACTCGTTGTCTCCGATAGCGTTAGGGAGGTTATGGTCAAGAACCTCCGCCCACTCGTGGCGATGCTTCGCCTCGGTCGCGAGATTGCGGAGACCAAGCTTGATGAAAATCTCACCTCGGCTGTTCAATTTCCCGACCGTCTCGGAGAACTGCAACTGCCAGAGGAGTTGGATCGGGGCATATCTAAGATCAGCTCCAGCCTCTCTGAGCATGCTTACATCAGCAACCCGATGGGCAGCATGAAGACTGAGTTAGCCAATCAAGTAATACAGGCTGGTATTCAATATGCGGAAAGAGCTGCGAGATATCAACTTCTCCGCATGCAAGGTGAGTCGGTCGCCCAAGAGTATGAGGCGGATCTCCAAATGTGCCGTGAACAGTTCGCGCAATACATTAGTCAGATAGACGATAAGAGCGCCTACATCCGCGAGATTCTCCGTCAGGTAAATCTGGCATCCTCACCTGAGGAGCAGAGAAATGCTCTCCTTTTGCTCTCCGAGGCGTCTGGTTCGTCGCTCTCAGAAAATGATGTCGATGCGTTCCTCCGTGGTGACTCGACAATCACTCTCTAAAAACCTATCAATCAAACAAAACCTCTATATCTAATATGGAAAGTTCAAGGCGCTGCCGCGTTAAGAGCAAGGTGCTCGGCTCTGATTATTTGGAACACGAGAAGCAGAAGCGAAAGGAGGACGAGGCGATTAAGGAATTGGAAGATAGTATAAGCTCCTCCTCTGACGGTGTACGGGGGGTCTCCAACAACACCACGGTAAAGGGATGCGGTTGCTTGGTTGTCTTATTCATAATATTCTGCGTAATCGGTTATCTCACAAAATAACCTCTCCCTTGTTCTCTAATTTTTGGTCTCTGTAAACAAAATATACTCATGACTCTATATATCGTTTTCGCTGTAATAGGAATGTTAATCGGCGGATACGTTTACTTCCGAGGTACAAATATGGCCGAGCAAGACGCTTGGCTCAATGCCTACAAGGGTAAAGAACCCTCTGTCATGTCAGGCTGTGCCAAAATGATGCTCTTTGGAGGCATCGGCATCTTTCTCGTGCTTGCAATCTTAGGCTTGCTCCTCAAGGGCTGCTCATAAGCAATATCCCTTTCCTCTATTGTGAATTTGAAATTATAACAACCTAATACTTACTTTGATATGTGGGTTATCGTTATTCTGGTTCTTGCTGCCATTGGCTATGTAACGTGGCAGTATTTCTCAAGCGGAGATGCATTGTCCGACGCCTACAGAGGCATTGACCCTGTTGAAGGATGCAAAGCCAGGTTGTGGGGCTGTGGCTGCTTAGCCATCATCGCACTTCTTGTCCTTGGCTACATTTTCAGCAAATTTCAGTCATAGGCTCTCTATCTCTCCATCCACATCCTTCCAGACTATTGCCCCCACTGGGATGAGCAAATCCCCAAATTGAAGACTCCCCCGTCGCAACCAAGCGACGGGGGAGTCTTTATCCCTTAAAGCATGCCGTGCATCTCAATTTTCAACAGCCTCCATCCGTCTCAGCTCCCACCCCTCAAATTGCAAAATAATCAAATGGAGCTCAGTGCCTTGCCTTAATGCCTCAACCCGCGGGGCCATGGCGTAACGTCTAATCTGCTCAACGGCCTCATCCCACTGTTTCTCGGCGCGAGCCTCGGTCCATTCGCCCTTCTTCAGCATCTTGAGCTCAATGATATAGCTGTGCGACGCCTTATACCGCGAATGGTCTGGCAGCAGAAAAAAGTCGCAATAACCATGACTCATCTCTAACTCGGGGGCAAGTATGTAGTAGTTGTTGATGCTGAGGTAGGCCATGAAGAAGCCTTGCAAATTGCGCTCGCCATCTATACCATTGCGGACTGAAGACACTCGTGCGTAAGACTCTGACAGAAATTGAAATAAAGGACGCCATTCTCCCTCATAGGCAAGTGAGTAGAAGTTGTTCGCAAGGGTCGTCGTGTCTATGCTGTCTTTTTCATCGTAAAGTTCTTTGAGATACTCGTAATATTGCTTTCTGACATTGTTGTTCGGGATGCCGAGCACCGCCAAGTCGCCGCGCATCTCCTTATACGTCAGCATGCCATAGTAGAAGAGAAGACTCGTGAAAATATTGGGCTTTACCAGCATACGGGCGGGGAACGAATCCTCTATGTTGGCAATTATTTCGTCTTGTTCCGCAATCTTACGGATTACAGATTTCCTGTCACCGTCTAACTTGTCAAGCTGGAGCAGTTTTTTCATCTTGCCATAGTCAGTCTTCGTGTTCGGGTCTACCATGTTGCGCGGCTTGCGTTTATTGTTCACAAGGCTGTCAAGGTAATATAGCACCATGTCGCTATTGAAGACCCGACTTTGATTTTCGAGTGCATCCTCTGAGAAGCAGTAGTTGTCGTACCATGGTTTAATGGATTCAATTGTGGTTTCGACATCTATGTCCTCAGGCAGCATGCCAGCTTTCTTGTAGTATTGCATCATCTCTCGCACATCTTCTGTCGAGAAGCCCAGCATTTGGTTGAACGAGTAGTCTGTTGACAAGTTCAGTGCGATGTTAAAGCCGCTGGTGAGGTCGTCGAGTGTGACGGGGCTCACGCCAATCATGAAGATTCGCGTGAAGAGGACTTTGAATATCTTGAAGATGTCGCGGTAGAATCCACTGGCGTGTGTGAGTGCGGTGTAGACGGCTTCTCCTTTCTCATTGAGCACATTATTTGTGAAGTTGTCGTACTCGTCGAGTATGAGGTAAATCTGAGTGCCGTGTTCTTTTGCGAAGTCTGCAATGATATTCAGTTTCGATGCGGCGTCCGAGGCGTTGGCGACTGCATCTATAGTCCTTTGCGGGTAAGCGTCTGAATACTTGTTCATAAAACTGCCGAGTTTCGTGGACATGTATTCATTGAAGCAAAACTCAAGATTGTCAACATTCCCCCTTATTAGCGAGAAGTCTAAATGCATAATCTGAAATTTCCCTCGCAGTGGGGTGGGGTGGTCGCCAATCCATAGGCCGCCAAATATTTCATCAAACCTCTCTTCGCATTTGCTGTCGTAGTAGGTAGACAACATGTTGAGAAACAGGCTTTTCCTGAATCTTCTTGGCCTGGTGAAAAACAAAAAATTCCCGCGTGTCTCAAGTTTGGGAATATACATGGTCTTGTCTACATAGTATCTGTTCTGCCTCCTAAGCTCTCTGAAGTCCGATATTCCATACGGCAACAGCTTGACTTGCTCCATGTTCTGCATTTTTTGTGTTTTACTAAGATAGTGAGTTTTCTTCGTGGCGCTTCAAAA
The DNA here is from genome assembly GCA_963620575.1 of Alistipes putredinis. Lineage (GTDB taxonomy): Bacteria > Bacteroidota > Bacteroidia > Bacteroidales > Marinilabiliaceae > W3P20-009. The sequence goes on along the minus strand of CAVFBC010000003.1, from coordinate 8,008 downwards.
TGGTTTAGACGAGACGCTCCCCATCCACTCCGCAAACCTCTCCATCAAATCCTCATGCAGCGACAGCCATCCGCCAAACTCCTCCTCGCGCCCCTTGCGCAGCAGCCACCGGCAATAGGCCTCCCAGTGCCCTGCGCCAGCCACCCTCTCCTCAAAGTCCCAGACGCTCGCCGCCAAACTTCCATCCTCTGGCCGCGTGATGTGCAGCGCCTTCTTCACTCCGCACACCACCCTCAGGCTCATGGTCTCCTCGCCCCTTAGAGGGTCAAACCCTAACTCCGTGGCTGCTCGGCCTATCGTGCCGTCCTTGTCTGCCTTCACCGCCGCACGGATCAGAGTCGCGTAGGCCTCATACGTCATCCTGCTCATCTCCTCCACGCGCTCGCCCTTCACCTCCATCGCCATGAAACGTTCCGCCAACGGGATGCCGTCCCACGGCGCGTCGCTGTGGAAGTGTATCCATGCCGCCCTGTAATAATTAGGTGCGTAGTCCGGGTCAACCTCCACCCCCCTCTCATACATCTCAATGGCGCCGGCGTAATCCTCCTCTTGCATCTTTATGGTGCCCAACTCCATTATCAAGGCTCCCGAGTTCGGGAACTTCTTCAATCCGTCTTGATAAACCCTTACCGCGTCACCTCGCCTGCCAGCCAAGTCAAGTGCGTTGCCCTCCATCTGCCATGGCAACTCGCCCATCTCCGCCACGCCCCTCAGACTGCGGAATGTCTTAGCAGCCCGCTCATAGCGATAGTCTTTCATCTGGGCATAGCCCAACTCGTATCGCAAAGCCGCCTCGGTGGGGTATTTCGCACAAAGCCTCTCAAGCGTCTCGGCCGCCCTGCCCGCGCCACCATTGTCAGCCTGCTCAATGGCTTTTACTATGGCAGCCTGATCCTCATCGCTTATCGCCGTCTGCGCATATCCATGCGCGCTGATGGTTGCGGCAGCCAAGGCTGCTAAAAGTGTTAATGTCCTCATCTTTTGTCCTCCTTCGCAAATATAATTATTTGTGGTATACTTACTCCACGTAGGTGTCTCTGCACTTTGGCGGGGTAGGGAGGCAACATCCCCACATCATATCCTGAATTAATCTGACACACCCCTCTACGCAAATCACCCATACCCTCTCAGTAATTTGTCTTTCGCTAAAATCGCACCCCTGTTCACGTATCTCTAACCGAATTGTCTCGTTAAATTGGTTAGAGTTTGAGTAGCCCTCCAATGAAACAAATCATTCCTCTGGCTCTTTGTAGTCTAATTGTTACAGCATTCACCAATTTTACAACCAAAATAAATCTAATCTCATGATTATCGCTAACACTGACGCTGAGCTTTTTGCCGCCGTCAAGGATGGTCAAGAAAAGGTCCACGTAATGCCAACAGCGACCTCTTCTTTGAGTCGCACTCTGAGCTACGCGGCGTCTCAGCGAAGTGACAAAAAAATACTTGGCATCGCACTTATTGTTGTAGGGTTTATAGTCTCTGCTGTGCTCGCCAACGCACTGGGCGGGTCAATACTCGCCACATTGTGTTTGGTTGCGATTGTTGCTATCGTCGTAGCAATCATTATGAATACCGAATTGGGTAGCCGCGTTAGAACATGTGGTGAAGTAGGAGGAACCATGGGTGGTGAAGTAGGAAGAACCATAGGTACTGTAGTCGGAGTCCTCATTTTAATCAGCTTTTTCTATCGTTTACTTAGTAAGGTTTCCGGACACTTCGGTGACTTTGACTTTGTGGAGTTCCTTGTCGTTTACGTGCTTCCTCTCATTCCTCTGGTAATTTTTCTGTTTGCGGGAGCGTACTTTCTTTTTTCTTTGCCCAAGGAGTACAATGTGGTCAACAAGGAGGATGGCTCCATTTTGCTAATATCCAAGGACTGTGATGCGACCGATCTCTCAGACGAGACTGGAATAGTGTCTGACTGCAAGCCCTGTGAAGAGGCGGCTGTCACTCCTACCCCCGTTACCCCAGTCTCTCCCAACACCTCAAACAACACAGCCGAGGAACAAGATCCTCTAAAGCACATCACACTAAAAAAGAAGGTCTCAGAGTCTGCCAATGAATCTTGGCAAACAGCTTCTGCCTCCACAAGCAACTCGGCAACAGGCTATGCCTCACAGCCCTCTTTCGCCTACAATGCCGACAATAACCTGCCTCCCCAGCAGCCTTGGCAATCCACCGAGCAGTATGGCAACGAGCCCTCGTTTAATTTCAATCAGAAGCCCCGTTTCTCATCTCTGCTTGTCCAACTTTTCTATGAGTTCTGGGGCAACTACGCCAATTTCCGCGGCCGTACTGCCCGAGCTGATTTCTGGCTGACTAACGTTTTCCTGTCGCTCGTCTCTTTCTTATACTTCATCCCGGTCGTAGCGCTGCCCCTGCTCGGCTGCTACTCTACTGCGGTTACCGTTATCAGTTTTGCTGCTGCTATAGTATTCGGCCTCGCCATTGTCGTCCCGGCTCTCTCCATCACAGTTCGCCGACTCCATGACGTTGGCAAGTCCGGTTGGTGGATATTCATCTCCGCTGTGCCTTTTGTGGGCAGTATAATTCTTTTCATCTTCTTGGTTCTTGCAGGTCAGGAGTTTGAGAATAAATGGGGTGCGCCTATTGACCGTAATGCTGTTTCGCCCGCTTCCGACCCCCAAGTCCGCGATTCTCAGAAGAAGTGGACCATCGGCATGGCCTCCGTCACTGGCTTCCCGGTTCTGATTTTTATACTCGGTCTCATCATCGCCAAGACATCTGGTTATGGCGGATACGATTATGATTACGATGACTATTACAGCTCGTCATATAGCGACTACGACTCTTCCGACTCCTACTCGTCAAGCTCATCATCGTCCTCATCCAGTTCTTATTCGTCGGGGTCATCCTCGTCTGATTCTTATTCGTCAAGTTCATCGTCCTCTAACCACGAATCCTCTGCCTCTAAGTCCGCACCGGTTTACCGCATAAGCAATGTTGATAACCTCCCCTCTGATGGGTTCGACGGATGGTATAATTCTGTTCAGTATGTCGATCTCGGCCTCCCCTCTGGCATTCAGTGGGCTGATAGGAATGTCGGTGCCACTAACCCCTATTCCTCAGGCAGCTATTTCACTCACAGTGCTGGCTCTTTCGTTTGCTATCAATTCTATGAGGGTGCGGTTAACATCCCATCTCAAGAAAACTTCCAAGAGCTCAAGCGCTATTGCACCTGGAAGTGGGAGGGCCAAGGTTATCGCATCACGAGTAAGCGCAACGGAAACTCCATTTACCTCCCCGCCGCAGGCAACTATAAGGGCACTCAGTTGAGAAAGTCAGGAACTGATGGCGACTATTGGGCAGGTAACTCTGTCGGTAGCTCCCGCGGCGCAAACCTCGACTTCACTAAGAGTAGTATCACCGCAGACGACTCAAGCCCCGTCGGCATGTATTTCACCGTACGTCTCATCGCTGGCGAGTCGGAGTGCTCAGATTGCGATTAATCTGCGGCTCTAAGTCTTTTTATTATTAACATGTCGAAGGTCTGAGTTCAATTAATAGAACTCGACCTTCGACTTTTCTTTTCCGCGCTGATAACCACCAAAATCACACATTACCCATTCATTTTTCTTTTTCTGAGGCTTTTATGGTCAGCATAGGCAAACAGAGGCGCCCTCATGTCGTAAAAGATGTAAAAAACTAAAGCCAAAGAATAAATGCCATATTTCAAACCATGGGTAGGCCCCAACTACAGCAACTCACGTCCTCGCATCCTTGTAATCGGTGACAGCCACTATTGTGCAGACCCTTGTCCCATTCCGGGGCAATGCGGTGTCCGTGGCAATCTGCCACCTCAGCGCATGGGGCAATGCCAAAATTTTACGCAATCTGTCACTCGCCGCTATCTCGACTGTTGCGCAGAACGTGCCGAGATGGAGGGCTGGATGAGCCGAACCTATCGGAGCTTCGAGAAGATGCTGCTCGGAAAGGATAATGTATCTTCTGCCGAAAGCATCAGTATTTGGAACGGCATAGCATTCTACAATTTCGTGCAGACCGCCGCCTCGCAAGAGCCCAGCAATGACAACTACACGTCCGATGACTACAGTCGCTCAACACCTTTCGCCGCTCAGGTGATGAATGAACTCCAGCCGGATATTATTCTCGTCTGGGGAGCTAAGGCCTATAACAAGTTGCCCGATGCCAACTGGACTCCCGTCTCTGATTGCTGCGTGGATTACACTCTCGCTGGTGGCAAGGTCGCCCGTTGTGTCAAACTCACCCACCCCTCGCGTGCGAGTTTTGCGTCCGAACACCAAAAGATTGTTAGTCTCGTAAATCTTTAGACTTTTCTTGTTTTCTGCAGGGCTCGGTGCTTTTCTACTTGGGTAGCCGCTCTGTTTGTTTATCTCTTAGCAACATCCATTAACAAACGGTTCTCTCCATCGTTTTTATTAACTACCTTTGGAGAGGTCGTAAAAAACTAAAGCGTATGTCATCATCTGAAAAAATCACATCTGTCGACCAGTTGAAATCCTACTCGAAGGATTATGAGGAGTCAGGCTTCTGGTCTGTTGTCGCAAAGGTGTCACCAAGCCTCGCCCGCACAGCGCTTGAACTCTATTATGTCATGAAAGAGGACTCTACTCCCCTCGGAGCGAAGGCTACCATTGTCGCCGCTCTTGGTTATCTCATCTGCCCGATTGACCTGATCCCCGATGTCATCCCGATTCTGGGTTTCACCGATGATGCCGGAGCGCTCGCCTTGGCCTACCGAAAGGTCAAGGAGTATGTCACTCCCGAAATAACGGACAAAGTGAATCATAACATAGGTATGGCCAACAATAAGCGTATCAGCAAATAATAGAAAATTACAAAACTCAATACTATGCAAACCGCATTCCGTGTATGGCCCAAGACCGTCAAGCGCTCCAATGGCCAGATACTTACCCCCGAGATGTTCGTCATCGTCACTCTCCCGTCCTACGCCTCCACGCCCTTTGTCAATGGGGCTAATGAGGTCAAGGCCGCCTACCTCAGCATGTATGGCTTCGACTACTCTCGTTCCTGCTGCACCCCTTTCGATTTCAATTTTATCAAACTCGGATAGTGGGCTGTCCAAGGCTCACTCTCTATTAAATCTTACAAAAACCTCACATTATGAAGAAAGTATTAAGCGTTCTTTGCCTTCTGGCGGCTTTCCTTGTCTGCCTGCCTCTCACCTCTTGCGGCAACTCTAAAAAAGAGAAACTGGTCGGCAAGTGGGAATACTCAATGACCGTGTCTGAAGATGGTGTTGACATGGAATTAAGTGGAACGTTAACGTTCAACCGAGACGGGTCCTACAGGCATGATTTTGTCATGCCACTTTCGCAAGAAGAGGAAGGTGTGGCGGTCTGCATGACAGTCAAGGGCTACCAGGCTGGTGAATGGGAACTATCTGGTGATGATATCTATACCACTATCAATAACTGCGATGCTAAATTGACAAGAGCAAAGATCTACAACGAATGGCTCGGCTCTTACGATGCCACTGGCAGTGACTTGAGGGAGCTTGAAAATGATATCATCCCTGGTTTTGTTAGTCAAATACAAGCTGATGAGGTTGATGAAATAACCACGCTAACATCCAACACTTTAGTTTTGACGAGCGACGGCATGACCCTGACCTGCACAAGGGTGCAATAACAACAATCTTATAGCAAATCCCGATGAGGCGTAAACCTCATCGGGAATTTTGACAAAACGTTATTATGAAAAAAGCGTTTCTGCTAATCTGCCTCATGGCGACCATTCTCACCAGCCTTACGTCGTGCATCAAAAAGGACTATAATAAGGAATTGGTGGGAACGTGGAGTTTCACTTGCGCCGAGTGGCAAGAGGGCCAAAAGGTGAATGGTGTTGAGGAGGTATTCGTGTTTGATGAGAACAATACTTACGAAGCAACATTTAGGTATACGAATGGCGTTACAGTAAAAGTTGAAGGTGAATGGTGTGTGTTGGACGAGAAGAATTCTCTCTTGAAGCTCTCCAACAACTCCGTGGATACCCAGTCAAAATCGCGAAAAACCCGTCAACACTTTGATGACAAGTTTGCGCGACGGACCATCTGATGTGCATCTCAGAATTTAGTGACGGTAAGTTCGAGGCGATTTACAGCCCAATGTTGGAACTAAGTTCATTGGATAAGTCGACAATCACGTTTAATCGCTTACCTTCAAAGGATGATTTGGTTGGGGAATGGAGAGGCCATGTACTTATCGATGGAGTCGATGCAAATTGTTTCCTGACTTTGGAAAGTGGAGGAAAGTTTTGGCAACTTTTATTTATGCACATTGATTTGACTCAAGCAGATAGCACAGAAGTCTCGGTATGCATCACGGGTCATCAACGAGGAGAGTGGAATGTTGTTGGCGATAAGATTTATCTTAACACATCTTCGGGAGACGCGACGGTGGACAATGCTACGGTCAACGACCAAATTTCCGAGGGTTTGAAAGAAGCTATGAGTGAATCCATGGTAGGCAAAATCGAGTCGTCTCAGTCAATTAGTTTTGCTCTTAAATCGAATGGAGGCTCAAGATTCTCATACACAAAGAAGGATGAGTGAATGAGGAAACAAAATTTTAGCCGAAAAAAGAGACAGTCTAACGAACCGTAATTCGTCCATGAAAACTCTAATCCCCGTACTCCTCATACTTTGCGCATTGCCTTTTACCGTCACCACACAGGCAACATCTGCAGTGCCAACTCCATCTGTGGCGCAGTCCAACGCCACTGTCTTCCGTGTCTGGCCCAAGCGCGTCATACGCTCCAATGGTCAGGTCATCACACCCGACCAGCCTATCACTGTCACAGTCCCCGGAAATCCTTACACCCCGTTCGTCAATGGTGCCAAGGAGGTCAAGGCCGAGTTGCTACGTGCCTACGGCTTCGACTACAAAAAAGCAGCGTGCACGCCCAACGACTTCAACTTCAAGAAACTAAGCTAAGGGCTATAAAAACAGCGCAGCATGTTTTGTGCCCCCTTGCCCGTATCATTGTTGAAAACGCAGACACGCAAAGTTTCAACGCAGATGGCAACACCTTTAATTTTCTAATCTGGAAAGGCGGTAATCTCATAAAACAGAGGTTGCCGCCTTTTTAATATTCTTTTCGCACTACATTCCGCACTCATTTCTTAAGACAAATATCCATTCCTGCCTCTTTAACTCCCATTAACAACCTCGCCCAACCCCCTGAAACCCACCATCCTATCCGCCACTCCATCAGAAAATCGCCAAAATCTTCCCACCCACCCCTTGCAAATCCAAAAACTCTCCCTAATTTTGCACCCGCTTTCGGAAACGAACCAGCCCCGCCGCCAAGGCGAGGAGAAGAAAAGCAAAAAACTTCTTGCGAGACTCGGAGAAACCTCCTAACTTCGCAACTCGGTTCGCCGCCACAAAACGAGTGGCACAGACAAAGACGAAGCGCAAGCACATTGACATATTGGAAGTGACGCACACTTAGGAGGGCGGCCGGCCGCGAGGCCGCCGCCCGACAAGTCAAAAAGAAGGCTAAGGCGAGGGCCGAGAGGCCGACGCGGCCTTGGCGCAAGCCAAGGCGGCGGCTCGCAAAGAGCAAAACAAAATCAATTCATACAACGAAGAGTTTGATCCTGGCTCAGGATGAACGCTAGCGACAGGCCTAACACATGCAAGTCGAGGGGCAGCGGGGCTGTAGCAATACAGCCGCCGGCGACCGGCGCACGGGTGCGTAACGCGTATGGAACCTGGCCGGCACAGGGGACCAGCCTCCCGAAAGGGAGATTAATCCCCCATATGAGGACACGGGGCATCCCGAGTTCTGGAAAGCCGCGAGGCGGTGCCGGATGGCCATGCGTCCCATTAGGTAGACGGCGGGGCAGCGGCCCACCGTGCCGACGATGGGTAGGGGATCTGAGAGGATGGCCCCCCACACTGGTACTGAGACAGGGACCAGACTCCTACGGGAGGCAGCAGTGAGGAATATTGGTCAATGGGCGGAAGCCTGAACC